>NZ_JAOPFU010000100.1 GCF_025515275.1 Catenovulum sp. 2E275
CTTCAATATATGCGATTTCAATAAATGCTTTATGAGTATCTAAACCTATGAAAGGTATGCTATGTTTGTTCATGCTAGCCTCCAATTTTTAGTTGTGAACAAACTAATTATGGCTCTGGCTTTGCTAACCCACGAATTTGAAGGCTAGCACCTCGTGGGGAGTCATTAAGCCTAGGCTTGAAAACGGTGAGTGACGATGAAAGTTACAAAAGTTGCCTGTTTTAAATGTAGTTGGGACCAAATTCAAATAGAACACTCATTTCTAATCAATGAAATGATGTCAACTTTAGATCAAATTGTTTTACCTAGTAAAATTGAAAACAAGAAGCACACTTGGCGTAATATTTTAATTGAACATGGCTGGAATTCTATAGCAAAGCAAACCTATTCTTCGGACGGAAGGGCATTAAAGCTATCACTTTTAGGGCCCATAAAAAATGGAATTTGCGTTAGTTTAAATCACAACGGGAAATCAGAATTATTGCAATGGCTATTTAAAGATAGTGCGTTAGCTTTCTCAAATGAACTTATCGACTTGTCTATTTTGATATTACCCACAAGAAGACTAAAAAGTGCGCCTATTCTAAATTGGTTTAAGAAAGAAAGTTTTGAAAACTTTTATGGTCAGCTAGTGCAACTTTCTCCTTTTGAGGTAAATGTACCATTCATACTTATTGGCGTTGATCTAAAAAATGATTCAGAATTTGTTAAAGAGTTCAATTTAGAACCATTTGATGCATGGAGAGATGTATACTCCGGATGTATAGAGTTTCCTCCAGAGTACCATTCCGCAGGTTTGGGTATCTTGAACTATTTTGGCACTTATTTGAGAGAGCAATATCCAGATGAGGAGGCTAAAGTTAGGATTGAACAAGATGGGCTAATGGTTCGATTAATAATCCAAACTAAAAGCGGAAAGTCAGATGTAGTGGAGAAAGCACTTCATGAATATGAGTTAGTTGTTAAAGATTCTAAGTACCCAGATACCATTAAAGAAAACGAGAAATTATTTTTAGAGCAGAGAAATGAGCTTCGAATTGCTGAGCTAAGAGTAGAATCGCAAAAAGACATAATAAATGTTCAAGATAAAAGAATAGATAAGTTGCTTGATATGGTCGGTGGTTTTTTCGAAAAGAGTCAGTCAATCAGTATCGATTTTCGGCCAGTTTTGTCAAACCACACCACACTTCAGGTAAATCAACATGTTTATTCTGCCATTGAAACTATTGAGGATTTGCTAAAACTATTACCAAATTCTAGCGTGGCTTCAAGGCTATTACGTGACGTTGAAAGTTCATTAGATGCTATTGAGCACAACAACACACCCGAAGAAGTTAGAAGATCTCCAGCGATGAGTAAATTTCGAAAGGTTCTTGAAAATATTTTTGATAAAAGTAGTGACGTAAAAAATTCAATCGAAAATATAAATAAAGGGATTGAATACGCCAGGGATTTAGCTAGGAAATACAACAAAATTGCTGAATGGTGTGGTCTACCGGTGTTTCCTAGTGATCTTTTAAAATAGCCTAAATTGGATTGTTTTTGGATAATTTCAACAACTTTTACAGCACTACATTATGATTAATAAACCTGAGCTGCGCATAAGAAAATGAACTAAATGCCCTTGTGGTGATCAGATCTTTCGACCAAGA
>NZ_JAOPFU010000101.1 GCF_025515275.1 Catenovulum sp. 2E275
TTATCTTTGTTTATAATTTGAGCTGAGAGAAAAAATTGTCTTAGACAAGGCAAAAATAACGAAATTTAGTCGTCTAAAAGAATTATTTTTAACGCTGTATAAGACAATTTTGGCCTCAGCCCGAAGGGCAATGACTATTTTAACCCTTAACTTCATTAGAATTAGTTTATTTAGAACAACTAAACCGCACTCATTCTGCTTTGTTAATGATTAAAATAGTCTATTGCTCAAAAATAATACAAAGATAAACAGGCTCTAACTAACTCTTTTTAAACATATTAAAATTTTGCTGAATTGTTCACAAGCTCCAACAATATTAATCAGCAGGGCTTTACTTCATTTTTTTTGCCGTTAACATTTAGCTCGTTTTTAACGTATTTTCACTTAATTTAATACGTCATTTATCTTGTAAGGATAGTTTATGAAACATTTAAAAAAATCACTTGCTGCATTATTAACCGCTGCTGCTTTACCGGCTTCAGCTAATTTTTTAACCACAGATTTAAGCAACGACGCTTTCAAAATTGAAATTGGTTCAGATAGATTAGTGCAGGACGTACAGCTATCAGCAGCAGCAATCGCAACAGATAACGATATTAGCATTTTTTCTTTCACCGGCATGATGGCTGGCCCAATTCAAGGTCAACCAAACTTAGTTGCTGGTTTAGGCAGTAAAGCTTATTTTATTGATATAGATAATGGCGCTGCTGATGAATCAGTTCAAGCTTTAGCGCTTGGTGGTTCTGCTAAATACACTTTACCAAGAAATCCGGCTATCTCTTTTCAAGGGCAATTTTTCTACGCTCCGGGCATTTTAATGAGCGACGATTTTGACTATCAAACCGATTTATCATTACGCGCTAATTATCAGTTAATTCAAAACGGTAGCGTATATGTTGGGTATCGTTACTTAAAAGCGAATGCCGACGCTGGCCCTAACTTTACTTTAGATAAAGGCCTAAACTTAGGTTTTGAATTTAAATTTTAACCGCTTTGCTAATGGCATCTTAGCTATATTTTGGCTATGTTTAGTAAAAACGTTAATCCATAAAAAGCAATCAGTTAGCTGATTGCTTTTTTGTTTTCACGACTAACCATCAGCTCTTAAAGCTCAGCATGTGGACCAAATACTTAGTAATGAATATTGGCTTCATTTACCCTTTAACTAAAATTTGATAGTTTTTTTATTCGCTTTGCCAGTTCAACCGTCAGTTAATTTACCTGAATTAAGTTTACGCCAAGCAACCGAAGATTTTCAGGTTAACTTAATTAAACAAACCTTAATTGAGCATAATATGAACTGGAGTTCGGCCGCAAAACAACTGTCCACCGACAGAGCTAATCTG
>NZ_JAOPFU010000102.1 GCF_025515275.1 Catenovulum sp. 2E275
AATAACAGGTGTTTCATCATTGGTTGCACCAATAGGATTAATCGTTAACACTGGCGCTGTTAAATCTATTTCGCCCGTTTCATTCACTTGCGCAACGTTGCCCGCCTTATCCGTTGCACTTACACTAAGACTAAACTCTCCTTCTGCCAGCGCCTCTGGCACTGTTATTTGCCAATTTCCATTCTCTCCCACTATCGCCGTTAAACTCTGGCTACTCCCTTCACTATCTATTATCGTAACGACTACTTGACTACCTTTGTTTAAATCACTATTCCCACTAAAGCTTGGAGTAGCATCATTACTTGGAAGTAATTCATCTATTGTTAATTGAGGTGCTGTCGTGTCTATTTCCCCTGTCTGGTTCGCCTCACTGATAACACCATTACTTTCTATTCTGGCTGTAACACTGTACTCACCTTCGGTTAGCTCATCCGGAACTTCTACCGTCCAACTTCCATCTGCATTCACTTGGGTTGTTATGGTCTGGCTATTGTTGCCACTATCAATTACAACGATTATTACATCACTTTCCTGCGCTGCACTTGTATGCCCACTTATATTTGGCGTTGTGTCATTTGTCGGTGCTAACTCATCAATATTTAACGCTACTCCGTTTGAATTTAATGTTCCCGCCGCATTTGCTGTACCTGTATTGCCTGCTGCATCAGTTACACTGGCTGTCACTGTCAAGCCACCTTCTGCTAATGGGGTTTGAGTTGTCACTGACCAGCTACCATCGGCAGTCGCTGTTGTTGTTAAACTTTGCTCTGCTCCCGCCGCATCCGTGATGACTATCGTGATTATACTACCCGCTACTGCTGTTGTACTCCCTGTGAAAGTAGGCTGATTTTGAATAATTTGTCCAATTGAGTCTATGTCTATTTCTGGGGCTATTGTATCTATCGTTCCGTTGGCTGTTACTGTATTTTCATTACCCGCTGTATCTGTCATGCTCGCTGTTATATTATACGGACCATCTACTAAAGCTTCTTCTACCTGAGCTGACCAACTGCTATCTGCTTGTACTTGGGTGGTTATAGTTTGGCTCGTACCATTTGCATCTGTAACGGTAATGACAACTGTACTACCTTCCGATTCTTCTGATAAGCCACTAATCAGTGGGGTATTGTCATTGCTATTGACTTGCGCATTGATACTCAAGCTGGGGGCTTGCGTATCTATATTGACGGTTTGGTTTTGGCTAACTGTATTACCTGCTGCATCCGTTATACTCACTGAGATATCGGCCTCTCCTTCTGGGAGAGCATCAGGAATTTGAACTGACCAGCTACCGTCTCCTGTAACTAAAGCTGTTAAATTTTGTGCGACACC
>NZ_JAOPFU010000103.1 GCF_025515275.1 Catenovulum sp. 2E275
AGGTGTTACCCGCTGTGTCGGTTTGCGTTGCGCTAACCGTTAAATTGCCGTTATTAAAGCTGCTAACATCTAACTCACTGCCTGCAATGCTCCAGTTGCCTGAGCCATCGGCTGTCACTTGGGCTGTATCTGTATAGCTGCCGTCTGTGATGGCAATATCGACAGTAGCGTTGGCTTCTGCCCCTGTACCCGTAATCAATACGTCATTATCTTCTGCGGCGTTGATAATATCATCGCTTTCTATTGGGGTCGTAATGCTTGGCGCAACAATGGTGTTGTCTAAATTCACTGTCGCTGTCGCAGCATTTGAGCGGTTACCTGCAACATCGGTTTGAGTAACGTTGATGGTTAAGCTGCCGTTAGTTAAGCTTGATACATCTATTTCACTGCCTGTTAATGTCCAGTTACCTGAGCCATCGGCTGTTACTTGGGCTGTGACTGGCGCATTATTAGCACTATCGATAATGCTAACATCAATGGTCGCATCCGCTTCGGCTGTACCACTTAACGATAAGCTATTATCTTCTGCTGCGTTAATCACGTTATCAGTCGCAATTGGGGTGGTTATCACCGGTGCTACCGGTGCCCTGTTATCCAGCGTGATGGTTTGCGTTGCCCCGCTTGAGGTATTGCCTGCACTGTCAGTTTGGGTGACTGTCACTGTGAGTGCGCCATTGTTTAAGCTGCTGATATCCAGTTCATTACTTTGGATTGTCCAGTTGCCGCTGCTATCTGCGGTCACTTGTACTTGAACACCGCCTATATTGACCGTTAATAATGCGCCCGGCTCTGCGCCGCTACCGGTAATTAATACGCTGCTATCTTCTGCGGCGTTTATGATTCCGTCTGTGCTAATTGGCGTTGAGATACTCGGCGATGCAATAGTGTTATCTAAGCTGACTGTTGCTGTTTCTGCATTAGATTGGTTGCCAGCTTCATCGGTTTGGGTGGCACTGATTGTTAATGTGCCATTAGCCAGTGCCGATACATCCACTTCATTGCCTGCTAATGTCCAGTTACCTGAGCCATCGGCTGTCACTTGGGCTGTGACCGGCGCATTATTAGCAGAATCCGTTATGCTGATATTGATTTGGGCATTCGCTTCTGCGCCTGCCCCCGTTATCAGTACATCTGCATCTTCTGCACCATTTATAATGTCATCTATTTCTATTGGGGTGGTGATGCTTAGCGCTGATGGGGCTACATTATCTAAGCGCACTGTGGTATTGGCCGCTGTTGAGGTGTTACCCGCTGTGTCGGTTTGCGTTGCGCTAACCGTTAAATTG
>NZ_JAOPFU010000104.1 GCF_025515275.1 Catenovulum sp. 2E275
TGTGACAGCGTGCCACACTTTACAACGATAGCGGCGTTTGTATCCGGGCGCCAGATTGAAATAGAACACCTGTTTGAACAAGTGCTACTGGTTTGTCATCAGCAAGGCTTATTAGGCAATGAACTGTTTGCAATTGACGGTTGTAAAATGTCGTCAAATGCGGCCAAAGAATGGTCAGGCACCTTCAAAGAACTTGAGCAGAAACGCGACAAAATAAAGCGCCAAATCCGCCACTATTTAAACAAACATCAAACAGAGGATAAGGAAGCGCAAACAACAGAAGATGCTCAGCAAAAACGTCATGAGAAAATGATAGCTACACTCAATAAAGCACACGATAAAATAGATAAGTTTTTAAAAACAAACGAACCAAGACAAGGCCGCAGAAATAAAGAAGTAAAAAGCAATATTACAGACAATGAATCAGCCAAGGTCAATTTATTGCTCCTGCAAAATTGACATTTACGCCATCCATGGCGCTCATGACCACAAGCAAAGGCACGATTCAAGGTTATAACGGACTTGCGACAGTCGATAAAAAACATCAAATCATCATAGATGCGCAAGCGTTTGGCGAAGGCCAAGAGCATCACAGTTTACAACCTATTTTAACCAGCATTCAGTCAAGGTTTAACCGACTCAATATCAGCGAAAATATCTATCAAACAGGCACCATTGTCACAGCAGATACCGGCTTTGCCAACGAAATGAATATCAAGTATCTGCACGAAAACCAAATCAATGGCTACATCCCAGACAATCAGTTTAGAAGCCGAGACCCAAAGTTTAGTGAACAAAAAACAAAATACGGTAAACGCCATCAAGAAAACAAAACCAACAAACGCAAACAGACCATACCCGCCAGCGAATTTGACTTTGACCCTATCGAGTTGACCTGTGTTTGCCCTGCGGGTGAAAACTTAAGTTTTAGAAAAATACTAGAGCGGGAAACCGGTGTTACCACAGCGTACTTTGAAGGGCGGCTACTGCAATGTAGAAACTGCCCACTCAAAAAAAATGCATGCACAACCCAGCCTCAGCAGACCACAGAAAAGGCAATGGCAGACAAGTTTCATTTAGCTTTAAAAACAACAAAAAGCCAAATTATACCGACTGGATGAAATACAGAGTTGACAGTGAAAAAGGCAAACATATTTATAGCCACAGAATGTCGACGGTTGAACCTGTGTTTGCCAATATAGGCACTCAAAAACGGCTCCATAAATTTAGCTTACGTGGCAAAAATAAAGTAAATAGCCAATGGCAGTTATATTGTTTGGT
>NZ_JAOPFU010000105.1 GCF_025515275.1 Catenovulum sp. 2E275
TTAGCCATTGATGCGGATTTACTGACAGGCGAAGCGATTGATGAAGGCAGCTTGGTTATTCAAGCCAGTGTCTCGGATGCAAACGGCAATACCCGCTTGGTTGATATTAACGCCGTACTCGATATTACCGCTCCTACGTTAACTGTTAATAATTTGGTGGACGGGGCTTTAAGTGGTGTTATTAGTACAACATTATCACCAATACTTTCAGGTTCAACAGATCAGAACAATGCAAGTATTACACTTAATGTCGATGTCCTAGGTACATTGACAGAGGTCACTACTTTTCAGGCAGACTCTTCTGGAAATTTTTCTATTAACTTAACTGCTGCATTATTTGAAAATATTGTAGGTTTAGATGATGGTGATATTAGTCTGCAGTTAGTGGTTGAAGACGATGCAGAAAATCAGGCAACACAAGACATTGGTGTCAGTTTAAATATTATTCCACCAACTTTGGAAGTTACATCAATTGAGATTATTGATTTAGTGGTAGTGAAATCAACCACCATATCAGGTACAACAGATGCAGAAGCTGGAACAGAGCTTAATGTCTCAGTTGAATTACTGGATGCACCCACATTAGATTTAGGGACTGCTTTAGTTCAAGCCGATGGCACATGGACAATAACCGAATTAAGCGTTCTTAATTTAGCAAATGTTACTATATCTATGGAAGACGGCGATGGTAACTTAGTAACTTTAACTGTTGATAGTGAAGGTAATGAAATCGCTGCTCGTCCTGCAGTTGCAGCCCGAGGTTTTGTCAGCGATGAATTATTATCTGATGATGGCGGAATTGAAATAAACTTAAATGATAGTGAAGGGTTAGAAAGCACAGAGTTGCTTGCTGAAACATTATCAATTGCAGATTTGTTATCCGAACCTTCAACAGAATTACCCGAAAGTTTGGGTACCGAATCAAGTACATTCGCCCAAAGTACGCAACCGTCTCAAGATCCTATATCTTCTTTATCTTTAGAAAATGAAATTATGAAGCAGATACAGGATACTAGTAAGCTTGATATTTAAATAGGTTAATGATTTAAAGCCACTTAATATAAATTATTAGTGGCTTTATTCTTTGACTAAAATTTATCATGATGAGCACTGAGCACTGAGCACTGAGCACTGAGCACTGAGCACTGAGCACTGAGCACTGAGCACTGAGCACTGAGCACTGAGCACTGAGCACTGAG
>NZ_JAOPFU010000106.1 GCF_025515275.1 Catenovulum sp. 2E275
TTCATGAAATGATTAATTTAAAGCTTATTGGAATGATGTTGTTAGACTCAATATTGAAAAGTTCTATACACACTTCTGATGATTAAGCTGTTATAAGCTACTTTAAACATGGAGTAATAAGTGGAATTTAATAAAGCAAAATTAGTTATAAACACTTTAGCCGAACATGGAAAGTCTGGTTGTGGGATTATTTCTCTTTCAAATCAAACAAATATAAGCCAGCAAGAATTGCGAGAATTCCTTAATTCACACAATGATTTTTTTTGTAAAATCGGAAATGAATCCAAATACACAATTAATTCTTTTAGTGAACATAACGGCTCACCTGAACTAATGATTAAAGAGTATTCTAAAAACATAGCCATATCTAAAATTTCAATTTACTTATTGGTCGCCGCTGGTATTTTCGTGTTTGGGTATTTGCTTGGTAGCTTATAACAATGCAATTATGAGGGGACGCAAAAAGCTTGGCTCGCGTCACTTCGTTCCTAATTTTAGCCAAGCTTTTATGCGCCCCATATTGCGGCGTTAGCCCGAAAGGAGATATTTTGCCATCAACTAATATTATTGAGTTTGTAAGTTTTTGGGGAGGAATAGCTTCACTTATTGCGTTAGTAGTTTTAGCTATTCAATTTCTTAGAAAGGTTAACAAACAATTAAAAATAAAAGCGGATGAACAAGGTAAGCTTGCAGATTCGCTTCGAGATGAAATAAGTGAATTGGCCCAAAAAGGTACAACAGCACAAAGAAAACACGAAGTGTATACATTTATAAATTCAATCATCAATCGTAATCGGCATTTCGAAGCAAGCTATAGAATACATGTGGTTTTTGGAGTTGCACAATTTTCTCTTTTATTATCGGCCGGAACATTTCTCGTAGTAAAAATGGATTTTCGGGGTTATTTCGAACTGTCCGGATTTTTTAAGGAGTACATAACTCCTTTAATTCTTTTATTCTTCTCGGGCGTGGTTTTAAGTATGGTGTGGCTTTATAGTTCAATCTCTAAGTACTCAAAACGAACAGATGCAATTGAGGATGGGTTATTGAGAGCCTTAAAAAATAATATAGACAAAATGTAGTGAAAATCAGCCTAACAAGAGACTATGGTGTCAATAACTAATTTTAAGTTTTCGGCGCTTCCCATAAAACGCCGTCCCGAAGCATTGAATTTAAGATCACTATCATC
>NZ_JAOPFU010000107.1 GCF_025515275.1 Catenovulum sp. 2E275
TGTGACAGCGTGCCACACTTTACAACGATAGCGGCGTTTGTATCCGGGCGCCAGATTGAAATAGAACACCTGTTTGAACAAGTGCTACTGGTTTGCCATCAGCAAGGCTTATTAGGCAATGAACTGTTTGCAATTGACGGTTGTAAAATGTCGTCGAATGCGGCCAAAGAATGGTCAGGCACATTCAAAGAACTTGAGCAGAAACGCGACAAAATAAAACGCCAAATCCGCCACTATTTAAACAAACATCAAACAGAGGATAAGGAAGCGCAAACAACAGAAGATGCTCAGCAAAAACGCCATGAGCAGATGATAGCCACACTCAATAAAGCACACGATAAAATAGATAAGTTTTTAAAAACAAACGAACCAAGACAAGGTCGCAGAAATAAAGAAGTAAAAAGCAATATCACAGACAACCAATCAGCCAAGGTCAATTTATTGCTCCTGCAAAATTGACATTTACGCCATCCATGGCGCTCATGACCACAAGCAAAGGCACGATTCAAGGTTTAACCGACTCAATATCAGCGAAAATATCTATCAAACAGGCACCATTGTCACAGCAGATACCGGCTTTGCCAACGAAAGGAACATGAAGTATCTGCACGAACACCAAATCAATGGTTACATTCCGGACAATCAATTTAGAAGTAGAGACCCCAAGTTCAGCGAACAAAAAATAAAATTATGGTAAACGCCATCAAGAAAACAAAACCAACAAACGCAAACAGACCATACCCGCCAGCGAATTTGACTTTGACCCAACGACATTAAGCTGTGTTTGCCCAGCAGGAGAAACATTAAGTTTTAGAAAAATAGTAGCGCGAGAAACCGGTGTTACTACAGCGTACTTTGAAGGACGGCTACTGCAATGTAGAAACTGCCCACTCAAAACAAAATGCATGCACAACTCAGCCTCAGCAGACCACAGAAAAGGCAATGGCAGACAAGTTTCATTCAGCTTTAAAAACAACAAAAAGCCAAATTATACCGACTGGATGAAACACAGAGTCGATAGTGAAAAAGGCAAACATATTTATAGTCACAGAATGTCGACGGTTGAACCCGTGTTTGCCAATATAGGCACTCAAAAACGGCTCCATAAATTTAGCTTACGTGGCAAAAATAAAGTAAATAGCCAATGGCAGTTATATTGTTTGGT
>NZ_JAOPFU010000108.1 GCF_025515275.1 Catenovulum sp. 2E275
AAACCGCACGTTAACGTTGGTACAATTGGACACGTTGACCACGGTAAAACAACTTTAACAGCAGCAATCTCTACAGTATTGGCAAAAACTTACGGTGGTGAAGCAAAAGACTTCTCTTCAATCGATAATGCGCCAGAAGAAAGAGAACGTGGTATTACAATTAATACTTCACACGTAGAATATGACACCCCAACACGTCACTACGCGCACGTAGACTGCCCGGGACACGCGGATTATGTTAAAAACATGATTACAGGTGCGGCGCAGATGGACGGTGCAATCTTAGTAGTAAGTGCAGCAGATGGTCCAATGCCACAAACACGTGAGCACATCTTATTATCACGTCAGGTAGGTGTACCTTATATCATCGTATTCTTAAACAAATGCGACATGGTAGATGACGAAGAGTTATTAGAATTAGTAGAAATGGAAGTACGTGAATTACTTTCAGAATACGACTTCCCAGGTGATGACTTACCACTAATCCACGGTTCAGCATTAAAAGCGTTACAAGGCGATGCAGAATGGGAAGCGAAAATCATCGAATTAGGTGAAGCGTTAGACTCATACATTCCAGAGCCAGAGCGTGACATTGATAAGCCATTCTTAATGCCAGTAGAAGACGTATTCTCAATCTCTGGTCGTGGTACAGTAGTAACAGGTCGTGTAGAGCGCGGTATCATCAACGTAGGTGACGAAATTGAAATCGTAGGTATCCGTGATACACAAAAAACGACTTGTACAGGTGTAGAAATGTTCCGTAAATTGCTTGACGAAGGTCGTGCAGGTGAGAACATTGGTGCCTTATTACGTGGTACAAAACGTGATGACGTAGAGCGTGGTCAAGTATTATGTAAGCCTGGTTCAATCACACCGCATACGAAGTTTGAATCAGAAGTATACGTATTATCAAAAGATGAAGGTGGCCGTCATACTCCATTCTTCAAAGGTTACCGTCCACAATTCTACTTCCGTACAACTGACGTAACAGGTGCAGTTGAATTACCGGAAGGTGTAGAGATGGTAATGCCAGGCGACAACATCAAGATGGTAGTAGAGTTAATCTCACCAATCGCGATGGACGAAGGTTTACGTTTCGCAATCCGCGAAGGTGGCCGTACAGTAGGTGCTGGCGTTGTTGCTAAAATCTTTGCATAAT
>NZ_JAOPFU010000109.1 GCF_025515275.1 Catenovulum sp. 2E275
ACAGTGGTACTGAGACTCTATAATATAAGAAATTTTATCGTCGGTATAAGCATAAGATTCGTAACAAATATACCTATTCCCTTTTATAATGTCTGGAAGTGTATGCCTACACTTTACTGATTCTGACTTATCAGTATACTTTTTTTCATCAACTATAACATCTGATACGCTACTTGATAACTTATACTGAAAACAAGATTTACTTCTTATACAATCAACATCCGTTTTATTTACATTATCGAATCCAAAAGAAAATCTATCACTCACGGTATATAACCTGTAATTAAAATCGAGTTCTCTTTCCATAAATTTCTGAGATAAAAAAGTCAAACTTTCTATAGGTGTTGGTATCTCCAAATATATGTCTTCTGTGACTTTTACTTTCAGAGGAGCAACTATCAGCATATTGGCTGATGCAATGTTCACATACAGGCAAATGAAAGCTAAGAGTATTAATTTAATTAAATACCTTAAACAAAATTTGCTATAACCTTTGAGTTCAAAAATTATATTGTTATCAATCTTCATAAGCGCTCCTGTTAGCTTTTTCTTGCTCAACTTGTTCTTCACTTAACCCTAGATTATCAGCATTTTTTATAACGTGGTCGTAAGCTTTTCTTTAATTGCTTTTGAAAATTTGGATAATCTACAACGGCCGAGGGTAACACCTGAAGAAGTCAAAAACCTGTTCACCGATTTGATTTTTACCAGACAAACCCCAAAGGGTCAGACAAGCAAGATTCGAGGCTTGGGTTAAATATATCTTACAAACTGGCCATGAATATGTGTGGGCTATTAAAAGTTTCCAGTGAGCTAGGAAAAGGTCCTACGTTTTCGTTAATCATCCCTAGAAGTATCAGGCATTTGCAGTAAATGAAATTACCAACCCCTTAAATTATATCAGCCATAGCCTGACACAAATCTGCAAACCTATTTGTGATATTGACGATTTATAGGCTGGAAATATCAAAATTCTGGTGTGGTTTGGCTAAATTCATAACGTCCAGTACCAATGTATTTTATATTAAACCCCTTTAAATACTCTAGAATGTTTTTTTCATTATGTTCACCAGTTAAATCTAGCATGTCATCAAATTGAACTTTTCCGTGCTTAACTGTTTGAGAAATATAGTTAGCCATCGTATTACAGT
>NZ_JAOPFU010000010.1 GCF_025515275.1 Catenovulum sp. 2E275
GTTTGAAAGGTGCCTACATTCCTTCACCAATCTGTTTTGTATTGAAAGCGCTGTGATAGCTCTGAAACATGCATCTTGAGGTAGCACGGGTATAATATGCAAAGGTCAAAGCTTTTAAAGGGAATAAATACAGTGAAAATTACAAAACGAATACCGACAAATTTAATTACCGGTTTTTTAGGCGTTGGTAAAACAACGGCGATCTCTCATTTATTAAAACATAAGCCAGCCAATGAAACTTGGGCTGTATTAGTGAATGAATTTGGTGAAATTGGTGTCGATGGTGCTTTATTACAGGAAAGCGGCGCGAGCATTAAACAAGTGCCGGGTGGCTGTATGTGCTGTGTGCAAGGGGTTGGCATGCGGGTTGGTTTAAATGAATTGATTAAACAAAATCCGGATCGCATTTTAATTGAGCCAACGGGTTTGGGGCATCCTAAAAAAATCATGCAAACTTTGCAGGATGAAATATTCACTAAATATTTAGATGTGCGTGCGACAATTACTATGATAGATCCGGCAACGCTGGATGATCCTAAATATTTAGAAAACGAAAACTTTATTGCCCAGGCTCAAATCGCCGACATTATTGTTGCCAATAAAGTTGAGCAGGCTACTAATAAACAGCTAGAAAACTTTACTAACTGGAGTGCTCAATATCCAAACGCCAGAGAATTAGGGCAAATTAGCTATGGTCAGTTGTCGCTTGAATGGTTAGATCAGCCTGCAAAAGTGAGTACAAGCTCTATTACACAATCTAAACAGCATCAAAACCAAGATGAATCCAGCGTGATTGAAGCATTGGAACTACCTGCCGGAGAAAACTGGGTAATGCGTTCTCATTTTTCGGATGGTTACTGGAGTTATGGCTGGTTAATTGCCTCGCATATTGAGTTTGAATTAACCGATTTATTAGACTGGATTACTGCAACGCATGCGAATCGAGTTAAAGCGATAGTGAAAACCAATAAAGGCATTTTAAAAATTAATGCGGTTGGTGACGATGTTAGGTTTGAACCATGTAAGTTAAATGGTCAGGCTAAACTTGAAATTGTGATAGATCATCAAATAGATACCCCCAGTTTTGAAACACTACTTGTTTAGTGTTTCAAAATTAAACTCGTTATATTCTTTTAATCATTATGTTTCATCAAAGGTTCACTTAAAAAACTTGCCTTGTACTTTTTTTGAACTAAAATGACGAAAAGTCAAAAAGTGACGGAATGTCAAAATGGGCTCTTGGCTGAATCATCTAAAACAAAAGCAGCAACAGTCTGAATTTAAGTTTTCAAGTCATATTGAAACTAATAAACAGCAAAAAATAGCAGAGCGAGAAAAGGAACTTATTCAACTTGCCCACCAATTAGTGGACCAAATTGGGTTTTCTAATTTAACTATGGATAAGTTGGTTGCGGCTTCAGCTTATTCTAAAGGCACTATTTATAATCACTTTGCCAGTAAAGAAGATTTATTGTGTGTGCTGGGATGTTATTCAATTGATTTTGTTCTGGAATTAATGAATAAAGGTTTGCAGTTTCCTGGCAAAACTCGAGAAAAAGCAATAGCGCTTAATTTTGCTTACCAGCTTTATGTTCAACTTGAGCCAGCGCTGAGCATGTGTGTTTTATCTTGTAAAACCACTAGCGTAGTCGAAAAAGCTTCAGATAAACATTTGCAAAAATTACAGCAAAAAGAACAACAAGTATTAGCTTTAATTGATCAGGTTTTTAAACAAGGTTTTAGAGATGGGAGTTTACCTGTTACCGATAATACAGAAGAGTTAGCTGCATTATACTCTTTTTCTAGTTGGTCTTTGTCATTTGGCTCAATCATTTTATCTCGTCAAAATGAGCAGGCTCAAGCAATCATCCGGTTAGATCAACCAACCTTTTTGCTTGAAAGTTTCAATTTATTACTAGATGGCATGCAGTGGCAGCCTTTATCTAGTGAATGTGATTATCAGCAATGCTGGCTGCGAATAGCTGAGTATTTTTCTGATTATACAGTTATGCTGAATTCTAATTATGTCAGTATTGAGGACAATAAATGAAAAACTCTATATTTTTTAACAAGGTAGTCGAAAAGCCAACACTGACAATTATTTTGAGTCTGTTATTGGTTGTGCTGATGGCTGTTGGAGCAGGCAGTTTGTATTTTAGAGGTGATTACAAAGTTTTTTTTAGTCCTGAAAATCCGCAGTTACAAGCATTTGAGTCAATGCAAAAAACCTTTAGTAAAAACGATAATGTGACTGTCATTTTGGAACCCAAGTCAGGGGACGTTTTTAACGCTAAGATTTTAGGTTTAGTAGCTAAGATAACAGAAGATGCTTGGCAAACACCCTATTCTACACGGGTTGACTCGTTAACAAACTATCAAAATACCGAAGCCGAAGCTGATGATTTGATAGTTGATTATTTAGTATCAGAATTTTCTGATGTTGACATTACAGATGAAATGGTTGCTAAAACTAAACAAGTTGCGCTGACCGAACCATTATTAGTTGATCGTATGGTATCCCCTTCAGGACATGTCACTATGATTAACATAACGGTACAGTTGCCTGATAAGCTAGATCAAACTCAAGAAGTGGTTGAAATAGCTGAATTTGTTAGAAAAATTGTCGCAAAATATGAAACACAATACCCAGATGTTAATTTCTATCAGTCCGGTATTATCATGATGAATAATAGCTTTGTTGAAGAGTCTAAAGGCGACATGATGACTTTAATTCCTGCTATGTTTTTAGCAGTTCTAATTATGTTGGCATTGTTATTAAGATCAGTATTTTCAACCATTGCTACCCTTATCATTATTGTTACTTCGATAGCTGCTACTATGGGAATTTCTGGTTGGTTAAATATGTATTTGTCTACAGCTACCATCAATGTGCCAACTATAGTGATGACATTAGCAATTGCTGATTGTGTTCATATCATTGCTTCTATGAATTATAACCTACGTCAGGGTATGGATAAAACTCAAGCAATAGAGCAAGCATTAGAAATTAACTTTTCTCCGGTATTTATCACCAGCGCTACAACTGCAATCGGCTTTTTAACTTTTAATTTTTCTGATGTACCACCTTTAAGAGATTTAGGTAATTTGGTTGCAGTTGGTGTCATGCTTGCTTTTATATTAGCCATTACGTTACTACCTGCAATGTTGAAGATTTTACCTATTCATATTCCTCAAAAAACAGAAAGTGAATTTGGTAGAATGGACAAGTTCGGTGATTGGGTTATTAAAAAACACAAACTTCTTCTGCCTGTCACAGCGTTTATTATTTTAGCATCTGCTGCAATTGTCCCCCTAAACCATATTAATGATGTGCCAACAGAATATTTTGACAAAGATTTAAAGTTTCGCCAAGCATCTGACTTTGTCGATGAAAATCTTCAAGGGGTCACTATGATAGATTTTGAGTTATCAAGTGGAGAGCCAAGTGGGATCAATAACCCTAAATTTTTACAAGCTGTAAATCAGTTTACAGACTGGTTAAGGGCTAACCCTCAAATAGATCATGTCGTAAGCTTAAGTGATACTTTTAAACGCCTGAATAAAAATATGCATGGGGATGATCCAAGCTATTATAAATTACCTGAACAGCAAGATCTGGCTGCTCAATATTTATTAATGTATGAAATGTCACTGCCATACGGTCTGGATTTAAATAATCAAATTAATATAGATAAATCAGCTCTTAGAATTACAGTCAATATGGATAACTTGGGTTCTAATGAATTAGTTAAAATGGAGCAGGATGCCAAAAACTGGTTTACTGAAAATGCTCCTTTTGTTGAAGTTAATGCTGCTAGTCCATCTTTAATGTTTGCTCATATTGGTGAGCGTAATATGAAAAGCATGTTATTAGGTAGTACGCTGGCGCTTATTTTAATCTCCGGATTATTAATTTTTGCACTACGCTCATTTAAATACGGCATGATTAGTTTATTGCCAAACCTTGCGCCAGTTGCCATGGGCTTTGGTTTTTGGGCATGGTTTTCGGGCAATATTAATTTAGCCTTATCAGTAGTAACCAGTATGTGTATTGGTATTGTAGTTGACGATACTGTGCATTTTTTAAGTAAATATCGACGCGCCAGAATAAAAGGCAATAACGCAGAGCAGGCGGTGCGTTATGCTTTTAGTAGCGTTGGCCGTGCTCTTTGGATTACTACTTTAGTGCTATGTACTGGTTTTATGGTGTTAGCACAGTCGTCATTTGCATTAAACGGTGATATGGGATTATTAACCGCAGTTATTATCTTTTTTGCATTATTAGTTGATTTCTTATTCTTGCCAGCGTTTTTACTGGTGTTTGATAAAAAAGATTACTCAAAGGAGAAAATTGAAAATGTTGAAACAGTACAAACCAACAAGCTGGCTTAGTTTATTACTGGCCGCAGGGTTAGCGTTAAGTGCAGCAAGCGGGCAAGTGAATGCTGAAACAACCAATAAAGGCTTAGAAATAGCAAAAGAGCGTAAAGCCAGAGACAAAGGTTGGGGTGATTCAGAATCCACTTCGCAAATGATTTTACGTAATGCTCAAGGTGATCAAAGTATTCGCGAAATGCGGATTCAGGCGCTTGAAGTGCAAGGCGATGGCGATAAAGGGTTAACCATTTTTGATGAACCAAGAGACGTTAAAGGCTCGGCATTTTTAAACTTTTCACATATTAATGAGCCGGATGATCAATGGTTATACCTGCCAGCTTTAAAAAGGGTTAAGCGTATTGCATCACGCAATAAATCAGGCCCGTTTATGGGCAGTGAATTTGCGTATGAAGATTTAGCTTCATTTGAGGTTGAAAAATATACTTATCAATACCTAAGAGATGAAACCGTTAATGGAGAATTATGTTGGGTTATCGAGTCAATCCCAACAGATAAATATTCAGGTTACAGCAAACAAATCAGTTGGATTGATCAATCTGAGTACCGAGTTCAAAAAATTGAGTTTTATGATCGCAAACAGGCTTTACTTAAAACATTAACCTTTGCAGACTATAAGCTGTATTTAAATAAATACTGGCGCGCGCATACCATGACAATGACTAACCATCAGACAGGTAAAAGTACAGACATGATAGCTAAAGAAATTAATTTCAAAGTTGGTTTATCTGATACAGATTTTAATCAAAATAGCTTACGTCGTGCTCGTTAACTAAGACACAACTTTTCACATAGATTTTAAACAGACTGATATTATGAAAAAAATCGTCAATACCTTATTTGCTTTTGCAAGTTTGAATTACTTACCAATTAGCCAAGCTGTTGAATATGAGTATCTAGGCTCTATTGGTGCTCAAGCTAGGTATTTTACTCAAGAGACTCAAGACCCTGAGCAAACTGAACAACAGTTTTCACTTTATGCCGAGCCAGAAGTGTATTTTCAGTGGAACGATGGCAACGACTCACTTACTTTTAAACCCTTTGCTCGTTTAGATTCTGCGGATGATGAAAGAACTCATTTTGATATTCGGGAGTTATTTTGGCTGCATGTTCAAGATGACTGGGAATTAAGAGTTGGTATTAATAAAGTGTTTTGGGGCGTGACCGAAACATTGCATCTGGTCGATATAGTGAATCAAACCGATGCAATTGAAGCATTTGATGGTGAAGAAAAGCTGGGTCAGCCAATGGTTCAATTTTCTATGTATAAAGACTGGGGTTATCTGGATTTATTTATTTTGCCTTATTTTCGTGAGCGAACTTATGCCGGTCGGGAAGGTCGTCTACGCGGGCCATTTTTAATTGATACCGATAACCCGGTTTACGAATCAGATAAAGAAGAGCGGCATATAGACTTTGCTGCAAACTGGCGTAACAGTTATGACTTTTTAGATGTCAGTTTAAATGTATTTAAAGGGACATCTCGAGAGCCTAATTTTATTCCTAAGCTGGTTAATGGCGTGCCAACTGGTGAGATTGTACCGTTTTATCCACAAATCACTCAGTTTGGTGCCGTGATGCAATATGTGAGCGAAGCTTGGCTTTGGAAAATGGAAGCAATCAACCGAACCGGTGACTTAATTGATGACTTTAACGCTTTGGTGGGCGGCTTTGAATACACTATGGTTGGGATTAATGATTCATCAACCGATTTAGGTTGGGTTGTTGAATATGCTTATGATGAAAGAGATGCCAGCCAAGTTGCGACACAAAATGATTTATCGGTTGCGGCGCGTATTGCATTAAATGATATTGACTCGACTGAGGTTCTAATCGGATTAAGTCACGATCTGGAATTTACTGACAGCCGAGCCATGTTTATTGAAGCTAATACCCGAGTTGGTAAATCATCTAAGCTTATTTTAGATATGTGGTTATTTAACGGTGATGATCCGCAAGATATTAGCAGCCAGTTTAAAAATGAAGACTTTATTCAAGTTTCTTACGAATGGTATTTTTAATAAAATCAAATAGTAATAAGTAGTATGGATGAAAAAGCTGACATATTTAATCCAAATTTTATGAATTGATTTTTATAATATTGAATTTCCGGTCTACACTAAAAAGCCAACCTTTTGGTAAAGGAGTAAACAATGTCAGCGGTATCGGGTTATACAATTAAAGTGATTCAGCAGCGGATCGAAGTGAAAGCCTGGGGCGAGTTTGACTTTGACCTTGCGCAGCAACTTTATAAAGAATTAAAGCAAAAAGCTTCATCTATTTGTGATCAAGATTGGGTTGAGCTTATCGACTTTTCAAAATGGCAGTTGGCAACCGCAGAATGTTTTGATTTGGTTGAGCCATTTTATTATTGGGCTAAACAAAATAATTTATGTAAACGAGTAATTGTTATTCCACCGGGTCAGGTAAAAGGTGTGGTGCAGGAAGTAGTAAAAAAATTATCACCTATTCCCACTTTTTATTTTGATACTTATCAAGCTGCTATGTCGACTCTTTACATTCCTGAATTTACCGCAACTGAAATGGCAAGTGGCTTTTAATTAAGCTTAATTTTTAACCTTAGCTTTGCCGCTTAAATAACGTGAATTATTGCAAGTTTAAAATGCTGATGGGTTTAAATAACCATCAGCATTTTGCATTTATAAACCCTATTTTTAAGCGGTTTTGGTTAACTGAGTAATATTATCTTTCTGCTTTTTTTCAGTATTATTCTCAAGCTCGTTGGTTTCTACTTCTTCGGCAAAATCGAGCTTTTCTAACTCATTCGGTTTACCTTTAAATGCTTTGCTGAATAAATCTTTGTTACGGGCAATTAAGCGGCCAATATCATCTAACTGGGTTTCATTTAATCCAACTACATTTTCATTCACTGCATTAGCAATTGCTTCTGCCAGTTCTAACATTTGATCATGTGCGTCTGCGTCTTTTTTACTGGTAAACATTTTTCCGTCCCGGTCACATTGCCATAGCGCTCTTACTGCCATAATTAATTCCCCTTGTTAGTTAACACTGTACATTTGGTATAACGTATTTTTATTAGCTTAATATTAAACTGTTTGTTTGTACAGTGTTTTTGTGGCGATTTTTTATTCCAGAATACTGAATGCTTTTTAGATTTAAAAAATAAATTAAAAGGTTTATGACTAAGTTGTTTAGAAATATCTGAGCGTTTAGGTGAGTTAAATTGTAAAAAATGGTTTATTTTTAAACAAATAAATAAATATTCTCGTCTAATAGGAGACAATTGCCCTAAACTTATTTAAAGTTTAGGGATCATATTTTTATTTTATTAACGATTTTATTGAGTGAATAAGTCAATTACCAAAGTCGCAACGGCTGATATGGAATCTTTGTACCGTATTTTTACGGTTGCTGAAGCGCCGGATTCTACTTTAGGGCAAATCGAAAAAGAGATTTCAGAAAACTTAGCTGGCTTTTTGAACGAGCATATTGTTGCGCGGGCTGTATCATTAGCTGAAATAGAGCGTGATTTTAGCTGTGCCGATATGCCGGAGCAGCCGACTTTTGTATCTGAACATACCCAATTTTTACTCGATAAGCTGGTGGCTAATTCTGTTCATACCGCAGCGCCTAGTTTTATTGGCCACATGACATCGGCATTACCGTATTTTATGTTGCCATTGTCTAAAATCATGATCGCGCTGAATCAAAATTTAGTCAAAATAGAAACGTCCAAAGCATTCACCCCGTTGGAACGTCAGGTTTTGGGCATAATGCATAATTTGGTGTTTGGTCAAAACGAGCAGTTTTATCAAACTTATATGCATTCAGAGTCTGATTCTTTAGGTGCATTTTGCTCTGGCGGCACGCTGGCTAACATCACTGCACTGTGGGTTGCTCGTAATAATTTATTAAAAGCCAATAACCAATTTAAAGGGGTTAACCGCGAAGGTATGTACCGAGCGCTTAATCATTATGGTTATCAAGGTGTGGCTATTTTAGTTTCAAATCGCGGACACTATTCGCTTGGTAAAGCAGCTGATGTATTAGGCATTGGGCGTGATGATTTAATTGCGGTTGAAGTGGATGCAACCCATAAAGTATTAGTTGATGAAATGCGTACTAAAGCCGCTGAGCTTGAAGAGCAGGGCATTAAAGTAATGGCAATTGTGGGTGTGGCGGGCACAACCGAAACCGGTAATGTTGATCCGCTAAATGATTTAGCTGATCTAGCCGAGCAATTAAGTTGCCATTTTCATGTGGATGCCGCTTGGGGCGGTGCAACGTTATTTTCTAAGGCTCATAAAGCGTTATTAAAAGGGATTGAGCGAGCCGACAGTGTAACCATTGATGCACATAAACAAATGTACGTGCCTATGGGCGCTGGCATAGTGTTATTTAAGCAACCTAAACTGGCGAGCGAAATTGAACACCATGCTGAATATGTGCTGCGTAAAGGCTCTAAAGATTTAGGCTCGCATACGCTAGAAGGCTCACGGCCGGGCATGGCTATGTTGGTTTATTCGGCATTAAAAGTATTAGGCCGAAAAGGGTATGAGCTATTAATTAACCGTAGTATTAAACAGGCTGAATATTTTGCTGGATTAATTAGTCAGCAAGCTGACTTTGAACTGGTATCAAAACCTGAATTGTGTATTTTAACTTATCGTTATGTACCGCAATCGGTTAAAGCTTTGTTAGCTAAAGCAGATCTTAATCAGCAAAAACGAATTAATGAAAAGCTGGATGATTTAACCCGTTTTATTCAAAAGTGTCAGCGTGAAGCCGGAAAATCGTTTGTGAGCCGAACGCGTTTAACCAGTAATTTATATCCAGAACAAACCATTACTGTATTTCGGGTGGTTTTAGCTAACCCGTTAACCACAGAGCAAATTTTACAGGATGTATTAGCAGAGCAAGCAGAACTTGCACAGCTAAGCCAATTTGCGCTGCCAGCATTAAAACAAATTTTGGCAGAGTCAGCGAGATAAAAGAAAGTTATTCAACACTTTGCCTTAACTGGCTCATATAAGCGGATTCTTTAGGAACGGTTAGCTGAGCCAATAAACCTAGAATATAATCATCTGGTGGCGGTAGCTGCTCTGCAAATTTCATATTGGTGGTGATTCTTACCACTTTATCTTCTTTAATAAAAAAATAAGCATAATTGTGCATGTATAGCTCATCATGTAAATGCACACGGCTAACACCACGTAAACCCTGTACCGATTTTCCGGCTATTTGCCAGTCAAGCTGGTCAATATCTTCAAGCGTGCGGGATTTATAGTTATTTTGCTGAATAAATTCATCTAACCCCTGATAGTTCATTCGAGCTTCATCCATTAATACTGGTAAGGCTGGTTGCCACTGTAAATGGCGCACCGGATAAATAAAAACATTAAATATATCCAGCTCATAAAAAGTGCTCTGATAAGTTAAACGAGTGCCATATAAAGGATTATCTGAATCAGTTTGCTCAACAAAAAAGAGCGTATCAGTTTGTTCGGGATAAGTTAACTGAGTCTGATAGTTCGATGGGGTAAGCTCTGAAGTGCTGGCACAAGACGTTAAACTGGTTAAACAAAATAATACCCAAATTGTACCTGCATTTATTTTTAGCACTAAACTACTCATATATTCTGAAAAATTGATCTGAAAGCATTGATAATACATAAATCTCTTTGCTAAAACAGAAGTAAATAAAATATTTATTAAACAGTGAGCATATTCTGCACACAGCTTGCGAATTAGCGTATACTTGGTTTAAAAATTATTAGTATCAACAAATAAGGTCACTATAGCCATTTAATGAAATCCACAAATCATAATACCAGTCTTAAATTTCATCCCTTATTAGCCGAAAAGCTGGTGAGTTATGTCGAAACTCAACTGCAAGCGGTTAGCTATTTATCTTTATGCGACAAACTCAATATTCACGGAATAGATGCCGAGCAAGAATTACAAGCTTGTTTAACTGCGCTGGAGCAGGAAGGACGGGTAGTTCGCAACAAAAATAATGATTATGCAACGCCAGAAATGTTGGGGTTATATGTCGGCAAAGTGATCGGACATAAAGACGGTTATGGTTTTTTACAATTGCCAAAAGGAACAAAAGATTTATTTATTCCTGTGCATCAAATGGATAGCTTATTACATGGTGACTTAATTTTAGTTAAGCAATCCGGCACTGATTCACGCGGTCGTAAAGAATGCCGGTTAGTCAGAGTATTGCAAACTCGAACCGAACCTTTTGTTGGCCGCTGTTTTATTGAGCACGGCATTGCATACGTGATGCCAGATGATTCTCGAATTTCACAAGAAATTATTATTCCGAGTGAACACAAAAATGGTGCTCGCAATGGCCAAATGGTGGTTGCTCAGCTATTAACTCGGCCAAGTAAAAGAGTTAATGCAACTGCCAAAATTACTGAGGTTTTAGGTGAGCATATGGCGCCCGGAATGGAAATTGAAGTCGCTCTTAGAAACTACGATATTCCGCATCAATGGCCAAATAAAGTTGATAAAGAGTTAAGCCGGATCAGTGATGAAGTGCCAGAAAACGCGAAATTAAATCGGGTTGATTTACGCAATTTACCTTTAGTCACAATTGACGGTGAAGATGCACGCGACTTTGACGATGCAGTTTATTGTGAAACTAAAAAATCTGGTGGCTGGCGTTTATGGGTTGCGATTGCTGATGTGAGTTATTATGTTCGCCCCGGCACTGCTTTAGACGAGCAAGCGCAGCTACGCGGAACATCGGTTTATTTTCCTGAGCAAGTTGTACCTATGCTGCCGGAAAAACTGTCCAATGGTTTATGTTCGCTTAATCCGCAGGTTGATCGCTTGTGTATGGTATGCGAAATGACAGTAAGCGCTAACGGGCGTTTATCTGGTTATCAGTTTTATCAGGCAGTGATGAACTCCCATGCGCGACTCACCTATAACAAAGTACATGCTATTTTAAAAGGTGATGAAAAACTGCGCGAACGTTATCAGCATTTAATTCCGCATCTTGAAAATTTAAACAATATGTATGCGAGCTTAAAGCAAGCCAGAATGGCGCGTGGTGCAATTGAGTTTGATACACTCGAACCCAAGTTTATTTTTAACGCCCAGCGTAAAATTGAGTCAGTTGAAATTGTGCAGCGTAACGACGCGCATAAAATCATTGAAGAATGTATGATTTTAGCCAATGTTGCGGCGGCACAATTTATTAGTAAACATAAAGCACAGGCGCTTTATCGGGTACATGATACGCCAGATAGCGAAAAGCTAACCCAATTTATTGGCTTTTTAGCTGAGCTTGGGATTACTTTTACCTTAGATGGTGAAATAGAACCGATAGATTTTAAGCATTTGGTTGATAAAATAGAAGGCCGACCGGATCAAGAACTCATTCAGACTATGCTGTTGCGCTCAATGAAACAGGCGGCTTATTCACCAGACAATGTCGGCCATTTTGGACTGGCACTTAATAATTATGCGCATTTTACTTCGCCAATTCGCCGCTATCCTGATTTAATTTTACACCGTGCGATTAAAGCTATTTTGTTAAAGCAAAACTTAATTGCTAACAACAGTGGCGAATATACCTACGATCCTAAAGAAATGGACGAGTTAGGCGAGCATACCTCAATGACCGAGCGTCGCGCAGAAACGGCAACCCGAGATGTGGCCAACTGGCTAAAATGCGAGTTTATGCAAGACAGGTTAGGAGATGAATTTGACGGTGTTATCTCAGCTGTTACCAGCTTTGGTTTTTTTGTCAGAATTAACGATTTATTTGTTGAAGGTTTAGTGCACGTTAGCTCGTTGCAAAGTGACTTTTATATTTATGATCCGATTAAACATCGGCTAATTGGCGAGCAAAAACGCAAAGTTTATAAACTGGGTGACGAGGTGAACATTAAAGTCATTTCGGTTAATTTAGACGATAAAAAAATTGATTTTATTTTAACTGACTCAGAATCCAATCAAAAATCGGATAAAGCTCACCGTGGTGCAGCCAAAAAATACAGCAAAAGCAAAGCAAAAACTCAGGCAGCAGAACCAAATACCAAAAGCAGAGCCAAGGGTAGTAAAACCCAACAGCTAATGGCGCAAGATAAATCAGAAAACGCGTCAGCTAACAATAAAAAATCAAAAGCATCCAGCAAAAAGCGTAAAGCAAAAGCCGGAAAAAAAGCAGCGGTTAAAGCAAATAAAAGTAAGCGGAGATAAATTTGAGTAAGTCAGAATTAATTTTTGGTTTGCATGCGGCAGAATCATTAATTGAAAACGCCCCACATCGTTTTATTGAGATTTTTTGTTTAAAAGGTCGTAACGATGACAGGCTAAATAAAATTGTAAATATAGCGCGTCAAAACGGCATATCTATTCAGTTTACTCAACGTAAAACATTAGATGATAAAGCCGGTGGCGAGCAGCACCAAGGTATAGTTGCCAGAGTGCAACCGGCTCCAGCGTTAAACGAAAACGACTTAGACGCTTTACTGAAAAAGTTAACTAAACCTGCATTTTTATTGGTATTAGACGGCGTGACCGATCCGCATAATATTGGCGCATGTTTACGCACCGCTGATGCTGCCGGAGTAGACGCGGTTATTGTACCTAAAGATAAATCAGGTAGTTTAACCGCAGTGGCTAAAAAAGTTGCCTGTGGCGCAGCAGAAGTTGTCCCTTTTATTCAGGTAACCAATTTAGCTAGAACACTACGTGATATTCAGCAAATGGGTATTTGGGTGGTTGGTACAGCGGGCGAAGCAACACAAACACTTTATCAGGCAAAATTAAATGGCCCAATGGCTTTAGTGATGGGCGCTGAAGGCAGTGGCATGCGCCGTTTAACCCGAGAAACCTGTGATGAGTTAATTTCTATCCCTATGGCTGGTAGCGTATCTAGCTTAAATGTGAGTGTTGCAACCGGCGTAACCTTGTTTGAAATGGTGCGTCAGCGTCAGGCTAATTAAGCTTTTTACTAGAGCCTGTTTATCTTTGTATTATTTTTTCTCTCAGCTCAAATTATAAACAAAGATAAACAGGCTCTAGGCTGGATAACTTATTCAGCCTGCCTTATTTTGATTTATCTCGATTATTTTTCTACCAGTTTTTGTCTTTGTGAGCCAATACAACAAACCACCTAAAATTGACCGTTTAAAACGCGGCTATTATCGCAGCGGGCCAGATTATCGTAAAAGCCAAGATGTTGGTTTTGCTGAAATTCGTAAACTATTTGGTTTTCGTTCTATTCAAATTGGTCACTGGGTGACCCGGCAAGAGCAACAAATTGCCGCTAATCTTATTTATGATGCATTAATGGATTTAGCTAATATTTTGGCTGTACCCGCTCAGGTTTTATCTTTACGGGGTAGTTTATCGCTGGCATTTGGCACAGGTGGACAAAAATATGTGCAAGCGCATTACGATATGCGTAAACGGGAGTTAGCTTTGGCAAAAAATGCTGGGGGTGGGGCATTAGCTCACGAGTGGTTTCACGCGTTCGACCATTATATTAACGATAAATTATTTCAGCTACCCAGTTCTAGTTTTGCTTCAAATAGCTGGATTTATAACAAAGAAAACATCGAGCACCCATTAAACTTAAAGTTAACTCAATTCTATCAAACAATTTTTTTGGCAGAAGACGGCAAGCAACCCAGCGAATATTTAAAAATAAGCAGCAAAATCGATCAGAAACTAAATCAATATTATTTTGCGATGCCAGAAGAATTAGCCGCCCGAGCTTTTGAATCTGTTATTCAGGATCAGCCAATTAAAAATGCGTATTTGGTTTGTGGTACACAAAAATCAGAGCAAGCCGAGTTAGGTATTTTCCCCAGCCCCGCTCATAGAACCAAACTAGCCGAAACTTGCTTAGCTTACTTTCGGTTATTGGGAAGGTTGGTGTGATGGCAAACTTAATTGTTTGCCAATAATCGATTCAAACTCAGTGCTATCAGTTAAATTAAGTTTTAAGGTTTGCGCATACCAGTTAAAGGGCGCTAACGTTTTTGTGGTTGGCGTGGGTGAGGCAAGATATTGATTAAGCGTATCAATAATTAACGCTTGTTCTTGTTGCTCAAACATCAGTTCGGCAGTTAATAAAGCCTGTTTTATGGTTTGATAATCTGCCTCAGTTTGATAATTTCGCCAGTTGAATCTGGCTTGGCGAATTAATCCAGTTGTGTGTTGATTAAACTCGTTAAGTTTTATCAGTAGCTGAGTTAGTTGTGGCTCTGAAAAGCGATAGCTTTTATACTCCAGCCAAGACAATATCAGAATTAAATTAACATTAGCCTGATGCTGCTCTTGCCAGTTAAGACAGATTTTTTGCACACTGTTATTTTGATATAAAGCACAAACCTGCTGCCAAATTTGTGCTTTATCTAAGCTTAATTTATTCACTTTAATTTTAAATTTATTCTGCTTGCTCAAATTCAGTTTGGGCGCTTTCCAATGCTTCTTCTGCGCTCATCCAAGCTTCTTCAGCGGTTTCTAATTCAGTTTTTAAACTGGCTTGTTGTTTAATCAAAGTGGTTAACTTTGATTTATTGTCGTCAGTATACAGCTCGGTATCAGACAGTTGCGTTTCAATTTGTTCAAGTTCAGTTTGATATTTATCGACTAACTGGCTGTATTTTTCTATTTGCTGGCGCAAAGGTTTGGTTTTTTGTCTAAACTCGGCTTCGCGGCGCTTTAACTCTTTTTTATTCGCAGCAGAGTTAGATTTATCTACTTCTGGCTTTTGCACCTGTTGTAATTGCTGCTCGGTTAGCCATTTTTCGTAATCATCTAAATCGCCATTAAAGGCTTCAACTTTACCGTTATCGACCAGATAAAAATCATCACAAGTGCTACGTAAAATATGCCTGTCGTGCGATACAATGATCATCGCGCCCTCAAATTCCTGAAGTGCCATAGTTAGCGCCAGTCGCATATCTAAATCTAAATGGTTGGTTGGTTCATCCAGTAATAGCAAATTAGGTTTTTGCCAAACCAATAAAGCCAAAACTAAACGGGCTTTTTCACCACCAGAAAAATTTTCAATTTTATCTAATGCCTGATCACCGTTAAAACCAAAACCGCCTAAAAAGTCGCGTAATTGTTGCTCGGTTTCTTTATTGGCTAAACGGGCCAAATGTTCGAGCGGTGAGTCATTTAATCTTAATTGCTCTAATTGGTGCTGAGCAAAATAGCCAATATTTAAACCGGCACTGGCGGTATATTCGCCCGAAAGTGGGGTTAAATCACCGGCTAATAATTTAATTAAAGTTGATTTACCGGCACCGTTACGGCCCAGTAAACCAATTCGGCTGCCCGGCACTAAATTAAGTTTTACGGTATCTAAAATGGTTTTATCGGTATAGCCGGCACTAACTTGTTTAAGTGAAATGAGTGGGTTTGGGTTTTTCTCCGGCACTCTAAAGCTAAAATTAAATTCGCTATCTACATGCGCTGGGGCAATCAGTTGCATTTTAGCCAAAGCTTTTACTCTTGACTGAGCTTGTTTGGCTTTACTGGCTTTGGCTTTAAAGCGGTCGATAAAACTTTGCATGTGAGCACGTTCGCGCTGTTGCTTTTCAAATAAAGCTTGCTGCTGCTCAAGTTTAGTAGCGCGCTGAATTTCAAATTGTGAATAGTTACCTTTGTAGGTATTTATTTTTTGTTGTTCTATATGCAAAATTTGCTGGCAAACTTCGTCTAAAAAGTCGCGGTCGTGCGAAATAACCACTAAAGTTCCGGGGTACTGATTTAAAAACTTAGCCAGCCAGATAACCGCATCTAAATCTAAGTGGTTAGTTGGTTCATCCAATAATAATAAGTCGGAGCGACAAATCAGCGCTTGCGCTAAGTTTAACCGCATACGCCAACCACCAGAAAAATCAGCCACAGGTAATTTTTGCTGAGCGTCACTAAAGCCTAAACCATTTAATAATTGTCCGGCTCTGGCATAAATGGTGTAACCATCGATATGCTGCATTTTTTCATATAATTCACCTAACTTTTCGCCTGCTTGTGCTTGCTCGGCTTTAGCAATGGCTTGTTCTAATTGACGATATTCCTGATCGCCATCTATCACATACTCAACTGCGGTTTGGGTAAGCGCGGGTGTTTCTTGTTTTACATTAGCAATAACCCACTGCACCGGCACACTTAATTCGCCAGCATCTACATGCAAAACCTGATTTAACAAAGCAAAAAAGCTGGATTTACCACAGCCATTTTTACCGATTAATCCAACTTTTTGTCCCGGATTAATCACCGCCGAAGCGCCCTCTAATAAAAAATTTTGCCCGCGTTGCAACGAAATTTGGTTTATAGAAATCATTTATTACCGCAATTTGCTATGTGAGTTATCAAAAAGGGTATATTACTGGAATTGCGTCAAAGAGTTAAATACACTCTGCTAAATATCTTTGAATCAACTTGTCTGGTTTATATGAAACTAAAAAAACGCTTTATCGCCGGTGCTATCTGCCAAAAATGCCACGCTCAAGATACCTTAATGTTGTATATGGAAAACTCAGTTGAAAAAGTAGAATGTGTCGAATGTGGTGATATTCAAAGCCAGACCGATGCCAAAGTGGAAAAATCGAGCAAAAGCTCGGGTAATGTAATTGGTTTGTTTAAGCCGGAATAAATTTACAAACCGATTTGTAGAGTGGAATTAAGTGGACAAACCGCAAACGAATTAAGCAATTTCAGAATGGGTATCTATACCTATAAACCAAAACAAAGTCTATCGTTACAATTATCTGTGAAAGTTAAAATACTCAGTTTTTCAGCATTATTTTATTAAGTTTACAATCATTGCCGAAAAAACATCCAACAAATCACATAATCGCAGGCTCAGCTATAGTCAGCGATGATTAAAATCGCTACAATACGCGGTCATTTTTCCCGGTGGTTAATTTTTGGGCGATTTTTAAATGGGCAAAAAGTTATATATTAAAACCTGGGGCTGCCAAATGAACGAGTACGACTCGCAAAAAATGGCAGACCTATTAGATTCAACACATGGTTATACTTTGGCTGAAGAAGCTGAAGATGCAGATGTTATTTTATTAAATACCTGTTCTATTCGTGAAAAAGCGCAAGAAAAGGTATTTCATCAGTTAGGTCGCTGGAAAGAATTAAAGGTTGATAAACCTGATTTAGTGATTGGTGTGGGTGGTTGTGTTGCTTCGCAAGAAGGTTCACATATTCGCCAGCGTGCACCTTTTGTTGATATTGTTTTTGGTCCGCAAACTTTGCATCGTTTACCTGAAATGATTAATCAGATTCAGGCCGGTGAAAAAGCCGTTGTTGATATTAGTTTTCCTGAAATTGAAAAGTTTGACCGCTTACCTGAGCCTAGAGCTGAAGGGCCAAGTGCGTTTGTTTCTATTATGGAAGGCTGTTCAAAATACTGTACTTTTTGTGTTGTGCCTTATACCCGTGGTGAAGAAGTTTCGCGTCCGGTTGATGATGTTTTATACGAGATTGCTCAATTAGCAGAGCAGGGCGTACGTGAAGTTAATTTATTAGGTCAGAACGTAAATGCCTATCGTGGTGAGCATTTTGACGGTGAAGTTTGTCATTTTTCTGAGTTATTAAGACTGGTTGCTGCGATTGACGGGATTGACCGTATTCGTTACACCACGTCGCATCCGGTTGAGTTTACTGACGATATTATTGAAGCTTATCGTGATATTCCTGAATTGGTTGATCATTTACATTTACCGGTTCAGTCAGGCTCTGATCGCATTCTCACCTTAATGAAACGTGGTCACACCGCAATTGAATATAAGTCTAAGATTCGCAAGCTTAAAAAAATACGCCCAAATTTAAGTATGTCGTCTGACTTTATTATTGGTTTTCCGGGTGAAGGCAAAGCCGAGTTTGAAGAAACCATGGACTTAATTGCTCAGGTTGGCTTTGATATGAGTTTTAGCTTTGTTTACAGTGCCCGCCCGGGTACACCGGCGGCTGATTTGCCAGATGATGTAAGCGAAGATGAGAAAAAAGAGCGACTGTATTTGTTACAGCAACGCATTAACCAGCAGTCGCTGCAAATTGCCCGTAGTATGTTAAATACTGAGCAGCGTATTTTGGTTGAAGGCCCGTCTAAAAAGAATCCAATGGAGCTTTGTGGCCGTACTGAAAATAACCGTGTGGTTAACTTTGAAGGTCCGCATACTTGTATTGGCCAATTTGTTGATGTGAAAATTGTGGATGTTTGGACAAACTCATTACGTGGTGAGTTAATTCGTACCGAAGACCAAATGAATTTAAGAATTGAAACTGCGCCATCACAAATTTTAAGCCGTAAACAAGAAACTATAGATGAGTCAGGCGTAGGTGTTTATACACCATAAATTGATCTGAACCGCCTTAGCTAAAAATAAAACTTGCACAACAAAACCTTTTTTTATTATGTTGTGCAGGTTTAGTTTACTAATTTGAGGATTTTGTTTTTTGAGTAGCCAAATTGAGTCGCTAGAAATATTTCTTGAACCTGCCGATCGTTTCCGCCTAGCCAGTTTATGTGGTCCTTTTGATGATAATTTAAAAATGATTGAACGCCGTTTAGGGGTTGAATTAAATTATCGTGACAATGCTTTTAAAATTACCGGTAAACCGCAGATTAATTTAGCGGTTGCTGAGTTATTGCATAAACTTTATGTTGAAACTCAAGTGGTTAAAGGTAAAGCGAGCGAACTTGAATCGGAAAAGGTTCATCTGGCTATTCAGGAATTAAGAGTGCTTGAGCAGCTTAATGACGATAGCGAAATAGGTAAAGAAGCATTTATTAAAACCAAACGTGGTGTTATCAAACCGCGTAACCCAAACCAGAGTAAATACGTTAATCAAATTTTAAATAACGATATTAGCTTTGGGGTTGGTCCGGCTGGTACTGGTAAAACTTATTTAGCGGTAGCTTGTGCGGTTGATGCGTTAGAGCGTCAGGAAGTGCGCCGGATTTTATTAACGCGTCCGGCTGTTGAAGCTGGCGAAAAATTAGGTTTTTTACCGGGCGATTTAAGCCAAAAAGTCGATCCCTATTTGCGCCCTTTATACGATGCTTTGTTTGAAATGCTTGGTTTTGAAAAAGTTGAGCGTTTAATTGAGCGTAGTGTCATTGAAATTGCACCGCTGGCTTATATGCGTGGCCGTACCTTAAACGATGCTTTTATTATTTTAGATGAAAGCCAAAATACGACGGTTGAACAAATGAAAATGTTTTTAACCCGTATTGGTTTTAACTCTAAAGCGGTTATTACTGGTGATATTACTCAGGTTGATTTACCGAAAGGGCAAAAATCTGGTTTGCGCCACGCAATTGATGTATTGAGCGATGTGGAAGATATTAGCTTTAACTTTTTCCGCTCGCACGATGTTGTTCGTCATCCTGTTGTGCAACGAGTTGTTGATGCTTACGAGCGCTGGGATGAAATTCAGGAAAGAGAAAAAATAGAAAAAGAGCGTATTCGCCGCCAACAATCCGAGAATCCTGCTAATGACAGTTGATGTATCGGGGATTTTTCTCGAACTGGATTTACAACATGCTTATCAAGGCGATGTGCCTGCTCTGGCGGAATTTATCCGTTGGGCGCAAGCTGCGCTGGTTGAGCGGGGCGATTCGCCAACTGAGTTGTCAATTCGGGTTGTTGAATTAGCAGAAAGCCAAAGCTTAAATCACGAATACCGTGGAAAAGATAAACCAACCAATGTACTATCTTTTCCGTTTGAAAATCCGCCCGGTTTAACTTTACCTTTAATTGGTGATTTGGTTATTTGTGCGGATGTGGTAAAACAGGAAGCTGCTGAACAAAATAAACCTGAAATAGCGCATTGGGCGCACATGGTTGTTCACGGTTGTTTGCATTTACTTGGCTATGATCATATTGAAGATGATGAAGCCGAAATAATGGAAAGCATGGAAACGCGTATTTTGTTGCAATTAGGGTTTGACGATCCTTATAAAGCGGAACAAACTACAGATTCTTGATTAAAAGAGAATATATTTTATATGAGCGAAGATAATCCTCACTCTAGTAACGGCTCTTCAGGCAAATCATGGTTAGATAAAATTGGCCAGATGTTCACCGGGGAGCCGAAAAATCGTGAAGAATTACACGAAGTTTTTGAAGAAGCCGCTGAACGCGCACTAATAGATAACGACACCAAAGAGATGATTGATGGTGTTTTAGACATAGCAGAAATGCGTGTGCGCGATATTATGATCCCCCGATCTCAAATGGTGACGATTGAACAATCGCAGCCAGTTGAAGAGTTTTTACCTATTATGATCGAGTCTGCACATAGCCGTTTTCCGGTGATTTGTGAAGATAAAGACCATGTAGAAGGTATTTTGCTCGCCAAAGATTTATTAGCTTATGTTTACCACAATGGCTTTGAAAACTTTAGTTTTGCTGAGCTGTTACGCCCTGCGGTGGTGATCCCTGAAAGTAAACGTCTCGATATTTTGCTAAAAGATTTCCGCAAAGAAAGATACCACATGGCCATTGTGATCGATGAATTTGGTAATGTCTCTGGCTTGGTCACGATTGAGGATATTCTTGAGCTGATTGTGGGCGAAATAGAAGATGAACATGACATTATTGAGCCGGAAGATATTCGCCGGGTAACCCGTTATGTTTATGCGGTTAATGCCTTAACCGAAATTGCTGAATTTAATGAGTATTTTAAAACTGAATGGAAAGCCGATGATATTGACACCATTGGCGGTTTAGTGACTCAGGCATTCGGACATTTACCTGCTAAAGGTGAGTCGATTGATGTTTATGGTTATCAATTTAAAGTGGTGAGCTGTGATGGCCGCCGGATTAACCAGTTGCAAATGACTTTACCTAAAGAAGACTCAGAAGATAAAGGTATTCTGGGTTGACCTCAATTAATGCAAAACGAGTGAGTTTTGGCCTGTTTTTGGCCGGTTGTTTAAGCTCGTTTGCATTTGCCCCTTTTAATTATTTCTGGCTGGTTTATTTATTATTTCCTTTATTGATTAGCTGTTGCTTTAGAGCCAATCAACAAAGTGCAAACCGCCATGCTTTTGCTTTTTCGTTAGGCTGGTTTTGCTCTGGGGTTAGTTGGATTTATGTCAGTTTAGATCAATATGGTGATGTGCCGTTAATTGGCTCAATTGCCATGATTGGTGCTTTGGCTGCCTATTTATCTTTATATTTTACTGCGGCAATTGCCCTTAGCCGGTTTTTAACCCGTTATTCCCGCTTTGCGATTTTTACATTACCAGCAAGCTGGACTTTTTTTGAATGGCTGCGCAGTTTTGTTTTAACCGGTTTTCCTTGGTTATCGGTTGGTTATAGCCAGATTGATTCACCATTTGCATCGCTCGCACCTTATATCGGAGAGGTTGGGATCAGCTTTGTGCTGATTTTATTATCCTGCTTACTCAGCGTTATTTTATTTCCACATATTCTTAATCCTAAGTTTTCTGAAACCGGTGAGCCTGCTTTGGCTGAGCGGCAAAGCCACTTTTTTAAACATATTAGGTTAAATCGGGCAAGCAAAGCGGTTAGTGCTTTTTTACTGATTTTATTCGTTAGTTGTTTATTTCCTTACCCTAATTATCCGCAGCCTGAAAAACAGGTGAAACTCGCTTTAGTGCAGGGCAATGTTGCGCAGGAAAATCGCTGGAATCCAGATTATTTATGGCCAGTTATGCTTAAATACCAGGATTTAAGCCGTCCAATTTATGCAGAATCTGATATTGTGATTTGGCCAGAAGCCGCAGTACCCGCAGTAGAACCAGCTGCTCAAGATTATTTAATTAATTTGGATAAAGCCGCAGCGTTTAATCATACTGCGGTGGTTACCGGTATTATTAATTATGAATATTATACCAAGGCGTATTACAACAGCGTAATTGTGCTGGGTAATCAAAATGGTGAAGATAATATGGCCGGACACTATCAGTATGGTCATAGTAACCGTTATAACAAACATCATTTATTGCCTATTGGTGAGTTTATTCCATTTGAAGATTGGCTAAGAGGCATTGCGCCAATTTTCGATTTGCCGTTTTCATCTTTTAATCGGGGTGATTATATTCAGCCAGATTTAGTTGCTAACGGTTTTCACATGACCACAGCTTTATGCTATGAGATTGTTTTTCCTCGGCAAATTAGAGCTAACTTAAAACCTAATACTGATTTTATTTTAACTTTGAGTAACGATGCTTGGTTTGGATCCTCTCACGGGCCGCATCAGCATTTAGAAATTGCACAAATGCGTGCACTTGAAATGGGGCTGCCTGTTGTAAGAGTAACCAATAATGGCATAACCGCGGTGATTGATCATTTAGGGCAAATTAAAACAGTTGCACCACAATTTTCTGAGCAAGTTTTAAAATATCAACTTGAGCTAGTTAATTATCCAACCTTATATCGTCAGTATGGTGATAAACCAGTCTATTGGATGGCAATCATTTTATTTGGCCTAAGCTTAGCGCCAACCAGTTTTAGAAATCGTAAATTAACTGCCTAAAATATAAGCTAATTGGCTAGTTATACTAGGTTGGGGAGTTTGTTATCCTTTATAACCAACTGTCACCAATCCATATTGGTGACAGTTAATAACCAGATAAGTAAAGGCTAATCGCTGCGGGATTAATGTTTTAATTTAAATTTTTTCACTTCCAGATTTAAGTTTTCAGCGAGTCTTGCAAGCTCAGTTGCCGATGAAGAGATTAACTCAGTTTGTTGATGTGAATGTTCACTGGTATCTCTTATTGCAGTTAAACGCTCAGCAATATCGTCTGTAACTTGTGCTTGTTCTTCCGATGCGGTGGCTATGGTGCGGTTAACATCTGATATTTGTTTAACCTGCTGGCTAATATCGCTTAGCATTCGGCCGACTCGTTCTGAATTTTTAACCGCATCTTGAACGCTTTGATCGCTGCTTCTGATTCGCTCAGTGACCGACTGGCTGGCATTTTGTAGCGTATTAATTTTATCTTTAATTTCAATAGTTGAACTTTGGGTTCGGCTGGCAAGGGTTCGTACTTCATCGGCTACCACGGCAAAACCGCGTCCTTGTTCACCTGCGCGCGCCGCTTCAATTGCTGCATTGAGCGCTAATAAATTGGTTTGCTCGGCAATATTACTGATAACATTTAAAATGACCGCCACTTCGTTTACTGAGTTTTCAAGTTCAGTTAATTTAGCAATGGAATCAGTTAAAATTTGGGCAACATCTTCAACTGAGCGAATGCCCTGATTAACTACTGTTAAGCCTTCCTGAGTAAACTCATCGGCCTCACTTGCACTTTGTGAAGCTTGGATACAGTTATGTGAAACTTCTTTTACTGCAGTTGAATTTTCATAAACCGAGCTGGATATAACTTCAATGGCCTGATTTTGTTGCTCGTTAAGCGAGCGGGCTTCGGCGGAAATTTGATCTAATTCTGTTGCCGCAACCTGAGCTTGCTGGGCTTGTTGATTAATTTTATTTAATAGGTTAGATAAACGTTCAACCATAGTGTTAAAACTGGCTGAGAGTTGCGCTATTTCATCTTTACCTGAGTGTTGGATATATCGAGTTAAATCACCATTAGCGATTTTTTGTGCTTCATCAACCAGTTGAGAGGTAGTTTTAATAACGCGTTTTTCTAACTGAATATAGCAGGTTACTAAGATCACTATAATTACTAGTACTAAAAACAAACTAGAGTAGCTGAAATTAGTAACATTTTTGTTATTACGAGTAACTTGCTCAAGGCTTTTTTGAGCAATACTTTCTAAAAACTTATCTACAGGCTCAACTATTTTTTGGGCTTCAGCGGTATAATTTTGGCCTGTAACCAGAGTGATTGCATTTATCCATTGAGCTTGCTCTGAAGGGGTTAGGCTGGCGGGATTTTTACCTGAAAAATGTTCGACTAAGGCAAATGCTTTTTCTTCAGTATTAATTAAATCCATGGACAATTGATTGGACTCGGTTAATAAAGCTAGATCTGTAGGACTTACTTCCAATTCTTTAAGTCTCTCTATATAGCTTAATTTCCTCCCATCTAGCCAAGTTTTCAGACCATCTATTTGTTCTACTAATGAGTAATATTGTTTTTTATATTCAGGGTTTAGAGTAACTACATATTGGCGGGCAAAGTTAGTTAATTGTGCAGAATTAACTGCTGATAATTGGGCAAGATGGCTCAAATCATACCTGTTTTGAGCCGCTTGTTGGCTACTCATTAATCCATTTTTTAACAGCACGATAATAATTAATAAGCAGATAGAAATCGTTATGGCAATGCCAAAGACACTTCTTAACATTAAGCGAATTGTCATAGGGTTTGTTCCTTAAATGGATTCAAAGCTATGCTAGCTTAATAAATATAAACTGCATTTTTAAATGTTAACAGTAGCATGTGAAAATAATTTAAGGGGCGATAGCACGACGTTTAAACTCTGTATGTTGGCAGTTAAAACAAGGATGAATTTTTTGAGCATGGTTTATTATTAGTTTTTCACCACACTTTAGACAAATTAACTCACCAAAGCCGACTTCTTCGCCTGCTTTGTATACCCCCTTGTGAGCTGTATCTGAACTAAACTCGCGCCACTCAATTTGGGTTTTATCTGTCATTTCTGCCAAAGTTTGCCAAACTTGGTCTTTAACTGATAAATAATAAGGGGACTCATTAGAATCCCGCTGATAACTATCATAAAAACTGGCTAAATCCCGTTTTAAATAAAATAAACTGTGTTGTAAGGATTCTTTATGGACCTCGACCCCAGTTTCTATCCAATCCTGTAGTAAATCCATACCTTGCGCAATTGAGCGGGTTTCTGATTCACTGGCCTGTTTTAGCCAGCTTGAAAATTCATCCAATAAAGTTTGATATTTACTTGGTTTGCTCATATTTACTCCTTAACTTGGCAAAATTAAGCTTAAATTGAATATTTTTTATAATATTCAGTATAGATTAGTATTTGTGTATTGGCGTCTTGATTGCGGGTAAGTTATCCTATGCACCAGTTAGTATTATCTATATACCAGATGAAAAAATTATTTAAGTTTTATCTGGTTTGTTATAAATAGTTGAGACTATTTAGGCAGTTTCAAGCCCAGTTTCAAGTAAAAGTGAATTCGGATCTAAGTGAATGCAAGAACAATATAACCCGCAGGAAATTGAAGCCAAAGTTCAACAATATTGGCAAGACAATAAAGTATTTGAAGTAAAAGCAGACGATAGCAAAGAAAAATTTTATTGTTTATCCATGTTCCCTTACCCAAGTGGTAAGCTGCACATGGGTCACGTGCGTAACTACACCATTGGCGATGTAGTTAGCCGTTATCAAAGAATGCTTGGCAAAAATGTTATGCAACCTATGGGTTGGGATTCATTTGGTTTACCTGCTGAAAACGCCGCAATTAATAACAATACTGCACCGGCAAAGTGGACTTACTCTAATATCGATTACATGAAAAACCAGTTAAAACAACTCGGTTTTGGTTACGACTGGTCTCGTGAATTAGCAACTTGTACTCCTGAATATTACCGTTGGGAACAATGGTTATTTACTAAACTTTTTGAAAAAGGTTTAGTGTATAAAAAAATGTCGACAGTTAACTGGGATCCGGTTGACCAAACTGTGTTAGCAAACGAACAAGTTATTGACGGCAAAGGCTGGCGCTCGGGTGCAACGGTTGAGCAAAAAGAAATTCCGCAGTGGTTTATTAAAATTACCGATTATGCACAGGAATTGTTAGACGATTTAGACAAATTAGAAGGCTGGCCTGAGCAGGTTAAAGCCATGCAGCGTAACTGGATTGGCCGCTCAGAAGGGATTGAAATTGATTTTGAGATCCCGGCAACTGAAACCAACCAAGCTGAAACCTTTACCGTTTATACCACTCGCCCAGATACATTAATGGGGGTGACTTATGTGGCATTGGCTGCGCAACATCCGTTATCTCTAGCCGCAGCGGCAAATAATCCGCAACTGGCTGACTTTATTCAAAAGTGTAAAAATGCCAAAACCGCAGAAGCTGATATTGCGACTATGGAAAAGTTAGGCATGGATACCGGGTTGAGAGCAAAACACCCGATTACTGGCGAAGAAGTTCAGGTTTGGGCTGCTAACTTTGTATTAATGGATTATGGTACAGGTGCGGTTATGTCAGTACCTGCACATGATCAACGCGATTTTGAATTTGCACAAAAATATAATTTACCCATTAAACAAGTGATTCAGCCTGCTAAAGGTTCGGAGCTTGAAATTGATTTAACAACTGCTGCATTTACTGAAAAAGGTGAATTAGTTAACTCAGGTGAATTTGATGGTTTAGCTTTTGATGCTGCATTTAAAGCAATTGCCGCTAAATTAGAAAGCCTAGGTAAAGGTAAAGTCACGGTTAATTTCCGTTTACGTGACTGGGGTGTTTCGCGTCAACGTTATTGGGGCGCACCTATTCCAATGTTAAATCTTGAAAATGGTGAAGCTGTACCAGTACCGGAAGATCAATTACCTGTTGTATTACCGGAAGATGTGGTTATGAATGGTGTAACCTCGCCAATTAAAGCTGATCCTGAGTGGGCAAAAACAGAATATAACGGCCAGCCAGCATTTAGAGAAACAGATACATTTGATACCTTTATGGAATCAAGTTGGTATTACGCGCGTTACTGCTCACCTCAAACCGACGATAAAATGCTTGATCCAACCGAAGCGAATTATTGGTTACCGGTTGATCAGTATGTAGGTGGGATTGAACACGCTATTTTGCATTTATTGTATTCACGTTTTTTCCATAAATTATTGCGTGATGTTGGTTTAGTTAAATCAGATGAGCCATTTGACCGTTTATTGTGTCAGGGCATGGTGCTGGCGGATACTTTTTATCGTGAAGATGAATCTGGTGCCAAAACTTGGTATTCACCAGCTGATGTTGATATTGAATATGATGATAAAGGCAAAATCAGCAAAGCAATTTATAAAAACGATGGCTTACCGGTAGAAAACGCTGGTATGGGCAAAATGTCCAAGTCAAAAAATAACGGGATCGACCCGCAAACTGTAATCAATCAATATGGTGCGGATACGGTTCGTTTATTTATGATGTTTACTGCGCCACCAGAGCAAACTTTAGAATGGGTTGACTCAGGTGTTGAAGGTTCAAATCGCTTTTTACGTAAATTATGGCGCGCGGTGAATGAGCATTTAGCCGCTGGCGAAATTACTGAGCTAGATTTAGCTAACTTAACCGCAGAGCAAAAAACATTGCGCCGCGAATTACATAAAACGATTGAAAAAGTGACAGACGATGTAGGCCGTCGCCAAACGTTTAATACGGCGATTGCTGCTATTATGGAATTTATGAACCGCTTGGTGAAATTTAATCCACAATCAGCGCAGGACAATGCTCTAGTACGTGAAGCCTTAAACTCAGTGGTTTTATTATTAACGCCAATTACACCGCATGTTTGTCATCAGTTATGGCAAGAGTTAGGTAACCAAAGCCCAATTGAAACAACTCGCTGGCCGGTTGCTGATAAAGCCGCTTTAGTTGAAGATGAAAAACTGATTGTTGTACAGGTAAACGGTAAATTACGTGCAAAATTCAGTGTCGCTGCTGATGCTTCAAAAGAAGATGTTGAAGCGCAGGCAATGTCTGATGAAAACGTAACACGTTTTACCGATGGCAAAACCGTGCGTAAAGTGATTTATGTACCGGGCAAATTATTAAATATTGTCGCTAATTAATGATCCTATTTAAGTATTTTAACCAGCTAACCAAACTCAGTTTATTGAGTTTGGTTATGTTTGCTTTAACTGCTTGTGGCTTTCAGCTTAGAGGCAGCTATGCAGTTCCGCCTCAAATGCAGTTTATCTGTTTTGATGATGGCGGCAAATATGAGTTGGGAAGAGCGCTAAAACAGCGTTTAATCCACAGTAAAGTTAGTTTGATTGATGATCCGTCCAGTTGTGTATCGCTAAGCATTGTTGAAACTCAAATTGATCGTCAGGTTCTATCTTTATTCCCCAATGCTCAGGTTGCCGAATACGAGCTAAATTTTTTAGTTAAATATAAAGTTCAAAACCCGAATGAAGAAACCGCACGCGTTTTTACCGCACAGGTTGTGCGGGATTATCAGGATGATCCAGAAGCTGTATTAGCTAAATCTAAAGAAATGAAAATTTTGTTGGCCGAGCTTAGACGCCAAGCCGCCGAACAAATCGTATTGCAACTTGCCTCACTGGATAACAGGTAATGCGCGTTTATTTTAATCAGTTATCACAACAGCTTACTAAACCTTTACCCAATTTAATTTTATTATTTGGTGACGAGCCTTACCAGCAACAGGCTGCACTGGATCAAATTCGAGCTTGTTGCACAGCTCAGCAAATTGAAGAGCGCATTGTTTTTCAGGCGGATGATAAATTTAACTGGCAGCAGATTATGGATGAAGCTCAAAGCTTGTCTTTATTTGCCAGCCGTAAACTGATTGAAGTTGAATTACCCAGTGCCAAACCCGGCCGTAATGGCAGCACTTTTTTACAAGAGTGGATGCAACTAAATGATAATGAACATACTTTATTATTGTGGGGCGGTAAATTAGGCGCAGATCAAACCAAAAGTAAATGGTTTAAAAGCATAGAGCCAGCCAGTTGGTTTATTCCGGTTTATGATATAGACAGACAAAATTTGCCGGGCTGGTTTAATCAACAATGCCAGCAGCATCAAGTACAGTTAACGCCGGACGCCTTACATTTAGTGTGTGATTTATTTGAAGGCAACTTGTTAAGCGGTGCGCAGGAAATTAGCCGTTTAGCGCTTATTTATCCTAATCAGCAAATAGATGCAGAGCAAATAAAAGCAGTCGCATCTGACCAGTCACGCTTTACCGTTTTTCAGTTGGCAGATGATTTATTAAATAATCACAGAGAAAAAGTGGTGCAAATTTTAACCCGTTTGCAAGGGGAAGATCTTGAACCTGTGATTGTGACTTGGTTATTGCAGCGTGAAGCTGAAACCTTAGCCCAACTGACAATTGCCAATAATCAACAAGCTTTTGATGCTGAATGTAAAAAGCTCAGAGTTTGGGATAACCGCAAGGGTTTATATCGTCAGGCACTTAACCGGCTGAATTTGTCGATGATAGAGCAAATTTTAAAAGCGATAGGGCAGTTTGAGGTGGAATATAAATCTCATGGTTTATTAAACCCTTATATTCAACTGGCGCATATTTGTGCGTTATTTTCCGGTGAGCCTAAACTATTTAATTTTAATCAAATAATGTTAGCGCACGAGCCAGATTAAGCGGTTATGTATCCTTTAGAATTATATTTTGGTGGTACATTTAATCCTATTCATCATGGCCATTTACAAGTCGCGTTAGAAATAAGCGAGCAGCTTAGTGCCAACACCGTTTATTTACTGCCTAATTATTTACCGCCTCATAAAGCATCGCCGGATGTAAGCGCAGACCACCGCGCTAAAATGTGTCAATTGGCTTGTCAGATAGATAATAAATTTAAGCTCGATAGCCGAGAGTTAAATTCAAACGGAACTTCTTATACCATAGCCACCCTAAAGCAGCTACGCAGTGAAAAGCCGGATATTTCTTTGTGCTTTTTAATTGGAATGGATTCACTACAAACGCTGGATACTTGGCGTGAATGGCAATCATTAACCGATCATGCACATTTGGTAGTGGCTGCAAGAGGGGGTTATCAGGCTGAATTTAATGCGGATATTAAAGCATTTTTACAACAACATCAGACTTTAAATTATCAGGATTTGAGTCAACAAAAATCCGGTTTGGTGTATTTAACACAAACCAGCGAGCTAATGATATCGGCCAGCCAAATCAGAGCGCGTTATCAAAATAAACAAAATTGTTTGTGTTTGCTGCCGAGCGCGGTAAATGAATATATAATGCACAATCATCTTTATCAAAGATGAGTGATTTAACCAGTAACAAAGAGAGTAACCCCTTTTGCAAAGCGAAGAAATTAAAAATTTTATTACTGAAAAAGTAGATGATATGAAAGCTCGTGATATTGTTGAGCTGGATTTAAAAGACAAATCTAATTTTACCGACACTATGTTAGTGTGTTCGGGCAATTCAAAGCAGCATGTGCGTTCAATTGCGCAATACGTTGCGACCGAAGCTAAACACGCAGGTCATCAACCTTTAGGAATTGAAGGTGAAGAATATGGTGAGTGGGCGTTAGTTGATTTTGGCTCTGTAGTTTTGCATGTGATGACAGACGAGCAGCGTGAACATTATCAACTGGAAAAACTCTGGCAGGCATGAAAATTCAGTTAATCGCCGTAGGCCAAAAAATGCCAGGCTGGGTTGAGCAAGGTTTTACTGAATACCAAAAGCGATTTGTGCGCGATTTTTCTCTGGAACTGGTTGAAATTCCGGCCGGTAAACGTGGAAAAAATGCAGATGTTAAACGCATTTTAGAAAAAGAAGGCGAGCAAATGTTAGCGGCTGTTGGTAAAGGCAATCGCATTGTGACGCTTGAAGTCACTGGTAAAGCGTGGACATCTCCCCAATTAGCTGAACAAATGCAAGCATGGCAATTGGATGGCCGTGATGTTAGTTTATTAGTTGGCGGGCCGGAAGGATTAGCGCCAGCTTGTATTGCTGCATCTGAACAAAAATGGTCATTGTCGGCATTAACTTTGCCTCATCCTATGGTGCGAATTATTGTAGCTGAAAGTTTGTATCGTGGCTGGAGTATTAACCAAAACCACCCGTACCACAGGGAATAATTCATGCTGAACTGGCGCAAACGAGTTGCAATTAGGGATCATTTAGCAGAGGCGAACCTGTTTTTAAGGCGAACCATTGTTGCGCTGGTCATTGTGTTGGTTTTAATTGGTAGCTTGGTAAAAAACCTGTATCACTTGCAGGTGGATAAATATCAGGATTATCAAACAAGGGCGGATGGCAACCGAATTAAAGTGCAGCCTTTAGCGCCAAACCGTGGATTAATTTATGACAGGTTTGGACGTATTCTCGCTGAAAACTCACCATTTTATAGTTTGGAGGTTGTGCCTGAAGAAGTAAATAATATGGATAACTTAATAGTAGAACTGAGCCAGCTAATAGAGCTAGACCAAGATACTATTGAAGATTTTAAGAAAAATGTAGCTCAACAAAGGCGCAAATTTAAGCCCGTTACTTTAAAGTCGCAGTTAACTGAAGAAGAAACTGCAATTTTATCTGTTAATCAGCATGATTTACCGGGCGCTTATATTGAAGCTCGGCTTAAAAGATATTATCCCTATAAAGACCTAACAACTCATGCAATTGGCTACGTAGCCAAAATTAACCAGCAAGATGCTGACAACCTAGAACTTGAAGGCAAAAGCGCCAATTACGAAGGTACTTTAGATATTGGGAAGTTGGGCGTTGAAAAATATTATGAAAGTATTCTGCATGGTCAAGTGGGTTATCAAGAAGTTGAAGTAAACAATCGTGGACGTACTATTCGAACATTATCGCAGCAGCCCCCAAAACCTGGGCAAGACCTAGTTTTAAATTTAGACATTGATATGCAACAACTGGCTAAAGACGCCCTGGGCGAACGACGAGGTGCTATTGTTGTCTTAGATGCGAAAGATAATGGTATTTTAGCTTTGTATAGCAACCCTAGTTATGATCCAAACTTATTTGTGCATGGCATTAGCAGTAAAAATTACAAAGCACTGTTGGATAATAAAAGTCGGCCATTAATTAACCGTACAACTCAAGGTCGCTATCCCCCAGCTTCTACTATTAAGCCGCATTTAGGTTTATTGGGGCTGGAAGAAAACTTAGTGACTACCAAAACTCGCATTTGGGATCCGGGGTATTATCAAATTAAAGGGATTGAACATAAGTACCGGGATTGGAAAACATGGGGACATGGTTGGGTTGATATTTACCGGGCGATAGAAGAATCGTGTGATGTTTATTATTACGATTTAGCGGTTCGTTTAGGAATGGATAAAATCTCTGACTTTATGACTCAGTTTGGTTTTGGAGAATTAACTGGGGTTGATATATATGAAGAAACCAGTGCGACTATGCCATCTCGCGAATGGAAATATGGGCGGTTTCGTCAGCCTTGGTATGCTGGCGATACAGTTTCTATCGGTATTGGACAAGGATATTGGACAACAACCCCATTGCAATTGGCGACCAGCGTAAGTGTATTGGCAAATGAAGGTATTCATTATGAACCTAAATTATTAAAAGCAACCCAAAATGAAACTGGAGTTTTGCCTGTACCTGCACAGGATAGACCGCCCATTCAAATAAATAATACGACTAACTGGCAAGTGATTAAAACAGCCATGCAAGGTGTAGTTGAAAAAGTGACAGGATCGGGACATAAAGCTTATCAAGGTGTGGAGTATCATGCTGCAGGTAAAACCGGTACTGCACAGGTTATCGGGATTGCGCAGGATGAAGAGTATGATGCAGAAAAAATCGCCGAGAAATATCGAGATAATGCATTGTTTGTTGGTTTTGCTCCGGTTGATGAACCAAAAATAGCTGTTGCAGTGGTGATTGAAAATGTCGGTGGTGGTGGTAAAAATGCTGCACCAGTTGCTAGAACTATGATGGATTACTATTTTGCACACTACGAAGAGGCCAAGCCATGAGTGCGGAAGTTGGTAGAAAGCCTAATATCTGGCAAAAAATTCATATAGACCGGCCTTTATTAGCTGGTTTATTAACATTGAGCATAGTTGGCTTATTTATTATTTATAGTGCATCAGGACAAGATTGGGATTTAATTATTCGCCAGCTAACTCGATTAGGAATTTCATTAGGGGTTATGTTTGCTATTGCTCAAGTTCCGCCATCTTTTTATCAAAGGTGGGCTGTGCCCTTTTTTATTATCGGATGTGCTTTATTAGTTGGGGTGTTAGTTTTTGGGGTAATAGGCAAGGGCGCAAGGCGCTGGATTGATATTGGGGTAACCCGGATTCAACCCTCTGAAATTATGAAACTTGCAGTGCCTATTATGATTGCTTGGTTTATTGCCCGTAAACCCCTACCGCCTAAAATTGGATATTCTTTATTTGGACTTGCATTAATAATCATCCCAACATTACTAATTGCTAAGCAACCAGATCTAGGGACTTCTTTATTAATTGCAACTTCGGGTTTGTTTGTTATTTTTTTATCCGGTCTGAGTTGGCGATTAATTAGTGGCTTTGTTGTTGCTATGCCTGCTGTAGGCGCTGCTCTTTGGTTTTTTTATATGCATGATTATCAAAAAAACCGTGTTCTGACGTTTTTAAACCCTGAATCTGATCCTTTAGGCGCTGGTTATCATATTATTCAATCTAAAATTGCAATTGGTTCTGGTGGGTTATGGGGTAAAGGTTGGTTACAAGGGACGCAGTCACAATTAGAGTTTTTACCAGAGCGACATACAGATTTTATTTTTGCAGTATTTTCAGAAGAGTTTGGCTTATTTGGCATTTTGGCTTTACTTTCAATTTATTTATATATAGTGCTGCGCGGTATGGTTATTTCTGTGAGGGCGCAAGATGCATTTAGCCGTTTATTAGCTGGCAGTATCACACTGACATTTTTTGTTTATGTATTTGTGAATATGGGCATGGTCTCCGGCATTTTACCCGTTGTTGGTGTACCTTTGCCTTTAGTTAGTTATGGTGGTACATCTATGATAACTTTGATGGCTGGTTTTGGCATTTTGATGGCAATTAGTACACAAAGAAAAGTATTTACCAGTTAATGTTTGAGTCAGGTATGAAAATATCGGTTAACAGTTTATTTGGCGTGTTGTTGATTGCTGGATTAAATGGGTGTGGATCAACCCCTAAAAACCCAAATGATGGTCGTTATCATATATCTCAGGATATAGCACCGGACAGGTTGCCTCAGGATCACGAAATGATAGATCCGACCCCTATTTATGAAGTGCCAAGCCGCGGTGGTAATAAAGATTATCAGGTGCTTGGTAAGCATTATAAAGTGCTTAAAACGTCAGAAGGGTTTAGTGAAGAGGGAGTTGCGTCTTGGTATGGCAAAAAGTTTCATGGCCATTTAACCTCTAATGGCGAAACTTACGATATGTTTGCCATGAGCGCCGCACATAAAACTTTGCCTCTGCCCACTTATGTTAAAGTCACCAACCTTGCTAATAATAAACAAGCTATTGTGAGAGTAAATGACAGAGGGCCGTTTCACGATGGCCGAATTATCGATTTATCTTACGCGGCCGCTTTTAAATTAGGGGTTACTAAATCCGGCACTGCAAAAGTAAAAATTGAAGCTTTGCATTCAGCGCCGGGGTTTTATGTAGAAGTTGAAAATGCACAGCAACAGGCCGAGTTATCAGATAAATCTGCCGCGATTGCTGCTTTGTTTCAAATTCCAACCAAAGTCATTGAATCGAGTGGGGCATTTAGGTTAATTGCCGGGCCGTTAACCGAGCAAAGTCAGGCGATGGATTTGGTGAATAACTTAAATCAGTCTGGTTATCCGCAAGCAAAAATTTATCAGCCGAAACAAAATCTATTGCAACTAAATCCAAATTAAAGGCTCTATGATATAGATCTATTTCTCATAATTTGGATTTGCACTGTGAATCAAATCTGAACTTGTTATAATCAGCGAATAGTGCCACGAGAGTGGATAAAATTAAAATCAGTTAACTTATAAGAATGAATATGAAAATCCTCAATACTTTATTTTCTGTCGCTTCTGCCTCTTTACTTCTTGTTCATTTCCAATCTGCGGCGGTTACGCCAACCCCACCGAAAGTCAATGCTAAAGGCCATATCTTAATTGACTACAATACGGGTTATGTTATTTCAGAAGAAAATGCAGATATGCAATTAAATCCGGCATCATTAACCAAAATGATGACCAGTTACGTGATTGGTTTAGAAATTAAAGCAGGTAATGTTAAACCTACGGATTTAGTGACAGTTAGTGAAAATGCTTGGGCAAAAAACTTCCCTGAATCATCAAAAATGTTTATTGAAGTGGGTAAACAAATTCCGGTAGAAGATTTAAACCGCGGGATAATTATTCAGTCTGGTAATGATGCTTGTGTCGCAATGGCTGAGCATATCGCTGGTACAGAGGGAGCATTTGCGTCATTGATGAATGCACATGCTGAAAAGCTAGGAATGACTCAAAGTCATTTTGAAAATAGCCACGGTTTAACCGCATCTGATCACTACACAACGCCTCGTGACATGTCAAAACTAGCGGTTGCTTTAATTCGTGATGTGCCAGACGAATATGCGATTTATAAAGAAAAATCATTCACCTATAACGGAATTAAACAATACAACCGTAATAGCTTGTTATGGGATAAAAGTTTAGATGTGGATGGTATTAAAACCGGCCATACCGAAGCGGCGGGTTATAGCTTAATTACCTCTGCAACTAAAGGTGATATGCGTTTGGTTTCTGTGGTAATGGGTACTGAATCAGAGCGTGCTCGTAAAGAAGAAAATAAAAAATTACTCAATTATGGTTTCCGCTTTTTTGAAACCATTACACCGTATGAAGCCGGTACTAAGTTTGCAGACCAGCAAGTTTGGATGGGCGCTCAAGATACAGTTCAGTTAGGTATTGCGCAAGATACTATGATCACCATTGCGCGTGGTCAGCGCAAAAACTTAAAGGCAAATATTCAGCTGGATCAAGAGCTAATTGCACCTATTCAAAAAGGCACTGTGGTGGGTAAGTTATTTTTACAGGTTGAAGGCGAAGATGTTGCACAATATCCTTTAGTTGCGCTAGAAAGCGTAGAAGAAGGCGGTATGTTCAGCAAAGCAATCGACTATATTAAAATGCAGTTAAAATAAGTTTTATTTTATACAAATCAATAAAAGCGCAGTTAGTTTATCTGAACTGCGCTTTTGTTTTTTTAATCCTGCCAGAATTTTTATATAATACCCCATCGTTTATTTTGCTAATCACAGAGTTCAGCTTGTTTATAGTGGTTATAACCGAAAGCCGCTTTAAATCACCTCTTAGTTCAGCAAAATTTCAAGTATGATGTTTGTTCACGATAGCTTGTGTGAGTGTTATGAAAACCAAATTTGATGAATTATTAGAGTTTCCTTGTCAGTTTCCGTTTAAAGTTTTAGGGCTGGCAGATGATAAATTAATGGATAAAGTTGTGACTGTGGTACAGCAGCATGCGCCGGGTGATTATCGCCCAACGTCCAAACCAAGTGGTAAAGGAAACTTTCAATCAGTCACCATTACCATTCAGGCACAAAGTAAAGAGCAGCTCGAAACTTTGTATAAAGCCTTGGCTGAAATTGATACCGTACGTATGGTTATGTAGGCAATAACCTGAGGTTGCTATTTTGGAAACAACTCAACAACTTATAGTTCGACAGTTAGGTGTTCGCCCTTACGAGTCAACCTTGCAACTGATGCAGGATTTTACTCAACAAAGAGACGATAACACAGCGGATGAACTTTGGTGGGTGGAACATCCCAGCGTATTTACTCAGGGACAAGCCGGAAAAGCTGAGCATGTTTTAATGCCGGGTGATATTCCAGTGGTGAAAGCCGACCGTGGTGGTCAGGTCACTTATCACGGGCCAGGGCAATTAGTGGGTTATACACTCATTAATATTCGCCGAAAAGGCATTGGCGTACGCCAGCTTGTAAGCATTATTGAAAACAGCATAGTCAATATTTTAACGCCTTTTTCAATTAACGCTTACCCTAAGCCGGACGCGCCTGGTGTTTATGTTGATAATTGCAAAATAGCTTCATTAGGATTAAGAATTAGACGCGGTTGTTCTTTTCATGGCTTAGCTTTAAATATTAATATGGATTTATCGCCTTTTTTGCGAATTAACCCTTGTGGTTATCAGGGATTGAAAATGACTCAAACCAGTCAATTAAATGGCCCTCATACCGTGATGGAAGCCAGCCAGTTACTGACCGAAGAATTTAAAAAGCAACTTGCGTATCAAGAGATTGTTGAACAGGTAGGATTTAATAATGAATAAACCAGCACGCCCTGAAGCCGGCGTAAAAATGCGTGACCAAGATAAAATGCGCTTAATTCCGGTACAAATTATTCCCACTGAAAAGTCGGAAATGTTGCGTAAGCCGGATTGGATTAAAATTAAATTACCGCCAACAACTGAAAAAATCGATCACATTAAAAAAACCATGCGTAAAAATGGTTTACATTCAGTGTGTGAAGAAGCATCTTGCCCTAATTTAGCTGAGTGTTTTAACCACGGCACAGCTACATTTATGATTTTAGGCGATATTTGTACACGTCGTTGTCCGTTTTGTGATGTTGCGCATGGTCGCCCGCTAGAACCGGATGCTGATGAGCCAGAAAAGCTAGGTAAAACTATAGGTGAAATGGGTCTTAAATATGTGGTGATCACCTCGGTAGACAGAGACGATTTACGGGATGGTGGCGCACAGCATTTTGTTGATTGTATTGATGCGATCCGTAAATACAGCCCAGAGATTAAAATTGAAGTTTTAGTACCGGACTTTCGTGGCCGAATGGATGTTGCGCTGGAAATATTAAATACCAGCCCACCAGATGTATTTAATCATAATTTAGAAACTGCACCTCGTTTATATAAAATGGCGCGCCCAGGTGCTAATTATAAATGGTCGTTAGAGTTATTACGTAAGTTTAAAGAAGCTAACCCAGATGTGCCGACTAAATCAGGTTTAATGATGGGCATGGGCGAGACTAACGAAGAAATTATTGAAGTATTAAAAGACCTGCGTGAACATAATGTGGATATGCTCACGCTTGGGCAATACTTACAACCGTCAAAACACCATTTACCGGTTAAGCGCTATGTTCACCCAAGTGAATTTGATGAATTAGGTAAAATTGCTGATGGTTTAGGCTTTAGCCACGCCGCCAGTGGTCCTATGGTGCGCTCAAGTTATCATGCTGATAAACAGGCTGCCGGTGAAGAAGTTAAATAACCACTAGAAAACGAAATTAAACTAACGGCCAGTCAATTTAAAGCTTTAACTAACTTCTTTTCCAGAGTTGAGGTTAAATAACCATTTTTAAGCTTTTGTTTTAGTTTAAAAGTCCGGGAAAGCCCCGGACTTTTAATTTCTTAACTCGTTTGAGTTAATCGTCTCTGGTTAATACTTCTAATAACTCTATTTCAAAACTTAAATCTGAATTAGGCGGAATTTTATCGCCAATTTGGCGTTCGCCATAAGCTAATTCTGCCGGTACTTCGAGTTTACGTTTGCCGCCTACTTTCATCCCGATAATGCCTTGATCCCAGCCTTTAATAACCCGGCCTGTGCCAATAACACATTGGAAAGCCTGACCTTTATCGTACGATGAATCAAATTGAGTGCCATCAGCTAAACAGCCGCGGTAATGAGTGGTAATAAGCGCCCCTTTTACTGCTGTTTTACCATCGCCTAGTTCGATATCTGTAATTTTTAACTCTGCCATTTTTTAACCTTAAATTTGTATCTAATTTGTTGATAATGATAAAGGTTTTTTATTCAGGTTTAAAACTTTTATGACGATTCAGGCTTTATTTAATTTATATGCAAGCGTTAATTGCAGTTAGTTCTGAGTTGATGCAAGATAGCTTGCACAGGTTATTTTTCTTTATATCTAAGCGTTTTATTTGTTTAGATTGTTTAGGTATAAAACTTTAAAATTTGAGGATTATCATGGCTAAACAAATTGTTATTGTGGGTGGTGGCGCTGGTGGTTTAGAGCTGGCAACTCAGCTTGGTAATAAATACAAAAATAACGCATCGGTTGATGTTTTATTGTTAGATAAATACCCGTTTCATATTTGGAAACCTTTGTATCATGAAGTGGCAACTGGCTCTTTAGATGTGGATATGGATGGTGTCGATTTTCGAGCCCATGCTGCTAACAATCATTTTGAGTTTCAGCTAGGTGAATTAAAAGGTTTAGATAGAGAAAGCCAAACTGTTCAGCTTGAAGCCATTTTTAGCAAAACCGGTGAAGAGATTGTACCCGAGCGAGAAATTCATTACGATTATTTGGTATTGGCGATTGGCTCTATTACTAATGATTTTGGCACTCCGGGCGTTAAAGAGCATTGTTTAACTTTAGATACGACCAGTCAGGCAGAAAAATTCCACCAAAAAATTCTTAATGAGTTTTTAAAAATAAAAGTCTCCGATGGCAATGATCCGCTTAAAATTGCTATTGTAGGCGCGGGTGCAACCGGAGTTGAATTATCGGCTGAGCTTTATAAAGTCACTGATTTATTAAAAGTATATGGGTTTAAAAACGTAAATCGTCACTCTATCCAAGTCACTATTATTGAAGCATCTGACCGTATTTTGGGCGCATTACCTGAGCGAATTTCTGATTCTGCGAGTAAAATTTTAACTCAGTTAGGGGTTGAGCTTAAAACCAAAACTATGGTTAAACAGGTAATGGCTGACGGAGTATTGATTAATGATGATCAAAAGTTGGATGCGAATATTACCGTTTGGTGTGCAGGGGTTAAAGGGGCAGATGTACTTAAAAATATTGGCGGATTAAATACCAATAAAATTAATCAGATTGTTGTTAACCCTTATATGCAATCGGATGAAGATGAACATATTTTTGCTTTGGGTGATTGTGCGAGTTTTAAACAAAAAGATGGCAGCTTTGTGCCGCCAAGAGCACAATCGGCGCACCAAATGGCAAAAACAGTCAGTCAGAATATTCAAAATTTAATTGCTGAAAAACCACTGGTTGAGTTTGTTTATAAAGATAAAGGCTCATTGGTTTCGTTTGCTGATTATACCTCTGTTGGGTTTTTATCCAGCGTGACCAATAAAAAAGTATTTGTTGAAGGTTCTATTGCCCGGCATTTATATATTTCTTTATATCGTTTACACCAAGCCGCGTTGCATGGATATTTAAAAATGTTGCTATTAATGCTGGTTGGCAGAATTAACCGCAGGCTCAGACCTTTATTAAAACTGCATTAATTGTAAAAACGTATAATAAAGCCGACTGAAAATGCCGGCTTTTATTTTATTGATTTAGCTCTATAACGCTTTAATTTTTATATTTTTAAATTCGACCGGCTGGCCTTCACTCTGAAAACCAATATAACCGGATGTTAATACCGTCATTTGTTGCCAAATGGCGGGATCTTCACCCTGAATCAAATCATCTTTGGTCGCAAATGGGCTGGCATATTCCAGTACGATTTCCCCGTTAATGATTTGCGTAATTTTACCGTGATTAACAATTAGTTCAGCGCTTACCCATTGATCCATCGGATAAGTTTTTGAGTTGGAATTTAAACAATGTCCAGGATAAATTTTATCCTGATATATAATATCGGTTCCCGGTGAACACATATTTCCGGTTGGTCTGGCTTGGCCGGGAGTCAGTTCTGCCAATAATTGCATTTCAACTGAAATTGGCCAGTTTTGTTGTTGCTGGATAGAGTCTGGCGACTGGCTATAAAACATCACTCCACTATTACGTTTAGCATAGCTTGGCGCGCTTTTTAAAAACTCACCGCTAAACTTATAATCAAATTTTAAATGAAAATTATCAAATGGCTGGTTATAAAAAATATGCCCAAAGCGTTGATTAAAATCTGTATATTGATCGTAACGAACAGCTAGAGTTTTGTCCTCTACCCTAAATGTATCAGCATAGTTTTCACCGGTTTTATGGTGATTAATTTTCACAGTCCAGTTATCTAAATTTTTACCATTAAATAACTCAATCCAATCAGCATTGGTTGAGTTATTTAGATTATTGGCACAAGCAGATAATTGGCTGGTTAAAATTAAGGCGCTTAAAATGCTGGTTAAAGACTTAAATTTATTCATTTTTATATCCTTTATAAACCCTAGCTGGCTTTTTATTCGTTTTTAGGGGCTGTTAGTGCGATAATTTGGTTTTTAAAGTCAGATTACAACTAAGTTATGATAAAACCCAGCGTCACTATAGGGTTAACCAACCCTAAAAGTCCAACAAATGTTGGTGCTGTTATGCGAGCCGCCGGTTGTTTTGCTGCCAACGCCGTTAACTATACCGGACAAAGGTACGAAAGAGCCGCTAAATACCAAACCGATACTAAAAACCAGCTTCGCCATATTCCGTTAACTGGAGTTGATTGTCTGGTTGAAGCTGCACCTGAAAATGCCAAAATTATTTGTGTCGATTTAGTAGAGGGCGCAATCGCATTACCTGATTTTCAGCATCCGGAAAACGCTTGTTATATCTTTGGCCCGGAAGATGGCACAATTGAACAAGCTGTTATTGATCAAGCCGATTATGTGGTTTATATCCCAACGTATGGTTGCTTAAATTTAGCGATGAGCGTAAATGTTGTGCTATACGACAGGGTGAGTAAATTAAACAGCATTCAAGCCAGTGACGAGTTGGTCTGTAATAGTCGGGATCGGAATAATAAAGTTAAAGTCTCCCGCTAAACCGGTTTTAGTTTAGCGGTAACACCTCACGCCAGATTGAATTTGTCAGTTTGGCGTGAGCTTAAACCGGCTTAAAGCTTGTGCGGAATATTATCTTTTAAATATTGATATAGCTGGCGGGCTGATTTTGGTGGTTTGTTTTGCTCAGCTTCTTTTTTCGCTTGTCTGGCTAACTGGCGTAGTTTAGCGCGCTCTAATAGCGGAAATTCTTCAACTAACTGATTAATTTTACTATCGCCCTGGGTAATAACCTGATCTCGCATATCTTCTAACTGATGAAAATGCTGGTTAGCTAATAAATGCTGGTTTTCAATTTTAGCTATTGCGATTTTAATTGGCTCAGGATCACCAAAACGTAATAGTTTAGCTATGTAAGCCAGTTGACGATTATAAGCGCCTTTTTTATCTCGGATTTTTTCAGCAACTTTTACCGCTTCTGTTAAATCCTGATTTAAAGGTAATTTTTTTAGGTTTGCTGGTGATAAACTCAACATTTTATCTGCCAGTTTTTGTAAATCCTGAGCATCTCGTTTTAGCTCTGATTTACTCACGTAGATAATTTCTTCATCTTCGTGATTTGGGTTGTCTTGCCAGTCGTTAGTCATTTGTATCTGTTCATGCTCGCTGCGAATAGCGCTATTTTATCATTAACTATAGCAGTTTGTCTTTGTTATCGAACACTACTGAAAATTCAGGCGGTTATGATACACTAATGCACATTAACACAAGATTTAATAAATGGCTTATCAGTATGCTTGAAGAAATGAATCAGGTACGTCAGGCAGTTGAAGATGCATTGGCGTTAGCAAAAAAATTAGGCGCAAGTGACGCTGAAGTGTCTATGTCGAAACAGCAGGGATTATCTGTTGGTTGTCGTTTACAAGAAGTTGAAACAGTTGAGTTTGATTATGGTGGTGCATTAGGCATTGCGGTGTGGTTTGGTAAACGCAAAGGCAGCGCATCTACTTCAGATTTATCACCAGAGGCATTAAAAAAGACAGTTGAAGCGGCCTGTAATATTGCTAAATATACTTCGGAAGATCCATTTACTGGAATCGCTGATCCAAGTTTAATGGTAAAAGATATACCGGATTTAGATTTATACCATCCATCTAATATTAATTCTGATAAAGCAATTGAAATCGCCTTAGCTTGTGAAAAAGCTGGATTGGAGCAAGATAGCCGGATTGAAAATAGTGATGGTGCATCTTTTTCTTCGCATCAGGGATTTAAAGTATATGGTAATAGCACAGGGTTAATTGCGGCTTACCCAAGTTCACGCCATAGTTTAAGTTGTGCGTTAATTGCGCGCGATGGTGATGATATGCAGCGTGATTATGCTTATACCGTCTCTCGTGTTTTTGGTCATTTAGAAAGCGCACAGTGGGTTGGTCAAAAAGCGGCAAACGAAGTGTTATCGCGATTAAACCCAAGAAAAGCTAAAACCTGTAAAGTCCCGGTTTTGTTTAACAGCGAAATTGCCAGTAGTTTGTTTGGTCATTTTATTGCTGGGATTAGCGGTGGTAATTTATACCGTAAAGCATCGTTTTTATTGGATGCGTTAAATACGCAAGTTTTTCCTAAATGGCTAACAATTGAAGAAGATCCTTTTATTAAACAAGGGCTCTCTAGCCGTGCGTTTGACTCTGAAGGGGTGGCAACTCAGCAACGTAAAATAGTTGAAAACGGCGTTTTGAATACTTGGTTATTAACCTCTTATGCGGCGCGTAAAATGGGGCTTGCTTCAACAGGTCATGCTGGTGGTATTCATAATTGGTTAGTTGGCGCAGGTGGCGGTGATTTTGATGCTATGCTGAAAAAGCTGGGCACAGGATTATTGGTTACTGAAATGATGGGGCAGGGGGTTAATATTGTAACAGGTGATTATTCTCGTGGTGCTGCTGGTTTTTGGGTTGAAAACGGTGAAATTCAGTATCCGGTTAGTGAAATTACCATTGCGGCTAAATTAACGGATATGCTTAAAAATATTGTGGCTATTGGCGATGATATTGATCCTAAAGGCAGTATTCAGTGTGGCTCGGTATTAGTTGAAGAAATGCAAATTGCTGGTAACTAATCAAAGTGCATATTTTATGTATAAATTTTTTAATTATATAAAATTATCCTAAGTACCTATTTTCGAAAGTTACCTCTCTACTACTTGAAATATTTTAAACATGGATTAGCTGAGCTATGTTCAGCTAAAGTTTTCTATGAATACTAAGCTGAAAAATACAACTGTGCGTCCACATCGAGTTTTGATCGTCGATGATTCCAGAGTTATGCGAGACTTTTTAAGAAAAATGTTAATAGAGTTGGGGTTTAATCACTTCATTGAGGCAAGCAATGCTAAAGATGCATTGGCAAAGTATCAACAGGAGCAACCCCACTTTACATTTTTGGATATAGAGCTCGGTGATGAAAGTGGATTGGATGTATTTGAAGAGATTTTAGCTGAAGATATTGAAGCAAAAGTTACAATAATTACAGCCCATTCTACAATAGGTAATGTGAAAAAAGCGATGTCTCTGGGTGCGAAGGGTTTCTTAGTAAAACCATTTCAACCGCAAAAGCTTTTATTAGCAGTAAAGAATATGAGTAATCATTCAAATAAATGACTTTGTGGTTAATCGACATTTTAATCATTTAAAATATGTTCAATTGGTTATCGTCTGCCGATGTTCCCCCTTTTATCTTTAATCATTTAATATTAAGTCAACGTTATTTATAGTATGCCTGTACAGATAGGTGTTATAAATACTACTACACGGCTATTACCAAAAATTAAATAGTTATAACTAATAACTTCGCTGATAAGGTTACAATATACTTTAAGATTTATGGTGGGTTATCATTATCCATATTCATAGTGACAACTGTTAACTAAGAATATATCTCGACAAATTTGGCTTACTTACAAATAAAAATATTTTTGGTAAAATAAATGTTAATAAATATTGAAATGAGTAAATCTATGAAAGCAATAAAATGTAAACTTCTGATCGCAATTGCTATCCCATTTTGGTTAACAGCTTGTTTCGTAGGGGAGAACTCAGCAGAAAGTAGCATTGATAATGACAATAAAGTTCAATATGTTATTCAAGCACCAGACTGCAAAGAGGTACCATTTAATGCAAACTTAACACCTGATAGCGAGGATAATCTAGTTGAGATAACGAGGGATTTTGCCCGTGATGAAATGATGGAGCTTTGCGTTAAAAATGGAAGTGTCAGCGTTACCCATGTAGAGTAAGTGCTTGAAGCTGGCCACTATATTCAACGTCATAAATTGGATTGTCTGATTGAAGTTATACTTTATTCCTGCAGAGTTTGGCATTAGCTATTAAACAATGCCCAAAGAAGCTTTTGTGGTATGGCTTTAGTTTTTGGCTGTTATTTTATACATTCAAAATTTATAGTTAACCTAATCTGTCTTTCTATAAACTGAGCTAAAGAACTACTTTTACCTTACTGCTGTTGTCTGACTTTTAGTTGTTTATTGGGTAGAAGCCTTAATAGACAACAGCTAAATTAGAAAATTTCATTATTAATTAATAAAAGTACGCTATTTATAGCCATGAAATTTTCTATATGTAATTTTTATTCAGGACATAAAATGAGAGTTAATTCTCTTTTCTAACTTTTAGATAAATCGCTAATAAGATAAGTGCTTAGTTGTAACGCTCCGTAATAACTTAAATGACTCCCATCAGATGTTAGAAACTCTCCATTAGGATCTTGATACTTGCATTCTGACTCTGGACAAAAGTAATTAGTATAGTCAAGCCTTCGAGATATACCTGATTGGTCTATTATCGTATAAACATCTGAAATTCTTTTATAATGCTGTTCTTTTGTAAGCTTTGGAAAATATCCTGAAACATTAAGGGTTTGTGACCGTAAAGTTTCAAATAAAGGATTATAGGAAAACCTTGGTGGTTCGGTAAATACAATTACTTTTATGTTTTTATCCTGCATTTGTTTCACTGTTGCACGAAAGTTTTTAGCAAACTCAGCTAATCTATCTTCATAGCTCGCATTATGCTTGGCATTAATATCTCGTAAATTACCTTTTTCAATGTTATGTACAAACGAACCGACTAAAATCACAGTTTTATAATTATTATCTAGAATATGGCTTAATACTCTCGCATTTACATCTTTGCATACATGACTCACATCAACCCTTTTCATGTTAATAATAGGTTGGCAACCAAGCGTTGTTGAGTACTCTATATTGATATCTGATTGCTCTACTAATCGCTCAAATGCGGGCATTAACACATCAGCATGGCTATCACCCCATACAAAAACATCAATGTCTGAGTGTGTTTTATATGTACTACGTAGTTGACAGAGTTCATCTTGACCCTTTCGGTACACGTCCGTACATTGTTTTCGGTTAATAGGTGGTTTTAGGGCTTTATAATATTGTGTAATGATTTGTTTATCGGGATCGACCAAAATAGCATTTGAATTAAAATGAAACGTAGTTAAAAGAGCGATTAAAATCAATGTTGCTACGCCGTATGTTTTAAGTAGAGCTGAATTGGGGAATTTATGGTGATTTCTAAAAGGAGTTTCTATAAATCGGTAACTTAGATAACCCAATAAGTAACTCAGTAGTACGATACTAATTATTACATGGGCGGAATGACCTTCTGGAAAAAACCAAAATGCTAAAACAACAATGGGCCAATGCCATAGGTATACTGAATAAGATATCTTACCTATAAATGTAAATGGACTACTTGAAAGTATCTTGTTGACTAAAATTGTTGGTGAGTTAGATAATAAAATTAATAAAGCGCCTGTAGTTGGCAATAATGCGCTATAGGAAGGGAAAGGTGTTAAGTGATCAAATGTAAATACACTGATTATAATTAGAGCTAAGCCTAGTATGCTCGTTATTGAAGCTATATTTGGTTTGCTAATATTTTTTCCATAAATAGCAGCGCAAGCCCCAATTCCTAACTCCCATGCACGAAAAGGTATCCAGTAAAACGCAGCGTTTGAGTCATAATTAGTATAAAAAATACATAAAATCAATGATATGATGGTCATTGTTCCTATTACATATAGGGTATACTGGGCCAGCCATCGTTTTAGTCCAATCAATAATAGAGGAAAAAATATATAGAATTGTTCTTCGATTGATAAACTCCACGTATGTAACAGTGGTTTTAACTCATGGGCAGAACCAAAATACCCTCCTTGACTCCAAAAATAGATATTCGAGGCAAAAACTTGAGTGGTGAAAGCGGATTGAATAAAGTTGTGGTAGAGATTAATTGGATAGATAAATGCAAACAACAGAGTCGATACAAATAAAACACAATAAAGCGCTGGCCAGATTCGTCTTATTCGTTTGAGCCAAAAAAGCTTTAGACTAAATTTTTCCTGAGCAGATTCTTTAAGAATAATCGAAGTAATTAAGTAACCACTGATGACAAAAAAAACATCAACACCGACAAACCCCCCATTAAATAGCTGAAGGCCTGCATGAAATAACACAACGACAGTAACCGCTATAGCCCTAAGCCCATCTATTTCTGGGCGATATCGTAAAATACTCATTAATTATTTCCATCCCTGCATAGCTATTATTACTTAGCTTTAATTTTAGTTAAGTTTATAGGTGAATCTTTATTAAATTCAGTTAAGTAAAAAGGATTTCCCTGTAGAAAGAGCCTGTTTAGGTCTAAAGAGTTTTTCTCTATAAATACTTAGCTGAGCAGCAAAGAGGCGCTGCCTAAAAACGCAAAAATACCGATAATATCTGTTACCGTAGTTAAAATAACACTACCCGCTAAAGCCGGATCAATCCTTAATTTTTTAAGGACGAGCGGAATAGTAACCCCGGATAAACCGGCAGCAAGCATATTCATTAACATCGCAAAGGCAATGATGCCAGCTAAGGTGAGATCCTGCTTCCAGATCCCAACAATACCTGCAATTAAAACAGCCCAAATTACCCCGTTTAATAAACCTATAGTTAATTCTTTAATTAATAAACTTCGGGTATTGGTTGGCAAAACATGACCAAGTGCCATTGCACGAATGACCAAAGTTAAAGTTTGGTTCCCTGCAACACCACCCATGCTTGGTACTATCGTGTTTAAAATAGCTAATACCGCTAGCTGGCTTAAAATATCTTCAAATAAGTCAGATACCATAGCGGCAAGTAAAGCAGTTAACAGGTTTACACCTAACCAGATTGAGCGTTTTTTGGTACTTTGAACAACAGGGGCAAAGGTGTCTTCTTCATCGTCTAAACCTGCCATACTCATCATAGAGTGTTCGGCATCTTCACGGATAATATCAACCATATCATCAATTGTGATTCGGCCAAGTAGGTGATTTTGCTCATTAACAACAGCGGCAGACACCCAGTTATAACGCTCAAATTGTTGAGCCGCTTCAGACTCTGACATGGTTGCCGGAATTGGATTGACTTCGGTATTCATTAACTGGGCAATTAATAAGTCCGGCTGAGAAGTGACTAATTTACTTAAACTGATTTCCCCAATTAAAACGTCACTTTCATCAACAACATAAAGGCTGTCGGTATTCTTAGGTAGTTCTGCACGCATACGTAAATAACGTAAAACCACTTCAACCGTTACATCTGGACGAATTGTAACTGTATCTGTATTCATCACAGAGCCAGCGGTAAATTCTTCGTAGGCTAAGGCAGCTTCTGCTCTGTGTCTGTCCTGATGATCTAGTGAATTTAATACTTCCTGATAAAGCTCATCCGGTAAACTCCGTAAAACTTGAGCTAAATCGTCTGTATCCATGCCTTCGGTTGCTTCGGCAACCGCTTCTGGCATCATTTGGCGAACGATACTGGTCCGTACATCTTCGCTTAGTTCTTCGAGTATTTCACCATGAAATTCAGAATCAATTAATTGCCAGAATGCAAAGCGGGTTTTGACCGGAGTAGACTCTAAAATAAATGCAACATCAACCGCAGGCATGTTATGGAGGGCATTACGAACGTGCACAAACATACCCCGGTTTAACGCAGCGGTTAACTCAAGTAATGTTTGATTAGACAAGCTTTGTTCGTAAGCTTCAGGCATTTATTATTTAATCTCCGTATCAAAGGTGATTATAGGCAGGTGGAAGTTAGTTTACCTAAAGTAAAAAAAAATGGCTACGACAGAATGACTTATCGTGAAATCTATCTATTTTTGTTTACCTTATTCGCCTTCATGAAAGCGGGCGTTGATTAATGCTTCTACAGCTTCTAATGCGGCTTGGGCATCTTCTCCCTGACACTTTACTTCTATTTCTGTGCCAGTTGCGCCGGACAATAACAATAACCCCATTACGCTGTTTGCATTGGCGGTTTTGCCGCCGCAAACGATCATAATTTCACTTGTATAAGATTGGGCTAGTTGTACAAGCTGAGTGGCGGCTCGGGCGTGTAACCCCAGCTTATTTTTGATAAATAAAGTTTTACTGACTTGGTTCATGTTTGGTATCTGTTAATGCTTGGATTGTTCGCGGTGAACAATAGACACATCGGATTGTGAAGCTGCAAAATACCAGCCTAACTCTTCAGCAATATAAACGGATCTGTGTTTACCGCCAGTACAACCTATTGCCACTGTTACATAACTACGGTTATTTTGCTCAAGCATAGGTAACCAAGACTCAATACAATCCGCAATTTTACGAATAAACTCCTGAACTTCTTCATGGCTTTTTAAAAAAGCTTGAACCGGTTTGTCTAAACCTGTCATTGGTCTGAGTGATTCATCCCAATGGGGGTTAGGCAGAAAGCGGGCATCAAATACATAATCGGCGTCAGTCGGTAGACCATATTTAAATCCAAACGACTGAAATACCAGTTTTAATTTACCTGCTTTTTTATTTAAAACTTTATTAATAATAATTTTGTTTAAGTCGTGAATGCTAAGTTCGCTAGTATCTATAAATAAATCACTGATTTCACGAATTGGGCTTAATAATTCGCCTTCTTCTTTGATTGCTTCATCCAAACTTAAACTCGCAGTAGTAATCGATAATGGATGCATTCTGCGGGTTTCAGAGTACCTTTTTAATAAGGTTCTATCATTAGCATCCATGTAAACCACAATGATATCACTCGATGCTTTTAATTGATCAATAATCTGAGCTAGATCTTGCTGCCAGTCAGAGATATTGCGAATATCCAAATTAAGTGCAACATGGCTATATTTACCTTTTAAAGCCTCAGGCAAAAAAGGTAAAAGTTGAATAGGTATATTATCAATACAATAAAAACCGGCATCCTCGAGTTGGTCAAGCGCGGTAGATTTTCCTGAACCAGAGCGTCCAGATAAAATGACGAGCTGTTGCATTAATTTATTCCGTGATTATTTGGTAGAGTTCCTGATTAGTTTGCGCTGTTCTGATTCGTTTTAAAATAGTTTTATCAGATAATTTTTCTGCAACTGCAGCTAATGATTTTAAATGCGCTTTACATTCGGCTTCGGGAACCAATAGTGCAAAAAAAACATTAACAGGTTGATTATCAATAGCATCAAAGTTAATTGCATTTTCTGCTGTAATTAATACAGCAACTGTTTGTGTTGAGTTAGATAAGCGGCCGTGGGGCAAAGCTATTCCATTACCTATACCTGTACTACCTAGTCTTTCCCTATGCATTAAAGCTTCTAGAATATCTTGTTCAGTTAAATCTGTTAACTTTTGTGCCGCTATTTGACTAATGAGCTCTAAAAGGCGTTTTTTACTTGTAACTGGGACTGCACAAGCGGTGCAGTCCAAGCTTAGAAAAGATTGAATATCCATTAATGACGTTTCATTTTCTCTTTATGTTTAATGACTTGGCGATCTAGTTTATCAATTAACGAGTCAATTGCCGCATACATATCTGTATGCTCTGCGTTGGCAAAAACTTCTCCGCCAGTTAAGTGGAGCGTTGCTTCAGCTGTTTGGTTTAGCTTCTCAACATTTAGGATGACATGCACATTGTTGATATGATCAAAATGGCGTTCTAGTTTGGCAAACTTAGTATCGACATATTCGCGTAATGAACTTGTAATATCGACATGATGACCAGTTAGGTTAATTTGCATAGACTTTTCCTTTTGGTTTATCGCCTATATAAGGCTCTTACGTTGATTAGATGGCGGAATTGATAACGATTCACGGTATTTTGCTATCGTTCGACGTGCAACTTTAATACCTTGATCCGCTAATAATTCTGCTATCTTGCTATCACTTAAAGGCTTTGCTGGGTTCTCAGCAGAAACAAGTTTTTTAATCAAAGCTCTGATTGCAGTTGAAGAACATTCTCCTCCATTTTCAGTGCTGACATGGCTAGAGAAGAAATATTTAAGTTCAAAAATACCAGCTGGTGTATGCATATATTTCTGCGTGGTTACACGAGAGATAGTTGATTCATGCATCTCTACTTCTTCTGCTACATCGTTGAGTACCATTGGTTTCATTGCTTCTTCACCATACTCAAAAAAATCTTGCTGCTGCTTAACAATACAACGGGCTACTTTTAATAGCGTATCATTACGACTTTCCAAGCTTTTTATAAACCATTTTGCCTCTTGCATATGTGACCGAATAAATTGGCTATCTGCTGTATTTCGAGCCGTTTTAGACATGGCAGCATATTCAGCATTTAATCTAAGTTTAGGCACACTTTCTGGATTTAGCTCAACTATCCATTGACTATTTACTTTTTTAACTGAGACGTCCGGTACTATATATTGTGCTTCTTCTGCAACCACACTATTACCCGGTCTAGGGTTGAGTGATTGAATCAGTTTCATTATTTCTCTTAATTCATCTTCTTTTAATTTTGCTTTTCTTAATAAAGTTCGATAGTCCCGATTACCTAAGAGTTCAATATAATTTCTAATTACTAGTTTAGCTTCATTTAACCAAGGCGTCTCTGGTGCAAACTGATTGAGTTGAATTAATAGGCATTCTTGTGTACTTCTAGCAGCAACTCCAATAGGGTCAAATACTTGGATGCGTTTTAGGACTGCTTCAATTTCATCCAATTCAATCTCTTCATTTCCTTGGCTGTCTAAAATATCCTGAGCTGTTACTGTTAGATAACCAGAATCATCAACAGCATCAATGATTGCAATTGCTATAGCCCTGTCGGTTGGAGAGAAAGGTGTAAGGTCCATTTGCCAAAGCAGGTGATCTCTAATTGATTCTATAGTTTCGCCTTGATAAACCGTATCGTCATCGGCTGAGTAGCTATTACTGCTACCAGAGGAGCTGCCCTGAGTAAAGTGATCATCCCAGGTACTATCTGTCGGTAATTGTTCGGGAATCTCTTGGTTTGTGATTTCATCATGGCTGTCTGGAATAGCATACTCTTCTTGAGAGTCATGCTCGTTTGTTTGCTGCTCTTCTTTTTGTTTTTTATTTTGATGGAAATCTTCCAGAGATTCAAAATCATCTTGATGCTCGTCAGCCTCTAATAGAGGATTGCTATCTAGGGCTTCCTGTATTTCTTGTTGTAAATCCAATGATGATAATTGCAACAAACGAATAGCTTGTTGCAATTGTGGGGTCATGGTTAGATGTTGACCAAATTTTAGCTGAATTGATTGCTTCATTATAATTTAAACTGCTCGCCTAAATATACGTCTCGGACTTGCTTGTTGCTTAATACTTCTTCTGGGCTGCCCGATGCAATTAGTCGCCCCTGACTGACTATATATGCTTTTTCGCATACATCCAAAGTTTCTCTTACATTATGGTCGGTAATTAAAACCCCTAATCCTCTATCTTTTAGGTGGGTGATTATACGTTTTATATCAATCACCGAAATTGGGTCAACTCCGGCAAAAGGCTCATCTAATAAAATAAATTGAGGATCGGCTGCCAAAGCTCTAGCTATTTCGACTCGACGACGCTCACCTCCCGATAAAGCCATACCTTGACTGTCTCTGATATGAGTAATATGAAACTCTTCTAGTAACTCTTCTAGTTTAGCTTTTTTTTGCTTTTGCGTTATATCTTTTCGCATTTCTAAAATAGAAAAGATATTTTGGCTGACTGTTAATTTCTTAAAAATTGATGATTCCTGAGGTAAATATCCAACCCCCGCACGTGCTCTTTCATGCATAGGATAAAATGTCATATCGGTATCATCAATATGAATAGAGCCTAAATCGTTTTCAACTAGCCCTACTATCATATAAAAAGTGGTCGTTTTACCAGCTCCGTTTGGCCCTAGCAAGCCTACTATGCTGCCGGATTCAACCGATAAAGAAACATTTTTTACAACTTGTCTTTTTTTATAGGATTTTGCAAGATCTTTTGCAATTAACTGTGCCATTAGTTATCACTTTTTGGGGTTAAAACAGTTCGAACTCTGTTACCACTAGTTTGCTCTGAAGAAGCAACTAACTTTTGTAAATTTAGGTTATATTCTATTTTATCACCACTAACCTGACTGCCTTGTTGTGAGATTTGTGCATTACCGGTCAAAGTGAGTATCCGGTCTGCTACTCGATAGTGTATTTGATTTGCGCTCGCGGTCAGGTGTGCGCCATTTTCTAGCTCTTGTTGATAATGAGCAGGAGTTCCACTGGCAATAAGTACATCTTGGTCTTGTTGTGGATTAGCCCCTTTAATTACCTGTAATTTATCGGAGGTCATAAGTAGTGACCCTTGGGATACTTCAACTTTTCCACTAAAAGTTAAAGTATTCGTATTGATATCTAATTGCTGATTTTGCGCATCAATCACTATATTCTCTTTAAAATCAGATTCAAGAGCCCATGCGTTTATTTGAATGGCTAATAAGCCAAATATAAGTTTTTTATTTAACAAGGTAAGTAGCCTGAACATGTTGTGTTAATTCAAATTCTTTTGTCTTAAGATTGCCCTGCAACCCTTTACCTACAACCTCAAGTTTATTTCCATGAGCTTGTACTTGAGCTTTACTATTAATAGTATGTTCGGTTAAGTCCATGTTAAGCCTAGACACTTTAATTTCATTAAGCCAGTCAGTTGGTTCTGTTGATTTTATTAATACATTGCCTTCTAACTCTAAGTGACGATTATCATAAATACCGCTTTCGTTTGCAGTTAATATCCAACTTGATTCTTGTTTATCTGAATATAAAACATATTCAGGATGCTGAAAATAAGTAAATTCCAGCTCTTGATAATATTCTAAATTTTCAGCTTTTAGTTTAGTTTGCCTATGCCCGTCTTGATTATATGAAATTTGGATTAGTTGCTTAATTTGATAATCTGGTAGAGCAACTTGATCTACTTTTTCCTGTGATTGAGGCTCATTAGTCCATTCGTGCCAAAAATATTGACTAACTGCAATAATAACTAAAACAGATAACAAAAGCTGTTTCATACGCTCATACCTTGGGCTTGTTCTAATATACCGCGAGTTTGTAAAAATATATCACAAGCTTCTCTAACAGCTCCAAATCCACCTTTATTTCGAGTGGTATAATCGGCCAAATTTAATATAAGAGGGTGGGCATCTGCAACCGCAATTGCCAATCCAATTTGTTTCATCACAGTTAAATCTGGAACATCATCACCTATATAGGCAACTTGCTGCGCAGTTAAGTTCAACTGTTGGCATAACTGTTTAAAAGCTTTGGTTTTATCTTCTTGTCCCTGATAAATATGTTGAATGCCTAACGAGGTCATTCGGTTTTCAACAATTTGAGATTTACGCCCAGTGATAACAGCCACTTGAATACCGGCATTGATGATTGCTTTAATCCCAAAACCGTCACGGGTGTGGAAAGCTTTTAACTCTTCACCATTATTGCCTAGGTAAATACGGCCGTCTGAAAATACCCCATCAATATCGCAAATAAGTAGTTTGGTTTGTAAAAAAAGTTGAGCGGTTTGATTACTGATGGCACCGTATATCGTATTGGTTTGATTGCTCATTAAATAACTTTCGCTTTTAATAAATCATGGATATTAATTGCACCAACTGGCTGGGCAAGCTCATTAATGACTACAAATCCATTTACTTTTTTATCTTCCATTAACTTTAACGCCTCTGCAGCAAGCATATCTGGTTGAATCGTTACACTACCCGTAGTCATTACCTGATATATCGGGGTGATATGAATATTAATTTTTTTATCTAGTGTCCGGCGTAAATCACCGTCGGTAAAAATGCCGGTTAAGGTGTTTTGTTGATTTACAATTGCAACAAACCCTAAACTTTTTTGGGAAATTTCAATCAGAGCCTCGGCAATTGGAGTATTCTCACTAACGACAGGCAAAAACTCACCTGCGTGCATTAAATCTTTTACTTTGAGTAATAATTTGCGACCTAGGTTGCCTAATGGATGTGAAAAAGCAAAGTCATCAGCCGAAAATTCCCGAGCTTCGAGCAGTGCAATTGCTAATGCATCGCCCATAACAGTTGCTGCGGTTGTACTGGCAGTTGGGGCTAAGCCTAGAGGGCAGGCTTCTTTATCTGCCTTAACTAAAATATGGATATCCGATAACTCAGCTAAACTAGATTTAGGATTGCTGGTTAAAGCGATCATTTTTGCGCCAATTCTTTTAATTACAGGCACTATAGTCATAAATTCAGAGCTTTCACCTGAGTTGGAGAGGGCAATCACAACATCTTGTTTACTGATCATCCCTAAATCACCGTGGCAGGCTTCTGCTGGATGCACAAAAAAAGCAGGTGAGCCTGTGCTGGCTAAAGTCGCTGCAATTTTTCGAGCAACATGGCCTGATTTACCGATTCCGGTCACCACTGTTTTACCACGGCAATTTAATAACAACTCACAGGCTTGAGTAAAGTTTTGATCAAGAGATTGATAAAGTGTCTTGATAGCTTCTAATTCAATATCAATTACTTGTTTCGCACTATTAATTAATGACTGAGCCTGAGAATCATTTTGCACAGTTTAACTTCCCGAAAATAATATATATTGGTAGGCAATAAAGCAGGCTAGTAAAATACCACCTTCTACTCGGTTAATACTTCTTGGACCTTTTATTCCGATTGCCATTAAAATTAATAAAATGGTGACAGCTATCATAATGTAGCCATCTCTGGTTAATGCAAGCGGGTCAATTGCGCCCGGCGCTAAAATACCAGGAATAGCCAAAACAGCCAGTGCGTTAAAAATATTTGAACCAACAATATTACCTAAAGCTAAATCATCTTCGCCTTTTAAAACCCCTGCAACTGATGCCGCTAATTCAGGTAGTGAAGTACCAACGGCAATAATAGTTAAACCTATAACTAAATCACTGATACCAAAGTGTTTTGCAATATTTACTGCAGAATCTACTAAATAGTTTGAACTTATCAATAGTAATGCTAATCCTACAATTAACCAAAATGCAGCTTTAGTTACGGAAACACCTTCAGGTACATCCTCGCTTAAATCATTTTCAAGCGTATCTACTTCGTTAGCAGGCTTATGGAGAGATGCATAAGTAAGATAAGCTATTGTGATAATGAACAATACGGCAAGGCTAATACCTTCCCAAAAAGACAATATGAAATCGGCCAGAAATGCAACAGCAATGAAGCTGGTAATAAGAATGATAGGCAGTTCACGGCGAATAGTTTGTGAACCCACTAGCAACGGTTTTAAGAGCGCGGTTATACCTAACACAAGGGTAATATTTGTTATGTTTGAACCAATTACATTGCCAATTGCAGTGTCAGCTTTATCGGCCAGAGCTGCTGAACCTGCAACCATCATTTCGGGAGCCGAAGATCCCATTGCAACTATAGTTAAACCAATTATTAATGGAGATAAACCTAAATTTCGAGCAAGGGCTGCAGCACCATAAACAAATTTATCAGCACTCCAGACCAAAAAAGCTAAACTAACCAGTAAAATGATAGATTGTTCTAACATAAAAACCTTATATAACAGGGCAATTATTTTGTTTAGCGCGCATTATACTGAAATTCGACTAAATTTCAGAAAATACTTGCTGCGAATTCTGAAAAACATTAACTTGTCGCGTTTATATTTTATCAGTCTAGCCTAATTGATTTGTCTATTGGAGTAGAAAATAGGATTAGTGAACCAGTTCATTCAATTGAGAAAAGAGCGTTTTTTATTGCTTATTTTTGTTAGAATGCGGCAAAACCTAAGTTGTTAGGGTTAGAGTAAAGGAAAATCAATGTCTGATAATACCTATGTAGAGGTTAAAAATATGACTTTTTCGCGTGGCGACAGAGTTATATATGATGATATTAGTTTGTCGATTCCCAGAGGGAAAGTGGTTGCCGTAATGGGGCCGAGTGGTATAGGAAAAACCACATTACTGCGCTTAATTGCAGGCCAGATTAAACCGGACAGTGGCCAGATAATTGTAGATGGCGAGCATATTCCACAATTAAGTCGGGCTGCATTATATGATGCCCGAAAAAAAATGAGCATGCTATTTCAAAGTGGCGCTTTATTTAGCGAAATGTCAGTGTTTGATAATGTTGCTTTTCCCATTCGTGAACATTGTAACTTACCGGAAGATATCATTCGTAGCATGGTGCTGATGAAACTTAATTCTGTTGGTTTACGAGGCGCGGCAGATTTAATGCCAAGTGAATTATCTGGTGGTATGGCAAGACGGGCTGCACTCGCCAGAGCAATTGCGCTTGATCCTCAGCTTATTATGTATGACGAACCTTTTGCTGGACAAGACCCGATTTCAATGGGTGTTTTAATTCGTTTAATTCGCTCACTGAATGATGCTTTAGGTTTAACCTCAATTGTCGTATCGCATGACGTTAATGAAGTGCTGAGCATAGCGGATTATGTTTATATAATGGCAAATAAAAAAGTGATAGGTCATGGTACTCCAGCTCAGTTAGCCAAAGACGATTCACCTTTAGTTCATCAGTTTATGGCTGGTGAATCAGATGGTCCTGTACCATTTCATTTTCCGGGTGAACCTATCGAACAGCAGTTGTCTGAGGTATTTAAATGATTTTAGATTTTTTTGCTGGTATAGGCCGTAAAGGAATAGAGCTTTTTGCAACTGTGGGGCGCGCCGGCATTATGTTAATTAATGCTTTATGGGCTATGCCTAAACTGGCTCAAAATTTTCCCTTACTTGTTCGTCAGCTTTATGTTGTGGGTGTGCAATCATTTGCAATTATTGTGGTGAGTGGTTTATTTATCGGCATGGTAATTGGACTACAAGGTTATACCATTTTAGTTGGGTACGGTGCTGAAAATAGTTTGGGGCCAATGGTTGCGTTATCACTTCTGCGTGAGTTAGGGCCTGTCGTGACTGCACTGTTATTTGCTGGTCGGGCTGGTTCTGCGCTCACCGCTGAAATTGGATTAATGAAAGCCACCGAGCAATTATCGAGTATGGAATTAATGGCTGTTGACCCATTACGACGCGTAATTGCCCCAAGATTTTGGGCTGGTGTTTATAGCATGCCACTACTCGCGTTTTTATTTAGTGCCGTTGGTATTTGGGGCGGTTATTTAGTGGGGGTGCAATGGTTAGGGGTTGATGATGGCAGCTTTTGGAGTGTGATGCAGGCATCGGTAGACTTTAACCGTGATATTTTAAATGGATTTATTAAAAGTTTTGTATTTGCTGTTGTAGTGACTTGGATAGCTATTTTCCGCGGCTATGACTGTGTACCTACATCGGAAGGGATTAGTCAGGCAACAACTCAAACCGTTGTACATGCCTCACTTGCCGTATTAGGTCTTGATTTTGTATTAACCGCTTTAATGTTTGGAGATTAATAAGATGAACAACCGTAAAACAGAGATAGGGGTTGGTTTATTTATCAGTGCAGGGTTAATTGCACTATTATTTTTAGCTTTACAAGTTGCCAATACAGGGGCAATGGCAAATGGCGAAACTTATATTTTAAAAGCTAAATTTGACAATATTGGTGGTTTAAAAGTGCGCTCACCAGTAAAAGTAGGCGGGGTTGTGGTTGGCCGTGTATCTAGTATTCAACTGGAAAATTTAGTACCGGTTGTTTCAATGGAAATATCGCAAGATTATCATTTTCCAGAAACCAGCTCGCTGAGCATTTTAACGGCAGGTTTATTAGGTGAGCAATATTTGGGGTTAGAGCCAGGCTTTACAATGGAAGGCATGGAAATTGAAATCCTCAAAAATGAAGATTATATCCAAGATACAAAATCGGCTTTGGTACTTGAAGAATTAATCGGCCAGTTCTTATTTGGACAAAATAACGAAGATTAATAGGTAAATTTATGAAAAAAATTGTTAAAGCATGTTTGCTTACATTCAGTTTAATCTCAGCACCTATCACAGTTAGTTTTAGCTCTCATGCCGCCTCGGTAGAACAGACAGAGCAAGATCCTTATATTTTATTTGATAAGGTTACTCAAAAAGCGTTTGCTCGATTTAAAAAAGAGTGGCCACAAGTTCAGCAAAACCCTGAATTGCTAAAGCAAATTATTCGTGAAGAGCTAATGCCTTATGTTGATTACGAATATGCTGCTTTTAAAGTGTTGGGCAAATACGTAAGAGAAATTAACAGTGCAGACCGACAAGCGTTTGTCGATACATTTAAAGATTATATTGTGACTGTTTATGCTCAACTTTTTACCCAATATCGTGATACTCAAAATATTGAAGTTGAAAAATCAAACTCATTAAGCGGCGATAAAATTGTCGTTGTTAAAACCCGCATTGTTGAGCCGGGGCGACCAGACATTAGCGTTATTTTTAAGTTAATTTATCGCAGCGATAAATGGGGCGCGTTTGACATGGAAGCCGAAGGGATTTCAATGCTAAATACCAAACGTAAAGAGATAGGATCTGCGATTGATCGTGTTGGTATTAAAGGAATCATTGCTGATTTACGTGATAAGGCTGATCAAAAATTAAAATTAAATGCTACAGAGTCAAACAATGATTAAGCTAGCTGAAAAGCAAAATAATCATCATTTTTGGCAATTAGATGGTGAGCTTACTCGCTTTTCTAATCTAGCTGGTTTTCCAGAGTTACCTTGCCCAGATCAAAATGATGTAGATGTCAGTTTAGCTGATGTCAGCAAAGTAGATACTGCCGGATTGGCATATTTGATTAAACTAAAAGTTAAACTAGCAGAAAAGGGCATTAATATTCGTTACTTTCAAGCGAATGACAATATTAAAAAATTAGCTGGTTTATACGGAGTAGAGTCACTCCTGGGAATTGATTAAGATGAATTTAGACGAAATTATTGAAAAAATTACACCATTGATCGCAGACGCGATAGAACATGAAGAGTTAGTGATTGGTCACGAAGATAACTACTATCTTACTATTACGATTGTTTCTAATACTTTTGATGGATTACGCCCAGTAAAACGTCAACAAATGGTTTACCAGCCAATTAATGAATTTATTGCGGATGGTTCTATTCACGCCGTAAAAATAAAAGCCATGACTCCTAAAGAATGGCGCTTACATAAAAAATTGAATTTTTAATCGGCAAAGGTAACCTTGTAAAATGGATAAGTTTGTTGTAACGGGCGGTGTACCGCTAAATGGTGACGTTAGAATATCGGGGGCAAAAAATGCTGCTTTACCGATTTTATTTTCTACTATTTTAAATCCTGAGCAGGTCAAACTTTCAAATGTTCCACTGCTTAAAGATATTAAAACCACCTTACAGTTATTAAATGAATTGGGTATTCAATATGAAGCTGAGCAAGATTCAGTTGTATTTGATGCCAGTTCAATTAGTTCAACAACCGCACCTTATGACTTAGTTCGAACTATGCGAGCTTCGATTTTAGCGCTTGGTCCTTTGGTTGCTCGTTGTGGAGAGGCAAAAGTGTCATTACCCGGTGGCTGCGCAATAGGTGCAAGGCCGGTTAATTTACATATTAGTGGTCTGCAAAAAATGGGAGCAGAGGTTAAAGTCGAGCATGGTTATATTGTTGCCACAACACATGGTAAACGCTTGCAAGGTGCTGATATTTTCTTTGATACAGTCACAGTTACCGGCACTGAAAACTTATTAATGGCTGCTGTGTTAGCAGAAGGGCAAACCATTCTAGAAAATGCTGCACGTGAGCCTGAGGTTGTCGATTTAGCAAACTGTTTAATCGCTATGGGCGCAGATATTCAAGGTGCCGGAAGTGATAAAATAGTGATTAATGGCGTTGAAAGGCTTCATGCTTGTAAGCATTCAGTTTTACCAGATCGTATTGAAACCGGCACATTTTTAGTCGCGGCAGCGGTAACCGGCGGTAAAGTGAGGTGCACTCATACTGATCCAAAATTATTAGAAGCCGTTATTGCTAAATTAAAAGAAGCTGGTGCAAATGTATCTACCACGGCAGATTCTATCACTTTAGATATGACGGGTAGAACATTAAAAGCCGTTAATATTAAAACAGCTCCGCATCCGGCTTTCCCAACGGATATGCAGGCCCAGTTTACTGTGCTGAACTGTGTGGCTGAGGGTAGCGCTAGCATTCACGAAACCATTTTTGAAAACCGGTTTATGCATGTTCCAGAACTACACCGTATGGGCGCTAACATTGAACTAGAAAGCAATACGGCTATTGTTAAAGGGGTTAAAGCGTTAACTGGCGCAGAAGTAATGGCGACAGATTTAAGAGCGTCTGCCTGTTTGGTGATTGCTGGTTTATTTGCGCAGGATGAAACTACGGTAGCTCGAATTTATCATTTAGATCGTGGATATGAGCAGCTTGAGGTTAAGTTATCTGAGCTGGGTGCAAATGTAAAAAGAGTTGCTGGGTAAATCATCCTACATAGGCAACTTCAACTCTGGATAAGAAGCTAACTAAGGCCTTAAATTTATAGGCTTTTAGTTTGAGTTTTTACCCAAAGTCGAGAGTAATTAAGCTACCACTTCCTTTCAATTAAATTGTTTGTTTTACTGAGTTGTCATCGGCGTATAGTTTGGCAGCTCAGAAATAGTCACTTTTAACTGCATTCTTACCCCTTTTCGTAAAATCGTGACAGGTAACACTGTACCCGGTTTAGTTTCTGCAATTAAATCCAAGGTTTGGGTTCGGCTGCGGATCGCCTGTCCGTCAATTTCCAGAATAATATCATTAGCGATAATGCCTGCTTTATCTGCCGGTCCATTTGGCTCTAATTGGGTAACTAAAATTCCAACCGGCGTTATTAAATCTTCGTTAGTTTGTACATAAGTTTCTTTACCGGATAAACCTAAATAACCACGCACAACACGACCATCTGTTGCTATTTTTTTTAGAATTGTCAGTGCTAACTTAGCCGGAACAGCAAAAAATATTCCCTGAGCTTTATTATTTTGTCTGGCTGATGCATAGTTAAAAGAATTTATACCAACTAAATAACCGTCACTATCTACTAATGCTCCGCCAGAGTTACCATCATTAATGGCAGCATCCATTTGAATAAAGTCTGCATAATTTGAGCTTAATCCGGCGCGGCCTGTCGCGCTGACAATCCCTTGAGTAATGGTTTGCCCTAAGTTGTAAGGATTACCAATCGCTAATACTAAATCACCGGCTTGAGAGGTAAGGTTTGGATCTATTGGTACCACTGGCAAATTATCACTTTGTACATAAAGTACTGCTAAATCGGTATAAGGATCACTGCCAATAAGTTGGGCAACAAAAGTGCGACCATCTTGTAGCGCCACCCAAATTAACTCTGCATTTTTTACCACGTGTTCGGCGGTTAAAATAAACCCATTTTCTGAAACAATAACGCCAGACCCCAAAGTCTGGATCGCCCGTTTGTTATTATAAAACCGCTGATTTATCTCAAAGCCTTCAGTGTAAATATTGACAACCGCCGGAGCCGATTTTGCAACTGCTTTAGCATACGAAATTGGTTTTCTGTCAGGTTCTCTATCAGCAAATAGGCTTTGCCAAATAATATTATTTTGCCGAAATTCAGGAAATACAGCGAATAATAATACGGTAATAACAAGAGCAATCGCTAAAGTATTAAAAATGAACTGTAATGAGCTAGATAATTTTTGAGGCATTATTATTATATCTTTAGATAAAAGACCCGGTAAAAACCGGGTCCAAAAGTCAGTTAGTTTGATTGTAGCCTGTTAATGGTTGCTTATACTAGCGGATTACTAAATAAAGCTGACTGCTACCACGTACAACATTTAAGGCTATAATTCCCTCGTAGCCCTCCAGCTTATCGCGTAAATCAGCCAAGTTATTAATCCGCTCGCGGTTTACGCCCACAATTACATCGTTTTCTTGTAAACCTATGGCCGCGGCGGCACTGCGCTTATCAAGCGTTTTAACTTTAACCCCAGCTTCGCCAGATTCGGTTTTACCATTAGTTAACTCAGAACCTTCCAAAGCAGGGTGAATCACTGAAGCTTTAATATTATCGCCTTTAGATTCTCTTAACGTGACTGGAATCGTCATTTTTTTGCCGTCTCGGATAATACCAAGTTTCACAGTCGCACCAGCTCCCATGGTACCTATTTTAGCTTTAAGCTCAAAAAATGACTGAATATTCTTACCATTAATACTGATAATCGCATCACCCGGCTTTAATCCCGCTTCGGCAGCGGCTGTATCGTCAAATACCTGATTAACAATAGCACCTTGAGAAGTGGATAAACCAAATGCTTTAGCTATGCCCGCGTCAATATTTTCACCAGATATACCTAAAACGCCTCGTTTTACTTCGCCAAATTCAACAATTTGTTTAACCAAATTACTCATCATATTCGATGGAATCGCAAAACCAATCCCGACATTACCACCATGAGGGCCTAAAATCGCAGTGTTTATCCCGATTAATTTTCCGTCTAAACTGACCAGAGCACCACCCGAATTACCACTGTTAATCGCGGCATCGGTCTGAATAAAGTTTTCGTAGCCTTCAATGCCTAAACCACTTCTCCCCAGTGCACTGACTATACCGGATGTCACGGTTTGACCAATTGCAAACGGATTACCAATTGCAACAGCAAAATCACCAACTCTGATTTTATCTGAGTCCGCTAACGGGATATCAGTTAAATCGTCGGCTTCGATTTGTAATAAGGCAATATCTGTTTCAGCATCGGCGCCTAATTTTTTAGCCTCGTACTGACGACCATCTTTTAACGTAATCATGATTTTGTCAGTATCAGCAATTACGTGATTATTAGTGACGATATAACCTTTTTTTGCATCGATAATAACCCCTGAGCCAGCGGTTTGGAAAGGCTGTTCCTGCACTCTAGGTTGGGCATTCTGACCAAAAAAACGGCGAAAAATTTCAGGGATTTGCTGGCGGTTTTCTTTCATTCCGGTTGCGGAAATATTGACGACCGCCGGTGTGGCTTTTTCTAGCATAGGCGCTAACGACGGGGTTTCTTGTTTGTCGTTATCACCGAACCAAGGTAATGCCGCATTTGCAACCGGGTTAATGGCTAAAGCTGCGGCTAAAACTGAGACTTTAAAAATACTTAAACGATTAGCTTTCAATGTAAATTCTCCTAGCAATAAAACAGTAATTGAAAGGGTTAATTCTCATTTAAAGACTTGTTGAAGGTTAAAAAAGTTCAAACTTCCTTTTTATTTTCTGCGGCAAACCAGCCCATTTTATTTTCAGAGTAATCTAAGGGGATGCTCTTCATTGGCGATTCCATAGATGAGCGGTTTTCTTTTTTAGCATTGTTATTAAGCAGTTCACTGATCTCAGGTGTAAAAAACGGAATATATTGTTTATTTTTATCCTGTTTTTCAGCTAAATGGTTAAATTGCTTTTGTGATTCTGCTGCGGCAACCTGAGCTTGCTCTGCGATACTTTGCATTGCGCTGTTAACCGAGGTGAGATACTGATTAACTTCGGTTTTAAATGTTTCTTGTGCCTGAATGTGTTTATCTAACTCAGCTTGTAGTTTTTGTTGTTTGCCAGTTAGCGCCGGAATAATGCGTCCTGCGGCAAAGCCTGCTAAACCACCGATTAAAAAAATAACTATGCCAGTTAACCATGTCATGATGAATTACCTCAAAAAAAAGATTAGCATTAGTAATCAATAGATAAAAAATAATTATTTGTATATTTAGCCAATTATGACAACACCTCTACAGCAATACCAGCAAGATTTATCAAAAGGTAAACTTATTGCCGATCCTGCACAGGCTTATGCCGTTGATTTATTAGAAAAACTCTATCAGGATTTAAATCTACAAGGGAGTTTAGATAAATCTTGGCTATCTTCAATTAAATATTTGTTTTCCAAGCCAAAAAATCAAGCACCGCAAGGACTTTATTTTTGGGGTGGTGTTGGCCGTGGCAAAACCTATTTAATGGATTTATTTTATAACAGCTTACCATTTGATGAAAAATATAGAGTGCATTTTCATCGGTTTATGCGGCATGTGCATCAACAACTGGATAAATTAAAAGGTCAAAGTGATCCTTTAGAGCTTATTGCTGAACAATTATCGCAATCTTATAAAATTATTTGTTTTGACGAATTTTTTGTTTCAGACATAACTGATGCCATGTTGCTGGCCGGTTTGATGCAAGCTTTGTTTAAACATAATGTGGTATTTGTTGCGACCTCAAATATTCCACCGGATGAATTATATAAGAATGGCTTACAAAGAGCTCGGTTTGTACCGGCAATCGAATTGATTAAACAGTACTGTCAGGTTTTTAATTTAGATAATGGTGTTGATTACCGGATGCGAACCTTAACTCAAGCTGAAATCTACCACTTTCCGCTTGATCAGCAGGCTGAAGATAACTTATTGCAATATTTTAAACAGTTAGCGGTTGGTGATATATCGCAAAATGAAACACTGACAGTGGAAAACCGCCCACTTAAAACAAGATATTTAGCGCAAGATGTTGTTTGGTTTGATTTTTATCAGCTATGTGATGGCCCTAGAAGCCAAAATGATTATATTGAGTTAAGCCGCTGTTTTAATACCGTATTGTTAAGCGGCGTAAAACAAATGGGTGAAAAAAATGATGATATTGCCCGCCGTTTTATCGCTATGGTAGATGAATTTTATGAACGCCATGTCAAATTAATTATATCTGCTGAAGTCGAGTTAACCGAGTTATATACGACAGGCCGTTTAAATTTTGAATTTAAACGTTGCATTAGCCGTTTGCAGGAAATGCAATCTAAAGAATATTTAGCTTTAGCACATTTAGCTTAATGGCTCAGTTAAATATCTAGGCCCTAGGCTGAATTAAATCAAGTTGCATGAAAAAATTACAGTTGATGTGGGTAAAAAAAACATACAATCCTAACTATGAATAGGATTGTTATTGTAATAGGGCTATAAAAAATAATTTAAAAATAAAGACTTAAACAAGATGGCATAAAGTTAGCTATAGCTTAGATGAGTTTTTACAAACCGGACTATCAACCGGTATATAAGGAGATTGTTATGAAAATCACTCGAACTCATTCTATGTTAGCTGCTGTTATTTTAAGTGCGACAACTTTATCTGTATCTGCCAATAATAGCTGGGAAAAAGAAGCTAAAGATGCATGGATAGATGGTAAAGCAGAATCTACCTTGTTGCTTAATACCAACTTAAACTCGTTTAAAATTGATACTGATGTTAAAGCCGGTGTTGTTACCTTAACGGGTACGGTTGACAGTAATGTGGATAAAGCACTTGCTGAAGAATTAATTGAAACTTTAGAAGGTGTTAAAAGCGTTGATAACCAAATAGTGGTTAAGCAAAAAGACGATGAAAAAAGTGAGATGATGTCTAAACTGACAGATTCTAAAGTTGCCACTGTCGTAAAAACCCGATTATTATTTGAGTCTGAGGTGAGTGGTACAGATATTAATGTTGATGTTAAAGGTGGCGTTGTAACTTTAACTGGTGACGTCGACTCAAGTGCAGAGCATGATTTAGCGATTGCAATTGCCAAAAACACCGATGATGTAAAGGATGTAATTGATAAACTTGAAGTCGTTCAATAAACCCTTAATTAGCTGTATTGTAAAAAGGCAGGTTGTTTAATCTGCCTTTTTATTTTTAATTGTGACTTATCTTAAACTCAGTGGAGTTTACCTGCGGCGCTTTACTTACCCAAATCCCTAAAGAGGTTAATAATAAATTCCAACTAGGGTCAAAAAAACTTCAATTTTGCGTGATCTTTTGAATTCTCTTATATATAATGCGCGCCTCCCACCCGGTTGGCAGGCTAATTTTTAGCCTTTGACAAATTCTCGAAGGGGTTTTTGGCATAAACTAGGGGAGACAATAAGGTCTCCAAATGTGGAATTTTTAAGTATTTAGGTTAAATTCGAAATGACAACTTTTTCTGCAAAGCCTGAATCTGTTAAGCGCGACTGGTATGTAGTTGACGCTGACGGTAAAACTTTAGGTCGTTTAGCTACTGAAATCGCAACTCGCTTACGCGGTAAACATAAGCCTGAGTATACTCCTCACGTAGATACTGGTGATTACATCATCGTTATCAATGCTGAGAAAGTAGCTGTTACAGGTGCTAAGCGTAGCGACAAAACATATTATTCGCACTCTGGTTTTCCAGGTGGCATTAAATCAATTACTTTTGACAAGTTAATTGAGAAAAAACCTGAGATGATCATCGAAAGCGCTGTTAAAGGTATGCTTCCGAAAGGTCCTTTAGGTCGTGCAATGTTCCGTAAATTAAAAGTTTACGCAGGTGCTGAGCATAACCATCAGGCACAACAACCACAAACCTTGGACATCTAATTCGGAGAGACTATTATGGCAGAAACTCAATACTATGGTACTGGCCGTCGTAAAAGCTCTACGGCTCGTGTCTTTTTAAGACCAGGTACAGGTAACATTACAATTAACAAACGTTCTATCGAAACTTATTTCGGTCGTGAAACTGCACGTATGGTTGTTCGTCAACCATTAGAGTTAGTTGAAATGGCTGAAAAATTCGATTTATATGTAACAGTTGCTGGTGGTGGTATCACAGGTCAAGCTGGTGCAATCCGTCACGGTATTACTCGTGCATTGATGGAATTTGATGAGACTTTACGTCCGGCACTTCGTAAAGCGGGTTATGTTACTCGTGATGCGCGTCGTGTTGAACGTAAGAAAGTGGGTCTTAAGAAAGCTCGTAAGCGTCCACAGTTCTCAAAACGTTAATACGTTTTTATGCTTATTCAAAAACCCGGTTATGCCGGGTTTTTTTATGTGCTTTATCTGGTAATAAATTAATTGACTATTTGAGCAATTGGCAACGAAACAAAACAAATGCGGAAGCCAAATTTGCTGTATTTTTCAGCAAAAAATAGGGATTATGATTTAGATCAAATCTAAAGGCAGCTTTTTTTACTGTTTTTCCGTGATTTCCTTGTCAGTTATGAGGTTTTTTTATTATCATTCGGTATATTTTTTACCTCGCACCTGATTGGCGGTAATTTTTTAGTTTTTTTGACCGGCTTTTTGCTTAAAAATTCCGGTGAAAATGAAAAAACTGCTGTCGGGTCATTAGTTTTTTAGAATCTAGTCTCGGAGAAGATTGAATGAGTAATGCGCCTGTTAATAACGGTCGCCGTCGCTTCTTAACCGTCGCAACTTCGGTTGTCGGTGGGGTGGGTGCTGCCGGAGCAGTTGTACCTTTCATCGCGTCCTGGAACCCAAGTGCAAAAGCCAAAGCTGCTGGTGCCCCAGTGGAAGTTAACATTAGCAAACTGGAAGCTGGCCAGATGCTACGTGTTGAGTGGCGTGGCAAGCCTGTTTGGGTTGTGAAGCGTACAGAGGATATGTTAAGTGGTTTAGCCGAACACGAAGATAAATTACGTGACGCTAACTCTGAAGTTGAGCAGCAACCAACTTATGCTCAAAACAGATACCGATCAATAAAGCCAGAAATCTTTCTTGCAGTCGGTATTTGCACTCATTTAGGGTGTTCTCCGCAATACTTGCCAGAAACCTTTGCTGAGCAAGTTGTGGGTGTTCCTTCTGGTTTTATGTGTCCATGTCATGGTTCTAAGTTTGATATGGCTGGCCGCGTATTCCAAAGTGTACCTGCACCGACTAACTTGGTTATTCCGCCTCATAAATATTTAGATGAGAATACAATTCTTGTCGGCGATGACTCGGGAGCAGCATAATTATGTGGAAAAATTTATTAGATTGGGTTGAATATCGCATTCCTATGATGCGTGTTGCAAATATGCATGCGCTTCAATACCCTGCACCTAAAAACATGAACTTTTGGTATGTTTTTGGTTTTATTGCCACGGTTGTTTTAGTAAACCAAATTGTAACTGGTATTTGGTTAACCATGAACTACAACCCAAGCGCTGAAGGTGCTTTTGCCTCTGTAGAATATATTATGCGTGATGTCGATTATGGCTGGGTTTTGCGTTATATGCACTCAACCGGCGCGTCTGCATTTTTTGTGGTTGTTTATCTGCACATGTTCCGCGGCATGATGTATGGTTCATATCAAAAACCTCGTGAGTTACTTTGGTTGTTTGGTATGTTCATTTATTTAGCCTTAATGGCTGAAGCTTTCATGGGGTATTTATTACCTTGGGGGCAAATGTCGTACTGGGGTGCTCAGGTAATTATTTCGTTATTTGGTGCGATTCCTGTTATTGGTGACGATTTAACTTTATGGATCCGTGGTGACTACGTCATTTCTGGAGCAACGTTAAACCGTTTCTTTGCACTACACGTTATCGCTTTACCATTAGTGATTGTTATTTTAGTTTTCTTACACATAGTTGCGCTACACGAAGTTGGCTCAAATAACCCGCAGGGGATTAATATTAAACACCCTAAAGGTTCATTAAAAGAAGACGAAAAAACTAAATTTAAAATCCATGAATACTATACCTCTAAGTACGATATTATCGATGATGTGGTGCCTTTCTTCCCGCATATTGTATTAAAAGACTTAGTTGCATTTACTGTGTTCTGTGCAGCATTTGCTTATGTGATGTTCTTTAACCCAGAAATGGGCGGTTTTTTCCTTGAGCCACCTAACTTTGAACCAGCAAACCCGTTAAAAACGCCTGAGCATATTGCGCCAGTTTGGTACTTTACGCCTTTCTATGCGATTTTACGTGCGGTACCGGATAAATTATTCGGGGTTATCTTAATGTTTGCTGCAATTGTTATGCTTGCATTATTACCTTGGTTAGATCGTTGTAAAGTACGTTCAGTTAAGTACCGTTGTGGTTTGCATAAATTCAACTTAGCTTTATTTGTTGTAAGCTTTGTGATTTTAGGTTGGTTAGGTATTAAACCTGCAACCCCAACTTATACATTGATGTCTCAAATTTTCTCATTCACTTATTTTGCCTTCTTCGGTTTATTATGGTTATACAGTAAAAATGAGAAAACCAAGCCAGTACCAGCGAGAATATCAAAATGAAGAAATTATTAATTACTTTAGTTGCTTTACTACCTGGTTTAGCGATAGCTGCTGGCGGTGGCTTTAGTTATCCATTAGAGAAAGCTCGAATTGATTTAGAAGATAAAGCATCATTGCAACGCGGTGCGGCTTTATTTATGAACTACTGTTTAGGCTGTCACCAATCACAATATCAAAGATACCAGCGTACGGCTGAAGATTTAGGTATTCCGTTAGATATTGCAAAAGATAACTTAATCTTTTCAGATCAAAAAATTGGTGAAAAAATCACAAATGCGATGCCAGCTAAAGATGCAGGTAAATGGTTTGGTAAACAACCACCTGATTTAACTTTAGTTGCTCGTGTGCGTAGCCCAGACTGGATTTATACTTATTTAAAAACTTTTTATGTTGATGAAAACAAAACATTTAAAGTAAACAATGCGGTATTTAAAGACGTTGGTATGCCGCATGTGCTTCAAGGTCTTCAAGGTACGCAAGAAGCAGAAATGGTATATGATACAGTTCACGGTGAAAAAACGTTAGTTGGCATGAAACTGACTCAAAAAGAGCCGGGTACAATGTCGGTTGAAGAATATGACCAAGCTGTTAATGATTTAGTTAACTACCTTGAGTATGTTGGTGAGCCATCTAAATTAGACAGCCATAAAATTGGTACTTGGGTACTAGTTTTCTTAGCTGTGTTCTTTGTATTTGCTTATTTACTGAAAAAAGAATACTGGCGAGATGTTCACTAAACCTAGAGCATTTCATCAAAAATAATATTTGGGGGCTTATGCCCCCATTTTGTGTTTATAATCTTGGCTAAATTTAGCGCTGACGACTTATCTAAAAGCTGTTATGCTTAGTCAAAAAGTTAACTAATATCAGTTAACTCACGTTTGTTACTTTGGAGGATTTTCATGGCTGTAGCTGCCAATAAACGTTCGGTGATGACTCTTTACGCTGATGCGACGTCATTACATAGCCATCAAGTTCGTATTGTTTTGGCTGAAAAAGGAATTAGTGTCGAGATTAAATTGCTTGATCCAAATAACAAACCGGAAGAGTTATGGGAATTAAATCCTTATGGTTCTATTCCAACTTTGATTGATCGTGAGCTAGTTTTATATCAATCAAATATCATTATGGAATATTTAGATGAGCGTTTTCCTCATCCTCCATTAATGCCGGTTTATCCAGTTGCTCGTGGTTCTAGCCGTTTAATGATGTATCGTTTAGAAAACGATTGGTATCAATTAGTTGAAAAAATTGAAAATGGTAGCAGCGAAGAAGCTGTAGCTGCACGCGCTGAATTACGCGAGAGTATTTTAGCTATTGCACCTATTTTTAATGAAACGCCTTACTTTATGAGCGAAGAGTTTAGTTTGGTTGATTGTGTGCTTGCCCCATTATTATGGCGTTTACCAAAATTAGGTATTGAGCTGATTGGTCAGGGCAGTAAAGAAGTTAAAGAATATATGGCACGTGTTTTTGAACGCGAATCTTTTCAAGCTTCATTAACTGATGAAGAACGAGAGATGAGACACCAATAAACCACTATGATGAAAATGAACTCTTGCAAACCTTATTTAGTCCGCGCAATTTATGACTGGATCATGGATAACAAATGCACACCTTATTTATTGGTTGATGCTGAGTTTCCGGGTGTTCAGGTTCCATTTGAATATGTTAAAGACGGACAAATTGTACTTAATATATCATCGGGTGCGACCGGCGGCTTAATGTTAGGGGACGATGCAATTGAGTTTAATGCTCGATTTGGTGGTGAGCCAAGGCACTTAATTGTGCCCATGTCTGCGGTATTATTTATTTACGCAAAAGAAAATGGTGAAGGTATGCCGTTTCCGCCTGAACCTAAACCGGAAATGGAAGAAGTTACACCTGAACCAGAGTTAAAGTCTGTTGATGGTCAGCGAACGGATGAAACAGCCGCCGACAAAAAATCAGATAAGCCAAATAAAGGCAGTCATTTAAAAGTGATTAAATAATCCTGATTCAAATTTAGAATAAAAAAACCAGCATTTTGCTGGTTTTTTTATTAGTGGCTCATACAGCCGTTCAAGCGATTAAGCCCTCTATACTTTTAGTTTTTTAGTTTTTTAGTTTTTCTGTGTAAGGTGGCCAACCCATCGCTTTGCCTGCCAACATGTGCAGGTGAATATGATAAACGGTTTGACCGCCATTTGAATTGCAATTCATTACGACTCGGTAGCCTTGTTCATCAAAACCATGCTCTTTGGCAAGCTGAGCTGCAACTATATATAAATGGCCGATTAATGATTTGTCTTCAACGGTAATATCATTAATGGTTGCAATTGGTTTTTTCGGGATAATTAAACAATGAAATGGTGCTTGTGGATTTATATCTTTAAAAGCTAAAGCTTGATCGTCTTCATAAATAATATCAGCAGGAATTTCTTTGTTAATGATTTTGGTAAAAATGGTATCGCTGGACATATCAGCTCCTTGCGGTTAGCGTATAAATTTAGAGTACAGATTAACTCAATCGATTATTTTGATTTAGCTACCTGAGTTAATTAGTTTACTATAACAAAAGTTTTAGGACAGAATTTTTAAAAATAACCAAAGAGTGGAACTGAATATGACGCAACATTTTGATTTTTTAGCAATTGGTGGCGGTAGCGGCGGTATTGCAAGTGCAAACCGAGCAGCAAAATTAGGCAAAAAAGCTGCGGTAATTGAAGCTAAGTATGTCGGTGGTACTTGTGTGAATGTTGGTTGTGTACCTAAAAAAGCAATGTGGTACGCAGGACAGATCGCCGATGCGATGAAATACGCAAAAGATTATGGCTTTTCATTTTCAGATCCTTCACTTAACTGGGCAAAGCTGGTTGAAAGTCGCCAAGCATATATAGAGCGAATTCATGCTTCTTATAACCGTGGCTTTGCTAATAATGGGGTTGCTTTAATTAATGGGTTTGCCAAATTTGTTAATGCAAATACAGTTGAAGTTAATGGCCAGCAAATTACCGCAGATCATATTGTAATAGCCACGGGGGGTTATCCTGCTATTCCCCAAATTCCAGGGGCTGAACTTGGTATTACCTCCGATGGTTTTTTTGAACTACATGAGCAGCCAAAACGTGTAGCGGTTATTGGTGCTGGTTATATCGGTGTGGAACTTGCCGGGGTGATGCATGCATTAGGGTCTGAAACGCATTTAGTGATCCGGAAAGACAAGCCACTAAGAGATTTTGATCCTATCTTGGCTGATACTTTAGTGGATGTGATTAAAGCAGAAGGCCCAGAGTTACATACTTTTTCTAATCCAAGTGAAATTTGCAAGCAAGCAGATGGTAGCTTAGTGGTTAAGTTTGATAACGGTAAAGCTTTGCCTGCTGTTGATAAAGTCATTTGGGCTGTTGGCCGAAAACCGGCAACAGAGCAAATTAATTTGCAGTCAACAGGGGTTGAGTTAGATGAGAAAGGCTTTATTAAAACTGATGAATATCAAAATACCAGTGTTAAAGGTATTTATGCGGTTGGCGATAATACCGGGCGTGCTGCTTTAACGCCGGTTGCTGTGGCTGCCGGGCGACGTTTATGTGAGCGTTTATTTAATAATAAACCTGACAGTAAATTGGATTATAACGATATTGCCACAGTGGTATTTAGCCACCCACCTATTGGAACTGTTGGTTTAACTGAACCAGAAGCGATTGAAAAATATGGTGAAGATAAGGTTAAAGTTTATACTTCACAATTTACTGCTTTGTATCAGGCAATGACCTCACATCGCCAACCAACTAAAATGAAATTAGTTTGTGTAGGTGAAAATGAAAAAATTGTTGGGATTCACTCAATTGGTTTTGGCTCAGATGAATTGATTCAAGGCTTTGCAGTTGCACTAAAAATGGAAGCCACTAAAGCCGATTTTGATAACACAGTAGCGATCCATCCAACCAGTGCAGAAGAATTTGTTACTATGACAGGTTAGTGTAGAAAACATACCAATACACTGTTTAACAATCTAAAAGAATTATATAAGAGCTGAACAATTGTTCAGCTCTTATACTACTAACCATTCAATAAATCTCAATTCAAAGAACAGCCCATCAATCAGTCGGTAAGGGTTATTTTTAAAAGCTATACCTCAACCAGATAAAGGGATGTATTTAAAATAGTTTGTTTTATAAATGTTTTTATTTGTTTTTATTTTAAATCTTATTTGTTTTCTTTTTGTTTCTACTTAAAAGGCTTGAGTTTCGTCAAAATTAAGATAAATTGAGCAAAGTTTTTTACATAACATAAAAGCTTAAGGTTGCTTCAATGATAAATTTATTTAATAAAATAAAAGCCGTGTGTTTAGTTGTGTCTTTATTAGGTTTTAGCAGTGTGGTATTGGCTGCCCCTCCGACTATATGGGGAGCAAAACATAAAATCCCTTATATGCCTTATAGCCCTGTCGCATACCAAATAATTTATGTAACCGTATTTGATGGTTCAGATGCTAACATTAGTGTTATTGCATTTGACGATCGAGGGAATAAATTTGATTTAGAAGTGGTTAGTACTGCAAGTGTCGGTACAGTGACACAATTATCACCTGTAATTCTTAGTGAATTAGAGGCACATGGGTTTACGAGCTCAAGGGCTGCTTTTGAAATTACTGTAAACAATCCAAATGCGATAGTTTATGCATCTTATAGCATTAATGGATCTTACAGAGGTTTTGTGCCAGTTGAGCGCACTTATATACTCAAAAACCCTAATCCTGAAACTGAAGAATAGCTAAGCATCAGAGAGTGCTAGGCTCATTTATCGTCAAAATAATCGCTGGATAGCCCTACATTATATTAAATAGAGTGATTGAGACAATAGATGTTACAACGTCAGTAAAATCTGCCTAAAAATATTCAAATTAACCACTTAATAATTTTGATTCGTTGCATTAACTCTAGATATAAAAAAGAATAAAGGCCGAGAATGAAAAACATACTTTCTAAAATTCATGCCGCATTGATACTCATATCATGCTCTACAGTAAGTTTAAATGCCTCTGCAGCATGTTATGAAGATATTGATTTTGGTGACTGGTATAATGATTTTGGAGATCTTTTTCTGACGGAAGCTGAATGTTTAGCTAGTGAAGATGGCGGAGATAGTGGAGGTCCGGTAGATGTACTAACAAGCACTGATATTACCCGAACGATTGATGCCGAAACTAATTATGTTTTTCAGATGAGTGATTTCACCTTGTTTGATAGCAGTGGTAATCCGTTAGCTGTAACCGCAATTGCTTATAATTATAGCGCTTTCAACGGGGTTTTATATCGAGATTTAAATGGTAATGACACTTTTGATGGTGGCGATGAAGCGAGTGTCAATGGAAACTTATTAAGTAGTGTATCTAGTGGTTCGTTAAAATACATGCCAAATAGTGGCTCGGGTGATGAATTTGATTATATCGCGTTGTTTTTATATAACGACATGTCAGATCCTGTACCAATGCTAACTACAATCAATGTAACCGCGGCTGCTAATAATACCCCTCAAATAGACTCAAATATACAAGATTATACCCTAGACGAAGATTTTACGGAGTTTGATATATCGGTTTCTATATCACATGCTGATGAAGACGCTTTAATGTTAACCGTAAATGCAGACGATAATTCAATTTTTACGCTTACACCCAAATGGAATACACAAACACTACAAGCAGACGATTATTCGAATAAAGAGCTAGTTTTAACAGTTACTGCCAAAGCGGATCAATATGGTAGCAGCAAAGTTACCTTATTGTTGATCGATGAAGCTAATCAACAAGTGACAAAAGACTTTTTAGTCACAGTGAATGCAGTTAATGATGCGCCTAAAATAACAGGAACACCATCAACCTCAGTTAATCAAGGTGCTACATATAATTTTGTACCTACAGCGACAGACAGTGATGTGGGCGATAGCAAAATATTCAGTATTGAAAATAAGCCAAGCTGGCTAACTTTTAATACAACCACTGGAGAATTAAGCGGCACACCTAGCCAAAGCGATATTGGCACATACAGCGGCATAATTGTTTCAGTGACTGATTCTGAAAATGCAAAAGCGTCACTCTCAGCTTTTAATATCACGGTCGTTAATGTAAATGATGCACCAGTTGTTAGTATGGCCAAGTCTTATACTACTGATGAAGATATATCAGTAGGACTAAACTATACAGTTTCAGATGCGGATGATGATTTAATAACTATAACAAGTAGTTCACCAGCTCTCGGTACAGTTAACACCGAAACTCAACCAATTAGCTACACTCCGAATCAAAACCAAAATGGGACTGACAGCTTTACTTTAACATTTGATGATGGCAATGGCGGTATTGTCACAAAATCGGTGACAGTTACGATCAATCCAGTTAATGATGTACCAGTAATATCAGGGGGAGCATCAAGCTCAGTTGACCAAGGAACTACGTATAATTTTATACCTACAGTGACAGACAGCGATGCGGGTGATAGCAAAATATTCAGTATTGAAAATAAGCCAAGCTGGCTAACCTTTAATACAACCACTGGTGAATTAAGTGGAACCCCTAGCCAAAGCGATGTTGGCACACACGGTGGCATAATTATTTCTGTGACTGATTCTGAAAATGCAAAAGCGGCACTCTCTGCTTTTAATATCACGGTTGTTAATGTAAATGATATACCTCTTGTTACTATTGAACCATCATTTACTACCGAAGAAGATACAGCTGTGACACTGAGCTATTCTGCTTCAGATGTTGATGGCGATTTAATTACTATTACTAGCTCTAAACCCGCTAATGGAGTTGTAAACATTATAAATCAGGACGTTATCTATACTCCAAATCAAAATAAAAATGGAACGGATAGCTTTATTTTAACGTTTGATGATGGTAACGGCGGCATTGTTAAAAAAACTATTAATATTGAAGTTCATGCTGTAAATGATGCACCTGAAATAGGAGGAATACCTCAAGGTACAATCAATCAAGGAGCTAAATATAGTTTTATTCCTGTAGTGACGGACAATGATCAGGGGGATACAAAAACATTTAGTATCACAAATAAACCGACTTGGTTGGTCTTTAACGATACTAACGGTGAATTATCAGGTACACCTGGTCAAAGTGAAGTGGGTAAATACGATAATATAGTTATTTCGGTGACAGATTCAGCAAGTTTAACAACTGCACTGCAACCCTTTAGCATTGAGGTTATTAATGTAAACGATGCACCTGTAGTTACAATCGATGAGGAGTTAAATACTCCTGAAGATACCCCAGCAACATTAAAATATAGTGTGTCTGATGTGGATGGAGATACGGTGAAGCTAACCTATACGCAATCAAGTATCGGAGCTGTGAGCCTAAATGAAGTAGCCCATGAGATAACATTTACACCAACTAAAAGTGGTAGTGATAGCTTTACGGTAACTTTTAATGATGGTAATGGTGGGGTTGTTACAAAAACTATCAAAGTTATTACGACTGCAGTCAACAAAATCCCAGTAGTTATAATTAATGAAACGTTACATACTCCAGAAGACACTTCAGCGACATTAAAATACAGTGTATCTGATCCGAATGGGGATACAGTTAAAGTAAACTATACTCAAGCTACAATAGGAACTGTGAGCCTAGACGAAGTAAATAATGAAATTATATATACGCCAACGGAAAGTGGTAGTGATAGCTTTATGGTCACGTTTGATGACGGCAATGGTGGGATTGTTACAAAAACTATCAAAGTTGTTATTGGCGCCGTAAATAAAGCTCCAGTAGTTACAATTGATGAGACGCTACAAACTCTTGAAGATACCAGTGCTACATTAACCTATAGTGTGACAGATCCAGATGGCGACACAGTTTCAGTCACATTTAAAGAAAACACTGAAGGAACTGTAAGTATAAATGCAACTGCAAATGAAGTGACTTATACTCCTGCAGAAAATGTTAATGGTACTGATAGCTTTAGCCTGATTTTTGATGATGGAAATGGAGCTAAAATCACAAAAGAAATTAAAGTCACGATTGATCCCGTGAACGATGAATTAGTGGTTGAAATAGAAACCAGCTTAACGGTAGTTGAAGCAACAACAACTGATGCTGAAGCAGTAGAGTTAGCTTACAAAATAACAGACAAAGATGAGGATGTTATAAGTATAGACATAACCATTAACCCTGAGCTTGGTAGCCTTGTTATAGATCGTGAAGCTCAAAAAGTTTTATATACACCTTTTTTAAACAAGTATGGCTCAGATAGCTTTACTTTAAAATTTTCCGATGGCAATGGCTCAATCGTTGACAAAGTTATCTCAGTAGAGATTAGTGCTGTCGAACGAATTCTGGAAATAAGTGGTGAGCCTTTGTTAACTATATACCAATTTACAGAATATAGTTTTGTTCCAGTGGTTAGTGAAAGTGCCAACGAAGCTGAAAATACTTTTACTATAACCAATAAGCCTGATTGGTTGGAGTTTGATAGTTCAACTGGCAAATTAAGTGGAACACCAAAAGTAGTAGGTGATTACACAGGTATAACGATTACAGTAAATAATGGTTCTAAAAGTGCTACTTTACCGGCTTTTGCTATTGAAGTACTTGAACCGGTGATCCAAGTTGCAGAGGCTGACAACGGGTATCTGTGGAATGAACAACTTGGCTGGATATATCTGCAAGGCTCTAAAACAACATTTGAGGTTTACCCTGATCATTTAGAAGGATATATATGGTCTCCTGTACTTGGGTGGATTGAACTTGGCAGCCAGCATCAGGCAAAAATTAGCCACACTTATCTAAATACTTCAAGTTCAGATTGGGGTATTAATATTGACTCGTCAGGACAATTCTCAGGCTACGGATGGAATGAAAAAATAGGTTGGATTGATTTCAATAGTGATGGCGCACAAGTAAACCTGAATAAGGCTACTGGTGAGATTTCTGGTTATGCTTGGAACGAACAAGTCGGTTGGATTGCTTTCTCAAGTGATGTCCATACCGTTAAACTTAAGACTAAAGAGCCAGATCCTGTTGCGCCTTCACCAGGTTCCAATGCGCAAGATGCCATAACGTCTGCACAAAACGCTAATACAAATACAGAGTTGAAAGACACTACTGAAACGGATAATTCGTATGTTGTTACCACAGTAAAAGATGGTGTAGAAACAAAACAAGAAATATCAAAGAACGGTGATAATGTTGTTAAGGTTGCAAATGCATCTGGTGGCGCAACATTTGTCAGTAAAGATGGGACTAAGTCTGTTTCTATTAATCAGAATGGTACAACCCAAACATCAACCAAAAATTCAAGTGGAGAAGTGTCAACTGTTATTGCTAATGTATCGGCCGCAGTCAACATTACACCTAATTCAACAACAACGAGTATTTCATCCAATAGTCTTGATGAAGGTAATAATGTCACCTCAATAAATATTCAAACTATATCTGAAGGTTCTAATTCGACCACTACAAATATCCTCTTAGCTAATGGTGGAGCAACGCAAGTTTCAGTTTATGGCCCAAGTACAACAGTCATTAATGGAGATGGTACAATTCAAACGACTTTAAATAGCAGTGACTATGGGCAAATAAATATGATTTCACAGGTAAATGGTGGTGTATCAATTAGTGCAGGCAGCAGTATCAGCCAACCTGTAGTGTTTAGTCTACCATCTAACTCTACTATTGATTTGACTACAACAGGAATGCGCGCTATCACTAGCTTGCCTCTGACGGGAAGTGTGTTGGGGAGTAGAATATCAAACTAACAAAGGCCAGAGTTTGAGATACCGATGAGGCGTTAATAATCAAAAAGGATATTAGCCAGCACTAATATCCTTTTTTGATTTTATGGTAATGGCTTTGCCTTATTACGCAATTAATGATTTAGTTTGCGACAGAACCGCCACAGTCAACTGCATTAATTGATGAGTTAGGGCTATTGCGGATACGGCAATTTGTACTGCCGCGCGAAACGCCTTTGTTTACTTGTACATCGCTACCATCCTGAATATAAATACCTTCTTTATTGGCGCGATAAATATCCACAGTATTAACTTCAATACCATAGCTGCCGGATACCGTAAATAAGCCACGGCCAGAGTCTCTTGAAAATACTTTTTCCACAAATAGGTTAGGTCCAGCATTATTGGCAAAACGCATAGTGGCGTAACCACCATTTTGATCATTGTTATAGCCAGTTACTCGGTAAATAGAACCATTGCGGCTGCGATTAACTAATACACCACACCCGCCAGTATCGCGGGCAAATACTTCGCCAATCTCAAAACCATTTACATCCCATAACTCTAAAGCATGGCCACCCTGATTATCAGCGGTAATGTTGTTTATGGTGACACTTAAATTAGCTGTGCCTTGATCAAAACGGATCCCGCCAACACTATTTGGATTGTTCACCATTGTAAAATTTTCAATTGTAAAACTGCTACAGCCTCGGGCAAACAGGGCATATCTTGGACTACCCGTTACCGTTACATTTTTAATGGTAACCCCACGACGATTCATGCAACGAAATAAACCATCATTAGTGATATTGCTGCCATCTATAGTTCTACCTCCAAAGTCATAAGTTTCATTATCTAATAATGAAATTGATTGGGTCGGTACATCTGGTATTTGGCTGGTATCAGCCGCTAATGCGTGAGTACTGGTTAAACATAAAGTAAACAGGCCAGCAAGCGCTGATACTAATAACGATTTATTTTTAGATGTTGTTATTTTCATTTTAATATTCTCTTATAATTTAAACGTTTTATTTGTTATGGCTTGGATTAATCTAGTAAATCTATCGCATCAACACTAATGCTAGGTGATAAATAACCAGTCGTGGTGGTACCACTAATTACACTGATAGTTAACTCATTCCAATCGGCTGAATTGGTTTGCCAAGCACTGGCAGGGATATCATAAGTAAATGTGGTATTGTTACACCTGTAACTACCGGTAGTGAGATTTCGAGTGCCAGGTTGGCTGGAAGCTGATTGAAATGCAGATGTCCAGTTATTAACGGTAATGTTCGGGCGACCGCCAGCAAATGCACAGGTTATTCCAATTCTTAATTGATGCGCTTGGGTTAATTGGCTAGCTGACAATTTAAAATAAATTTTGTGATCATTATTGATGTCTTTCCAAATATAAGCTGGAAAGGTGGAATCGCTGGTTGTGCCAACAATATAATTAGCAGGATCCCAGCTACTCATCCGTACATCAGAAGGATGCATGGTGGTTAACTTATCACCATTTAAAAACTCTTGTGGTGAGCCATCCCAATCTCCAATTCGCCAAATCGCAGCCGTATCACTGGGATCATTGTTAATCGTAAATGAGTTTAAAATAGTGGTATTGCCTGCCTGAACCGATACGCTTTTAGTGTCTACCGCTAATTCTCCCTTGTAGGTGGTCATAGTGTAGGTACCGGGGCGCATATTGTTACTACTAAAATAACCACTGCTTGGATTTGCCCCCGTCCAGTATTGTGCTGTGCTATTAGCAAAACCAATTGTATAATCAAAATTGGAATCCATATTATTAATACCAACCCCAGCAACTCGACCACGGCCAGAATCAGCTAAATAACCGGATAATCCCATTTGTGAAAACCAGCTTGTATCTGGAGTTAATGGCTCAGAACCATCGGTTACAACTAAAGTGTAATGGTTTAAAATTCCGGTACGGTAAGCTTCGGTTTGTGCTTGTGCATAATTAACAATATAAGTAATTTCTTGATCCGTTGAGCTGCCTTGGTTTAACAGGCTACGATAAAATGGCCCGCCGGAACTACCCTCTTGATTATCTTTAACCAACCATAGCCCCACAGCGCTACCGGTTGCCCCAATAAATTTCCAATCTATTGCCCGCATGTTTGAATAATGTTTAGAGCGTGTCTCACCATTATTGAGGGCAAAAATATCACCGGCTTCAACTGTTGAAACCGTTTGGGAAATATCTGAAGGCTCAGGACCATAAGGCAGTTGAGAGCGTTGCATACGTAAAATGTACCTAACGTGACCATGTACATCAGGTTCATTACTGAAATAGGTTCCCATATAAATATTAGGATAGCCATTTCGAGCCATATAATAATGGGTTAAATCTCCAGCCTGCACCGTAATTTTAATAAAGTCAGAGTTAATAGTTTGAGCACTAACTGATACAGAAGACGTACTACTATATAACCAGTCAAAACCAGAATTTATTTGAGAACCTCTGCTCTGATTTTGAAACTCCACCCCATTAATTTTTAATGATGCAAGATCCCCTGGTGATTGAGTGCTGGAGCCATTATCAGTTCGTCTGATACTAAAAACGACCCCTGCATTGGTATCTACAGTATAAAAATCTGTAGAAGTAGTTAACGAAAAAGCAGCAAAAGCTGAATTCGATATGGTGAAACAAATAAAAGACCAAATATATAAACCCCACTTTATATATTTTTGGTTTAATGTTTTTAAGAACAACATAAATTTACCTTCTCTTAATTATAATAATTACCTGCCATAGTTTTTAGATGCTGTCCGATGTGCCCTTAGGTTTACTAAATAAAGTTTTCCTCAGTATTTGTTTTAAATGAGCTTTAAAACACATCATTGTGTTTAGTTAACATGACTAACTAAACAACCTCTTAATTAACTATTACAGGTTGTTAGCCTGCTTAATTTTTATTTGTATATAAATTAAGCAGTAAGAGTAAAGTCGTTAAATAACAAAAGATCAATCTTTTTTGATCTTTTTTAATCTTTTTCAGTCTTTTTGTTTCATTTATGTAACTTATTGCAATTTTGAAAGTTTGTAAACTTTAAGAAAATCCTATTTATATTACTTTTACACTGAGTTCTGTGTAAGAATTTTAAATCTAATCTTTATGCATACGTATGCATTTTTATGGTAATAAATTTATTAACATTGTTTTTTAAGTTAATTTTAAACTTACTAAACTCATGATTTTAATAGATTAATATTTCTTTTTTTTAATTCTCAATGTTTTTTTTATGTTAATTATGTAACTGAGCTGTTTATGAATACGTATGCACCTTGTTGTTGTTAATAGATTGCTACCGCTAATATTAGCGCTAAGCTTGATAAGACGGTTATTTCATCAAGCAGCAATTTTTATATTCAAATTGTCTATACGGCAGGGGATACACATGAAACAATTTAAACCAAGTTTATTAATTTTAGCTCTAGCTACTACTGGCTTGCTTTCTTATCAATCTGTTGCAGCTGAAAGTGATGGTGCCAATAATACTGAAGTTGAAGAAGTCATTCAGGTTCGAGGTATTCGCGGAAGCTTAATGCGCGCGCAGGCTGTCAAAATGGATAGTACTTCCGTCGTTGAAGTTATTTCTGCAGAAGATATAGGTAAGCTACCAGACTCATCAATAGCAGAATCACTTGCTCGATTACCTGGTTTAGCGGGCGAAAGAAGAAACGGTCGTACCAGCGGGCTTTCGGTTCGTGGTTTTAAAGAAGATTATGTAGGTACGACTTTAAATGGACGTGAAGTTTTAGGTATTGGTGATAACCGAGGTGTAGAATACGATTTATATCCTTCTGAAATTATGAGTGGGGTAACAGTTTATAAATCACCGGATGCAACTTTAACTACTCAAGGTGTTGGTGGTACTGTCGATTTACAGACTGCCCGTCCATTAACTTCTGAATCTTATGTTGCTGTAAATTTAAATTATGAAATGAATGGTAAAAAATCAGCAAATAGTGATTTTGATGATAAAGGCCATAGGTTAGCATTGAGTTTCTCAGATAAATTTGCTGATGATACTGTTGGTATTGCTTTATCAATTGCATCAACATCTTCTCCTAGTCAGGAAGATCAGTTTCGAGCATGGGGATATAATGATGCAGATCCGGATAAAATTGCTGCTGGTGTAAGTGTTCCTAGCGGAGAAAGTGTTAAGTTTTTTAATGGACAAGACTCTTATACTCGTTCAGCTGTATTAGAGCGTGATACTTTTGCTGGTGTTATTCAGTGGGCTCCAACCGAAGATCTAACTATTTCGATTGACGCATTATATATTGACTTTTTAGAGGAAGAAGTTAAACGAGGTACAGAAGAGTTATTAGGTAATGACTATTTAATTACTGCTGTAGATGGCAATGTAGCTACTTCTGTTACATTTAATGATGGCTTTCATTCAGTTATTCGTAACGATGCTAGAGTGAAAGAAGCTAAATTGAAAGCATTAGCTGCAAATTTTGACTACCAACTAAATGCTGATTGGAATTTGAAGTTAGATTTAGCTCGTTCTGAAACAGATAAAACGTTAACTGATATTGAGAGTTATTCTGGTGTCGGGCGCTCGAATACAGCAAATAGACCAGAAACTATCCGTTCATACAATTTAACTTCTAAAGGAGCTAGCTTTGAAAGTGTTGCTGGATCTCCTGACCTAAGCAATTTTGATATTATCAAACTGGCGGGCCCACAAGGTTGGGGCGGCTCATTAGCTCCTTATGCTGATAGTGATTTTTCAGACGATAATTATTCATATTTTGATGGACAAGATGGTTTTGTGAATGAGCCTGTATTTGATGAAGAGCTAACAACACTCCGCTTAGATGCTACAGGTTATATTCAGTGGGGTATTTTCAACCAAATTACTTTTGGTGCTCATTACTCAGATCGTAGTAAAACTAAAGATAATGGTGGTTATTTCTTAACTGCGCCAAATTGGCCTACAGCTATAGCAATACCTGAAGAATACCGTGTTGGTGCTGCAGACTTAGATTTTATTGGTAATGTATCTGTTGTCGCTTACGATAGTATTGGAATGTACAGCGATGGCTTTTATACCAAATATGATGCAGCGGAAACAGAGCCTGACCGTGAAGGTGATAGCTATACGATTGATGAAACTTTAATCACCTTATTTACTAAATTAGATTTAGAGGCAGAACTAGGCGATATTTTTGTTAAAGGTAATCTTGGTGTGCAAGTGGTTGATACGGACCAAAGCAGCACAGGTAAAATTTCTTATATCGATCCTGAAAACCCAGGTTTTGTCAAACTAGAAGAAGTTAATGGTGGTGCTCAGTTTACCAAAGTACTCCCTAGCTTAACGTTAAACTTTGAATTAACAGATGATATGGTTGTGAGAACTGCCCTATCGAAAACCTTAAGCCGTCCTCGGATGGATGATTTACGTCCTGGGAGTGGGAAAAAATTCAAGTTTAATGCTAATAATGTTCAAGAAACAACTAACCCTAAAAATGGTCCGTGGGAGTCTAAAACTGGTAACCCTACATTAAGGCCAATTGAAGCTAATCAATTTGACTTAGCCTACGATTGGTACTTTGCTGAAGATGGCTTCTTGTCAGCTGCTTTTTTCTTTAAAGATATTACTAACTGGCATAAAAATGTTGAAGTCGTTGAAGATTTCACTGAGTACTATATTGAAGATTACCATTTTGTAATTGAAGATGGCGCACAAGTGAAGCCTACTTTATTTGATGGTATATCATCTACTCGGGCTGACGGTTTAACGGGTTATGTCAGAGGGTATGAATTGCAAGCGACATTACCAATGAGAATGGTTGCAGATGTATTAGATGGTTTTGGGATGGTTGCTAGCGCTGCTTTTACTCAAGGTGGATTAAGTGATGGTTCTAACATTCCTGGGTTATCGGAAGAAAGCTACCAATTAACAGCTTATTATGAATTAGGTGGTTTTGAATTTAGAGTTTCTGGACGTAAACGTAGTGCATTTACAACTGAGACTTACGGCGGCAGCTTAGCTTTGACACCAACTGAGGATGCAGGTTCTGAATTATGGGATGCCCAGATTAGTTATGATTTTGGTAAAGCAGGAGTGGAAAGCCTTGAGGGGTTAACTATCTCATTACAAGGCCAAAACTTAACTGACGAAGATACAGTTCAGTTTGCTAATGGAGATCCGCGCCAGATAACTCAATATCAAACTTTTGGTGCGAACTACCTATTAGGTCTGAATTATAAATTTTAATTTCTAAATTCAGTCAGAATTAATCAACTAGCGGTTAATAATAAAACCCTGCTAAGCTTAAATGATTAGTAGGGTTTTTTATTATTGATTTTCTTCAACTATTTTTCTGAAGGTTAGTCGCTATTAATAAAAAGACTATAACTGTGAGAGAACATGCAAACACAAGTACAAAAAATAGTGATCGTGGGTGGTGGCACTGCAGGTTGGATGACTGCGGCAATGTTGAAAAAAATACTCGCAAATGCTGTAAATATTGAGTTGGTTGAATCTGAAGCAATTGGGATTATTGGGGTTGGTGAGGCAACGATTCCACCAATTCGCCTTTTTAATAATGTACTTGGAATTAACGAAGCTGAATTTATAAAAGCAACTAAAGCCAGTATCAAGCTTGCAATTAAATTTGAAAATTGGCGGACAGAAGGAGAAAGCTATTTTCATACTTTTGGTGCACCAGGAAAAAGTATGGCTTTTTGTCCATTTCATCATTTTTGGTTAAAAGAGCAGGCTATTAATAAAAAAGATATTTGGCAGTACGACTTAAATTATTTATGCGCTATTAATGGTCAATTCGATAAACTAAAAACTCAAAATCCTTTTTATGATATCCCGTATGCTTATCATTTTGATGCCGCCTTATATGGACAATTTTTACGCTCTTATGCAGAAGCATGGGGAGTTAAAAGAACAGAAGGAATCATAGACAATGTGATTCAAAACTCTGAATCAGGCTATATTGAAAGTGTTCAACTTCAATCTGGAGATATAATCTCAGGCGATCTTTTTATCGATTGCTCTGGTGCAAAAGGCTTACTAATTCATCAAACTTTAAATACTGGTTATGAAGACTGGAGTCATTGGTTACCCTGTGACCGTGCTGTTGCTGTAGCTTCAGAACGTTTTTCAAAAAGTGCTTTATATACTCGTTCAATTGCTCATTATGCTGGTTGGCAATGGCAAATTCCCTTACAGCATAGGAATGGTAATGGTTTGGTTTACTCGAGTCGGCATATTAGTGATGAACAAGCTGTTGATTTATTATTAAATAACTTGGGGTCTGATTCTTTATCCGAGCCTAAGCTTGTCAAGTTCCGGACTGGACGGACTCGTAAACAGTGGAATCGAAATGTGATTGCAATTGGCCTATCTAGTGGCTTTTTAGAGCCTCTGGAATCGACCAGTATTTACCTAATTCAATCAGCTATTGTTAGGTTATTAAACTTATTTCCTAATCAGGGGATCGATAACCGACAGAGAAATGAATATAACCAGCAATCTGAAATAGAATATAGCCATATTAGAGACTTTATTATTTTGCACTATATTCAGAACGAGCGTAATAACAATAAATTTTGGCATGAAATGCAGCAAGTCGAGCTCCCTGAACGTTTACAACATAAAATGGAGCTATTTAAAAAACAAGGTGTATTAGTTCAAGAACAATATGACATTTTCCTAGATTCATCTTGGCTTCAAGTGATGGTAGGGCAGGGGATAACTCCCCAAAGTTATCATCCACTTGCTAATAACATCAAACAACAAGAGTTATCTTCGATGTTAGAAAATATAAGATTAAGTAAGCTAAAGCCACTTGAGCAGATGCCAAGCCATGATAATTTTTTAAATACATTAATGCAGTCAATATGATAGATAATTTAAATAAAAAAAAATTAGTGATCTTAGGCGGTGGAACTGCTGGTTGGATGGCTGCAAATTTATTTTCAAAACACTTATCGGAACATTTTCAAATTATATTGATTGAATCTCCTGAAATTGGAATTGTTGGGGTTGGTGAAGGCTCAACTCCTAGTCTAAAACGTTTTTTTGAAAATTTAGAAATTGAAGAAGCTGACTGGATGCCTAAATGTAATGCCACCTATAAACTGAATATTCGCTTCTCAGGGTGGAGTCCACAATCCGGCATAACTGAATACAGCCACCCCTTTATGAGCCAGGTTGATCTATTTACAAAAAAAGCTTTTTATACGAATTGCTTAACTCGCAGGCTAGGGTTAAATGTTCATACCAACCCAGAGGATTTTTTTCTAAATGGTATACTTGCAAAACAAAAGAAGTCACCTATCGCCGGTATAAACTTTCCTTTTACAGTCGAATACGGCTACCATTTTGATTCTCAGCTACTTGGAAACTATTTAGCTGAGTATGCAAAAACTCAAGGAGTAAAACACTATCAACAAAAAGTCGTTGATGTGGTTCAGTCTCCTAATGGCAACATAACAAAACTAATACTAGATTCTGGCCTGCATCTAGAAGCAGATTTTTTTATTGATTGCTCAGGCTTTGCTAGCGTCTTAATGCAAAAAACATTAAATGTGCCTTTTAAGTCATTTAACGATAATTTATTTAATGATTCAGCTGTGGTTATGCCTAGTCAGATCACAGATAAAGTGCCAGTTGAAACTTTATCAACTGCATTATCTAACGGTTGGGCTTGGAAAATTCCATTAACCAATAGGTATGGTAATGGCTATGTTTATAGTTCAAGTTTTCTCTCTAAAGATAAAGCCGAACTTGAACTTATAAAGTTAGTAGGCTCAAGTGGTGATAAGCAGAAAATCCGACATTTAAAAATGAAAGTGGGCCAGTTGAAAAAACATTGGCAAAATAATTGCCTTGCCTTAGGGTTATCACAAGGCTTTATTGAACCGCTGGAAGCTACTGCTTTACATTTAGTTCAAGTTTCTATCGAGCTTTTCATTCAATATTTTAAAGATGGTGGGTTTTCTAATGAATTTCAGACAAGCTATAATGAAAAAATATCAGAACGTTTTGAGCGAGTTAGGGATTATATAGTTGCTCATTATAAGTTAAATACACGTAGCGATAGTCATTATTGGCAGGCTAATCGAGAAAATTTACATTTATCTGATTCTCTAAGGCATATTTTGGATGTATGGTATCGACGTGGCAATTTAGAGTTAGAAATAGAAAGACAAAAACTAGAAACCCATTTTAATGCTGCTTCTTGGCATTGTTTACTCAGTGGATATGGTGTTTACCCTAAGCTTGCTCCTAACCAGCCAGGTAAGGGCGATTTATATTTGGATGAGAATATCCAAAGTTTTCTGACTAGATGTGCAATGAACTTTAAAATTTAACAAGTATCGATACATTTGTTTTATTAAAAGGTTAGAATACACCAAATTTCATCCGAGAATTTATCATGTCACAACTAGAATCCAGTATTCAAATCGAGCTTGGCTTTTATCGCGAAGTAGCAGCTCAGCGCCAAATTTTTACGATTGCTGATGAGCAAGGTATCCCAACACCAAAAGGGGCTGAAGATGAGCAAGTTATGCCATTTTGGTCAAGTGAAGACAAAGCATTAAGCTTTATTAACCAAAATAGTGGTTATCAGGCATTTAAACCTTTGGCTATTGAGTGGGATACTTTTAGCGATAAGTGGGTTGCAGGCATTGCCAACGATGATTTATTAGTTGGTTTAAACTGGCAACAAGCAGATGCTGAAAACTGTGTAACAGAAATAGAACTGTTATTAAAAGGCGTGATTGAGTGTTTAAAAGCACAGCCAATTAAATCCAAATAAATTTGTGGAAATTTATTCCACAAGGCCTTTTTTAATCAGATATTGGTAGGGTTTATTGTCGGTTTGCATTGCAATTAACCCATGATCCATAAAGCGGCAAAAGCTAGGAATATCTCTGGTGGTTGACGGGTCATCTGCGGTAACCAATAACGTTTCACCTGTTGGCATTTTGCGGATAGCTTGCCTGACCATCATAACAGGCTCTGGACATAATAGACCGAGAGCATTTAATTGATGATCTGCTTTTTCAAATGGATTCATACACATAACCTGACAACTTAAATCGGATGTTAAGTCTAATCAGTCTGTTAGATTAATCCAAGCGTATTTTGTTAATAAATCACATGAAAAAACTATTGGTTATCGGCTATGTATGGCCTGAACCTAACTCTTCGGCTGCTGGCCGCTACATGCTTAATTTACTCAACTTTTTTTTAGCGCTGGATTATCAAATTCATTTTGCCAGCCCGGCTGCTGAAAGCGAACATAGGTTTGAATTTGAGCAATTAGGTATTCAAAAAGTTGAAATTAAACTCAACTCAAGCTGTTTTGATCAATACATTTGTGAGTTACAACCGAATGTTGTTTTGTTCGACCGCTTTATGATGGAAGAACAATTTGGCTGGCGGGTAGCAAAATATTGCCCAAATGCTTTACGTTTATTGGATTTAGAAGATCTACAAAGTTTACGTAAAGCCCGCCAGCAAGCTTTAAAGCAAGCGCGAACAGTGGTGTTTGATGATTTTCAGTCTGATATTGGATTAAGAGAAATTGCAGCTATTTGGCGCTGCGATATGGCTTTTGTGATTTCAAAATATGAAATGACCTTATTACAAACACAGTTTAACTTACCGGCTAATAAATTATTTTATTTACCTTTTACAATTGACTCTACACCAGTCATTGAAGATTTATTAGCTTATACCAACAAACACCATTTTATTTGTATTGGTAATTTTAGGCATGAGCCAAATTGGGATGCCGTATTATATCTAAAAGAGAAAATATGGCCGTTAATTCGTAAAGAGTTAAAGCAAGCTGAGCTGCATATTTATGGCGCTTATCCACCCAAAAAAGCCACACAATTGAATAATCCAAAACAAGGTTTTTTAGTTAAAGGCTGGGCTAAAGATGCAATGCAAGTCATGCAAAATGCTAAAGTCTGTTTAGCGCCATTGAGATTTGGTGCGGGTTTAAAAGGAAAACTATTTGAAGCCATGTTGGCCGGCACACCTAGCATTACAACACCAATTGGTGCCGAGGCAATGAGTGGTGATTTTAATTGGCCGGGTAAAGTGGAAGATTCGGCTGAAAAACTGGCTCAGGCAGCAATCGACGTTTATGAAGATGAAGCCAACTTTAAACAATATCAGCAGTTAGGGTTGGATATTTTAAACCGTGAGTATTTAACTCAGCCATTTTTTGAAAGTTTTAAGATAAAACTAAATGAGTTAGCACAAAATTTAGCACATCATAGAGCCGACAATTTTACCGGCGCTATGCTTATGCACCATACAATGAAAAGCACTCAATATATGGCGCAGTGGATAGAAGCTAAAAATAAGCTTATTTAAGTTTTACCTGTATATTATCAATTAACCTAGTTGAGCCTAAAAAGGCGGCAATTAAAATCACGATTGAGTTGGTATTTTTATCAGCAGGTTGTAACGTTTTGCTGTCTAAAATCCAAACATAATCGGTTGTTAAACCGGCTTGATAAATGTTTTGTTTGGTTTTTACAATTAACTGAGCGAAGTTTTTATCGCCTTGTTCCAATTGATTTTTTAACTGGGTTAAATTTTGATAAATAACTGCGGCTTGCTGCTTTTCTGCTTCGCTTAAATAACCATTTCTGCTTGATTTAGCTAAACCGGATGTTTCTCTGACTGTTGGTACACCAATAATTTTGATTGGTATGGATAAGTCTTCAACCATGGTTTTGATTAACGCGAGTTGTTGAAAATCTTTTTCGCCAAAGCAAGCAATGTCAGGCTGAACCAAATTAAATAATTTATTAACTATGGTTGTGACACCTCTAAAGTGTCCGGGGCGGGAGTCTCCACAATATAGCTCTGATAAATGTGGTACTTCAACCCATGTTTGGTTATCTAGCCCTTTTGGGTAAATAATCTGAGGTGTTGGGGTAAATAATAAATCCACTTGCGCAGCTATTAAGGCTTGGCTGTCGGCTTCGAGTGTTCTGGGATATTTATCTAAATCTTCGTTTTTGCCAAATTGCATCGGATTAACAAAAATACTGACGACAATTTTATCAGCATGTTTTTTAGCTTCTTCTACCAAACTTAAATGGCCCTGGTGAAGATTGCCCATTGTGGGAACAAAGCCTATGGTATAGCCCTGTTTTTTCCAGTCAGAAATTTGTTGTCTTAAAACTGAGATTTGCTCGATTGTTTGCATTTTGGATCTTAACGTAATTAACTTAAAAAGCAGTTGCAGGTTTAATAACAGTTAAACCGTTTTTAGGCACTTTCGCCAGTAAGGTTTGCAAAGTTGTGCCACAGGGTAAGATTAACTCTGGGTTTAACTCAGCTAATGGATAGAGTACAAACTCGCGGGTTTTCATGCCGTAATGTGGCACAGTTAAGCGCTCTGTATTTAAAGTTTGTTCACCAAATAAAATGATATCTAAATCTAATGTTCTTGGCCCCCAGCGTTCATCTTTACGCTCTCGGCCATGTTCTAACTCTATTTTTTGCAGTGAATCTAATAGTTCAATCGCGCCAGCATGGCAGTTTAGCTGGATAACTGCGTTAACATAATCAGGCTGATCTTGCGGCCCCATAGGTTTGCTGGCATAAAGCGAAGATACTTTAATATCAGCCACAAAGTTAAGTGATTTTATTGCTGCAACTGCATTAAGGATTTGGTTTAGCGGATCAGCTAAATTACTGCCCAAGCCTATATAACAAGTGATCATTGTTGTGGTTTTTTTCTTCTTTTAGGATTACGGCGGCGTGAACGTCTTGGTTTATCATCGCTGACTTGGGCAATTAAATCTTTTTGGATGAGTTCATCGCTTTGTTGCAGTTCAGTCCACCAGTTAGCGAGTTCGGCTAAATCACCTTGTTCGACTTGAGCTCTGAGTAATAAAAAGTCGTAGGCAGCTCTAAATTTTGGATTTTCCAATACTTTTAAACTACGTTTTCCGGCGCGTTTTTCGAGCCTTGGTTGTAATAACCAGATTTCACGAATAGTGCTGGAGAACCGTTTTGGAATCACAACATTATATTGGCCTGAGTCTAAAACTGCGTGGATCGCCATAAATAAAGCATCATGCTCTGGAACTTGCTGGCTTAAATAATGCGCTTTAGCTGACTCTACTTCATACCATAAAAAGGCTGCAAATAAAAAAGCTGGCGTAATCCGCAAATTACGGTTTACTCTGTCATCTGTATTATGTAAAGCATGTGTAATTAATGCATAGGTTTTACTGTTTGTATCAGCAACCTGTTCGGCTAAATTTGGGAATATTTGTTGAAATAATTGATACTCGACCAAAAATTTAAAGGTGTTTAAACCTTGCCCGGCCAAAAATAATTTTAAACACTCTTCAAACAAACGAGCTTTGGGAATATTTTGCAGCAAAGGCGCAAGTGTTTTGATTGGTTTGGCAGTTGAGTCTGTTATCTGCATATCTAATTTAACCGCAAACCGGATCGCTCTTAACATTCGTACTGGATCTTCACGGTAGCGAGTTTCAGGATCGCCAATTAAATCAATTTGTTTATTAGCGATGGCTTCAACACCACCCCAATAATCTAAAATACTGTAGTCGGCAATATTGTAATATAATGCATTAGCTGAAAAGTCACGGCGCTCAGCGTCTTCATCAATCGTACCATACACATTGTCACGCAATAACTGCCCATGTTCTGATTGTTTGCCTAAGTTTTCTTGTTCTTCATCATGATGGCCACGCAAAGTCGCAACCTCAATAATGTCTCTGCCAAATACTATATGTGCCAGTCGAAAGCGACGGCCAATTAACCGACAATTACTGAATAAACTTTTAATTTGTTCTGGTGTGGCATTGGTGGCGATATCAAAATCTTTGGGTTGCAAACCTAATAAAATGTCACGTACACCACCGCCAACTAAATAGGCATCAAAGCCACAGTCTTTTAGTCGGTACAGCACTTTTAACGCATTTTTACTAATGTGTTTGCGAGAAATGTTGTGTTCGCTTCGTGGGATGATTTTTAACTGGCCGATTGGTTTAGTTGCCGCTTGATTTTTACCCATTATTTTTTTACACAAACCGATTATACGATTGATAATAGCCTTGCCCTTAAAGTTTTAAAACTGGCGCAATGATATAACAGCCAGAGAAAAATGAGAATTTTTTCGGCTGAATTTATTACTAATTATACATAATTAAGCTGATTTAGTGGTTTGGTACTTTGTTCAGTTGCCAGTTTTTTATACCCCAGTCGAGAATTGTTTTATTGCTTTCCAGCTTTAACTCGGCAGGTGGATTTTGTCCTAAGCGGTTAAGCACTTCTACCAAGAGGCTAGTTGACTTTGAGCAATCGAGCGCTGGCGCACCTGTTTGTTTACTAAGTTTTCTGCCATCCTCCCCCATAATCAGTGGAATATGAGCGTATTGCGGCGGTGTTTTATGCAAACTGTTATATAAGGCATTTTGCCAAACTGTGGTATCTATTAGATCTTGGCCGCGAACAATATGAGTCACATTTTGATAAATATCATCGAGGACAACCGCCAGTTGATACGCAAATAACCCATCCCGTCGGCGAATAATAAAATCTTCGCTGGCACGCTGCGATTCGATAATCACTTTGCCATGAATTCTGTCTTTAAACTCAGTCTGCGGGTATAGGTTTAAATATCGTACCGCACTGTCTTTTACCGGAATGTTTAAGTGTCGACAATGGCCATTATATATACCGCCAGATGCTCGGATTTGTTTGCGTGGACAACGGCAAGCGTATGCCGTTTTATTCGTGAGCCAATTATCTAATACTTGCTGATAAGCTTGTAAGCGCTCGCTTTGAAATAAAACAGAACCATCCCACTGTAAGTCAAATGCTTGCAGTTGCTCTAAAATAAGCTGATCGGCTCCGGTCATTTCTCTGGGCGGATCTAGGTTTTCCATTCTCACCAGCCAAATACCTTGGTTAGCTTTAGCATCTAAATAGCTGGCAACCGCCGCAATTAATGAACCTAAATGAAGTGGACCAGAAGGAGAGGGCGCAAAACGGCCTATATAACGCATTTGATAGTTTATTTGGGGTAAAAATTATTTAGGATAAAAAGCCAAATGACCTTAAACTGATTTAAGGTCATTTAGTTGGTGATGGTAAAATTAAAAACCAGCGTTTTGCTTTTCTTTAATCTCAGCAAGTGTTTTACAGTCAATACATAAATCGGCTGTTGGTCTTGCTTCTAAACGGCGAATGCCGATTTCAACACCACACTCTTCACAGTAACCAAAATCTTCGTTTTCGATTAATTGAAGCGTTTTTTCGATTTTTTTAATCAGTTTACGCTCACGGTCACGAGTTCTTAACTCTAAGCTAAATTCTTCTTCCTGTGACGCTCGGTCAACTGGATCCGGGAAATTAGCCGCTTCGTCCTGCATGTGGTGCATAGTTTTATCTACTTCTGCACGCAATTGGCTGCGCCATGTGGTCAGTATTTTTTTGAAATGATCTAATTGCTTATCATTCATATACTCCTCACCAGCTTCAATCTGGTAAGGTTGTAGACCTGCTTGAGCTATTATGCCAGTTGTTTTATTTTTTGTGCCAGCGGGCATCTCACTTCTCCTAATCATTCGCCAGCTTATTGCTAGACGGCTATCTATATCAAAAACGTTATGAGTAAGCAATCTAAAAAATTAACAATTATTAATTTATAGCTATTAATGGTTAATTACGCCAATTGTATTGCTTGTTTAACTTTATCGGGTGCACTATTTCCACCATGCGGAATATAGATGCATTTAATGATGGGCTATATAATAGGGGCAAAGTTTGGTTTTTAAATAGCTAAAATGAAAAAACGCCTCCTAAGAGGCGTTTTTTTGAACGGTTAGCTGCATCCTAATGTTTGCATCCTGCTTTTATCCATGGAATTAGTCTCCGACTAAAGCTTGCTCCAAGCATGTCCATTTCCTGTGCTTTTTTCCGAAAAGCATGGCATCTTGCCATTTCCTTGATGTTTCCTTAATTCCTTATTTTTGTGCGTCCTGCAAAATGAATATTAGCTGATTTTAAAATCGGAACTACCGATTAAAAGTCATTTAAATCGAATGAGTTTTGTTCATATAAAAATATATTTAACAAAAACAAATGATTATGAGAATCAATGCTAGTTGAGTTTATTTTAAATGTAAAATGACGGTCACTTAATTGAGAGATATCTCACAAATTATTGCAGATTTTTGCTTTGGTTGACTGGGTGAGGATATTGCTTTGAATCAAAAAGGATTTTAAAAAGCCCGACAAGAGAGCCGGGCTAGGAATTGCTGAGTAGCTTATTTACGGACGCCTTCAATATGAAGATCTAAATAAACTTGAGTGGATGCCGGACCTAAGTTTTTCTCGATACCATAATCTTTTAATGCAAACTTGGTTGTGCCGCTAAAGCCAGCGCGGTAGCCGCCCCAAGGATCTTTACCTTCACCGATTTTTTCCGCCATAATGGTTAAATCATTGGTTACACCATTTAACGTAAACTTACCTTTAACTTCTAGTTTGCCATCTGCTACTTCTTTGATTGATGTGCTTTCAAATTTTGCCGCAGGGAATTTAGCTACATTTAAAAAGTCGTCGCTTCTTAAATGCTTATCTCGTTCAGCATGGTTTGTATCGACACTGGTTGTATCAATATTGACTGTAATTTGGGCTTGCTCAACTTGTTTTGGATCATATTCAAATGAGCCATCAAATTGATTAAAACGCCCAGTTAACCAGCTATAACCTAAATGCTGGATTTTAAAGTTGATTGATGCATGAGCACCTTTTTGATCATCATCAATAACATAGTTTGCAGCCCAGGCTGATACAGATAGCGCTGAGTAAGTTAAACCAGCTAATAATACTTTCGTTAATTTATTACGCATAATTAAGCTTCCTTATTTTAGTGGGGTAATACGTTTAATAATTTGGTCTTTATAAAAAAACTGATGTTGAATAAATGCCGCGATATGTAAAACAACTATCGCGATTAATAAATACGCAGCGTACTGATGGATTAATCCGGCAGAATCCGCTTGAGTATCACCATAGCTGAATATTGCCGGTAATGAAAACCAGTCAAATACACTAACCGGTTTACCGCTGGCGGTTGAGATTAAATAGCCGCTGATTAAAATCACAAAAGTGCAAAAATACATAAATAGATGGGTTAAATCTGCCATTTTATTCTGCCATTTTGCAATACCTTGAATTGGCTCAGGTTTGGCTTGAGTGGTTTTAGCAAGAACTCTGACCAGCGTCATAAAAAACAGACAGATCCCTAAACTTTTATGAATATTCGGTGCGGGTTGATACCATTCGTCATAATAACTTAATTCAACCATCCAGATACCAAGCGCAAATAAACCAATAATTAGGATGGCAGATAACCAATGTATTAATTGAATTATTGGGGGGTGCTTATCTTGTTTGTTCATAATATGCAGCTTGCCTTTTTGTTAATAAGTTTTTTGTTTATCGTTTATTTACGGTTTATTGTTTAAATTTAAATTGTTTAGAATGGTTCGTTTTTGTGCTTGTCTTCTTGTTTTAACAAAAAAGTGTTAAAAAATGAAAGATCTCACTTGAGATATACATTAGCTCAATGCATTATCTTTGTTAAGCAATATAATACTTAGCTTAAACAAACTTAATTTGTTTATACTGAGTTGAGTATCAGGTAGTTTGCTGAGACAGTTAATTAATTACAAAAGGGAACACAACTATGGTTCAAAAATGTTTATTTCCAGCTGCAGGTTACGGCACTCGCTTTTTACCTGCAACCAAAGCACAAGCAAAAGAAATGCTGCCGATTGTTAATAAGCCACTTATTCAATATGGTGTTGAAGAAGCTCTAGAAGCTGGGATGAAATATATTGGTTTTGTAACTGGTCGTACTAAGCGTGCAATTGCCGATCACTTTGATATTTCTTATGAGTTAGAGCATGAGATTTCAGGAACCAGCAAAGAAAAATTTTTAGAGTCTATTCGTTATGTTATGGATAATGGCGTTTTTTCATTTACTCGCCAACCTGAAATGAAAGGTTTGGGCCATGCAATTTTATGTGGCGAAACGCTAATTGGTAATAATGCATTTGGGGTTATTTTAGCTGATGATTTATGTCTACCTGAAACAATTGGTGGCGAAGGTGTTATGTCTCAAATGGCTAAGATTCATGAAGAAACTGGCTGTTCAGTGGTTGCTTTAATGGAAGTTCCTCAGGAAACTATTTCAAAGTATGGTGTGATTGCTGGTGAAGAAATTGGCAATGGTCGCTATCAAGTCAGTGATATGGTTGAAAAACCAGCGGTTGAAGATGCACCTTCTAATTTAGCAATTATTGGTCGTTATATTTTAACGCCGGATATCTTTGAAATTATTCGCAATACACCACCAGGTAAAAACGGTGAAATCCAATTAACTGATGCTTTATTGGCGCAAGCTAAACAAGGTAAAGTAATTGGTTATAAATTTAAAGGTACTCGTTTTGATTGTGGCAGTGTTGAAGGCTTTGTTGAGGCAACTAATTACGTTTACCAAAACGTTTATAAAACCGGTAAATAAGTACAAATAGAATTAATTTATTAAAAACGGCATCTTAAATTACAAGATGCCGTTTTATTTTTAAGAGGTTCAACTTAATAAATAGTCAACTTCAATCGTTCTACCTTCGTCTTTGTATTCAAGTTTTTCTCCCAATTCGGCTATTAGCTTTAACCCTCGACCATGTTGATCTTTTTGATTTAATATCTGATTTAGCTTTTCCGTGCAAAAACCTTCGCCACTGTCGGTAATCGATAAACGAACCTTTTGAAGATCTGGTAGGTGTGCAATATTTAACTCTAAGTAGCCTACGGACAAATTTTCTAATGCTTCTTGTCTTTGTATGTAGTATTCAAAAAAGCCATCATCAGCATCTTTTAATTTTGAATCCAACTTAAGTAAGCCATGATCTACAGAGTTATTATACATTTCTGCTAATAATAAGAAGAGTGTTGATCTGTGTTTTTCCATGCCTTGAAATGCAGAAATCATATCTACAATCTGTGCTATTGGATCTGAATTTCTAATATCGTCAGGTACAAGTTTTAGTTGAATTCGCCAAGGTAACAAAGGAATCTCAACATGAGCTTGAGAAACGGTATCTTTTACAGGTATACACTTTAATTGAGCTAATGATATATCATCAGCCTGAGCAGTTTCACCCCGATAGTTTTCAAGGTGTTCAATTAAATCGATTAGCTCTGCTTTTGGGTTCTTTTGATAAAACTCAATAAGTCTGGAATCTCCAAACATTTCACCATTAGGGGCTTCAGTATCAGTGACTCCATCAGTATACATGACTAACTTATCGTTTGGCGTAACATCAAAATTGAGCATTTCTGATTCAAATTCATCATCGTTTAAAATGCCAAGTGCCATATGTTGAGGAGGGATTTTATGACGTAGGCCAGTGTTATTGTCAACAATAAATACCTCAGGCATACCGCCACTCCATACTGTGATTGCCTTTCCACTACTAGATAATTCAATAATGGTTGCAGCACAAAACATGTCATCAGGTAATAAATTTAACAATTGGGCATTCATTTCTCTGGCAATATCACCAACAATTAACCCTTCATTAGTCGCATTAAAAAAAGTTTGTGCAGTCGGTAGCGCCCCAACGGCTGCAGCTAGTCCATGTCCGGTAAAGTCCCCTAAAAATACATAGGTTCCGCCTAACGGACTACGATTTACTAAAAATAAATCACCGTTAAACATAGATGCTGGTGATAGGTGGTAACTGACCATCTCACTTAAGTAAGTATTATTGGAAAAGGCGTTTGAGAAAATATGCTCAACAATTGCATGTTCTCTTTCGGTCTGATTTTGGTGGTATTTTAATGTGTTTCTTTGTTCTATCAAACGTTGAGACAGCTCGCGAGTACGCGCATGAGCTTTTATTTTTGCAGACAAAAGCACTTTATCAAAAGGTTTAGTTAAAAAGTCATCTCCGCCAACTTCCAATCCTTTAAGCATAGACTCTTGGTCGTCCAGTGAAGTGATAAAGACAATTGGTAAATGTAAATCCCCCGACAGTTTTTTAAGAATTGGAGCGGCTTCAAATCCATCCATTTCTGGCATGATAATATCTAATAGAATGATATCAGGTTGGGTTTGCTCAAAGTTTTCTAATGCTGCTTTACCATTTTCGGCTTCAAAAACCTGATAACCTTCCAGCTCAAGCATGTACTTGAGCATAGTTCGGTTGAGTTCTTGATCATCGACTACCAAAATACGCATATATAGCCCTCCCTGCTAATCTTTGGTTAATCAATATCAAATTTTTTATCGAAACGTGATATTTGCAATATTTTTTTGATTTGTGGACGGCAATTACTAATCGAAATTGAAGATACCTTATCACCTAAGTTTTTTTGCATATTAAGTAACATACCCAAAGCTGATGAATCCATATATTCAGTATTTCTTAAATCAACCACAACTTTAGGCTTATTATTTCCAATATCCTGATAGGCCGCACGAAATTCTTGCACTAAATTAAAATCAAATTTTCCGTCTATATGAATAGTAAAAGTATTGCCATCAGACGAAAGGTTTTTTGTTAGTCCCATAAAAACGCTTCCTGTATATAAAAGTTTACTAATGCAGATCTGAGTTTAGCAGCTAGAAAATATTTGTGAATGATGAAATAAATAATATTTAGTTAACTTTATTTAAATTGATATTTATCTCACTAAAATGGTGGTAAGACGATTTCAAGCAAGGTATAAATAACCTATTTGTATAACAATAATAACAAAAAAGGTACTTGTTATATGGCTCAGTTAGCCCCCGGTGATTTGTCCATTTTATTGGTAGAACCATCAGCTGTTCAGCGTAAAGTAATAATTAAACACTTAGAACAAGAGTCGATTACCCAAATCGAAGAGGCAGAAGATATTAGCTCAGCCAGAGCTAAAATTTTACAGCATATTCCTGATTTAGTGGTGTCGGCTCTGCATTTTTCTGATGGTACAGGGTTAGATTTACTGCATCATATTCGTTACTCCGAGCCTTATGCCGATGTGCCTTTTATGCTGGTATCTAGCGAGTGGCGCAAAACCCAGCTTGAAGAATTTAAACAAGCTGGAGTGGTCGCTATTTTACCTAAACCGTTTGATTCAGATCATTTAGCGACCGCAATTAATTCAACTATAGATTTGCTCTCAGCAGATGAACTCAACTTGGATTTATTTGATGTGCAGGATGTTAGAGTATTGGTGGTTGATGATAGCCGTTTGGCGCGTAACCATATAAAACGGGTGTTAACTAATTTGGGCGTACAGCGAATTACTGAAGCGCAAGATGGTGCGCAGGCTAAAGCTATTTTAGCGGATCAGATGTTTGACCTTGTCGTGACCGATTATAATATGCCTGAGGTCGATGGACGTGAGCTGACTGAATTTATCCGTCAGCAAAGTCAGCAGTCGCATATTCCTGTTTTAATGGTTAGCTCAGAAGCTAATGATACCCACTTAGCTAATATTGAGCAGGCAGGGGTTAATGCGATTTGCGATAAACCATTTGAGCCTCAAATGGTAAAACAAATTTTATTTTCTTTACTGAATCAATAGCTATACCCGTGCCACCTCAAGATGCATGTTTCAGAGCTATCACAGCGCTTTCAATACAAAACAGATTGGTGAAGGAATGTAGGCACCTTTCAAACC
>NZ_JAOPFU010000110.1 GCF_025515275.1 Catenovulum sp. 2E275
TTCATGAAATGATTAATTTAAAGCTTATTGGAATGATGTTGTTAGACTCAATATTGAAAAGTTCTATACACACTTCTGATGATTAAGCTGTTATATTTACAGGTGCTGAAATGACAGACGACGAGAAAAAAGAATATGTCAAAGAGCACTTCCTCTCTGAAGCGATATCCTCAATCGAAGAGGTTGGTAGATATTGGAATGGCTCGATATCTAGAACGATGACTAGTGCTCTTTGCGAAGTCTTGGAAGAGGAAGGTTTTAAAGTAACGGTTAGGGAAATTCCACCTGAGTGGGAACATGTATTTTATCTAGTCAGCGAAAGGACGATCGAATATCCTGAAATGTTGGAAAATATAGCAATACAACGTTCGACACAAAAAGAAAATGATGTGGAAGAGCGCTTACTTGCAAAGTAAATATAACAATCCAAGTCAACGGAAAATCACTCACTGGCTGCGCCAAAGCGTTCGCGTTTTCCGCTGCTTGGGGCGTTATAAGTACAGGTGAGTCAGTGAAAATCGTCATTCTTGCTCTTTTATTTCCGACATTGGCAATGAGTGCGGAAATACTTGAAACACCAAATTATAAAGTTTCAATTCAATCTAATTGCCAAGAAGGCGAAGTTGGTTGCTCAAACTACGTTTATGAAGGGCAGAGTAAGAAATCGGGCAATTCGATATCTCTAAAAGGTAGTAGTTGGCATACTACGTGTAACGACGGAGAAACACCGTGCCGTTTTCTTGGTTATAAATTTAAAAATGGCAACATTATGTACTATGTGCATCAAGATGGCTTACTCGAAGTTGTAACAAACAAAAATGAAGTTATTTTGAGTGAACAAGGTGTTTGGCAGTAAGTACGTATAACAATGCAATTAAGGGCGGACTAAAAAAGCTTGGCTTAGTTCGTACCTCACTAATTATAGCCAAGCCTTTTTAGCCGCTTATTGCGGCGTTGAGCCTGTAGAAAAACCTCAAAATACAGCTTTAACCGCAGATCCATTTGTGATCTAATAGGATTATCAAATCTTCATAGGAGATTGATTTTGCCTAAGTTTATTCCAGCCAACTACAACCAAACCAGCATGGTCATCAT
>NZ_JAOPFU010000111.1 GCF_025515275.1 Catenovulum sp. 2E275
AGTTATCGTTTAATAACAATCAGTTATTTAAACGGTGATCTTCCTACAGAGGACTTTCACCTCATTAGTTAATGCCCATGTCGGGCGTACACAAGGCGCTTAAACGGACAAATTCTCCGTGGCCTTTTTTGTGCTTTTAACGCTACGCTAGCACAAAAAAATCCACTCCAAATTTGACCGTTTAGCTTAGCGTTATGCCTTTATCAGGGATCTAGAACATGCAAAAAGTTTCGCTTAGCTCAGTAAAAAAATGGCATTGGCTATCTAATCAATTTTATTTACCAAGTTCTGTAAAGATAAATTGCTCCCATTGCTCTGAAATGGTTGTTTTTAAATTAGAATCTAGTTTCAACGACGCCCCAAGAACAGCTTTTTACTTCACTGGTGCATGTCCTTCTTGTGATGAAAATGTTCATTTTTTTTGTATGGGAGTAAAAAAGAAAAGTGACGAATCTCAAGACCCTGATGCTCTATTTATGTACCCCGAAATATCTTTTATAAGAAGAACTAAAGACTATAGAAATTACATCCCTGAGCAATTGCAAACATCGTATGAGTCGGCGTTAACTTCTTATAACTCCAAGAATTTTATTGCGACTTCTGTGGGATGCCGTAGAACATTAGAAGGTATTTTCTATTATCTACTCCCAGAAGGCGATCGTAAAAAAAATCTAGCCACAGCAATTGAGCAAGCTAAAGGAGCAATAGATTGGGCTGAGCCATTGAATAATTTGGCTCATCTCATTAGGAAAGGCGGTAATTTGGGTGCTCATTTTGATGAAACACGTGAGCCAAATGAAAATGTCGCTAGAGCGATGATTGATTTACTTGAGTACCTATTTGAATATTTGTACGAGCTTCCTGCAAATATTAAACATTTGGAAAACCATCTAGAGCAGGCATAACAATGCGTTTAAGGGCGGACACAAAAAGCTTGGCTCGCGTTCGTTCCTCACTAAGTTTAGCCAAGCTTTACTTGCCGTTTATTGCAGCGTTGAACTTGTTTTTCTGTATTTAAGTTTAGTCGGCTAACTGGCTTTAGCTGACGTAAATATCCTAGAGCTCAACTTCCGCTTCTGGCACAGA
>NZ_JAOPFU010000112.1 GCF_025515275.1 Catenovulum sp. 2E275
GTGGTAATTAGTGTTACCGTGCGGTGGTAATTAGTGTTACCGTGCGCACAGTAACGGGGGGAATAGAAAAAAACGGTCCCAAACCTCTAAAATTTAAAATAGACGATCTTAACACAATTAAGGATCTTGCGATGTTGATGGCGCTTTTCCTGTTGATAATATTCCACTACATTGCATCTGATTTATATTTAAAAATTGCAAACGGATTATATGAACCAGTAGAAAAACCTTTGAGCCAACAACAGAAACTAAAGGCAACTGAAAAAGCGATCAGGAAACCCCGGCGGAAAACTCTTAAAATTACGATAGTAATTTGGCCAAAAAAACCAGTTTCATTCACGGCTCTTTTTTTATTTTAGAAAAATGGTATTTCTTGAAATATTACAAAATCGGTAATCACACTAATACAATTAATTTATATAGTTAGAGGCCAAATCATAAGTTTGTCCAAACAGTCAACAAGCTTGCTTATTTTTTGATGATGTTCACGGTTATACACGATAGTTATCCAAATAAATCTACTCCATAACCGAATCGTTCGGCTAATTCAGTTACAAGCAATAATTCATGTTCTGACAACTCATCTTTGTCAAACCATTTAGATAACCGTTGCTCGTAATATTCATAAGCTAAAGCTTCCTCAATTTCAGGTTTACGGTAATCCCAAAGAATTAATTTTAGTGCTGGGTATTCTTCAATAGTTATCATAATGAGCTGGGTTACATATAAGGTTTAGTGGTTTGTAACATCCAATACAATTTCGGCAATAGTACATTCTGGGTCTATGAGTTGCATACTCAGTTCATTAATAAGTTCAATCGCTTCTTACATGCTCATTGAGCATGAAAAATTGTCATTTGAAGCATCGAGTCGTTTTAGTTCCATCATTCCTCTCAAATTCACCGATGTCGTGCCAGTGGCCATGATGATTAATTTACTAAACATGTAGGTAGTTGAACAGCTTCGCTAATCAATACCTCAAAACCTTCAGTATCACGGTTATCTGTATAATAACCATTGTCTCTCGGTCGAAATCTTATCCGTTTTTTGAGTAGCCAAGTCATAA
>NZ_JAOPFU010000113.1 GCF_025515275.1 Catenovulum sp. 2E275
ATTAACCTAATAAAGACAATGCAGCTTGTGGTCTTTGATTTGCCTGACTTAATACCGTGGTACTTGCCTGTTGTAAAATCTGGTTTTTAGTTAATTCCGCCGTCTCTGTCGCAAAGTCTGTATCTTTAATTTGTGAACGCGCTGAAGATACATTCTCTATTACGTTACTTAGGTTACGAATCGTTGATTGGAAACGGTTTTGTAAAGCACCTAAGTCCGCTCTTGCCGACCCTATCGCCGATATCGCCGCATCTATTTGAGTTAACGCCGCTGATGCCAATTGCTCTGATGCAACTGATAAGTCCGCTCCTATTAAGCTTGACGCACCAAATCCACCTGCTCTTGATAAGTTAACTGAAATCGTTTGACCACCATTAGCACCCACTAAAAATTTAGCTGAGTAACCACCGGTTAATAAGTCCACCCCAGCAAATTGGGTGGTGGTTCCAATTCGGCTGATTTCTGTTTTTAAAGCACTCACTTCTTTTTGTAGCGCTAAACGGTCTGATGATGTATTAATACCGTTTTGTGATTGAATTGCTAATTGGCGAATACGTTGCAATGAGGTGGTAATTTCCTGCATTGCGCCTTCTGCGGTTTGTGTTAATGAAATTGCATCGTTTGCATTTCTGACCGCTTGGTTTAAACCTTGTACTTGGGTGGTCATTCGGTCTGTAATTTGTAAACCTGCCGCATCGTCTGATGCGCGGTTAATTCTAAAACCAGATGATAGTCTTTCAAATGCGGTATTTAGGGCGTTACCTGATGTTGATAACTGACGCTGTGCATTTAATGATGATACGTTGGTATTTACGAACATGCCTGACATTTTAACTCTCCTGAACTTTAATTGAGTTGCTTTACTTTATGCCTCGATTCTCTCTTGGCCTTTTACCTTGTTTTTATTGTTATCATCCGCTGACAATTAAGTTATCGGAGTTAAAATCCCCTTCTTTAATAAAAAAATGCAAAAATATCGCAAAAAAAGTGCTAAAGTTTTTTTATCGCTGACGATATACAATCGGGGTTT
>NZ_JAOPFU010000114.1 GCF_025515275.1 Catenovulum sp. 2E275
TGGTTAGAAGGCCAACAAACGGCTTATAAACCGGGTAGCACCTGGGGTAAACCTTGGGCGCAGGGCGAATTAAGCAAAACTCAGGCACTCAAATTAATCAGCGAACAAGGCGAGAATATCCCACTGCAAAGTTGGCCAACGGCCTACTGGCCAGATGGCAGCGTAAAATGGACCGCCCACGCCATTCCAGCCAACGCCGCCCCCGGTCACAGCTTTCAAATTGAAAAAGGCCAACCGGCCCAGCCTCAGCACAGCATTAAAATTAACAAACAAACCAATGGCATTGCCGTTTCAACTGGACTCATCAGCTGCTTAATCCCCAACCAAGGTGAACACATTGTCACCCAAATCAAACGCGGTGGAAAACTAATCGCCCAAAACGCCCGTTTAGTGGGACTCGTACAAAACCAACCAGAAAACGAACCGGAAAACCCAGCCCAAGTAGAAAGCTTCGTCTCCAACGTAGAACAAGTCGAAATAGAACAAACTGGCTCAATACGGGGAGTCGTTAAAGTCACCGGCAAACAAAAACGCCAATCAGGCAACCAATGGCTACCATTCACCCTACGCCTATACTTTTATGCTGGTGGTGAAACCATTCAAATGAGCCACACCTTTATTTATGACGGCGACGACCAACAAGACTTTATCAAAGGACTTGGCCTGCGCTTTAATGTCATTCAAAACGATAAAGAACTTTATAACCGCCATGTTCGATTTGTTGGTGAAAACAACGGCCTCTGGGGCGAATCCCCCAAAGGCATCACCGGTTTACGCCGTGACCCAGGCCAAGCCGTAAAAGACGCCCAAGTCGCAGGACAACCGACCCCACCGATTGCGCAGTGGGACGAAAGAGTCAGCAGCCGAATGCACTGGATACCCACTTGGAATGACTTCACCCTAAGCCAAGTTAACGCCAATGGCTTTAGCATTAAAAAACGCACCAAAGCAGGCCATGCGTGGATAGATGCAGACCAAGGCCACAGAGCCAACGGCAGCACCTACCTAGGCGGCGTATCCGGTGG
>NZ_JAOPFU010000115.1 GCF_025515275.1 Catenovulum sp. 2E275
AACTTTTACAGCACTACATTATGATTAATAAACCTGAGCTGCGCATAAGAAAATGAACTAAATGCCCTTGTGGTGATCAGATCTTTCGACCAAGAAAAATGTTGAGAACCGAGGACAAGGGCATGATTAACTTAGACGCAATTTATGTAGATGTCGACGATTTTTGCTTACTATTCGAACCTCAATGGATAACTCACCTAATCGAAACCGGTGAAAAGCAGCGAAATAAACTATCCAGACTCAGTCACAGTGAAGTGATGACAATTCTAATCGCATTTCACCATTGAGGTTTTCGTGACTTTAAAACATTTTATATTCAATTTGTTAGCCAATATTGGCAACACCATTTTCCTGAACTTGTCAGCTATACAAGAATGTTAAAATTACTCCAAACAGTCTTACCTGCTTTGTGCAGTTATCTCAAAAAAAGATTTTCGAAACCAACCGGCATAGCCTTTATTGATTCAACCATGCTAAAGGTTTGTCATAATATGCGTATTCTTCGAAACCAAGTGATTTCAGGTGTTGCAGAGCGAGGAAAAGGCATAATGGGGTTTAAACTGCATCTGATAATGAATGATGAAGGTGGACTGCTTTCGGTAAAAGTAACGGCTGGTAACGTAGATGACCGGCAACCGATATTAATTTTATGATAGGCCAACTGAAAAATATAGCTCAGATTGTACATTTCAGACATCGGAGCTGTGTCGCATTTATCGTGAATTTAATGGCCGGATTAATCGCTTACACATTTCAAGAGAAAAAACCGAGAATTAAAGTGACTCGACTTTAGTTTTTATACAGATCTCAGGTTAATAAGGAATGTAAAACTAACAAAGTGCAGCGTCTAAGTATTACTAAACTAAATTATGACTTGGCTACTCAAAAAACGGATAAGATTTCGACCGAGAGACAATGGTTATTATACAGATAACCGTGATACTGAAGGTTTTGAGGTATTG
>NZ_JAOPFU010000116.1 GCF_025515275.1 Catenovulum sp. 2E275
TTAAAGCGTCCACTTTCTCGATTCATTGGTGCAACACCGACTAAAGCAGAGGCTTGTTTATTAGTCATGTAACCCAGCTCTGGTAAATTACAGATGAGTGAGGCCGAAGCTATTTTTCCGATGCCATTCATGCTTTGTAATATGGTATTTTTTGATTGGTAAGTAGGACAGCTTTCAATCAACTCAATAATCTTTTTTTCAATTTTGTTTATTTGATTTTTAAATGCGGTCAGGATGGGTTTAATGGTCATTGCTAAGTTTTTAGGTAATATTTGTAGGCGATTTTTTTCCATGGTTTGCATTACTAATAATTGATTTCGTCTTGCCACTAAATCACTCATAGCCTGCATGGTTTCGGGCTTTAACTGAGATAACTGTGGCTGAATCGCCTCGCCATAATGTGCAATTAACCTGGCATCTAATTTGTCTGTTTTAGCGCGCTGACCTATTGCGCCAGCAAAGCGTTTGATGTGAATAGGGTTTGCAATGACAAACGGCAAATTGGCTTTTGCACATGCCATAATAAATGGCATTTCAAGCCGACCTGTGGCTTCAATAATAACGCGTTTCGGTTTGTGATTTTTTATGGTTTTAACAGCTTCATTAATGCCTTTTTCATCGTTTGAAACAGTGAAATAGATACCCAAAGGGCGAATGTAGATATCGAGTTGGAACTTGCCAGTATCAACACCCACGTTAATGTTTTGATTTAGTTTTAAATCCATAATAAGCTAACTCCTGCTTGCATAATGCGGGTTCGAGACCCAGTAGACTATTCGAGTATTGTGCTTGGAGTCTTTTGCAGTGTTCTTTCTTGTTATCGGTCTCTCAACTGAGGAGCCATCGCTCAATCGAACTACTGCAAAAGAAGGCCTTAGTTGCAGCTAGGGCTTGGGTCTCACTTTACCTTAAATCATTAATTTGGTGGGGTTATTATCCATACAA
>NZ_JAOPFU010000117.1 GCF_025515275.1 Catenovulum sp. 2E275
GAGATATCGGCCTCTCCTTCTGGGAGAGCATCAGGAATTTGAACTGACCAGCTACCGTCTCCTGTAACTAAAGCTGTTAAATTTTGTGCGACACCAGAACTGTCTGTTACAACAATTTCTACTGCTGAGCCAACTTGAGCATCTGTGAATCCACTAATTTCTGGTTGATTATTACTACTTTCTCCTATTTCATTTACCGTTAAACTTGGGGCTGTTATGTCTATTTCACCCATTCCATTAATATTAGCTGTATTACCAGTCTCATCGAATACACTAGCATCTATACTAAATATGCCTTCTGCTAATGGGTTCTCGATCTCTATTGACCAACTAGAGTCTGCATTAACATTTGTAATAAAAAGCTGCTGAGCACCATTACTATCTTCCACAATAACTCGGATCTCACTACCAACCTGAGCAGAACTAGTTCCACTAATAATTGGAGTTACATCATTAACTAGACCAATTGGGTTTAATGAAATTTCGGGTAACTCTTCTGTACTAAATATTGCAGTTATACTTGCATTTGAGACATTGCCAACTGCATCTTGAGTTTGAGCAGAGACAGTAAAACGACCCTGAGCAACTGGTTCGCCAGCTTCAACTTGCCAGCTACCATCGGCCAAAACCTGTGCTTGTAAATTTTGAGTTGTTCCTTGAGCATCAACAAGATTAATACTAATCACACTTCCTTCTGGTGCATTAGTTTCTCCTGAAATAACAGGTGTTTCATCATTGGTTGCACCAATAGGATTAATCGTTAACACTGGCGCTGTTAAATCTATTTCGCCCGTTTCATTCACTTGCGCAA
>NZ_JAOPFU010000118.1 GCF_025515275.1 Catenovulum sp. 2E275
TGGATATGGGCTTTAAATTGGGGATTGATAAGGTTCGTCGTTTTATGAAACGACTCAAGCTCATTGCCAAGCGGCCTAAACAACACAAGTATCCAATTGGTGGCAAAGCGTCTGTGATTGCACCTAATACACTGAATAGACAGTTTAATCCTGAGTTGTTAAACACACATTGGTCGGGTGATATTACGTATGGTGTGCTCGGAGTTTAACATCAACCTCCATATTGATGTTAAACTTTTATGTCGGGTATCCCACATAGCAAAGCTAAAGCGTTCTCATCCACGCTCAGTAAAGCTTTATCGGGCGATTACTCTTGTAGCAAAGTAGATAAACTTGAGCACATTAGTCGTAAACTAAAAGGTTGGGCACAGTTCTACAGCCATACCCACTTTACAGCTAAAGTGTACAACAAAATCGATCGGATCGTATTCTGGAAATTTGCAAAATGGCTAGCTAGGAAATATCGCTGCTCCATTAAATCATTAATGATGACATGGATACGACGACCAACGCCTAGAAAAGCTAAGACTTGGGTGGTTTATGGTAAGTCAAATAACGGTATTGTATGCGGGGCAACACTATTTCGTTTAGTGAGCAGCCCTAAAATGCCATTCAGACCAAGGTTGCCAATATACCAGTGAGAGCTTTCAAAAAGCATTGGTTGGGCATGGTGTAGAATCGAGCATGAGTCGTGCAGGAAATTGTTTAGACAATGCCGTAACCGAACGATTCTTTAGAAGCTTAAAGTCCGAACGAGTTA
>NZ_JAOPFU010000119.1 GCF_025515275.1 Catenovulum sp. 2E275
TTTTCGCCATTGCCGCCAGTAACACATTCTGACTCTGCGCCGTATCCAATGGTCTAGGTCAACGCACTGCTGGTATGCATTTGCAATTCCATAGTAGTTAATCCATCCCCTTAGATATTGACTCAATTTAAACAATTGGTAGTGCATGTTCACGCCCCAGTTCCGGTTGGTTAAAATGCGTACCTGTCGTTTAAATTTATATAGAGTTTTGTCGTGCCATTTGATTAATCCGCGTTTAAAGGTAAACCCTAAGAACTTACTTTGTGTGGATTTAACCACTTGGCTTTTGTCAGTGTTAACCAGTAATTTAAGCTTAGTTTCGAGAAATCGAGTGACACTGGCAAGCACACGTTCGCCCGCGCGTTTTGATTTCACTAAGATAATAAAATCGTCTGCGTAGCGGGCAAATTGGTGGCCTCGTTGTTCCAATTCTTTGTCTAAATCATCCAGCATAATATTGGATAATAAAGGCGAAAGTGGACCGCCTTGCGGCACCCCTTCTAAACTCGGAACTAGAGTACCATTATCGTCGATTCCAGCTCTCAAGTAGCGACCAATAAGTTTGAGCAAGCGTTTATCTTTGATATGGCGCGATAAATTTCGCATCAGTAAGTCGTGATTAACTCGGTCAAAGCACTTCGACAAATCGACATCTACCGCAATATTGCGTTTAGATTTAATGATTTGTTGTACTTGCTTCACTGCCTGTTGGCCGTTACGGTTTGGCCTAAAACCAAAGCTGTTATCA
>NZ_JAOPFU010000011.1 GCF_025515275.1 Catenovulum sp. 2E275
CTGCGTGTCGCTGCGTTGTGGGGGCGCATTATAGGGACAAAACAAACCCCGTCAACGCTTTTTTTGAATTTATTTCTTTTTTTTTATCGTTCGGTCATTTAACAAGCAAAAGCTTTATTTTATTGCATATTTTATGTACTTTAAGTGTTGTTAGAGTACAAAATAACCAAAATATAATGTACTTTAGTAATACCTTATTTTCATTTTATATTAATAATTAAAAAATTATCTTATTTTCGAGGTTTTCATGTCTAATAATAATGTTTTTAAACAGGCATCAGCAGTTATTGTTGTCACTTTATTATGTTTTTTTGTTGTACCTGCACTATCAATCAATTTAGATACTAATATTGCTTTGAGTATAGGTGTGTTAGTTGGTGGTAGTTTAGCTATCTTTCTTTCTGGGAATACTTCGTCAGCTAAAATAGAGGGTGACGATAAACCACTAGAAACTAAAACTATTTATGTTGGTAACTTACCTTACAGAGCAAATGAAGCAGCAGTAAAAGATTTATTTGCCAAATATGGGGTAGTTTCTTCTGTTCGTTTAATGCGTGATAGAAATACAGGTAAGCGTAAAGGGTTTGGTTTTGTAGAAATGGATGAGCAAGGTGCAGATAAAGCTATTTCGGCTTTAAATGAGCAAGAGTTTCAGCAAAGAACACTCAAAGTCAGAGAAGCAAAAGATAAATCATCTGACGATTAATTAAAAATAAGTGGCTATACATTGTTTGTATAGCCACTTAACTATTCCTTTATAGTTTTTCCAAAAGATCTGTATTGACGTTTAACTCCCTCCATAGAACTCAGATACAGTATAACTCACATCCTAATACCAAGATTCAAATGATGTTTGTGCATAAATCGGGTAAAATCTTTTGCTGAACATTAACCTTTAATTAAAATTGTAAAATGACCCAAGCTGTAAATAACTTAAAACCAGAAATCAACCATCTATTTTCCGTTGCGCCCATGCTTGACTGGACCGACCGCCATTGTCGCTATTTTTACCGCGTTATGTCTAAACAGGCTGTGTTGTATACAGAAATGGTAACAACCGGTGCCATTATTTATGGCAAAGGTGATTATTTACAGTTTCATCAGGCAGAACATCCCGTTGTATTACAATTAGGTGGCAGTGATCCGGCGGATATGGCAAAAGCTGCGGTTACAGCGCAAAAGTATGGTTATGACGAGATAAACATTAATGTTGGTTGTCCGTCTGATCGGGTACAAAATGGTCGTTTTGGCGCCTGTTTAATGGCCGAACCAGATACTGTAAGTGACTGTTTAATTGCGATGCAGCAAGCTTGTGATTTGCCGGTGACGGTTAAATCCCGTATTGGTATTGACGATTTTGATAGTTATGAATTTTTAACTCAGTTTGTTGAGAAAGTTCAGAATGCAGGTTGTCAGCATTTTATTGTTCATGCCAGAAAAGCTTGGTTAAAAGGATTAAGTCCTAAACAAAACCGAGAAATACCACCTTTGGATTATCAAAGAGTTTACCAGCTTAAAAAAGATTTTCCTGAGCTTACGTTTAGCATTAATGGTGGCATAGAAACCATTGAGCAAGCAAAACAACACTTAGAATTTGTTGATGGTGTCATGTTAGGCCGTGCGGTTTATCAAAATCCATTTTTAATGCAGCAAGTTGATGAACACATTTATGACCAAACAGCAAATACAATGAACCGGTTTGATGTGGCCGAAGCTATGCTTGAATATATGGAAATAGAAACAGCACAAGGGGCAACCAGCTGGCATATTGCCCGTCACATGCTTGGGCTTTTTAACGGCCAACCCAAAGCAAGGTTATGGCGTCGGTTTTTAAGTGAAAACGCAAGACAGTTTCCGCAGGGCAATGATCTATTAAAACAAGCGATCCAGTTAATGAAATAAATGAAAGTAATAATTTCAAAATAAATATTGCTCAAATCCCATTTACTGAAAAATTTTTATATGTAATTCAGCTAGATAAAAAATATAAAATTTCTGGTAAAGCATTCAAAAGCTTCTACTCTATAATTATAGATAATTATAGAGTAGAAGCTTTTGGGAGGCTTATTGGAAAATAGAGAGTTTAGAATGACCTCAGCTAACTTTGAGTTCATCAAAGCTTTAGTATACCAATCATCCGGTATAGTATTAGGTCTACATAAAAAAGAAATGGTTTACTCTCGTCTTTCTCGTAGATTAAGAGTGCTAAAATTATCTGATTTTGATCAATACTGTGACTATTTATCAAACCATAAACCCGAAGAATTTAGCCATTTTATTAATGCGATTACGACTAATCTAACTTCTTTTTTTAGAGAAAGGCATCATTTTGATTTCTTAAAAAGCACTTTGATCCCAAGAATACTAAGCAGATCGAATAATAACAAGCGTATACGAATATGGTCAGCTGGATGCTCTAGTGGTGAAGAAGCTTACTCCATTGCGATGACCCTGGCTCCAAATTTTCCTACGCAAAAATGGGATTTTAAAATACTAGCGACAGATCTAGACTCTAATATGCTAGCAAAAGCTAAAACAGCTGTTTATTCTGAGCAAGCGCTCCAAGGCATAGACCCTCAACAAATACGTCAAGGATTTAATTTAAATAAACGTACTAAGCAATATAAAGTAAAACCAGACATTCAAAATTTAGTTCATTTCAGAAGACTAAATTTACTAGAAAACTGGCCAATGCGAGGTACATTTGATGCTATCTTTTGCCGAAATGTCGTAATCTATTTCGATAATCAAACAAAAAATAACCTTATTCGTAGATATGCTCAATTACTAGAGCCACATGGTTATTTATTTTTAGGTCACTCTGAAACACTTAGTAGGGAAATAAGTGAGTTTAATCCACTTGGACATACTATTTACCAGCGTAAGGAATAAAAGTGGTAAGTATTCAACCTCACCTATCCGGCTTTGATCATATTAAAAGATTTGTTGATAAAAATAGACAAATAGTAATAGCTAAAATATTGCCCGGTGAATTATATGTAACCAAACAAAATGAATTAATTGCAACAGTCCTTGGCTCTTGCATCGCAGCATGTATTTGGGATGAAACTCTCGGTATTGGAGGAATGAATCATTTCATGCTGCCGGTTAAAAAAGATCAACATGGCGCATCAGGTTGGCAACTTGATACAAGCTATACTTGTCGATATGGGTACTGGGCAATGGAATTTTTAATCAACGAAATTCTTAAAAATGGTGGCAAAAAAGAACGGCTAGTCGCTAAAGTTTTTGGTGGAGGGAAAATAATTCCAAATATGTCCGATGTGGGAGAAAAAAACATTCAATTTGTTCGTCAATATCTAAGAGCCGAGCAAATTCCTGTCATAGCTCATGATGTTGGTGGCCCCTGGCCAAGAAAAATAATGTTCCACCCTAATTCAGGTATCGCTAAGATGAAACGTTTACGCAGCATGCATAATGATACAATTCAGCAAAGAGAGCAAACTTATATGCATGATATTGAGCTATCTGAAACTCAAAGTGATATAGAGCTTTTTTAACAAAATGGAAGATCAGATGACTATTAAAGTACTCATTATTGATGATTCTCCGCTGATTCGTGGTTTATTAACAGAAATTTTATCCAATACCAAAGACATTGAAGTAGTAGGCACAGCAGAAGATCCTTACGATGCTAGAGATAAAATAAAAATTTTAAACCCAGATGTGCTTACGCTGGATATTGAAATGCCAAAAATGAATGGTATTAGTTTTTTGCATAACTTAATGCGCCTGAGACCCATGCCAGTGATCATGGTCTCAACCTTAACTGAGGCTGGCGCACCAGCAACTTTGGAAGCACTTGAATTAGGCGCGTTAGATTATGTTGCTAAGCCCAAAGTCAATGTAATGGCAGAATTTAATTTGTATGCTGAAGAGCTTATCGAAAAAATTAGAGCTGCCTCAAAAAGTATAATTAACAAACAAGCAATTAAGCCACCATCATTACCTAGCGATTTAAGCTCGGTTGAATTTAACCCTAATTATATCGTTGCTATCGGTGCATCGACTGGTGGAACCGAGGCGATTAAAAAGGTGATCACCTCCCTGCCAAAAAATATGTCACCTATTGTTATTACTCAACATATCCCACCTGTATTTTCTAAATCTTTTGCGAATCGTTTAAATAGTTTATCTAAAATGACAGTTCACGAAGCAACACACAAGCAAATTATAGAGCAAGGTCATATTTATATTGCTCCGGGAGATCGGCACTTAACCATTAAAAAAACAACTTCGGGATATATTTGCCAATTAGATGATGATGAAAAAATTAACCGGCATAAACCTGCGGTAGATAAATTGTTTACTTCTGTAGCCGAACAAACCAAAGGTCAGGCAACCGGTGTATTATTAACCGGAATGGGAGCTGATGGCGCGCAAGGTTTATTAAAAATGAAACAAGCAGGCTGTAAAACCATTGCACAAAATGAAGCATCCAGCATAGTTTGGGGAATGCCTGGTGCGGCAGTTAAACTAAATGCAGCTAATAAAATAACGCCACTTAACGACATTGCCAGCTTGATTATCAAAACTTGTACGATAAAAGCTCACAAATAAACAATCACCCCTTGTTAAACCAGCCTTGGATTAATATATTGAACTCTATTAATTTAAGCTAAAAATGGAGTGTTTGTGGATAACCTAAATTTAAACCAACAAACCAATAATATTGTTCCGATTACTGCAGAAAATTTTCAACACGAGCTATTAACCGTTAGTCAAACCAAACTAGTTGTGATTAATTTTGCGACACAACGCAGTGGAGAAAGCATCAACCTCTCAGAAACTCTGGCTAAAATAGCAACCCAATATCCGCAAGATCTCAACTTAGCGATTGTAGATTGTGATGATCCTCAAATGCAGCAATTAGCAATGCAATTTGGGGTACAAAGTTTACCTACGGTTATTTTATTTAAAGATGGTAAAGGCTTAAACGGTTTTGCCGGTGAACAAACCGAAGCCCAGATAAAAGAGTTTTTATCCCCTTATTTACCTAAACCGGAAGATAAACTCATCCAACAAGTGGCCGCTTTAATTCAAGAACATAACTTTCAGGATGCTTTATTACCCGCAAAAGAAGCATTTCAAATAGCACCTGAAAACGCCTTGTGTAAAAAGCAGTTAATTGATGTATTACTCAGCCTAGGTCAAAATACAGAGGCAGAAGCTTTATTAAGTGATATTGGGATGATAGATCAAGACGATTATTATCAAAGTCTAGTTGCCAAATTAGAATTGAATAAAGAAGCAGCCGAAACCCCAGAAATACAAGCGCTTCGTCAAGCATTAAATGAGCAGCCAGATAACCTTGAACTTAATATTCAACTAGCCGTGCAACTACATCAAGCTCAGCAAAATGAAGAAGCGCTCGATATTTTAATGGCGATTTTAGTTAAAGACTTACATGCACAAGACGGCGAAGTGAAAAAAACCTTAATGGATATCTTAGCGACTATGGCTAAAGGTGATGCGGTAGCCACTAAATTCCGCAGAAAACTATATAGTTTGTTATATTAATCAAGCTCGTATCGGTACAAAACTTATGTTGCCGGAAAATCCCAAGACTTACATCCATGTAAGCACGGGATTCTTGTTCCCGACTAATCCCAAGTACTTACATCCATGTAAGCACGGGATTATTATTCCCGACTAATCCCAAGTACTTACATCCATGTAAGCAAAAAGGCGCCTAAGCGCCTTTTTTAATCTTGTTTAACCAACTTAAAAATTAAAGCAATACACGAGCACGAATTGTGCCTTCGATTTGTTTTAATTGCTCTAAAGCAGTTTGGCTATCATCAGAATCTACTTCTAATACCACGTAACCAATGTCAGCATTAGTTTGTAAGAACTGAGCTGAAATATTAATACCTTTATCAGCAAACGCTTGGTTAATGCTGGTTAAAATACCCGGTTTGTTTTGGTGGATATGTAATAAACGGCTGCGACCTTCATGTGACGGTAAAGAAACTTCAGGGAAGTTAACCGCAGATAAAGTAGAACCATTGTCACTGTATTTAGCTAATTTACCAGCTACCTCAATACCAATGTTTTCTTGAGCTTCTAATGTTGAGCCACCAATATGAGGGCTTAAAATAACATTAGCAATACCACGTAATGGGGTTACAAACTCTTCGTCATTTGACTTAGGCTCAACTGGGAATACGTCAATTGCCGCACCACCAACTTGAGGATCATCACCGCTCAGCGCTTCAGCTAAAGCTTCAATATCGACAACTGTACCACGAGAAGCATTAATGAACATTGCACCTTTTTTCATTGCAGCAAATTCAGGCGCGCCAAACATATTTTGAGTGCTAGCAGTTTCTGGAACGTGTAAAGATACCGCATCAGCCTGCGCTAACATATCATTTAAGCTAGCGACTTGTTTAGCATTACCAAGTGGTAATTTATCTTCGATATCATAAAAGATAACGTTCATACCAATTGTTTCAGCTAAAATACCTAACTGAGTCCCGATATGGCCATAACCAATAATACCTAAAGTTTTACCACGCGCTTCAACCGAACCATTAGCAGATTTATTCCAGATACCTTGATGCGCTTGTGCGCTCTTTTCAGGAATACGACGGAATAATAATAAAATTTCACCAATGACTAACTCAGCAACACTACGAGTATTTGAGAAAGGCGCATTAAATACCGGAATACCTAATTCAAGCGCAGCTTTTAAGTCAACCTGGTTTGTACCAATACAGAAACAACCAATACCAATTAGTTTTTCAGCAGACTCTAATACTTTACGAGTTAAAAAAGTTCTTGAACGCAAACCAACAAAATGAACATCTTTGATTTTTTCAATTAGCTCATCTTCAGCTAATGAAGTTTTTAAATACTCAATATTGGTATAACCTGCATTATTTAAGGTTTGAACCGCACTTTGGTGTACGCCTTCAAGCAGAAGGATTTTAATTTTATCTTTCGCTAGGGAGAATTTACTCATTTCATTTGGCCGTTTGGATTGCTAGACGTCTAAAAGAGCCTGCAATTATATCGATTAAAAAAATAACTGCACTAATTTTTATCAGTAAGTTTTTACGCCGTCATCTGTCGAAACTAATACAACATCAGCTCCACGTGCAGCAAATAAACCATTAGTTACAACACCAACAATTTGATTTAACTGATTTTCTAATGCAATTGGATCAGTAATTTTTAGGTTATGAACGTCTAAAATAACATTACCGTTATCAGTTACAACGCCCTGACGATAAACAGGATCGCCACCTAATTTAACAATTTCACGCGCTACATAGCTACGCGCCATTGGGATCACTTCAACCGGTAGTGGGAAGTTACCCATCACATCAACCTGTTTGCTGTCATCAACAATACAGATAAAACGTTTTGCAACAGCAGACACAATTTTTTCACGAGTTAAAGCAGCACCGCCGCCTTTAATCATGTGTTTTTGCGGATTGACTTCGTCCGCACCATCTACATAAATATCAAATGAATCAACTTCGTTTAAATCAAATACTTGAATGCCTAAAGCTTCTAATCTTTTAGTTGAAGCTTCTGAACTGGATACCGCACCTTCAATCTGGTCAGCGATTGGTGCTAACGCATCAATAAAAAAATTGGTTGTACTACCAGTACCAACACCAATAATTGTACCTTTTTTAACATATTCGATTGCAGCTTGTGCGACTGCTTGTTTTTTTTCATTCTGATTCATTTTCGTGTGTTCCTTGCTTGCAAGAGGGGCATATTATACACCCAAATTACTCTCAGATGCTAGATTCGAAACTTGTATAAAATGCAAGTTCAATAATACAAAACTTCACTATTTTGTTTGCGCTCAGCGCCCAATGCTCGCTACAATTCACGTTTAATTTTTGCCAATGCGCAATCAAAAAGCATGAAATAGAAGAGATAATTAAATGCAGTTAAACCCAGCACAGGCAGAAGCCGTTAGTTATGTCACCGGCCCCTGCTTAGTTTTAGCCGGCGCCGGCAGCGGAAAAACCCGAGTAATCACCAATAAAATTGCGCATTTAATTACTCGCTGCGGCTACAAAGCTAATCAAATTGCCGCGGTGACTTTTACCAACAAAGCCGCCAGAGAAATGCGGGAACGGGCAACCGCAACTTTGCCAAAAGGGGCTGGCCGCGGGCTTATGGTCTCAACTTTTCACACGCTGGGCTTAAACATTATTAAACGCGAATACAAAACTTTGGGCATAAAACCCGGTTTTAGTTTATTTGATGATCAGGATACGCGTGCACTGTTAAAAGAATTAACCGAAAAAACACTTGAGGGCGATAAAGATTTATTAGCCCAACTGCAAAACAGAATCTCGCAATGGAAAAATGATTTAATTTTACCTCCGCAAGCTTTAATGAGCGCCCGCGATGACAGAGATAAGTTTTTTGCTCAGTGTTACCAGCAATACGCAAAACAAATGACAGCATACAATGCATTTGATTTTGATGATTTAATTTTAGTCCCTACCCTGTTGCTAAAATATAACGAAGAAGCTCAAAACCGCTGGCAGCGAAAAATTCGTTATTTATTAGTCGATGAATATCAGGATACCAATACCAGCCAATACGAAATGGTAAAGCAGTTAGTTGGTAGCCGTGGTTTATTTACGGTTGTGGGGGATGATGATCAGTCAATTTATAGCTGGCGCGGAGCTAAACCACAAAACTTGGTGCTATTACAAAGCGATTTTCCTAAATTAAAACTGATAAAATTAGAGCAAAATTACCGCTCTGTACAATGTGTACTTAATGCAGCCAATATTTTAATCGCTAATAACCCGCATGTTTACGATAAATCATTATTTAGTGAAATGGCTTATGGCGAACCGATTCGGGTTTTATTTGCGAAAGATGAAGAAAATGAAGCAGAGCGAGTAGTCTCTGAATTAATTGCACATAAATACATGCGCAAAAGTAAATTTAAAGACTATGCGATTTTGTATCGTGGTAATCATCAGTCGCGAGTATTTGAAAAAAGCCTGATGACCAATCGTATTCCATACAAAATAAGTGGCGGCCAATCGTTTTTTGCCCGCGCAGAAATAAAAGACATTATGGCTTATTTACGTTTATTGGTTAATCCAGATGATGACAATGCATTTTTGCGGATCGTCAACGTACCTAAACGCGAAATCGGCCCAGCAACATTAGAAAAAGTGGGTAACTTAGCTAATCAGGCACATATTAGTTTATTTGAAGCCTGTTTTGAAAATAGTTTAGCTGAACATTTAGGCGGTAAAAAACTTGAAACAGTACAACAATTTGCCCGCTGGATGGTTGAGCTGGATGATAATGCTCAAAGAGGAGATGCGGTTCAGGCTGTTAGAGATTTAATTAAAGGCATCCGTTACGAAGAATACCTTTACGAAACCTCACCCAGTGGCAAAGCAGCAGAAATGAGAATGAAAAACGTTAGCCAGCTTTTTACTTGGCTAACCGGTATGCTCGAAGGCAATGAAGATGACGAGCCGATGACATTAAAAGAAGCCGTTAACCGTCTGACTCTGCGCGATATGATGGAAAGAGGCGAAGATGAAGATAATGCAGATCAGGTTCAGTTAATGACACTACATGCTTCAAAAGGGCTTGAATTTCCGTATGTATTTTTAGTTGGCGCAGAAGAAGGTTTACTGCCACATCAGGCTAGTATTGATGAAGACAATATTGAAGAAGAACGCCGTTTAGCTTATGTAGGCATCACCCGTGCCCAGCGGGAATTAATTTTTACTTTAGCGCGAGAGCGTCGCCAATTTGGTGAAGTGATTAAACCCGAACCCAGCCGGTTTTTATATGAGTTACCACAAGATGATTTGGTATGGGAACGTAAAAAAAGCAAAGAGTCTGAAGAAGTCCGTCAAGAAAAAGGGAAAGCTCACATTGCTAATTTACGCGATTTATTAAAATAAACAGTGGTTTTATCGGCTAAAATTTGTGCCAGTTGTTGAGCTGGCGCAATAAATTGCCCCTGAGCAAAACTACAGCCAATCGCATTTGCATTTAATAATCCCTGTTCATTATCTACTCCGTCGGCAATGGTAATAAAACCGACATCTTTACCAATATTAACCACGCTTTGAGCATATCTTTGTAATTGGAGATCCTGCGCTAAATCTTTAATTAACTTTTTATCTAATTTAATAAAATCAATATCGGCTTTAAATAACATTGCCATCGAGCCAAACTGAGCACCAAATTGGTCCAGCGCGATTCTCACACCGGCTTCTGCAAGGCGATTTAATGATTCAATGGCCTGCTCTGCATCAGTTAATGATTGCTCACTAAATTCAAGAATCAAATAATGTAGATCAACCTGACTGGCTTGCAATACATTAATTAATTGTGTCAACCGAGCTTGGTTATTTAAGAACAAGCCGTCAAGATTAACACTCATTAAGGCACTGGGTGCACTTTTTCCGCCCTGCTCTGGTTTTAAATAAGTTAAAGCTTGCTCAAGTGCAAAAAAGTCAATATCAAAAATAAGCTCGGTTTGCTCGGCCAACTCAATTACAGATTGAAGATTAACCAAACCGTCTTTAGGGTGCTGCCAATAAATTTGTGATTCAACCGCAACCACTGAGTTATCAGTTAAATCAACAACGGGTTGGTAATCGACAATAAATCGTTTTTGTTTTATCGCATTTCTGAGTTCAGTTTCAGTAGCAAGCTGAGCTTTTAAAGCTTCATGTAAACTTTGATCGAATACAACAAAGCGTCCACGACCTAGTTTTTTAGCCTGATACATCGCCGTATCAGCATCTCTTAATATATCCGAGGGCTTTTTATAAGCTTGCTCAGACGTTGTAATCCCAAGGCTGCATCCAGCAAAAATGTCATGGCCGTCAATGTCAAAACTCACATTGATTGTATTAATGATCTCTTGGGCTAAATCCTGCGATAGTTCAGATGCATTTTCACCTTGCAGTAAAATCACAAATTCATCACCACCCATTCGGGCTAAAATGGCGTTTTCCGGTACACACTGTGCTATTTTTTGACTTACCTCAATTAAAAATTGATCACCAATTAAATGACCAAAGGTATCATTTATTAATTTAAACCTGTCTAAATCGATAAATAACACGCTATAGGCGATCTCATTGTTTAAATGATTCTGTGCCAGTGCATTTAACAAATTACGGTTAAATAACTGCCGATTTGGCAAACCGGTTAAATTGTCGTGATTTGCATCATGATACAATTTAGCCTGCACTTGCTGATTAGCTTTAATTTGCTGATTTAAATCTTGATTAACCTGATTTAGCTGTTGGGTTCGCTCTTGCACAACTTGCTCAAGCTCTTTATGTGACTCAGCTAATCTGGCCTGTGTATGCCACTTTTGTAGAATTAAATTAAAATGGGTTGCTAAAAATGATAACGCTTCTAACTGCTCAGACTGAGCGCCAAAATGCGCTTCGCTTCTAACCATGCCAATCAATACAAAAGGCATTTGCTCATTTTGCAGTTGTTCGTTTTGTAATTGAACTGCCTGCCATGAAAAATGAGAGTTTTTAATCATAATATCAGGCACATACGCTAGTGCACCTAATTGGTTTAAATGATGAACATCTGCCGAGCGTAAAAATATAGGCAAAGGATCAATACTAAAATATTGATTAAGTGAATTAAATTGTAAATGGATATTTGATGTTATAAACGGCGTACGATTTACGGCTGGATAATGCCAATGTCCATCTAATTGCTTAACCGCAATATAATGTAGCTCAGGTGAAAATATTTGCTCAACAATCTGAGCTATAGCCTGATATAGATCGTCAAGCGTTAAACTAAAATCAAATGTTTCATTTAACTCTAATAATAATTTATGTGCTAATTGATACTGCTGTTTGAGTTTAGCTTCTTCTTTTAATGCTTGATGCGCAACCTGTAATGCTTTTGTCCGGCTATGCATTTCATGCTCTAACTGAACCTGTTGATTAAGCATATCAATGGCTTGGGTAATATGTTTGGCCAATATACTTAAAATAATTAAGTCTTGTTGGCTAAAATGAATCTCCGTCTGATGACTTTGAATAACAATAGCACCACAAGTCCCGTCATTTAACGTAAGCGGTACACCAAGCCAACTAACAGCTGGCTCACCGAGCTCTAAAACCTCACCCAGCTCAACTAAGTTGCGATAATCATCAGGGTTACATAACAAAGCGGTTTGAGTACGGAATAAATAACCGGTTAAACCGAATTCAATTACACCATCAGAAAAATGTGGGTTATCTAATACCCCACGTAACTGGCTAGCATAATAAACCAGTTCAAATTGTTGGTTAGTCTGATTTTTAAATACAATATATAAATCAGGGGCTTTAATTAGACTAGCTATGATTTCATGCAGTTGATAATAAAAATCTTTCGGCTCAATAAACAGGCGAGTTAAGTCAGCAATTTCTAATAAAGCAGTTTGCAAGCTACTTGCCTGACGTTTTAAGCCCAACAACTTCTTTAAATGTCTGCTTTTAAAACTTTTACCCGATGCCAATACTAAACTCACTTTATTAATTATTATTGCCGCATCTGTTCATACTCATTTGACATGGTTTAAGGCTTGTAGCTTAAACTCATGCCAATAAAGTTAACAGTTAAACTAAACAATCGTTGCTTTTGATCGTATCAACTAAAAGATAGCATAAAGCGCCGAAACTGTGCTGGCTTAATGATGTTTTTAGAATAGATTTAAGTTAACTCTTTGAAGCAACACTCAGATTAAATACTAAGCAAACATGTCATGTCCGACCAGTCTAGCGATGCTATAATAAATCGCATTTTGATCAAGATCAAAAAAAGATTATTTTTAGGTTACGCCTTTACTTTAGTTTAAACCTCAAGAGTGAAAGGCAAATGAAATGAGTTTTGAAATAACCAAAGTAGTGAAGCTAATTGACAATAAAACTAGAGGTTGAGCTGCACAAATACAGCTCAATTTAAGATAAATTATACGCCTTCAAGCATAAATTCAATTGCAGCTTTTAGCTCATCATCACTACAATCCATACAAGTCCCTTTAGGAGGCATTGCATTAAAACCATTAATAGCGTGCTCTAATAGAGTATCTAAACCTTTTTCTAATCTAGGTTTCCAGTCTTCAGTATGAGGCTTAGGTGCATTCAATACACCTGCACTGTGACAAGCTGTACAACTAGCATTATAAACGTCTTCACCTGAACGCGCACCACCAGAAGCAGCAACAGGTTGTGCTCCAGCAATATGCACTGAACCAACAGGCTTAAGACGCTCTTTAATTGCTTCATTGCTCATTTCATCGGCTTGTACAAATGGTGTCAGAGCGATAGCTGCCACCAATAATGATTTATTAAATTGTTTAAATACGCCCACAAGAATTCTCCAAGCTTGTAAAATTTAAATTTAGATTACTCAAAATATTACCATATAGCGAGGTTGAAAACCGAAACTAAACTTGAAAAGGGGTAACAGCTTTTGAGTGAATAAAAATGTTGGCGGGATTATAACTAAAAATTACTCAAATATAGAGGGCTTTTTTGGATTAGTTTAAATACAGACTTGATCTAAACCAATATTTTGTTCAAACAGTTAAAAAACAACAAGCCCGCAATGCGGGCTTGTTTAGTGTGAAAGCGCTGACTAATTAATCACGAATAATTAATTAACGAACTTCTTCCGGGTCATTCATTTTAATCGCATTTAACTGAGCATTACGGCCTAACACATTACCAGCATCATCTGTTGCCGGCTCTGCAATATAAATCCAGTCACCAGCTTGCTCACCTTGGCCACTACCAAAAGTAACTCTGTCAGTGAATAAAGTATAAGTGGTATCGCCATCATCATAAGTTAAATAAATATCATAAGTATCAGACGGTAAAGTTAAGAACTGATAAATTTCGCCTACTTCACGTTGTTGAATGCTATATGATGTCGTTGCAATTGATTCACCTTGTCTTACAAAATAAATATCAACTGCATCACTCTCTGTCGGGTCAGTATCGAATTGATTATTTAATAAGTTTACAAAAGTGATCTGATGGTTATCAGTAATATCGCGACTGGTATTTGAAAACGCAATGTTTTTAATTTTACCAACCGAAGCACCTTGTTCATAAGCTCTTTCTTCCACTACATCACGGTAATAAACAATTGTTTTATCAACACCATTTTGGAAAGGATAAGGTGAGCTTGAACAAGCGCCTGCATTTACACACGCATTGTATTCAATAGTAACATTGTAAGAGCCTACTTCGCCTGTGTCTAATGTTACAAATCCGCTTAATGTATCTGGCGCAATATCCGTTACGTTGGCTAATTTTTCTGCTGCAAGATTAGCTAATTTTAGGCTGATATTACCCAAATCGTTAACGCTATTATAAACACGGAAATAAGATGCAAGCTCAGAGTCTTTATATTCTGTTGGAGAAGTGGTGTTAGACAAACGAGCTAATGCAGGAATAGGCGTATCATTTAGCTTTGAATCTTTTAAAGCAAAAAAGTATTGATAATTGCTAAATGAAAAACTGCTGGTTTTTAAAATAGTTTCATCACCGGCTTTTAAAATGATGTAATACTTTTCAGCATCATCATCAATTGTTAATGTTTGTTTTTCTTTATAATTAATTACAAATTCCTGCATAATTGCAGAATCTTCAGTATCAACAAACTGTACTGTGATTGCACCATATTTATTGCTAATAGCTGGTGCTAAATACATCATATTAAATTCAAATGTATCTTCTTTAACATCACCTGTTTTGTTATTAAAAGTAAACAATAATGGCTCTTCGCCACCATTACCTAAATCATTAAGTGAAACCAAAAAGTTATATTTGTCTTTACCTAGGTTTAAATCGTCTTCATACAAAGTAGAAGTAGTATCTTCATCAACTTCTACTTTTAATTCGATTGTACTTGTACCCGATTCAACGGTTTTAATTGCAGAAGTTCTTTCATAACCTACCGCGGTGACATAACTATCATCATCATATAAAAGAACGGATGCTTTATTTGGAGATAAGTTATAATAAGTTAAATAAGTAGATGAATTGCTTGAACTATCACTACCACAGCCTGCAATAAATGCAGAGCCAACAACTAATGCTGATAATCCAATATTTTTAATGCTCATGAGCACCCCTTTAGTTACGCTCTTAATTTATATTAAGATTTAAAATCTAATCCTGTCTGGACAATAACCCAGATTCAACCTTTAACCAGGCTAAAGCTGATTATAAAAAGCTTGTTGCTAACAACTCGAAACCAAATTGAGTTGAAAATAGCCCAACATGATAATCTCAATCTTGCTTAGATGAAACCCAAATATGATCAAGATAACAAAATTTATCCGCATTTTACGTCTGTATCGACAAATTTAAAATGTATTTTCATTTATAAAGGTGATCGATTAAAACGCCAGCATATAGACTCAGGCTTTATACCAAAGTTCATTACTGAATGTAGAATTACTTTTCAGCCAGCCAAGTGGCAACATCTTTTGCAAAATAAGTTAGAATACCGTCGGCACCGGCTCGTTTAAATGCTAATAAAGATTCCATTACACAAGGCTTTTCGGCCAGCCAACCATTTTGAATAGCCGCTTTATGCATGGCATATTCACCAGAAACTTGATAAGCAAAAGTAGGTACCTGAAACTCATCTTTTACTCGGCGAATAATATCCAGATAAGGCATACCGGGCTTAACCATCACCATATCCGCACCTTCTTGAATATCCAAGGCGACCTCGTATAAGGCTTCATTACTGTTTGCCGGATCCATCTGATATGTTTTTTTGTCTGCCCCTTTTAAATTAGCCGCAGAACCCACTGCATCTCTAAACGGGCCATAATAAGCTGATGCATATTTAGCTGAATAAGCTAAAATTCGGGTATTGATATGTTGTTTTGCTTCTAATGCCTGACGAATCGCGCCAATTCGCCCATCCATCATATCTGACGGTGCAACAACATCAGCCCCCGCTTCAGCATGAGACAAAGCTTGTTTGACTAAAATTTCAGTTGTAATGTCATTTAACACATAACCATCGTCATCAATAATGCCGTCTTGTCCATGAGTCGTAAACGGATCAAGTGCTACGTCAGTAATCACCCCAAGTTCAGGAAATTCACCTTTTAATGCTCTCACTGTTTTTTGGGCTAAACCATCTTCGGCATACGCTTCTTCAGCCATTAAAGATTTTTTTTCAACCGGAGTAACTGGAAATAAAGCAACCGCAGGTATCCCTAAATTAACCAAGATTTCTGCTTCTTTTAAAATTAAATCGATAGAAAAACGAGATACGCCGGGCATAGACTCAACCGTTTCAGTTCTGTCTTTTCCTTCAACGACAAACATTGGATAAATTAAATCTTTAACACTTAATTGGTTTTCAGCCATTAAATCTCGGCTAAATGCGTCTTTACGCATTCGGCGCTTACGAATATGAGGAAAATGAGAATTGAACATACTTAAATTGCCTTAAATACTAAGATAAATTTTGGTTTGGATGAATTGCTCTAATAATATTGGGCTTGGCCTCAACCGTGCGATTACGCCCAAGTTGTTTAGCCTGATATAATGCTTTATCTGCTTGGCGAATTAACTCATCAGGATGATTATTGTCATTCGCATATAGAGTTGCAACTCCAAAGCTAGCAGTGATACGAATAGTTACATCACTAGTGACTATATTTTCATTACTTAAACTTTCTCTGATTTTTTCAGCAAAAATATGAGCGCCTTGTAAATCAGTTGCCGGTAATATGATAGCAAATTCTTCACCACCAAAACGACAGATGCAATCGGCGACACGGCGAATTTGCTGTTGAATTAATCTGGCCGTTTGACGAATGACCTGATCGCCAACTAAATGACCATAATTATCATTAATCGATTTAAACTTATCAATATCCAGCATAATTAAGCTCAAAGGCGCTTTTTCTCGACGGCTTCGCCTGAATTCAGAAAACAGTCTTTCATCAAAATAACGCCTGTTTTTAACACCGGTTAGAGCATCTTGGGTATTAATTTGTTCCAATTTATTATTTTTTTCTTGTAACTCGCGCAGAGTAACTTCTAGCTCAAAATTGCGAGCTTGCATTTCTACTTCAAGCTGTTGGTAGGCTTCATGTTCTGCCGATAGTTGATTTTGAATGGCAAATTTTTGCTGCATTAACAGATTTATCCGATCCTGATGATTGTTATTTTCGGTTAACTGAGCAATAAACTGAGCCCTGCAAATGGAAATAAATAAAAAGCCGCTCAATAAAGTCACCAAGCCATTATAAACTGCGATAGATAAATTAAGTTCAGCCGAAAAATAATTAGGTAAAGCTAAAAGCAGTGAAATCAAACCTGATAAAGCCGCCAATTTGAGTTTGCTCATTTGTTTAACGACGAAGATAAAACAAGATAACGCAGCTAAGACTAAGCCGGCATTTAGAGCATAAACATACCAATCGGCATTAAAATAAGTCGTGCCAGAGACCAACAGCAAACTAAATAACCAAACACCCCAAACAGGTTTAGCATGCACTGCGGCCTGTAAGTGAGCATCCAGCATCATTAATAATAAAACAAGTTGAATCAATAGCGATAAATACACGGAAAATGCAATAAATTGTTCAATTAGACTTAACTGAACAGAGCTAAATGCTTGGCTATCTAACTGAGTGTAAGCATAAAAAAGTGCATTTAAGCTTAATATAATGAAAACAAAAACAGAATGCAGAGCCAGTTTAGGTTGTTTATATATAAATGCCAGCGAACAGCTAATAACCAAAAGCGTCAAGCAAAAGGGTATTAACCAAACTGTGAGCCCGTTCATTAGCCATTTACCTGTTCATCTATATTAAAAAACTCAGATGCATTGGCAAATGTCTGAGCAGATAATTCAGCCAAGGTAATATTGAATTGAGCTGCAATTTGTTCAGCAATATGTGGCAAATATAATGGCAGATTGCGCTTATCTTTCGGTTTAGGCGTCAAGTTTCTTGGCAATAAAAAAGGGGCATCCGTTTCAATTAATAAACGGTTCAGTGGAATCTGATTAACCAGTTCCAATACATCTTTACCGCGCCTTTCATCACAAATCCAGCCGGTGATCCCAATAAAACAATCCAACGCAAGATAATCTTCAAGTTCTTGCCGATTTCCAGTAAAACAATGCACCACTACTTGTTTTAGCTCATTTCGTCTTGGCTTAATCACCTCTATAAACGCAGTGTGGGCATCTCGCTGATGTAAAAATACAGGCGCATTAAGCTCAATCGCTAAATCCAGTTGCTGGCTAAATACTTGTAGTTGCTGCTCTTGCGGTGAATAATTGCGATTAAAGTCTAAACCACATTCACCAATTGCTTTAACTTGTTGATTATCAAGATACAAAGCTTTAAGCACAGAAAGGTAGTTGTCTGATACGTCTTTCGCATCGTGCGGATGTACACCAGCTGTAGAATATACATTTTGATATTGCCCAGCCATTTGTGCAGCTAAGTGTGACTCTCGCTCATTTGTACCTGTGATACAAATGCGAGCAACCCCGGCTTGTTTAGCCAGTTCAATTTGCTGGTGATAATCACTCGAGAATTGGCTATTGGTCAGGTTTACACCTATATCAAACCATTGTTCAGTTGACGCTTGTTCTGTTTTATTTATTGTTTTAAAAGGTTCAACTGCCATTGTTATTGTCCTAACATAATTGATTATTATTCTTCTGGTTCGGTGTCGTCATCTTCCGGTTTATAATAAAAACGGGAAAGCAACACACCCAGTTCAAATAATAACCACATTGGCACTGCAAGTAAAACCTGAGATATCACATCCGGCGGAGTTAATAACATCCCAACCACAAATACGCCAACAATAACAAAACGGCGTTTTTCTGCTAATTTGGCTGGTGTAGTAATGCCAGTCCATACTAAAAGCACTGTTGCAATCGGGATCTCAAACGCTAACCCAAATGCAAAAAATAATTTTAAAACAAAATCTAAATAGCTATTAATATCGGTTGAAACCGTTACACCTTCTGGAGCTGCTCCTACAAAAAATGGAAATGCCAACGGGAAAACCACATAATAAGCAAATGCGATCCCACCATAAAATAACAAGGAAGAACTAGCGATTAAAGGTGCAATTAGCTTGCGTTCATGCTGATATAAAGCCGGCGCAATAAAAGCCCAAACATGATAAAGCGCATAAGGCATAGCCGCAAAAATAGACATCACCATAGTCAATTTAAACGGCGTTAAAAAAGGCGTCGCGACTCCAGTTGCTATCATGCTGGTTGATTCTGGTAGCGACTCAATTAACGGCAGAGCAATCCAATGATAAATTTGATTCGAAAATCCAACGGCTGCAATAAAAACAACTAACACCGCCAAAATAACTTTAACTAAACGATTTCTCAATTCAGTTAAATGACTAATTAAAGGTTGCTGCTCACTCATTCTTTATTTTCTTTGGTTTGATTTGAGTTCGACTCTGCTGGATTATTTTGAGGTTGAATAGATGCATTAACCGAGCGCGCGGCTTCTTCTAACTCTGACACTGCTTTTTTTTCAGCCGAGGTTAAATTTTGCATCCCTTTCGCTTCGGCTTGCTTTAATTGCTCATGCAGTTCAGAAACCCGCAGCTCGTGGTTAAGCTCAGATTTAAGGTTATTGGCGGTTTGTTTAACCGAGCGAATTAATTGACTAACAGAGCGAATTGCACTGGGCAATCGCTCTGGACCCAAAACTAACAGAGCAAGCACAGCAATGAGCGCTAGCTCCCAAAAACCAATATCCAACATTTATTTGTCTTTATTTACAGTTTGCTCAGTATTTTGTTTTGCCTGAGTTGGCTGCTCCGAAGATTGTTGACTAATATTTTTAGTTTCTTTTTCTTCTTTAAATTCAGAGTCTTTTTCATCAGAGCCTGATTCGCCCGATTTATACTCTTCTTTAAATCCTCTCAACGCACCACCTAGATCACGCCCCATATTTTTTAACTTTTTAGTGCCAAATAATAAAATAACTATGACTAAAACGATCAATAATTGCCAAATGCTAATTCCACCAAGCATGGATGACTCCTATAATTAAACTATGATAAAAATCTACTATGAGTTTGTTGTTATAATTTTAGCTATGCCAGTTGTTTTGCTAGGACAAAATATTGAATGATGTACCGAACAATAAAAATGCAATGCTGTGCTGCGCAGTATATTAAAGTAACTCGTCAGCTTTTGCCAACAACTCTGGCTATATTTGTACTTTTATTTTCAGCGGTTGTGCAGGCTGCTGAAAATGATACTTGGTTAGACAGCATGCAAACCGAAGTCAGTCAGTCAATTAATGCCAGTGCAAATTGGTTTGACGATTTTTTTGAGCAAGAAAATAAAACTAAACAAGCCAAAGCTTATGCAAAAATTCGGTTTGGTCTTATTCCGCTAGAACAGGATTTAATCCGGTTTGACAGTAAAATCAGATTACGAGCTAAATTGCCTAATTTAAAAGACAGATGGGACATTATTGTGTCCGATTACGATGAAAACCGTGAGCAAAGTATTACTGACGAAGCAATCAAAGATACCAGTGGTGGTCGTAAAGAAGAACAATTAAATCTAGCACTTAGAGTCACTCACAGCTCAAAAGAAAATCAATATATTTCCAGTCGGATTGGTTTTGCCAAAGGCGCTGACATTTATTTAAAAAGCCGTTATAAACGTAAATTTTTTCCATTTGATGGCTTAAATTTAGAAATTGAACCAGCTCTTTATTATTATCTGGATCATGGTTTTGGCAGCAGAGTTAACTTAGATTTAGAATTTGGTAAAACCCAAAATGGTTTATTCAGACAAACCAATAGCTGGGAAACTATTCAGGATGATAATCACCCAACCTGGCGCCATAGTTTATTACATTATTACCAAATCAATCCTAAATCCGCTTTAATTTCAGGTATATTTGCAACCGGCAGAATCATTAATGACGATTATTTATATGATAACCGTGGTTTTTTTATGCGATACAGATGCCAAGCTATGCGTAAATGGATATACTTTGAAATAGAGCCTTTTGTTCATTTTCCTGATTTTAGAGCGCATGAACGCACTTATGGTATGGCACTTAGGCTTGAAGTTAGTTTTGGTGAATATTAAGGAACACACTATGTTATATTTATTGGCAATAATACTTCCACCGATTGCAGTGCTATTTATTGGCCGCCCATTTATGGCTATTTTAAATCTTATCCTTACTTTATGCTTTTGGGTTCCTGGCGCTATTCACGCTATTTTTTTAGTTCACAGCGCTAAATCAGATAAAAGACAGAAAGAATTAATTGAAGCATTAAAAAATAAAAATTAAGGCAATCAAATGATTAAATCTATTTTATTATCCGCCACCTTACTTGCATTAACGGGCTGTCAAAGCGCTTATTATTCAACAATGGAAAAAGTTGGGTACCATAAACGAGATATTTTAGTAGATAGAGTTGAAAATGCTCAAGATTCACAAAAAGATGCTCAAGAGCAATTTAAATCTGCGCTGGAGCAATTTCAATCGATTGTAGCATTTGACGGTGGTGAATTAGAAAAAGTTTACAACCAACTCAATGATGAATATGAAGCTAGCCTTGAAGCAGCCGAAAATGTGACAAATAGAATTGAAAAAGTAAATGATGTGGCTGAAGCTTTATTTGAAGAATGGCAAGATGAACTTGAGCAATATAGTAATACTAGGCTCAAACAACAAAGCGCAACTCAACTTAGAGAAACTCGTGCGCAATACGACAAATTAATTCGTTCAATGCGTAAAGCAGAAAGTAAGATGCAACCTTTTCTAACATCTTTTAAAGATAATGTACTTTTCCTCAAGCATAATTTAAATGCAAGTGCTATTGGAGCACTAAAAGGAGAGTTGGTGAATATACAGAAAAATGTTGATAATTTAGTTCAAGAAATGGAACGCTCGATTAAAGAATCAGATAAATTTATCGAATCTTTAAAAAAGTCGTAATGTAGCAAAAGATAAACCTAAACAAATTATTTTATTCTACTTAAGTATATGTTTAGGTTTATTCAATTTACTAAAACCGATAAGCAAGCTGTGCATTAAAACGCTTGTCTTCTGTATCGAGCCCTGCAGAATTAGAGTTCCTTTCTCGTTTTGAAACCCCTACTTGGCCAGATAAATGCGTTGATAATTTTGTATTTAAAAATACAGACATAGAAGTATTTTTATCTTCTCGGTTTAAAGAGGCATTTGTAGTTTCATTCAAATAGCGACTTTCACCAAAAGTAGTATTAAATACAAGTTGTGTTTTTGTAGACATGGCATAAGCTGCAGACCAAGTTACAGATTGTGATTCTCGATCATTTCCAAGTGAGGTATTTTCTAATCCTTCTTGTTTACTATATTTATAAGTCAAATTAAATTTTAATTTTCGGCTGTTATCATAACCAATGCTAAAGCTACCAGAAGAGAATTTTACGACTTCGTCATTTAATTCTATATCCTGACCTATTATACCTATCTCTTCTTCACCAGGAGAAACTTGGTAATTAGGGTCAGTTGGCTGGAAGCACTCTGTAAAATCAAGTGTTCCTATAGGACATATAAATGACCCTACCTCACCAGATACAAACTGACGCCGAGAATTAATATCGACCCCTTGAGCGAACTTTGCTCTTGTTTTCAAAAAACGGCTATTCTGCTGTAGGTTTAAACTATAGTTCTCACCGAATTGGTTTCTGTTAGCAGAAAACTGTAAACTAGAACGATCCGAGGGTAACCAACTTAAATCACCACCAATAAAACTTCTAGTTTCTTGCTCCCCTGTTTTTGAGCGATAAGCTAATATATTTATATAGCTTTGGCGAGTAAAGCTCCACCTTAAACCTGTACCATATTCTTTATATGTCAAGCCATCACTCAAAGCCGTTTCGTTGTCGATTTTGTTTTTATCAATTTGGGTTTTAACTACCCACCCGAGCCGATCTGAAACAGGAATATCTAACAGAGTTGAAAAACGTGATTGTGTATAGTCCTGCTGATTGGCACGATCTGAATAGCTAGTCATCAAGTTGATATTCCATGAAAATCGAGATGAAATACCACTTCCTACTGATACACTGGCTTCTTTAGATTGAGTATCAAATTTTCCGGAACTAAAATTACTTCCGCTAAGATCTGTTTCGCCTTCAGCTTCAGCTTGGGAGCGACTAATAAGAGCCCCTGCTTTTAGATGTAAAAACCTTTGATTCCTCAGTTGATATAACAAGCCAGTTTGATAGTTCGTTACTCCTGTTAAATTTTCACTCCCCACGACTTCATCACTAAAAATACCTAATCTTGAATCCATTACTTTATAAGATTTACCGAAAGAAGTAGTCCAAGTTAAAGTATCTTGGATTAAATCTAGTTGGGTATCTAGTCCATAGCTAAAAAACTCCCGATCTGGTTCAGATTCATTATCGTGTTTAGTTTGAACATATTCGGTAAAGCCAGAAAGATTTAACTTTTTACTTTCGTAAATTAAAGCCAGCGATGGAGTTACTTTAACAACTTGATCATCGACATTTTGAGATTCTGCCGAGGTATTACTAGAAGATAAGGAGCCACTTTGAACTTCCACTTTATAGTAATCAAGGCTAAGCTCAGGTTTAAAAGTCAATTCGCCAGCTGCTATGTCAGTTACCATAGCGAGCAACCCAAAGCTAGTTACTAGTTTAATAGATGAACTGCATGGGCGTAAAACAAATTTAGTTTTTCGTATTTGAGGCGTAAGCATACGCATAGCCATATCCATATCCAGTTGTTGAAGACTGTTTTTTTGCTTTGTTCATAACAAAACCTACAGCCTTATCTTTATCAATTTGTTCAACAGCCTGCTTAAGCTCCGACAGATGTGTTTTTTCTTCTTCAACGACAACAAGTACTTGTCCAGCTAAATTAGCGAGCACAGCGGTTTCATTTATCCCTAATAATGGCGGCGCATCCATGACAACAATTCGGTCTGGATAGCGAGTGACAAACTCCTGAGCTAGTTGAGCCATTTTTTCACTGGCTAATAACTCCGTTGATAAATGGTTAGGTCTGCCAGCCGGAATAAAACGCAAGTTATCGATGTTTGTATTGTAAATAATATCTGTTACATCTGTAACTTCATCTAACAAGTACTCCATTAAGCCAGCATCAACTTGATGTTTAATATCCAACTTGCTGCTCACTGAAGGTTTAAGAACATCAGCATCAACCAGTAACACGGTTTTATCTTGCTCAAGCGCAATGCTTAATGCCAAATTAATCGCACAAAACGACTTACCTTCACCCGGGCGGGTACTAGTCACTGTAACTAAGTTTGCAGCTTTTAACGTTTTAGAGAGTCCGCCAAAGGCATTTTGTAAAACTTTACGTTTAATCGCCCGTAGCTCTTCATTTATTAACTTTCGATTCGTTGATAAAGAAACATACCCTTGCTCATCCAAGATATCGAGCTTTAAACTGACTGTTTTTGCTGACGCATGAGAATCAGATACATTTGTATCTGCCGGCATTTGCTCATTGATTTGTTCAGTTGGCTCAATACCAGGTTCCCTTTTATCTATATTCTGTGTTGACTCCAGTGAGCTTTGCTGCTTCTTGAGTTCTTCAGCTTTTTTTTGTTTAGCTAGCGCTTTCTCAATTGTACTCATTAGAAAATAGACCTCACTTGCGCCGTCACAGCAGAAAATATTTTCGTCATAAATTCACTATTTAGTCTATAACCCATCATGTCTAGTAATACAAATCCAGCAAAACCAATTAAAATAAGAATATTAGATACCCAAAACACCATTAACTTCTTATTTTCTACTTGTTTAAGTTTCTTAATGTCAACATGAGAAATTGTCCCAAATACGGGGTGTCCAGTAATTCGAGTTAATTGCGATGCTCTTAATACAACAGGCTGAATTTGACTAACTAAAAATGCAATGCCGATACCAGCTCCAAAACCTATTACTAGAATCGCGACATTCAATAGCATTCGGTTAGGCCCTGACGGTTTAAGCGCTTTCCTTGGCGCCTCTATTACTCTAAATTGAACATCATCAGATTGTAGGTCAGCCTGTTGAGACATTTGCATTGCTTCTCGGCGACTTAATAACTCATCGTATTTAGACTTTGTAATCCCATAGTCACGGTTTAAACCAGCCATTTCAGCTTCAATTTGAGGAATTAAATCCATTTTACTTTCTAAGCTTTTTATTTTATCAATATATGAATCTCGTCTTACTTTTAAAGAAGCAAGTTCGTTTTTGATATTTTGCATCGCGATAGCCATTTCTTCACCAACTCGCCCTTGAACTGCCGGCGCATCTTGAGGACTATTGCTCAGAGCTTTTTGATAACTTTGGATTTCCTGATTACGTAGTTTTTCCAGTGTCTGTAACATCGCCCGAGTTTCTACTACATCAGGGTGCTTGTCGGTATATCTAATCAATAGCTCATCCAATTGCTGATTTAATGAACTAATGCGATTGTCATACTGAGTTTCAATTGCACTGCTTACACTACCCGTTGAACTAACTGAATCATTAGCACTATTTAATGCTGTTTTTAACTGAGCTAACCTTGATTCCGCCTCTTGTATTTGCAATTCATTTGTTTCAAGCTGGGTTTTCAAAGATGAGAGTTGGCCATATACACCACCTGTACTTTGTACAAGTACATCATTATGTTTACGTTTAAAATCGGATAATCTGAGCTCAGCCGCACTCAATCTTTTCTCATATTCTGCAATTTGAGAGTCTAAAAACTTATTAGCTGTATCTGAATCTTGTCTGTTTGAACCTAATGTTGACTCTACAAATAAAGTCAAAGTTTCTTCAACAACTCGTTTTGCTATTTGCGGATCCTTATGCTCAAAGTCAATTGTATAAATGTTTTCTCGCCCCGATGCTTTAAAGTTAATATCTTGCTTTAACATATTGATCAAAGCTTCGTGTTGTTCTGGGGTCGTTACTGTTATATCTAAATCCGTATTCCGTGCAATTTTTTCTAAATTAGGGCGGCTCAATAATGTTTTTGCCATTAACTGCAATTCTTGATCTATATTTGTTTGCAGCGCTAACCCTCTTAATAGAGGTTGGAGAATTGATCTCGTATCAGCAAAAACTTTGGCTGATGATTGATAGACATCTTGCATATTTGCAACATATAACCAAGCGATCGGGCAAACGAGCCAAGTACATACAATAATAAAACGCTTTTTGATCCAAATACCTTTCAGGTATCCTAAAATATCATCCAGCGTTTGTTGAATGTTATCCATCTAAATAAAAACCTCGAATATCAAACTACAAACTTAAAACCAAGCTTCTGGAATTATAATTATATCGCCAGGTAATAAATCAACATTTGCGCTGATATCCCCAGAATTTATTAAACTATTGATTTTTATATTATAACTTTGCTGCTTTCCATTTACGACTCGAACTAACTTAGCGGCATCACCATCAGCAAATTGAGTTAATCCACCAACAACTACCATAAGGTCAAGCAAGGTCATATTCTGCTGATAATTAACCGCCATAGGCTTAGCAGCTTGGCCTATCACTCGAACTTGTTCGCTAAATGGTCCAACAAACCCATTCACACTGACTGTAACAATAGGGTCTTTAATATAGGTTGATAGCGTTTGTTCAATGTTGCGAGCCAATTCTGTCGGCGTTTTACCTGAAACAGAAATATCCTCAACTAAAGATGTGGTAATTTTACCATCGGGTCTTACCACAAAGGAGCCTGATATTTCAGGATTACGCCATACAAAAATATTTAAAGTATCACCAGGACCAATTAAATAACTATATTCGCTAATATTCGTTGTTTTAGATGGGTGTAATGTAGCCGTTGGTAAATGATTTGTACTACAGCCAATTAAGCCTAATGAGATACCACAGGCCAATGACAGTGTTGCTATATGCTTGTTTGTGAACAGCATTTTGTTATTCCTTTACATTTTAAAATAGTCAATTTTGATTTAATTTTAAACTACGAAAACATAATAGAGGAATCACAGATTAAATCAATCATACAATCAAGTTAAATTTATTTGACCGAATAAACCTATCAAATATTGCCAAACTTTAAATTAAATTCAAACTTTTTCATGCAGCAAAGCTGTTGTTGTTATTAAATACGCATAGTATACTCGACGTTAAACAACAACTTAGATTAGCGACTTATCTGTAATATATATTAGCAGTCGGATGAGCGTTGTGCTCACAATGGTTGTTTACTTGGTCATAAAAACCACTAACAAACCAAAAAAGCACAATTTAACACGGAACTCAAACAGGTATGGCTTATACATATTCTGGGCATACGCACCAGAAAATAAAACCATTGATATTAATAGAAACCACTATTTTATGTATTGCAGGGTATCTTGGTTTATATCTTTCCTCTATCAATAATCCTTTTGATGATTTTTCTAGCATTCAAATACATATAACTAATGTACTTGTTTTTGTTGTTGTAACTCAATTGGCTTTACTCTCTGTAGGTTTATATGAATTACGTTTGAGAGAATCTATTAGTGGTATCATAAGAAGAGTATTAGTTAGCGTTGGTTTAGCTTACTTCTGCCATGATGCGATCATTCTCAATCTATTCGACAGCCTAAAAATCAACCCTTTCTTTATACCTTACACTGCTATTATTAGTGTTATCTTTATTTCGATATTTCGCTATATCATCATTGACAATGAGTGGTTTGGTTTTTCCAGAAAAGATGTTTTAGTGATTGGCTCCGGTGAAAGAGCTTCAATCATTGAGCGCCGCATGAGACGACGAGCTGATCGACGAGGAATTAATCTGGTTGGATTTGTTCCTATCGCCGGAGATAAGCCTCAATGCATTATCAACGAGACTCTAATTGAGTTAGATGTAAAGCAAGACCTAGAAAGCTTTGTGATTGAAAATGACATCCAAGAAATTATTATAGCCTGTGATGAGCGTAGAAATGCGTTGCCATTAGAAGCACTATTCAACTTCAAAATTAGAGGTGTTGAAATTACAGACATCCTAGACTTTATAGAGAGAGAAACCGGCCAAGTTGCGGTCAACTTAATCTATCCTAGCTGGGTTATTTATTCGAATGGGTTTAATACAACTAACCACTTGAGAGACTCTCTGGATTACTTATTTAATGCATTTTTAGGCTTTGTCATTTTTTGCATAACTTGGCCTCTAATGTTGATTACTGCGATCTTAATATTTTTAGAAGATGGTAGACGTACAGGTGCATCTGTATTTTACAAGCAAGAACGAGTTGGATTAGATGGAAGAATCTTTAAAATTATAAAATTCAGAAGCATGGGACCTGATGCAGAAAAATCTGGGGCTCAATTTGCACAAAAAAATGATGATCGAACAACCAAAGTTGGGAAATTTATCCGAAAATACCGTATTGATGAGCTACCTCAATTATTTAATGTATTTAAAGGAGAGATGGGATTTGTTGGGCCAAGACCAGAACGTCCACAATTTGTCACTCAGTTCATTAAAGAAATCCCTTACTACAATCAAAGACATAATGTAAAACCAGGCTTAACTGGGTGGGCTCAGTTAAAATATCCTTATGGTTCAAGTTCTGAAGATACCATTGAAAAATTAAAATTTGATCTGTATTACATTAAGCATAGATCTATCATGTTCGACTTGTTAATTTTATTGAGAACTTTCGAGATTATTTTATTTGGAAAAGGCCGTTAAAACCGTGAAAAAATCCCCGATCTTAAACGCTATGACTGTTGATGTAGAAGATTACTTTCATGTTTCAGCTTTTGAAAAACAATTTAGCAGAGAAGATTGGGATAACTTACCACACAGAGTAGAGCAAAATACCTACCGTTTATTAGACTTGTTTGATTCAAACAACTGTAAAGCAACTTTTTTTATTTTAGGTGCTGTAGGCGAGAAATATCCACAATTATTAAAAGATATACATAATCGGGGCCATGAAGTAGCAAGCCATGGCTATGCACATAGAAGAGCAACAACTCAAACGGCTGAAGTTTTTAAAGCAGATGTAGAGCGTTCAAAAAAGCATTTAGAAGATACAATTGGAGCTGAAGTCATAGGCTATAGAGCTCCTAGCTTTTCAATAGATGAAAGCAATGAGTGGGCTTTTGAAGTGTTAGCACAGTTAGGTTTTCTTTATAGCTCAAGTACTTACCCTGTTAAACACGACCTATACGGCACTCCGCACTGGCCTAGATTTAAATATCAAAGGCCAGAAGGGATAATAGAAATACCGGTTCCAACATTAAAATTTGCCGGAAAACAAATTCCTATTGGCGGCGGAGGCTACTTTCGCCTCTACCCAACTTTTTTAGCACATGCTTTAGTTGATAAATATCATACAGCGGAACAACAACCCTATTCTTTTTATTTTCATCCGTGGGAAATAGATCCAGACCAACCTAGAGTAAAAGATGCACCTTTTAAATCTAAATTCAGGCATTATCTGAACTTAGACAAAATGGAAAGTAGACTAGAACTTCTGCTAAATCGCTATCATTGGTCAAGTATGAAAGATGTCTATAAAATACAGAACTGTTAAATATGGAAAAGCTGCTATTTTTAAGTCACGTTTTTCCAGCCCCGCCGAACAAAGGAAATAAAATAAGGGCATTTAATTTAATCAAATTTTTAAGCCAATATTTCGAAATACATTTAGGTTGCTTTAGTGACAGGGATTTAACCGAAGACGACCTTAACCAACTTAAACCGTATATTGCTCAATTATATTACGTGCCTATAAAACACCGAACCACCCACTTATTAACAAGTTTCTCATTATCGTTATTGACCAATAAAACCATCACCTATGCATACTTTTCTAATACTAAGCTACAAACATGGGTAGATAGCCAAGTTAAACAATATAAGTTTAACACCTGTTATGTTTTTTGTACCTCAATGGCTCAATATGCGACAAAAGGAATATCAACTAGAGCTTATCAGATAAATCTTCTTCTTGATTTAGTCGATGTAGATTCTAGCAAGTGGTTATTATTTTCAAACAAAGCGCAGTTTATAAAAAAATGGATATATCAACGTGAAGCTAAAAAGCTAGCAAGTTATGAAAAAGCGTTAGTGAAACAGTTTAATACTTGTTTACTTGTTTCACAGCAAGAAGCACATGAACTAACTCAAATGGCACCTAACTATGGTAATAAAATTCATTTTATAGAAAATGGAGTTGATACTGTTTTTTTTTCACAAAAGCCAACTATAAGTTTACAACTTAAAGTACCTTATATCGTGTTTACAGGTGCAATGGATTATTGGGCAAATGTAGATGCTATGCTTTGGTTCATAAAAAATGTCTGGTCTGATTTATTAGAAATATTACCAGAGCTAAAATTATTTATTGTTGGTAGCAATCCACATAAAGCTTTAAGAAACTACCATGGCAAAAATAATATTTATATTACTGGTTACGTACAAGATATCAGGCCATATTTAAAAAACTCTCTCTTTGCAATTGCCCCCTTACAAATTTCCAGAGGAATTCAAAACAAAGTTTTAGAAGCAATGGCAAGCGGTAAACCAATTATTTTAAGCCCATCAGCAGCTAATGGACTAAATTTAAATCAAGAACAGCTTAGTTTAATTTGTCAGACTAAAGAGGATTATTTAACTCAAATCCAAACGCTGTACAATAACCACTTTTTAATAGAGCGTATAAGTAAAGCTAACCAAAACTGGATTAAGTCAAATTATTCATGGGAACAGTGCTTAAATAAATTATTCCATAACAAGATTATAAAAATTTCAAAGGATTAGAAATGAAAACAATAAGCTTAAATATTTGGAAATACCTAACATTTATTACCTTGGGCTTATGGATAATACTATTCTGGGAAGGATTATATAGTGCTCTAGATATTTGGCTACGCTCCGAAATCTATAACCATTGCTTACTTATTCTGCCTATATGCATTTACTTAGCGTATCAAAAAAGAAAACAGATAAATTTAACAACTATCAAGCCGCTAACCGGTTTGATTATTCCTATTGTAGCTATATTGTTTGTTTATTTATTTGCTTTAATTGGCGAAATTCAAGTTTTAGCCCACATTGCTACATTTACCTCAATTACATTTATTTGCTTTTATTTATTAGGGTATCAAGAAGCTAAAAAAATCAGCTTTCCTCTATTCTTTGTTTGGTTTTCTATTCCTATTGGAGATCAATTAATTCCTGTGCTTCAACAAATGACTGCCACAGCCTCTGTAGCGCTACTGCAAGCTAGTCATATTCCCGTATTTAAAGACGGCTTATATATCGAAATACCAAATGGCAAGTTTTTAGTTGCTGAGGCGTGTTCTGGGATTAGCTTTTTTATCAGTGCCAGTGCTTTTACTTTTCTTTACTCTCATTTATATATCAGTCATACACCTAAAAAAATTCTCTTTACAATAATAGGGGTTACTACTCCTATTATTGCCAATATGGTAAGAGTTTATGGGATTATTATGGTGGCACATTTATCTGATATGGAATATGCCACTGGTGCAGATCACTTAATTTATGGCTGGGTATTTTATTTATTTGTCTTATGGTTGGTTTATTTAATAGGTGAAAAGTTTAAAGACTCAATCACTATTGAATCGACTCATATTTCAAATAAAGCTAAAAGCTCAAGCTCTGCTGATTTTAAAGTCATAATCACATCTAACTTTATTCTAATTTTAAGTTTATTAGTCGCTATATACATCAAACTTACAGTTGAAGATCAAACCATAGAAAACTCTAATTTTGCTGTATCTTTCAGCCAAACACACGATTTGAAAATATCTAATCAGAATCTGCTTGATACTTACTTTACAGACCCTGATAATATTACAAATTATGTGACTACAATAAAATCTTTCCCGGTTGCAATACAGTTAATTAATTACTCTGAGAATAATAGAAAAGGGGAGCCAATTTCTTCTATTAACAAATTTTATGATAATAAAGTTTGGAATATTACGACTAAGCTAAATTTACAAAAAAACCATTCTAATTTACCAGAAGATGCCAACATCTTAGAATTATCTGGGCCAAATAACCATAAACGAGTTTTAATCACTTGGTATCAATTTGAAGACTATAAAACGGGTAACCCTGTTAAAGCCAAGCTATACCATACCTTGCAAAAACTATTAGGTTCCCAATATGCCACTGGCATTGTAGCAATATCGATAAATGCAGCTAAAAAAGATATTGATTTGGCACTAGAGACAGCGCTTAATGAAAAATTAAATAACGCAGTCATGTTAAAATAACTTTACATTATTATAGGCATTCTATTTGTCACTTAATTGTATAAATCTTAATCAGGGATTAAACTGTCTCCGCATATAATTTTTCTATGTAGTATATAGGAGCAGTAAATTGTATCATTTAAAATCCCTTAATGTTGTTCGTCCGTTTTTTATCAATACAAAATTATTATTAAGCTTGCTTATTATTATTTTGAGTTATTCATCAGATCTTCAAGCTAGAATGTGGTCTGAAGGACAATGCTCAGAAAACATACAAGAAGGTGCAAATAATAAATTTTATAATCGTGGAGCTGGTTTACGTTGGAATCACTTTTTAGGTGATTGGCGTGATGCTAGAAACATAAAGCAAGGTTCAACTCCTTTCGCTAGCCTAGAAGTTCTCGACAAAGATAACATTCAAACGTTTTCTGTAGATCTAACTGAGTTGGCTCAAATATGGATTAATGACCCAGCCACAAACCAAGGTCTATTGGTAAAAAATAATTCAAGTAGTAAATTTTATATTGTCAGTAAGGAACATGAGCAATATGAACAAGCAGCTCAACTGGAAATAATCAGTTCGCAAGGCTCTTATCTTCTTGATGTGAGTGCTGATACAGCCTTACTCAGCTATACCTATAAATGTGGAGGTAATGCTCAGAACTTAGAAGTTAGTGATAAATCAAGTACTTTACTGTATTTTGATTTAAACAAAGTCCCAGATATTATTTCCGCACAATTACATTTTTCGACATCTGAAAACCAGTATGGTCATTCCAATATAGACTTCTATCGTGTTTCTATAGAGAAAAAACATAACATCGGATTTAATTTATCTAGTAAATATCCAAATGATTATTTAGTTGTCGATGATGAAAGCCTTATTATGGTGGAATCATTTGAAAATGATGACTGGCCTAGTAACTGGTCCTTTGCAGGTCCAATGCAAAACCTGTCATTAATAGAAAGTAATGATGCTGAGCACTTTGAAGCTTTAATGGGTAAAGCATTGCAAGTATATTTACCCCAAGGTGAATTAAGTGCCTTAAACGCAGCGTATATATTTCAAGATAAAATTGGCCATGATCTAGACGAAGTTTATTTTAGATATTATTTACGATTTGGTGAATCTTGGAATACAACACAAGTTGGAAAATTACCTGGCATAGCTGGAACTTATCATGGTGAAAGTTATGCTGGTGGCTGGGGAGGCAGACGCAGTAATGGCGAAAATGGCTGGTCTATCAGAGGCTATTTTAAACCAAGATTAAGTGAAGAGAACTATTTCGCAAATCGAGTTCCGATTGGTAACTATATTTATCATGCAAACCAAACAGGCACTTGGGGAATGGAGCTAACTTATGATGGCGAAAACCCAGGCATGCTTGAAAGAAATAGATGGTACTGCATTGAGCAATATGTAAAAGTAAACACCCCAGGTCAAAGTAATGGCATTTTAAAAGCTTGGATTGATGGAGCCCCTGCATATGAGTTAAATAACTTAAAAATGCGTAATGAGGGTTTTGAACATATATCAATCGACAGAATATGGATGAATATTTATCATGGTGGTAAAGATCCAAACAATAAAGATATATATGCTTTTATTGATAATGTAGTCGTGGCCACACAGCCTATTGGTCCAATTACATTTGATCCTAATTTGCCTAAAGCAGGTTCAGAACCTAATAGAGCACCTATAATCACGACTCAAACTCCTGAATCAGAGGTAACACTGGTGCAAATAGAAATTCCAACTGAGTTTTCTATTTCAGTGAATGAGCCAGACAGACAATCCGTCAATATATCATGGTATCTTGATGGTAAGTTAATTAATGAAGATTCCGAGTATTTTACTTACACCCCTACGTTGTCAGATAGCCCTGAGCAAAACTTACAAGTTGTTGTAACGGATACTTACGGTGAAACAGCAAGTTATAATTGGACAATACAGGTAGATCAAACCAACATTCAAAGATTAGAGCCAATAGAGGACACTTCTTTATTTATTCATTTGTCCCCTTCACTTGGGATGTCTGAGAAGTTAACTATCGGCTATCGAAATGAAACTATCCTGCTACGTTTTAAGAATTCAGTCGACTTTGCTAATAAAGCGATTAAAGAGGCTAAGCTAATACTTTTTGATGAAGAACAATATGGTAACGCGGAGCTAAATATTTTTGCAGGTAATGACTTGTGGCTTGAAGGTACATCGACAAGCAATGGTTCAACAGCAAGGTATATTGATCTCTCTACCCGTAATGAGTGGCCACAGGGCCAGAGTACTTGGTATGATACTCAAGGGATTGAATTTGGAACACAGCCTTATTACAGCCAATCCATACCAGATAAAAATAAAGGTTTTTATTTAGAGATAGATATAGCCTCTTTTATTTATGACTATCAAAATGCTGAAAATTTTAATTTAGTTTTAAAGACTGATATAGGTAAGCATTTATTTACTTCTAAACAATCACCAGTTGAGTCTCAACGGCCCCAACTAGTTATTGTATATGAATAAACTCTTTAGGTGGGCTTAATTGGGCCCACCTAAACCTATTTAGACTAAGCTGTTAACTGAAGCTTGCTTTTCTGCTTTTCTGCATATTCAGTTTCATGCTTATTGATTAGCTTATTTACAATCATAGTTAAACCAAATAATAGCCAAATAAAATCTCCATATACAAATGAATAAAAAGATCCACTGAATATAAACACGGTTTGACTACAAATGAATGCATCACACATTTGTTTGTAATAGGTAGGGTTCTCTAAGTATTCAGGTTTAGATTTTGCCTTTGCTCTTATTCTAAACAAACTAATATAGTTATTGATTAGCATAAATATCCATATTCCTATACCAATAAATCCATGCTCAGCAAGCAACTGAAAATGAGTACTATGTACAACTCGATTACGCCCATATAAACCATTAGTGTCATCATAATAATTATAATATTCTCGATAACATTCTGGCCCAACGCCCATTGGATGGTCAACGACCATTTCACGCGCGACTTTCCAAAAATGCGGTCTAGAAGCTGCTGATTGATCTCTTTCCTCTTTTTCAGCCGTTATTGATGCTAACCTCTCTTTATAACCATCAGGTAAGGGGGCAAGAATAAAACCAACAATGAGTAAAGGTGACCAAATTAAGATTTTCCTAAAACGCTTAGAATTCAGTAAATATAAAACCATTAAACCTAGCACTAAGGAAATCGCATTTCCTCTAGATTCTAGTGATATGACATTGTACATTGTGCCTAAAATAACTGGGATTAATCCTAATCTAAACCAATTTACTCTCTTTTTAAAAAATTCAGGAACCATATCAACAGTTAATTTATTACTACACTGTTGATAAAGAAAAATAAGAAAAAAAACAAAAAATACACTGCCAAATGCGAATGCGTTACTACCAGTAAATAATCCTGTCAGATTAGAAGAACCATAAGCGGATACACCTCCCCCAGTTAGAGAGTGTATGCCCCCTTTACCTGCATGAAAGCCCAATGATAATGCAATCACACTAATCATAGCTAAAAGCTGCTTTTGCGTTTGAATCACTGATACCGAGACCAAGATACAAATAAACATAGGTATTAATGTCATCATTGGACTGACGGTTTTAAATACATCAGAGCAACCATTAAATATTTGAGAAACAAACATAAACAAAACAAATGTGACCATCAGCTTAGCTTGTTTATCTTTCAAATATGGAAAGTAGCGCTCTTTTGCCGAAATTATAATTAATAGTAGAGCAGCAATCATTGGCAGTTTAAAACCAGAATAATCAGCATACACGTAATCTACTGGCCTAAATATAGAAAACCACCAGTAAGTTAATAAAGCATAAAATGGCGCTCTAAACGCTAAAAATAATCCTAAGAGCATCAAAGCAAGAAAAAAGAGGTCTCTCATTTACCAAACCCTATACTTGCTCTAAATATAACTGGGCTAAAATAGCAGTTTCAATGTAGGATAAAACTAATCCATTTACACTAATTACTTTATCCTCTGCAAATTCCTGCTGAATTAGCTTTTGTTTTTCAGCTTCGGGTAAATTAGTAATTTTTGTTGCCTGCAAATAAGGTAATGGTTTTATATCCAAATTTTGTTGCCAAGCTTGCCAAGCCTGTTCAAGTACAGAGTCATACTTGGCAGCATTTAAGCTAAAGTGGGAGGCAATTGCTGCAGATGGTATAATTCCGAATAACTTAATCAGTGTTCTTCGAGAAACTCTAGGCATGATTAAACTCCGTTTTTATATATTCTGCCAAACGAATTGACATAGCACAAATTGTTAAAGTTGGTGGGACATGACTACCGGTACAAAACACCGAAGAACCAGCCATAAACAGATTACTAGTTCCAAAAACTAATGAATTTTTATCTACAACACCGTCTTTCTCTGTTTCAGCCATTTTTGTTGTGCCCATGTGGTGATTACTAAAACCTAGTTGACTCCCCCAAATTCTAGAACTGAATTCAGGGTTTAATTTAACTCTTCCAAGCCCTAGAGCTCCAAACTCTTTTGCCAGCACATTCAATGATTTCCAGATTCTATTTCTATCATCCTGGGTAATTTGATATTCAATGTCCATCAACCTTAAACCAAAGCCATCTTTTTTCTCTGAAAGCTTTATACAATTTTCTCGAATAGGAGTTTGCTCAGTCATCATTGCGGGTAAAAAACCAATATTATCATTGGCAGATTCAAAAATACGTTTATCAAAATGTTTACGTGCAAGCCCTTCAATAACCATATCCAAATCGGACAGTACATTCATCACATGTGTCCCAAAATCATCAGGCATACTTACTTGGGAAAGCTCATCAGCAAGTATATGAGCAGACGAAATACCTGCAGATAACTCAAACTCACTAGCATTCATTAGTGGAATCCGTAAATTAACCGATTTTTCTTGTCGTAATGCTTGCTCTGTTAATGATAAAAACCCTTTAATAACTCGGCTCTGCTCATAGTGGGCCTGATAAAAATCAAAGTTTTTCTTTTCTTGTTTAAACATATAAACAGCTCTAACTGTCGGATGTTCCATTAAATAGGCACCAACATTTCCGCCCTGATTGCCCAATCCATTATCATATTTATCATTAAAGTGTAATAACATTCGAGCATTTTCTAAGCCGCCTAAACACATAATAAATACTTTTGCATTTATAGTTAGCTTTTTCCCTGTATACGACTGAGCTATAATCGAAGTAATTTTTCTCTTTCCTGATTCATAGTTCATATCAACCAAATTAGAGTTTTTGTAAATTAATATGTTCTCAGTCTGCTTTAATTCCTCTCCGTACTGAGCAAAAAAACGAACCGGAGGCAAAGAAGATTTAGCAATTTGTGTTTGCACTTTACCAGAGGCAGCAAACAAGTCTTCTTGTTGGTATTTGGATTTCCAATAATTTGTATTGTAACCATCCGGTTCTGTGCCACAGTAAGTTGCAGCTTGCATATAAAAAGGTTCAATATCATCTAAACTCAAAGGCCAACCACTATTAGGGATCCATTCTCTTTTTTCAAAATCAAGGGCGGTAAAAGGTGAAGTATTATTTTCCCAGTGATTACTACTGCCCCCTAGAAACCTTAGCCTTGAATAATGAGTGTTCGGAAAATGAGTGGTTTTATTCGATTGGTAAAGATCTTGAGAGTCCTGCGAGTAATACTCATCACCGCCTTCGACCATGATTATTTTGGCATAACTGTCTTTTAATTCTCTGGCTAGGACAATTCCTGCTACCCCTCCACCAATAATGCAAATATCAGCTTCATCATGTATATTTGAGTCAATTGTATTTCCGTCAATAATCATCTTGTGTTCCTTATTCTTTTTATTTGCTAACTAGGAGCAGTTGTTCTCTTGAGTACAACTTACCAGCGGTTCAATTGGCACTTATCCAAAACATAACGGATTGACATATAATGAGTGACATAAACAACTTAGCAACTCAGAAAGCTTTGTGCACCTGTCTAGATGTACCTACTCGACATTTATGTGGGTTAACACAAAAGAAATATTAAACAAACCCTACCTTTTGGTTTATTGTTAATCTTTATCCTTTAATTACAATACCTTAACTAACTAATTAAGCTTTTCCGAGCTGTGCCTCGATGAAAAAGCATTTAGTTAGCACAAGATTTGTATGTCAAACGTCAACTAAACACCTATTGCTAACCAACTAACTTCTGCCTGAGACATTCGAGTATCGCACCAAGTATTAAAGTCTAGTTTAAAACCTTCTGTGGATACCTCTATCACATTCACCTTTAATCTATGATCTTGCCCATGCCCAAAATCAATTAAGGAAAAAGAAGGTAAAACCACAGGAACCGTGGAGAAAACATGATTAAATGGAATAAAATGTTCAAAGGTTCCACGTTTTTTGCACTCTTCAGCGGAGTTAAGCCCATCAACTAACTGTTGGTTGATTTGTAGTTTTCCAGTTTCAACTGATACACCAGTTAGTCTAGAAGTGGCTAACTTTCTTAGAGTTTCCAGATCTTGAGCTCCTTGCTGAATTTTGTTCAATTCAAACGTAGCTTTACGTTGCTCACCTTCCAGCGTTTTAGCCAAATCAGATAGCCTCACAAACAAAGCATCATCATAAGTTTTCATTTGCTCGTTCACAGCCTGTGCTACCAGCTTACTACCTACGATTAACCACATTAGCCAAATACAAAATAATGAGCAAAAAATGCTGGTTAGAACACACTTAAAATATTGATTCATCTTTTCTACTTCTTATTATCTTTGCAGGGTTACCGGCAACAATAGAAAAATCAGGTACTTTTTTGGTAACAACTGAACCTGCCGCAACAATACATTTATCACCTATATCAGCCATGATAATAGCGCCATTACCAACCCAGCAATCTTGACCTATTTTTATTTTTTGATAATGTCCACCCTGTTGCTGAATTGGGGTATTTAAATCAGAAAAGTTATGCTGATTTTTTCCACTTAAAATATGTACACCACTGGCAATTAAAGAGTCTGCCCCAATAATACAGCTACCAATATTACATTGAGGGCCGATATAAACTCGACAATTAATTTCTGTATCTGGTTGAGAAAAAATGGTTGCAAAATGAATCCGCGTATCACGAGCACAGAAACTCATAGCAGAGTGATAAAAACTAACTCTAATATAGCTGCCAGTTTGTCCCGGAAATAGACTTAACAACTGAGAAAAACTAAAAAATAATGAGTTTTTTAGTGTAGTCGGAGCAAGCCTAAATAAAATAATTAATGGTAAAACAAATAAAAAAGTAATAAACAAATAAAGTTTTTTTATAAATAATTTCATCTTTATTCAGCTTTTGAATGTGGTAAAAAAATAGCCAACTCATCTATAAAAACATGCATATCTTGATAAGCGACTTTATTGCCACCGTAATAAATATTCATCCAAATACTTTCAATGTTGATCTGTGGATTATTAGTAAAATTTATATTATTTTGGTAATAGGCTAATTGGTTATTTATCCAAGCTTGAATTACACCATTAGCTTGCCCTGCCTGATTCATTTTCAGGCACTGTTTAACCTTATACCAACGGTTTTTTTCCAGCATACCTAAACCAAAATTATTCCATACAATATGCTGTCCCCACTTCCCACCCATATCAGTATGGTAAAGATATGTCCCGACAGGTATACGGCCGCTATATTCATTATTTTCACCTATTACAGGTTCAAATAACCCTCTAGCACTCCACCCGTTAGTCCCGTCAGAGGAACGACCACCCCAGCCACCACGGTATTCTTTATCATAATACCGCCCTGAGAACCCCGGCATTTTCCCTTCGGAATCAGGCTCCCAGCTATTAGAAAAGCGCAAAGCGTATTCAAAACATGCACTACGTATACTTTGTCTAGTATCCTGCCGGCTGAACCACAGAATATCCTTATCCTTGTTTTCAAAATAATAATGGGCATTTAAAGCATAATGTTGCCCTTTAGGTAATGTAACTTGTAATGCTTTACCGTTAAATGGTTCAAAAAGCTCTGTGTGGTTTTCTTGGACTATTTTAATATGAGAATTTTCTCCGATTGACCAACCCTCTTGCCAGTCATCATTTTCAAAGGATGTCTCATAAACCTTTTGAAAGTTTGAAAATATATTTGTTATATCTGAGCCTAATTTGCTTGGAATATCCATATCAACCAAAAATATGCCTATTTGCTGTTGGCTTCTATTTTTTTGCTTCAAATATAAATTTAATGTAGCAGATTTAATATTTGTTTTGACTTCAGATAAATCAAATCTAAGTAAAACATGACCTGCACTCAACAACTCTGATTGATTCCCTTTACACCTATGCGTTCCCATTAAAGTTGTATCAGCATTAGGCAAAAGCGTTACAACTGAGCCACTTACTAGTTCCAGCTCTAATCTGGGTGTTAAACTTGTATCAGACGTCTCTTTAGAGTGAAATATATTACCTATACCCTTTAATTTTTTAATCATAACGCCATGATTAAAAATACTATTGCGCTGCCACTTATCTACAATTTGAGTAATATCAACCTGTACAGGTTCAATTAGCTGACCGGCATTAATATCCGCCGTTGCAAAAGGAGATGAACCAAATAACCTGCCATTAGCATCAACCCAATCACCATTTTTTTTCCGCCAACTTAATTGTGCTCCTCGGTTGGCGTAATCAGTATTAGCACCACTATAGATTCTATTTTTATCATCACAAGTACCCTCGCTCCACGAAATAGCATAAGCATAAGATACAAAGAACAGGCAAAGAAGCTGACTAAAAAAAAAGTAGAGAAGTCGTTTCATCAGTTAATAATCTTATTGAATATATCGCACAGTAGAATCACTATTACGCTATTAACGACAATAGCAATCAAAATTTTTGACCAATTAAATGTATTCTTTTTTTCAAGTTTATGTCTGGGTGAGCTCCAAGTAACTTGGATATTCCCTTGCAGAGCGGTAATTACCCCAATAAGTGAATAATAATTAACCATCACAAAATAATAAGGTATGAAAAAAATAGGAGATGATTTCTTTTGTTCAGATAATAAAAAACCAACTTGTGCCAAAATAAAAAAGATCAAAGCTAAAATTGATATAACCTGAAACAGTAAATAATCAGAATAAGATAAAACCAAAGAGCCAAGACTAAAGATAACAAGGAAAATCGGCATCAGCCACCGGAGTAACTTATGAGATATAACCTCGTAGCTAAAAAAGCCAAATCTAAAGGGGTTTAAAACAGATTTAACTTTCATCAATCCCCGAAAACTTCTGTTAACTATTCTCTGTTTTCGTTTAGCTTCTTTAGCAAAGTCACCCGCAGTTTCTTCCAAACAAACAGCTTGTTCTTCAAAAATGCCGCGAAATCCTTGCTCGATAATCTGTAGAGGATTCACAAAATCATTAATATCTTTAGCATCTAAAGGAATAAATAACTCACGTTTAATTGCATAAATAGCACCGTCGCCCCCAACGACTGAATGCAATAAACTTTCCTGCTTTTTTAAGGCGATTTCATAGTTCCAATATAAATTTTCACTCGCCGCGGCTGAACTGTCTTTGCCATCAATATACAATGCAGCTCCAACAACATACCCTACTTTGGGGTCATAAAAGTTACGGACTAATTTTTGAATTGCATCAGGCTCATACATAGCATTAGCGTCTGAAAAAACAACAATTTCAGACTCTACACTTTGCATTGCCAAATTAATTGCAGATGTTTTCCCTAATCTACCTTCCTGTCTGATAAGTTTTATTCGTGGATGATTAAATTGCAAAACAGCTTCATCGGTTCCATCATCAGAGCCATCAGAAATAATAATAAAATTGAGTTTGTTCAACGGATATTGTAGTTCGAGACAATTAGTGATTTTTTCTTGGATAACATCAATTTCGTTATAACAAGACACCATCATAGTGACTGTTGGCTCAAATTTTTCTTGAACTAAATTTCTAGTACCTACCCCCATTTTTGTTAATAAATATAAAGTAAGCGGGTATCCCAAATAAACATGGAGAACTAAAAAAGCACAACTTAATGTAATAGCTAAAACGATATAATCCATGAAATATTATTTCCTAAAGTTATTAGTATATCGGCCTAAAATTTTATCAACCAATGCCAAACTCCGCCCAACCAAATACAAATAAAAAATCACACTAGCATTAGCAATATGGCGTATAGATATAAATCCAAATTTCATATATACCATCAACATACAAATAGGGAACATTATACAAGCATAGCTAATAAATGAGGGAACTCCCCCCGTAAAGAAAAGTGCATTAAATACAAAGAAGGTGAATACAAGCAAGTGAAAACTGGCAATCCAAGCGACTTTAGACGCCAAAAACTTATCCATATTTTCAAAATCTTCCCTACCATGCCAGCGCTCTCTTTGAATAAACTCCCCAGCTGTTTCAGGATAACCGTCGTGGATTACTCTTAGCTGAGCGTTAGGCTGAAGTTTAGCACCGCTAGCAATCGCTCTTTGACAAAAATCATAATCTTCTGCTGTTTTTAAATTTTCATCAAAGCCATTAATTCGATCAAATAACGACCTGCTAATGATTAAGTGACCTGAATTAATATAATTTGCAGGCGCCTTATTCTCAATATTAAACCAAAACCGATTGAGCCATGCATATTGATTTGGAGGAGTGTATTTTGAACCGGTTAAAATAAGAGGATCTGATTTGAGTACATGGCATGTTTTGAAAATATTTTCTTCCCACTCTTCAGTTAATAAGATATCTGAATCCAAGAAAATTAAAATATCCCCCTTAGAGTACTCCACACCTTTGTTACGCACAGATGAAATTGTATCACCTTCAGGAAAGTATATAACTTGGTCACAATATTCATTTGCAATTTTTTGAGTTGAATCAGTCGACCCATTATCTACTAATATAACTTCGTGGTTTAATTTTTGGCTATACTTTTGAATCCCAAGCAGTGTATTTTCAATGCATGATTCTTCGTTATAGGCCGGAATAATAAACGATATAAAAAAGTCTGTACTGTTATGGTTCATTTTAATATTTAACCTTTTATCCAATGGTTTTATTGTAATTCCTAGTATTTGTTAATCTCTCGAGGTGTTTAACTCGTCGTCCAGACTTTAAGACATCGATATTATAAACAAGTATAAATTAAACAAACAAATAATCATGAGTTTTTCTTTAACAAATCTCTTGATGGGAGTTCGATTAGCTTATAAGAGAAGTGGGCAACAACTACCGAAATTAACATCAAACATAGACATATACTAAAAGCATCGAAGTCAGTTTCAACCGTAAAAAGCTCACGAGATCGAAGCCAATTATGAACTTGAATAATCAGCCAATGCCACATATAAAGTGAAAAAGAAATATTACCAAGATAAACAAAAAAAGAGCGGCTGAATAACTGGCTTAAAAAACAATGGGAGCGGCTCAAGTGAACAATTAATAAAGCAGAAGAAGGCAGAAATAAATAATAACAGGATTCAAATACTAACGAAAAAATTACACCTAAGCTTAATAAACTACTCACCAATTGAGCATGATGGTTTGTATACCTAAAAATAGAATCTCGAGCAAAAAATAAAGTAACCCCTAATAAAAACTCAAAAAAGACCCTTATCATTCCACCAAAGCTAACACCGCCATAACCATTCAAATCAAACAGCAGGATGCTCACATGATGACTAATAAAAATAGCAAAAATCCCGACATATACCTGAGATAAACATAATCGGCTAATCCCCCACAAAATAAACGGAAACAGCAAATACATAAAAAACTCAGCACTGATTGACCAAGACACAGAGTTCCAACTCAGTCCCGAAATCCAATTTTGAATTAAAAATAAATTCAAAATAAAATCATAAGTCGAAAATTGACCTGGATAACGCTCAGCAAATCCACCTGCAAATAAAACAAGCAATAAAGTAGCAAATAATGTAATAAAATGAAGCGGATATATTCTTGCAATACGCTTAACAATAAAAGATTTGTAACGTGTGCAATTCAGCCAAACCAATTTTGTATCACTATATACATAGGCCAGAATAAACCCACTCAGAACAAAAAATAAATCAACACCAAGCCCTGCATTTTCAAACCAAGAAAAAATGGCTAAGTTATAGTTTTGATAGGATTGATGAATATGTAATAGCATCACAGCTACAGCAGCGACACCCCGTATACTCGTCAAAGGTAAAATTTCGTTTTTCAATTTTGGCCTCAGGAAAGTTGGCTGCTATAAAGAGATGCTAAATAGCCTGCTTGAATAGAGGAATAAACAACTTGAACTTAATATACAAACGTACTTTATAGACTGCTTATTAAAAAATAAATTGTGCTTAGCATACATTAATCAAATGGTTCAGTTATTGAACTGTACAAACAAAAAATTGAGAACTAGTGCACTATGAAAAAATCGCGCACATATTAATTAAGTATCATCTAAACAGTAACGGCAATAAAACTTAATTTTTCAGAAATACAATACTTTAGCAGTGCTAAATATCATAACGAACTAATATAATTTGGTCATCAAGTTTTGTATAAATACTTTAACAATACTCTATTTAATACCATGAATAAAATCATGATTTTTTTAGATGACCACAAAATATTTAGTTCACTCTGAATCAAATATTTAGAAATAACCATTGATATAATGGTATGCTTACGTCACAAAAATTTGACTACCAATGCAGTTGAAAAAAGATAAAGTACAAACATTAAAAGGTAACGGATATTTAGCCTAGCTCAAATTAAAACAATAACCGGAAGGATTTACATTAAAAATGATTTTATGCAATGTGCCTATTAGCTTAAAAAATATCAAGCGAGAGCTTAAAGGCTGGATATGGGATTATCAAAACTTACCAAATAAGCCAGCAAAAGCAAAACCAGCGCTCTTTACTTTCGTTTATTTTACATACCAACCCGATTTTGAATTCGTCTCTTTGTCTATTCAGTCTCTTGTTAGAAATGTGAGTTTAATCGCTGATATTTATGTATTTATTGACCAAAAAGCCCCACTAACAAAAGAGCAAGAGAACAGTCTAATTCAAATCTATCCGAACATTAAATTTTATCCGGTTGAAAATTTTGCTTGGGCTTCGATTGAAACAACTATGACAGAAGTAAATAGTTTCTTAAAAGTTGCAAATGAATCCGAGCCTGAAAATTATTTAGTTAAAGTTGATTCCGATATTTTATTTTTAAAAGGCTCTAAATTAGCACGTATTTCTATCAGTGGATTAGATACTATTGGAGATTATAGACATACAGAGGGACAATATTACCAAGGCGGTTTATACTTTATTAAACACAAAGTAATAAAGCAGTGTTTTAATCATGCTACTGCGGATGACTTTAAGCAAATAGCAAAACAATGGAAAGGTAACTTTGCTGAAGATCTGGCAATTAGCCAAAGACTTATAGATCAAGGTATAAAAACAAACTCAACTCGATTAATGTTGTTTCCTAATGAATATCAAAACCTTAAACACGCTAATAAAATGGTTCGTTGGGAATTTGCTGCGCTCCACTTTGTAAAAGATAAGCAAAACATGCAACATTATTTTGATTCATTTATCAACTAAAAATAAGACTAAAAATGAAACTAGAATTCTTAAGACTCGCTGAAACTATTATTTCTTTACAAGGCAATAAGCCTGTTGTTTATGTCAGTTTTGATGGCAACTGGGGTGATGCATTAATCCGAGTTGGTACAATTAACTTCTTTCGCCACTTTAATATTGACTACACAGTAATCAATCATCAAACAAGCTCTCTAGATCGGAATAAAATTCTGCTATCAGCTAAACTAAATAACCAATTAGTTGTGATTGCCGGTGGGGGAGCTTGGTGTGGTCACTATCAACACGCATCTAACCTAACCCAAAAGTTACAAAGCCGATTTAAATTTAATAAAGTATTAGTGTTACCTTCAACATTTGATAAGCATTACGATATTCCAAATACAATCTTTTTCAGAAGGGATATTTTAAATAGCAAAGAAGTTATGCCAAAAGCTTATTTTTGTCATGATATGGCATTTTTCCTCGCGCCACTTGAAGTCACAGGCAAACCGACTCAAAAAGAAGCTAACTTTTTTAGAACGGATGTAGAAAAAAGTGGAAAAATAAAAGTACCAGATAACAACCTAGATTTAAGTGTTCAAGGTACTGTTTTGTCTGATGCATTTAGTTTTTTTGAGAAGCTATCTGACTACGAACAAATCAATACAGATAGGCTTCATGTTGCAATTGGAGGTTCAATTTTAAATAAGCAGGTGAATTTACAAGCTGGATCTTACTTTAAAAATTATGCTATTTTTAAAAGCTCCATAGAACCTTTCTACCCGAACACTCAGTTTATCGAATAACACATAATTCTTGAATCAATTTGAACAGCCTATCCATGCTTATTGGCTGTTCGTTACTTAAGCTGAGAAATGACTTGCGCTGCTAATTTTTCATAGCTACGATCAGAAAATCGGCAGCTACCAATGTAATGAATAACAGATACATGCCCTTGGAAATTTTCACTAAATTCAGGAAACTTGTAGTTTTGATATTTAGGCCACGGTAAAACATAGGCATTAATATCAGTCGATACAATAGCATTTGAAGCAAACTGCTCTGAGCCCCATTGATCCCACTTTTGTTTACCCAAAATATCAGACATTTGTTGAGAAAATGCTTCTAACATTTCAAAATTAAAATGGCCTTTAGCAAAACCAGTGAACGCAGCGCAACCTCTCAAGTAGCCTTCTAATGAAAAGTTATTTAGCTCACTTAATTTTGATTCACCTAAACACTGCACATGATCATTATTTAAAGTATCAAAATAATGTTTTAAATACTGTAAACTCGCCCGGTTTTGCCACATGGGCGAACCAATAGTAAATGACTGGTTATTTTTATAAGAGTTATATACGTCTGTCACCGGACCAACAGTTATAGTGTCAGTGTCGACCTGAATAACATAAGCAGACTGTGAGCGATGAATAATGTAAGCCAACCTTTCCCAGCATCCACCTGACGGACATAAACCTAAATTGACATCTTTAATATGAATGATGTCTGAGCCAGGCAATTGTTGTGCAATAAGGTGTTTATCTTGTTCTGTTAATGAACCATCATCCAATAATTCAACTTTAGCTGAGCCAAAACTTCGTAAAAAAGACTTAATAGCGACTAAAGCCATATTTAAACCTTTACTATATACCAGCGACACAACAATCACATCACTATCTATGTTCACTTGAATCGGTTTTGTATTCTTAATTTGCTGTGCGGTTTTGTTAAATAACCACTTATTTAGTTTTGTTCTGGCTTTTGCTACGAGCATAGTGAGGTCCTTTATCCATAACCCTGCTGTTTTATAACAGCGTTTTAGTTTTATTGGTTAATTTTCCCATTACAGTCTAAAAAAATAAACAATTATAATGATTTTCTACGTTTAAATTTACCCATTGTTTTACCCCACAAGAAAACCCCTAGCTTTCTTACTACAATAAAATCAGGAAAGATATTTCCCAATAACCTGACACTTATCAAAGATAATAATATATAAGTTGGCAGAGCAAAAATTAGGGTTAAAGCAAGAGTATAGTAACTGTTAAGATTCAAAAGGTTATGTCCAATAAACTGGTATGGGTAAACACTTATGAAAGCGATAGTTAGATAACAAAATAATGCTAAAATGCTAGTTCTTAAACTGACAATAACATATTTTTTAAGCACCAGTAGACTAATAAAAGTAGCAAAAGGTACAAGTGAAATTCTAACATAAGCATATTGGTCAATATCGGGATCAGTATTAATTGTAATAAAAAGCACACTTACAATGATAACCGTCAGAGCTAAATTCATAAAAGTGAGTACTTTTATTCTTTCATTAGCAACTAAAGTAGAGCCAATAAGTTGAGTAAAGCACGTAAAAAAAGTGAGGATTAGAAACCCTTGAAATAAAGGTAATACAGGCAGCCATTGCTGGCCAAGTAATAAATATACAAATACGTCCATAAAGTAGTAACACCCTATAAATATAGGGCTTAAAAATAAGGACATGACAATTATGGCTTTCTCAAAATCATTTTTAGATCCCTTATTCTTTCCGTCTGAAATTATGGTTAAAATTATATTATTAACAGGTTTAAACAACTCCTGTATTAACATCCCGCCATTAGCTTTACTGACTTCATAAAACCCCATATCAGTAGGTGTAAAAATTCTACCCGCTAGAATTACATCAATTTTAGCTCTAACATTTCCAACAAATACTTCAAACAATAACCATTTAGAAAAATTCCAATTATCAATTAAGCCTTTTGTGGTTAATTTAGGTAAATCAGGCGCCCGCCAGTACGTTCTTAAAGTCATAGCAAAAACATAGACTAAGTTACCATAAACAATGGCTCGGAAATCTTCAAAATAAAATGCAAAAGAAATATTGGCACTAATTGCAATGATTTTGGCTAATATCTCTGCATTCACAACAGGCTTGTAGTTTAAATCTCGCATGTACTGCATAAAATGAGTATTACCAAAAGATGCTATGCAAATACAAAAAGCGTAGATATAAAATAATTCCTGAATTACTGGCTTTTGATAATATTGAGTAACAAAAGGAGAGATTAGTAATAGTAGTGCTGCCATTAAATTCATAGCAATCAAACGGAAAGTAAAAGTCGCGTTATAAATATCTTTATTTATATTCTGTTGTTTTAAAATATATTGCTGTACACCAAGCTGACCAATCGCCAGAAAAATTTCATAAACGACAACAGCCAAAGCTGCAATCCCAAAATCTTCCGGGGCAAGAATCCGAGCCATAATGACGGTACTGAGAATACCAAGAGCTTTTACGACCATATTCCCGACGATACTAATCAGGGTACTAGAAATTATCTTATCCAAAATGAACCTTTATTTTGTAATACCCTGACTTGAGTAAGGTACAGTCAATTGTTTATTTTTTATATTTTCTCTAATTTTATCTATTTTATGCATGACAACTTCATTGACAGCCCAACTCACCACTAAAGTAAAAATAACAGCAAATAGAAAACCAGCTACAGTACAGTAAGAGCCTAATGCTGTATATGCGACATAAGCCCCGCTCCAATGAAATAAATACATAGGGTAAGAAAAATCACCTAATAATTTATCTATTCGACGATAGGTAACTTTTATTTTGCTTAATAAAATAACCAGTAAAGCAGAAAATACTAAGTTTAAATACATGCTCAGTAAGTTAACTTTCCATGCATTATCTTGCCCAACTAACATGACTGAATTAGCACTTATCACAATATTCAAGCTAAATAAAATAACGACTAAATGAGGAGCAAACCGTTTACCAGATATAAATTGATATATATTTTTCTGATAAAAATAGCTCAAAGCACCAAGAGAAAAAGGTAAAGACGCAGAAAAAATATTTCCATAACCTATATTAAATGTTGAGCCTACTAGAATTTTATAAAAAAGGTACATGACACTAATAATTACCCAGAACCATGTAATGATTAAATTTCGGGAAATACCTAATCCAATAGCGATATAAAAAACAATTTCAATAGTTAATGCCCAAGAGGCTGGTGCAACTCTAATCGGGTAAGTAACTGGATGTAAACTCGGATAAAAAATCGATAAATTAGCCAACCAAGCCTCTAGAGAGGCAGGGAAAGACATATAAGGATGTATTAATGAGGGCGAAATACCAAGAAAAAAAAATAACAATAAAGATATAAAAAATAGAATCCAATAAACAGGGTAAAGCCGCCAAAAGCGATTCAATGCATACTTTAAACAACCCTTAGGATCATACGAATAAGTATGATGCATAATATAAGTCATTAAAAAGCCGCTCAAAATAAAAAAGCTATAAACCGCTAAGGCTCCAATATTAGGCACTTCTAATAAGTGATATAAAATCACATTGAATGCTAAAATAAATCGGAATATGCCCACTCAATTACCTTTAATTATTATGGATTTAAACTTTTAAAAATAACTTGAGCCTTTTGAGCATGAGCCTGCCAATCAAGTGTGTTCACTACATGTTCCCTCCCTTTTTGCCCTATCGAAGGTAAGTTCATACGATTATTGAGCAATTCCACCAATTTAGTCGCTAATTTTGTTGGCTCGGTACAATCAATAACAAAGCCTGTTTCTCCAATAATCATAGTTTCAGGCGTACCACCTGAATTACCGCCGATAACGGGCTTAGCACAAGATTGAGCTTCAACCAACACCATACCAAACCCTTCAATATTTAACCCAATCGTGCGATTAGGCAAAGCAAAAATATCACACTGCTGATAGCATTCTATCATTTGTTCATCGGATAATTCTGACATAAACATGACATGGTCGGATAACTTTAAACTCTCCACCAAGTCTTCCAAATAAGTACGTCGGTCTCCTCCACCAATGATCGCATAAAGTACATCTGGATGATGAGCTTTTACTATATCGAGAGCTCTTATCAACATATCATGCCCTTTACGCTCTTCCAGCCTAGAAACTGTTAAAATAACGGGCCTGTCTTGCCAATTAAACTTATTACGAATTTCACGGTTATATTCGGCTGGAATAAATTTATTAGTGTCAACGCCTGGATTTAAAACCTCAATTTGAGATTCAGGACATCCCCAGTCTTTCATTAATACGTTTTTACTGTTTTGGCTATTACAAATTAACTTAGAAGAAGATTTAAGTGCTTTATTGACCATCCAAGTAAATTCTCGACTTCTAGCCGCATTAGTAACATCTTCGCCATGAACAAAACACAAGTAAGGAATCCCTTTAAGTTTAGCGACTATATATGCGGCAACACCTTCAGGTATACAACGACCACAATGAATCGCACCAATATTTTCAGATTCAACTAGATGTAATATTTTACGTATCAGACGCCAATAAAATTTAATTCCAGTCCAATTTAATATTCCCCAATCAGCCCATTGTTTAATACTCATATTGAAACGATGAACCTGCATATGATGTGTTTTATCAAACTCATCAGCATGAACACTTTCTCCTGCTAAAACACAGAATTCGTTTGCAGGCAAACGAGAGTATAACTCCCAAAACCATCGGCCACTTCCTCCATTAATAGGAGGAAATATTTCAGAAATTAATAAAATTTTCTTAGCGGACATTTTGATTATCCAAAAATTGAGACAATACGGTTTCGCATGCTAATTCATGTTTTAAAAACCATGCATCATCTGCATAGCTTTTCCATTTATCTAGTTGAACCTGCTCGACAACTGCTGCTGCTTTATCAATATCTGGATTATGCCAATTAAGTACAGTTAACACTTCAGTCAAGACACTTTTAGGTGAGTGGCTAAGTTGCTCAAACCCAATACTAATATCTGAATATTTTTGTCCAAATAAAAATGAAAGCTTCCATAAATAATAAAATCTTTGATATGGATGTGGTGTGATATCTTCGGATAAAAAGGGAAAGTAATTCTTTAAATTATTACACCAAGGATTTAAATAAAAAGCATCTTTGTATGTTTGCTCAACCTGTTGAGCATTCATTATTTTTTTATCTGTTAAAAAGGAAAGCCATTGATCTCTGGGGTTTCGATATAAATGTAATATTTTGCAATTTGGAAAGGTAGCTTTAAGCCATGGTAGGCGAAAATCAATCCGGTTAAACTGTAGTACGGGACGCGCTTTTGAGTTTTCAACACAAATTTCGATAAACCTTTTCATATCAGGATTAAAAGCTGCACCATCCATAAAAAGTTCATCTCGAATCCAATCTTCATGATAGTATTTGGACAATTCATTTAAACCAACAAATTCTTGCCAATAGTTATCGACACCGAGATGAGTAGAATCGACATTTTCTCCTCGGCAAGATTCATCAAACCAACGCCTTTCATTAAATGGTTCATAGTAAGCAGTCGCATCATTTAGATTACGAAAAACATTCCATAAAACTGTAGAGCCACTTCGGAATCGACTAGAAATAAAAACAATATCATCCCGCTCAAATGTTTTATTAACCTCTAGCTGGTTATCCATACTATGATATGGTGAGGTCTGATTATCTAGCTTTGGTAAAAGGTGTAAGCTTTTTTTTACTTGGCGATTAAATACATCAACAACACTAGGGTGAGATAAAAATTGATTAAATGTATTAATTAGTTTTTTTTTCGTTTTATTAACTAGCATTACTCTCTTCCATCAATTTTTTATACACTGAATGAAATTGTTCAACCATTATTTTGCTTTCAAATTTTTCAACAAACAGGCTACGAGCACTACTGGCCATTTTTTGCATCATTTCAGGATCCGATGCTAATTCAACAATGGCTTGAGCAAATAGCTTGGCATCATCATTCGGAGTAACAAGCCCATTAACTTTATTTTCTATAATTTCAGGGTTTCCACCTGCATCGGTTACGATACATGGTTTACCTAACGACATCGCCTCAAGTAAAGTCATAGATGTACCTTCGCTTAGCGAAGACAATAAGAATATATCCATTAATTTAAGATAATTTACCGGCTTAGTTATATATCCAGTGAATATAACTCTTTGATGCAAATTAAGTTCTTGCGCTAATAATTCCAGTTTTTGACGCTCCTCACCATCACCCACAATGACCAAGTAAAGATTTGGAACTTGTTCTAGTGCATATTTAAACGCATGTAGCATCATGGTTTGATTTTTAATAGGATCGAGTCTTGCAATAGTGCCTAAAATGATAGATTCGGATTCGCTAACCCCTATAGTTTCAGGTTTTACTGGCATTATATCTTTATCCGCCAGTTCTAAAATTCCATTGTAAATTACATCTATTTTATTAGCTGAAATATTTTCAAATTCAATCAAAGCCCGCTTAGTGGCAATAGAAATACAAGTCGCATAATCAGTAAACTTCATCAAAACAGGGTTAATTAGCTTCCGCTTCCAACTACCACTATCTGGATAAAACCGTCCATGTTCAGTAAAAATAACTTTAACTTTTAAGCCTATTGCGGCAATAACACCATAAACCCAAGGTGTGTATTGATGGCAATGTAGAATATCGATTGAGTGCTCTTTTAAATATTGGCGTATATTTTTGATTAATTTATTATCAAAACCAGGCGTTCGCTTAAAAGCATCAACTTGAATTCCTTGTTCTATTAAACAAGCTCCAAATGGTCCCACAGGCGATTCAATACACAGAACAGAGTTAACTATATTGCTTGACTGATTCGTATTAATTAAGTTAACAATTACCTGCTCAGTCCCACCAATCCTCATATCAAATGTCAGATGAAGTATTTTTATTGTTTTAACATCGTTCACTTATATTTTTCCGTTTAATAAAATTTGTCCCACTCGATTTGAGCTAACTAAAAGCCAGTGCAAGCCCACAGCGATAAAGCCTGTTATGGTCAATAGTAAGAAAAATCCTAACCATGCTGGTAAAGCTAAATAAATAAAAAAACTAGCTAGAATTACAATGATTAACTGATGAAATAAATACACACTATAAGCTGAACTTGCTAAAAATTGCCACTGTAAATTTACCTTGGCAAACAGTAAACTAAAACTAGTAAAACATAAGCAACTTAGTAGCCAAGTAGCCAGATACTCCAAATAAAGTCTAATGACATCTAAAACAAACATTTTGGGCATATAAGCCACTATTGTAAAATAAACTGCACTCAACAGCATCAAAAAAATTAGACCAAATTTAATATTTATCTTGATATACGTCTGATAAATATATTTTTTTTGTGCCATTAATAAACCAAATATAAAATACGGTAAATATTCGATTATCATAAAAGAACTAATGCCGAAGAACTGACTATAAATAGGAAAACCTAGTTTATTTAAAAACAATAAACCTAAATTAGAGATAGGCAGTAAGCAAAGCCAGATGTATAAATTTAATCTAGGAAAAACAATATTAAATTTTATGTGTTTTTTGTTTATGTAGTAAAAAAAAGCAGCGAAAACAATAAAATATATACTTAAATTAATCAAAAACCATAAATGTGAAACCCAATTTCCTTCCACCCAATACTGTTTATAAGTAGCACTCTCCCAAGAGTAAGGGTTAATAAATATAAATTGAACGTAATTAATCGTTGTAGCAACTACTATTAATGGAATCAAAACTCGAGCTAAACGCTTTCTAATAAAAACTTTAAATGGGTATTTATTAATCGAAATATAAAATAAATAACCAGAAAGTATAAAAAAAGCTGGCATTCTAAATATATGGATAAACTCAGATAATAATATTGGAATATCCAAGCTTTGAGGAGCACTAACCAGCCAACTTTTAGCGGGATTATATACCTGAGCCGAATGTAAAAAGATCCCCAGAAGCATTAAAGTGGCCCGCATTGGTTCAAGATAAGGAATACGCTCCATTAACAGAAGAGCTCCTTGATAGGAAAAAAGTAGTGATACCCTTGAGCATTTAAATGGACACCATCATCTAGAAATAAATTTAAAGACGCAGGTTCGTCGGACCAATTAGAGTAAAAAGTAAATTGCTTTTCCTGTTCAGCCTGATACCTCAAATTAAAATTAACTCGTTTAAATTTATCCCATAATTTTGCTCTTGCTGGCGATGGTTTAATGCCAACCACGACAATATGAGCATCAGGATATTTAGATTTTAATAAGTTAATTAAAGCAATATAGAGCTGACTAGTTTCTTCTGGCTCTTCAAACGCTCGTATATGGTTTTCTCCTGCATAAATGAGAATATTTCTTACAGACTCCACTTTAGAGTGTTCAATGTAGAAAATAATTTCTGCCATATGAGTATTAACAAAACCCCGATTTAACCATGTGAGTCCATCACATGTGGCTAATTTATCTATCCTTTTAATCGTGGAGGTACCAAGTAGCAGGTTATAATCTTGAGGTTCGAGCTTAAAATCTTGATATATATAATTAAAGCTTTGCTGTTTTGATAAATAAAAGCGTCCAAATAACATTAGGCAAATTAACACAATACTAAAAATTGCAAAAAAAAGCTTAAACTTGGCCACTGGTAGACTCTGCTTTACTAAACAGCCATATACCTGTCCCACCACATCTGAAACATAAGCATGCTCCACAACAGAGTTGAATTATCTTTTTTCTCATTCACATGCTCATCCCACATTTGCTTGATTACATCTGCATTAAAAATTTTTGTTAGACCATGTGGATGCTGAATTAGCTTTTCTTCACATATAGTTTTAAGTTCTCCACGCAGCCAACTCGCCAATGGAACAGAAAATCCCATTTTTTTACGATACAAAATATCCTCGGGCAAATCTTCTAGAAAAGCTTCTTTTAAAATATATTTTTTTTCGCCTTCATTAAATTTAAATTGTGATGGTATTTTGGCTGCAAATTCCATTAACTCATAATCCAAAATAGGAGCTCTTACTTCTAGGGAGTTTGCCATACTCATCCTATCAACTTTAACCAAAATGTCGCCGGGTAAAAAAGTTTTCATATCCGTATATAATACTTTTGATAAATGGTCTTTGCCGTCACACTTGGCATAAGTATCTAAGGTTAATTGAGATGGATGATATCCTAGTAAAGACTCTTTAGTTTCCTGATTAACCAGCTTGTCCCAGTCGTGCTGTTTAATAAAAGAATTGGTAATATAAAAGCCCATCGCAGGTTCTAAGCTTAAACTGTGTAACAGAGAGCTGGCTTTCTGTAACGGCCTAAGATTAATTTGACCACATATTTTAGAAAGACGAGGAAATACATATTTACGAACAGCTGAAGGAAATTTATCCCTAAGTTTATTCTCAATATGATCAATTGCATATTTTGAATAACCAGCAAAAACTTCATCTCCACCATCACCTGCAATTGCAACCGTCACTTTCTCTCGAGCTAGCTGAGAAACAAAAAAAGTAGGAACAAGAGAAGGATCTGCAAAAGGCTCATCAAAAAAGCTCACAATATGCTCCAAGTTCTCGGAAACATTTTGATGAACTGTCAGTTCATGGTGGTTAGTTTGATATTTATCAGCAACAATTTTAGCAAATTCAGTTTCATTAAAACGTTTTTCATCAAAACCAATAGAGCACGTTGTAATAGGAGTGCTACTATTTTTAGCCATCATGGCTACAACACCACTAGAATCAACTCCGCCACTTAAAAAGGCACCAAGCGGAACATCTGCCAACATCCGCTTCTTAGTCGCATCATTTAAAACTTGCTTTAACTTTTGCTTAATGCTGGTTTCAGCATCATTAATTTGCTCAGCAAAGGAAATATCCCAATATTGCTCAATTTTAGTCCCTTCATTTGATATTAAAGCATAATGTGCAGGGGGAAGCTTAAAGATATCATTAAAAATAGTTTTAGGATCAGGTACATACTGATAAGCAAAAAAGTCATATACCGAGTCAAGTCTCAGACTTTTTTTAATTCCATCAATTTTTAATAATGATTTTAATTCACTAGCAAAAACAAATTCTCCATGGTGATGTGTGTAATACAGTGGCTTTTTTCCGATCCGATCTCGGGCTACAAATAATTGTTTAGCTGATTTATCCCAAATGGCAAAAGCATACATTCCATTTATTTTTTCAAGGAGCTTTATCCCATATTCTTGAAATAAAGCTAATAATACTTCAGTATCTGTATGAGTATTAAATTGGTAACCTAATTCCTCTAAATGTTGTCTAAGCTCAACAAAGTTATATATTTCACCATTAAAAACGATAATATAATTACCGTTATTTGAATACATTGGCTGAGTACCTGCACTAGATAAATCTATAATACTCAAACGCCGATGACACAAACCAACAAAATTATCTAGGTACTCACCACCGGCATCTGGACCTCTATGAAAAATAGCTTGCCCCATTTGTTGCAGAGTATCTTGATTGCCAATTTCAGTCTGAAAAGATGTAAAGCCCGCTATTCCACACATTTAATAATTTCCAATTTATAAACTAATATATTTTCTAATTTTAGGGCCAAGCAAGTTACAAATACCGAGTGGCATTTTTTGCCATGTGGTTTCAACCACATCCCTGAACTTGCTTTTATTGGTAATTTGATCTGCTAAGAGTGTTCCATTTGCATTGTACTTTTCCCATACTAAAGTTTTGGGACAAGCCCCCCATTGGCTTTTAAATTTAAATGTTCCTTCTCCATAAGAGGAACGCCCAAAATCAAACTCTTTAACCCCAGCATCACAGACATATTCAAGTAATTTCCAATAAAGCAACATATTAGGAGCTAGCCGGTTGTAATCACTATTGGTTGAAGCCCAAGGTATGCAGGCTTTATCTCCGTTCAATAAAACAATTCCAGCACCCACAACTTTAGATTCAAAGTAGACATTGGCAATAATTAAACTATCAGCATATGCCTCCACTAAAGTTTGAAACCATAACAGACTATGAACAGGTGAGCCTAGGTCTCGCATATTCCGGCAAAAAACTTGATAAAAACCATCTAAATGGCTTTTATCACGCCCTATTGTTGCTGTTAAGCCATTTTTTTCTGCTTTCCGTATTTGGCTACGAAGCTTAGATTTAAAGCCATCCCAAAGCATTTTTGAGTTTTCAGGCAATGGCATTAGCATTCTTACTTTGACCTCATCTGAAGGCTCTGAAACTTCGCATATTTCACTCAATCTATGAGTCACAAAAGGAATATTTTTATTTTTCGCTAACTCAAAAGCGCGATTCAGTAAGGCTTGCTTGATTTGCTCATCATCGGCTAAACAACCACCGACATCACAAAAAGGTAAAGCACATAATTCGCCTTTTGATACAATAGATTTCACCCATATTAAAGGCAAAACACCAACTATTTTTTGTTGGTCATAGGCAGCTAAGTATATAGACTTATGTTGATAAGCTTTTTCGACAGCGATTCGCCATCCACTTAAATGATAAGGACTAGAGAAAGGGTGTTCAGTTACATACCTATCCCATTCGGACGAACTTAATTCATCAACTACTTCTACACTTATCACTGTTTATCTCCATTTGTTTGAAAATACGGCTCACAAGCCTGAGAAATAGTTTTAAATTCAACATCAGCAACCTTATTTAAGTGTGTAATTACTTGATGCATTCTGCCCAAAATTGTTTTCATTGCATTTTTACTTTCAACAAACCCTGTTGCATTTGTCATAAGATTTGAGCTATGTAAATACATATGAATATATTTTTCCTTGCGAGCCAATAAGTTATTTGCTAAAGCAATCATTTCTGAGCCAGTTGACAGTTCTGGACACATGTAAAGTTTTTTGACAATACCTAAATGCCAGGCAATGCCAACAGCTCGACAGCTCTGCCCTAATCGGCTTGAAAACATTTGGTGGAGTTTATTTTGTTGTTCAAAATTTTTATGATTAAAACCAACACTCACAGGAAACTCAAGTAATGCAGAACGAGCCGTTTGTTGAAGTGGGTTATTTAAGTCAACCCAGTACGGGTATATTGGAGCGCCTTGGCAACTAAAATATTTATGAGTATAAAAAGGATAAACACTCGAATCTATTTTATAACCTTGCTCAATTAATAACTGGCAAATATCTCCACTTATCCCCCATCTTCCGGTACGAAATGCTTTAGGAGCTAGCCCAAACTCTTTAGTTAGCTTTAAAGTCAGTTCAATTAATTTTTTTTCAACTTGAGCCAAAGGCAAATTAATAACATGAGATTCTTTTTCTCGAGTGATTCCATAAAAAGGAGGATTACACCAAGGATGTAAATGGGCTGCAATCTCTCCTTCTCCTTTGTCTTGAATTTGACGTAAAACGGCTACACTCTCAGCATCATCAGCTACAGCATAATCGACAAAATAACTAGGCTTTATATTATGTTGATTACAAAAATTTTGAAAATGCGGGATTAATGCCACATTATCCACTGAAAATTGCTTCTGCGGAAAAGGACCAGACCAATCCCATTCTTCTTCAGTATCAACGGATAATACAAAAGTTACTTTGGGCTTGTGACTTTGTACCATCAGCTACGAGTCCTTGAGAATTTTGCTAAATAAAGCCTCATACTCTTGTGCCATTCGATATGCAGAATAATGCTGATAAACAAAATCCATCCCTCTACGTGATAAAAACTCTGATTTTTCTGAATCAAATAGAATATCTTGCCAATATTGAGCTAACTTTTCTTTATCATGTAATTTAGCTAATAACCCAGTTTCATTATGGGTTATTAGCTGATCTATTCCTGGAATATCGTAAGCCGCAACAGGTACCCCCATAGCCATAGCCTCCATCAAGCACCGAGGAATTCCTTCAAGTAGAGAGGTCATTACAAAAATATCAAAACTTTGCAGCCATTCTAGTCGATCCTCTCGAAAACCTAAAAATTCAATATTATCTTTACAAGATAACTTTGCAGAATAACTTTCAAGTTCAGGGCGAGCATCTCCATCACCTAATAAAAATAATTTAATCTTATTATTTTTATTATAAAGCAGTTCAAAAATATCCAAAATATCCTTAATATTTTTACGGCTGATCATCTGCCCTACAAAGCCAACTCGCTTAACTTCCGGATCATACCCGTCAATGGTTATCGCTTTTTTTCGCTGCGCTTCAACTTCGCTAAGATCTACACCATTTTGGATATATACTAAACGATTTGACTTCACATTAAATTTTTGAGCATCTGTAACAAGTTGTTTTGATAATGGTGCAACAGCATCAGCAAAACGAAAAAATTGACAGCCAAGCCAAATAAATAGTTTTAATTTTTTATCGTTTGTATGAGAAAAACCATGGGGAGTAATAACAACTTTTATTCCTGCTTTTTTAGCCGCTAAAACACCTAATATATCTGATTTATATCCATGGGTATGAATAATATCGATTTCTCGTTCCTTGATTAGCTCCACTAGCCGATTTACAACTGACAAATCAAACTTTCCCGACATAGGCAAAGTAAATGCACGACCTTCTTCTACTTGATATTTTTCAACTACCTCTAGTGAAGCTTTTGTTTCTTGAGTGGTTACAAAATCGCAGCAAAATTTTTGATGATCTAAGTGCTTAGCCAAAGCTAATACCCAACGCTCTGCGCCGTAGAACCCTGTAGAACAGATAAACTGGAGGACCTTAATTTTTTTCATTCTCTTCCTTAATCAAGCTACCGAACACATCGGACATAATTTTATTGCATATAATTAAATATGAATTTTTATAAGATAAAATTAGAATTTTTTAAATAATTAAATTTCTTCACCCTAGCCAGCATCCGCCCCATCAGATATTTGATGCTTTTTAATTTCATAATAAGGGATTGCTTTAATGTTTTTTTAATTATTGAATACAAGTATTGGCTTTGTACTTGATCTGATAGAGATTTTTTGTACTGGGCATCACCAGCCAGCCAGTCATACACATGGTATCCAAGTTGTGCATATTTTTTCATCATAAAAAAATGACTCAATAGACCAGGCTTCGATTTATTACAACCATTAATATAATTTACTGCGCCAAGGTAAAAATAAACTCGTTCCCGGTATAAAAAATAATAATATATAGCTAAAACCGTATCACCACAGGTTAACTTTACAATATCTATATATTTTTTATTAAAGTTATCAATCAGCAATTGCTTATGGAAATTGACGAAATTTGAATTGGTAAATCCGCTATCGTGCCATCGTTGCTTATGGTACTGTGCAGCCTGCTCAAAAAAAAGAATAGCTTCAGATGTATTTGTAGCATGCTGAACTTTTAGTTCACCAATAGCTCTTATTTCTTTCATTGCTCTTTTTAATTGGCTGCGGGTATTACGTGAAAACTGTCCTAATAGTTGATTTTCATCAGAATCAGATGAATTTATAAATCTTGAATAACTGGCCGATGTAATCTTTTTGATACAAGTGTATTGCTCTGCTAAATTCTCCAAAAACTTAATTTGATAAGACATACCAACAACAAGTTCTTGTGCATCACTATATTCAAATAATTTAAATAACTCTTCCCATACTAGACTTTTAAATTCAGAAGAGGCGATAACATCATTGCATTCGATCCATATCTGATCTAACTCTTTATCACCGGAACGATGTAAATACCAGGTTCGCCATTTAATTCCAAGTTTAGCTTGCTCTTTTTCACATATTGCAAACGCACCAACCGTATTATCGTCAGATGTAACTTTATAGTATTTAACCCCTTTAAGAGGCAAATTCAGCCACGCTTTGAGCCAAGGTGAAGCAATAAAAAAAGAGTCATGAGTTACCTCTTGTAGTTCTTCAAGAGCATTCAAAAAATCATCTAATTCTAATTTAATGCTCTTAATCTTACTTTGTATTGGCACAGAATGAACTCAATTTATTAATTATACTTAACCACTAAAATCCAAAAATGCTAAATTAAAACAATCTTTAATCGATTAATCCGTTAAAGATTGTTTTAATTTTTTTAATAACTCTGCAATTTGGGGTTCATCTGATATATCGCTATTTTCAACTTGCTCTACAGCTTCAAGAATCGAAGGTTTATTTCCTGTGGCATTTTTAATAGTTAAGTAACTAAAAACAATATCTGAATGTGTAGGCGCTAGCTGGTAAGCATTTTCAATTTGCTTTTCTGCAGCTTCAAGCTTCTGATTAGCCATTAAAATATTTGCATAGGTATCAATAACGACTGGACTTTGAGGCGCTAGTTCAATCGCTTTCTCTATGTATTCTAAAGCTGATTTATATTGCCCTCTTTGATTAAGTAACCATGCAAAATTATTATTTGAGATGACATGGTTTGGTGCAAAATTTAAAATTTTTCGATATGCCTCAAATGCTTTATTTTGATCATCTTGCATTTGATCATTTGCATAAATTAACCAAACTGTTAACGATTTGGGATTAGCAGTTAAAAACTGTTCAAGGTGATTAAAAGCTAAAGCGACTTGCTGGTTTAAACGAAGACTTTGATAATAAGACAAAGCGCTAGACTCATCTTGTTTTTTATCATAGTAGTTTTTGAAATATTTTACCGCAACAGAGAATTTACCTTCTAAAATAGCCAATTCTCCTGAAAAGCGATCTAATGCAACAAACTCGGGATCAAATGCCTTTAATTCAGAAATATATTTATCTACATTAGCTGTAATTTTATTTTTTAAAAGAAACTCAATTAAATAAATTTTAAATCTAAAGTCATTGTCAAAGCGGCTTAATGCTTTTTTAACTATGGATAATCCTTTATCGTACGCTCTGATATGCTCATAAAATAATACTAACTTAAACCAGCTCTCTTTATTATCTGGAGCTATTTCATTCCACTTAATAAAAAATTCTTCCGCTTTTTTATAGGCTTTGATATTTAAATAACTATGAGCGAGTAAAGATAATTCATCAGCCTGTAATGGCTTTTTCTTTGACTCTTGAGTATCTAAAGTTTTAATTAATACATCATAATTTTGTTCAGCGTAAAGTAATCGTATATATAGAGACTTAATGAGTTGATTATCAGGTTGACTAGAATAGATATTTTTAATTTTATCCAAAGCTTGCGCTGATTTACCTAATTGACTCATGCCTTTGTAATAATAAAGGTAACTTTTCGTATAATTAGGATTAAACTTAATGAGATCATCTAAATGTGTTTGCGCCGCATCATTATTCCCACTATCTAATGCTCGCTGAGCAAGAAAAATTAGCGCTAATGAATTACCTTCTTTAAGGACTAATGATTGTTCAAAATATATTTGAGCTTGTTTATAGTTACCTAATTTTTCGGCGCTATAACCCGCTATATTAAGGGCACCAACACTGCTTTTATCGCTTTCGATCCACTTCTGTGCAAAATTTAATGCTTTAGAATATTCTTTATTCTCTAGGTAAGCAGCAGCTAAAGCGAATTTACTTTCATCCGGTGCATCAGCTTGCATAGCTGCAGCTTCTAGTTTGTCTATGCTTTTTTCTACAGAAAACTCAAGCATACCTAACCTGGTAAGCTGTTCCGTAGATAAACCATCTAAGTCAGATAATTTATCTAACATTGATTGTGCGGTTTTTTCATCCCCACTCTTTTCAGCCCGAATCCCTGCTTCAATAAATAAACTAGCATCTGATATTGAAACTTTATCTAACGACATTAGGCTTTCAACAGCACTTGTATTATAACCAAGCTCTAACTGAACTGCAGAATATAGCCTTTTTAATTCAGGTGATAACTGCATTCGCTCATTTAATACAGCCAAATGTTGATAGCTTTGCTCCATATTTTTCATTCTAAAGGCACATACGCCTGCAATTAACCGGCTCGCCGGATTAGATACACCTGCCTGAATAGCTTTTTCGGCAAACGTTTTAGCATTATCACAGTCTTTCTGTTGGTAGCGAATCATGGCTTTATATAAATTTAAATAAGCATGATTTGGAAATTGCTTCAAAAGTGGTGTTAAATTCTTTTCTGCTGAGGAAAAATCTTGATTCTTGATTTGAGCGTCAATCAAAGATAATTGATAAATCTCGTATTTGGGAATTATTTTATTCAATTGCTCAAATGCTTTAGCTACGTTTTGGTAATTGCCTTTTAAAGCATGAAGCCTTGCGAATACTTGCAAAAATTCAGCATTATCGCTTCCTAGAGAATAATGACTTTCACTATATTGAGTTGCCTTATCGATTTTATTATCGGCTAAAAGCTGTAGCATGGTAAATAAACTAGAGTATGGTTCAGGCATACTTTCTGGTTTGCTTTCTATGATAATATTTTGAGCCGCTTCAATCTCTTTTAACGCAAATAAATTTAAATAATTATAATATTTAGCTAGGCTTTGTTGCTCTAAAGATAAGTGGGTAAAATCAACTTGCTCTAATACATTAAGACTCTGTTGATAACTTTCTGTGTAATAAAGAGATTTAGCAAAATACACTTTCACTTCATCTTCAACCTTCCCGTTGGATAAAGCGCGTTCAAATTCTTTATTAGCCTCAGAAAATAAGCCTTGTTGAAAATAAATTGAGCCTAATAATACTCTGGCTTGAACATCTTGGGGGGCTTTAGATATTGCATTCTTTAATTCTATAACGGCTGTTTGCGTATCACCTTGTTCAAGTGCTGTTTGAGAGTTGTTAATATGATCTTCAAATGTAGTAAGATCTAAACATGCTGAAATAAAAAAAACACCGCAAAAAACGGTCATTAGCTTAAACGGCTTTACCATACGTTTCCACTTCGTTGTTAAATTTCCTATACGTGATAGGTTAACCTAGGCTTGGTGTAACAGCAAGTGTGAGCCGTTGTAAATAAAAAAAAACCCTCAATTTGAGGGTTTTTTTATTTAGCTTTTTTTATCTCGTTTCATTAAACCAAGAAGTAATAAACCAAAACCAAATATTGCAATATTTGCAGGTTCAGGAACACCTACAGCTCTAATAGCAAATTGCGCATCTAAGTAATTAAAATTGTTTTCAGCGGTAACTAAACCAAATGTAGTGCCACTAGGCGTTGAAACAACATCTAACCCACTAATCCGAGTAATAATTTCATAATCAGTATGATATCCAGCAGCAACAAGCCCTGTTAAATCTAAACTAACAGTAAAATCAATAAAATCAGCTCCAAAACTCGAAATTGAAGCCAATGCTGGATCTAAGGTTACAATAAAAGCATCATCCGGTGCATAATCCCAAATACTTGTTGCATCAGCATAAGTTTCATTGAAAATAACATCTATACCTAATTCAATTAGATCCAGTTCACCAGTTAGTAGATCTGTACTATATAACTTTAGACCGTCCAAAATTTTAACATTGGTTAGAGATGGAGAACCTGTTGGTAAATTACTATGAGTTAATTGAGTCCCCTGATTCCACATCAATGAACCAACACTTGTTGAAGCACTACCTTCAACTCTTGAAGTATCATTCCCACCAGAATCAGTAAATGATAAACAACTTGGGCCATCACCCCAACAGGCTTCATCAATTAAAGTTCCAGTAGATAGAATTGAAGAGCCGATAGAGTGACCCGAAGCACCAGCTGTAACACCTGTATGCGATTCTCCGGCGACATAACCTGTACTACCTAAATCATAATACAGCCCATCACTCGAGTTAAGAACCCAATTATTACTATTAGTAGGAGATCCAGCCCCTGTGGGAGCTAAAGGATCAAGGGTCGAAGGATCTAATGTTGAGTGTACGCCAGGACTAACTTCCACTTCAGTCCCAGTGACAAGATCAGTAAATCCTGCTTCGTTGATATACTGCCAATTTGATATTAAAGTTGCGGCATGTGAGGTCATAGTAGAACAGCTAATGACTAATGCCAGTGCGAGCTTTTTCATGTTTTCACCTCCAAGTAAAAAAACCCAAAGTGGGTATTTTTTAACCATGCATATCTCAAACCAACTTAAAATACGATAAATATCAAATAGATAAATAAATAAAAATTAGAAGACGGCTTATCTTGTAAAAAAAACAGACAGCTATACATAAGATATTTTCTACGGGTATTTTCAATCCCTCGTTGTAGGAACGTAAATACGGGTTGAAAAAGATTATTTATTCCTAATTGTAGATAATTTTACTTAAGCAATTCTTATATAACACTTGGGTTAATTAAAGCATGTGGAAGAGTATCAAAGTCACAAAATAAAAAAGCTGGCAAAGCCAGCTTTTAAAGGGAGAGGGATATAATGAGAGGCGTTATTTTTTATAACGACGAACACCTGCCAAGCCTAATAAACCTAAACCAAATACAGCTAATGAACCTGGCTCTGGAACCCCTACAGCACGAAGAGCAAATTGAGCATCAAGGAAGTTAATACCGTTTTCAGGGGTAATTAAACCAAACGTATTTCCACCAGGGATAGAAACAACATCTAAGCCACTAATTCGAGTAATAACTTCATATTGAGTATGCGCATTAGCATCAACAGTTAGTCCTGTTAAATCTAATTGAACAGTAAACTCAATAAAATCAGGACCAAAGCTGGTAATAGGAGACAATACAGGATCTAAAGTTACGATAAATGCATCATCTGGTGTGTATGGCCATAAAGTTCGAGCATCAGCAAATGTTTCATTGAAGATAACATCAATACCAAGCTCAATTAAAGGTAACTCACCACCAATAATTTCACTACTATATAATTTTAAACCGTCAATAATATCAATTGAAGTTAATGAAGGTGCACCTGTTGGTAGGTTTTTATGGACCATTTGAGTACCTTGGTTCCAATTCACACCACCATTAGAATCAACCGTTAAAGAGCCTTCAACACGAGATGTATCATCCCCAGCTTCATTTTCAAACGCCAAACAGCTTGGACCTGAACCCCAGCAAATTTCATCAATCAAACTACCTGTTGACAAAATAGATGTACCAACAGATTCACCAGAAGCGCCTGCTGTAGCACCTGAATCAGATGTTCCTGCAGTATAACCAGCACGACCTAAATTATAGTTAAGGCCATCTTCAGGGTTAAATACGTTATTGGTATAAGGTGTAGCTCGACCAGTTGGATCAAGAGGTAATAAAGTATTTGGGTCTAACGTTGTATTCTCACCAGTAGTAGGGTCTACAACTGAATTACCAGTTGTCGCATTGATAAACCCTGCTTCATTTATATATGTCCAGTCCTTGATTACAGTTCCAGCACTTGCAACAGTGCTTGAAGCGCCTAACATTATTGCAATTGTTAATTTAGTTAAGTTTTTCATCATTATTTCCTTTTATAGAGCTAAAGTGCAGTTCTTTCATAAGAATATACAATTTGTGTGCCAAACAAAAATAAACAATAAAAATCAATAATTTAAATTAACATAAAAAAATACTAAAATATAAATGTAAAGAAATTAGACACTGCTGAAAAGCCAATTTATCTAATTAATATTAAGGTATACTCGTAAGCCTAGCTTCAACCGTAGGTAAAAATAGATAAATTAATATACTCAAATAAGAGCAATTCAATTTAAGGTGTTAAAAAGGGTATTTTGTCTTTTGAAGTGGATATTTTCTTACTAACAGTAAATTGTCAGTAAGAAAAAAGTTGATTTTTAAGAAATAGAACTCCTGTAGTTCTCTCCTATTGAAGCCTAAATGTTTACTTTAAAACTATCTTTTTAGCAATATTAAACATTAACCATTGAATAGGGTTGCGATTTCCACCAGGACGCCATGTTTTAACCAACTTATTTTTGTAAGCATCGAAGTGGATCCCCCTGGGAGCTTTAACAACATCACCCCGGCCTAACAATAGTTTAAGAACATAAGAAGCGGCAGCTCCACCACACAGCTTAACTCCCATTGGGAGAGATGGTGCTTTTTGAGCAATAAAATCACTGGTAGAAGGATCTACTAGGTAACTTCGTTGAATTAAGGACGGTGTTAAACCGATTAAAAATTTAACTAATTGCTCATTTTCATTTTTGCAATCTTCAAATCTAAAATAACTTTCATAGTCCATACTGTCTGGTGTAAAGCACAGCAGTGCTACTCCCATTCCGATAGGGGCTGCAACAACAACTGGGATACTTTTTTCATAACATTTTTTGTATACTAGTTTTCTAGCTTGTAAAGCAAAATAATCTAAACTATCGACATATACATCAACACCATCCAGAAACTCATCTACATTGTGTTCAAAAATACCTTCTGGAAAACTTTTAATTTCAGCTTCGGGGTTGATATCCTTAGCAACCTCTTCCATGACTTCAACTTTCGGACGGCCAATCGTAGACATAAATGCTCCAGCCTGACGATTAAAATTATGCACTTCATATTCATCAAAATCTGATATATGAAATTTACCAACGCCTAGACGAGCTAAAGTCACTATATGCTCACTACCAACTCCACCAGCACCTGCAGTTGCAACTTTTTTATCTTTTAAGCTAAGCTGTTCTTCACGAGTCAACCACCCAATATTTCTCGAAAAAGCATCATTATAATTAAACATTGAAAACCCTTAATATGTATATTTACTACACATGAAATAAGCGCTCACCAGTAAGCGATACAAATTCCTGTGGTTGAGTCAATAATTGAACAGCTGGTTGAGCTGGATATTCTGTTTTGGTTGTACTTGCAATATCAAACTGACTTTCCAATTCATCTTCTATACTAAAAAATAGTTTTTTAAATCCAGAACTTAAACTATTCATAAAGATTGTATTAGTAATATAATAAGGTGCACGCTTGCCATGATATTCCACTGCAGGCCCGATCTGTCTGAATGGAATACCAACAAATTTTAAGCTACGGGCTAATCTCGGCTCCATCATTACAAAACAATGCTCCATCCCCTGATGTTGTGACAGAGCTGCAGCAGATAAATACAGTCCAATAGCAATAAATGGAAAACACCTTAATTCATCTTCAGAGTAAACTTGTTCATTAATTACTCCTGTCGCAGAGCCTTTAAACTTGTCTGTGTTACGACGTCTAAAATGAGCAGGAATCGCTAGCCTAGATATTTCAAAAATTTGATCTCGTGGAAAATCACTCGGATGAACTTCGTCTTTAGAGATAGAGTTAATACAAAAAGCTTCGATAGGTAATTTTTTTTGGGCGTTAGGTGAGTAAACAAGCCTAACCGTCCCTGCAAAACTCTGAGTGGGTTTATGTTCTATAGCGCAATGTAATGAATGGCTATCAAACCCATCCGTTTCTAGCCCACTTGTATGTTTCTCCAAAAACGATAATTCATCACAATAAACATTATGACGAATTTTAAAAACTTCATTTTGCATTTCTTGAGTATAGGCCAACCGAGGTATTAAAAATTGCGAAAAATGTGTCGCTATACTGTCTACCTCTCTGTTAACAAAATATTTCATCGCTTTTTTTATTATTGGCCCGATTATCGGCTTTTCTGCATATTTTCTTAACGATTTCATTTCTCTCACCAAACGAGTATCTAAAAAATTATACTTATTATCACTTATTTAGCACAAATCTATACTTTCAGACAACATAAAAGTATCTAATTATAGCTAACATCAACTGGAACTATTACTTTTTTAGGAATTATAGATAAAGCCGTTAAATATCCCGCTTTAAATAAAGCTTCTTTTTGCTCAACAGTTAAAGAAAAATCAACAGGTGAAATATCACCTGTATCTACAACTATAGTACTGTGCCAATGTTGCGCCTGCACGTACTCTCTTGATACTGCAGTCATAAAAGTTTTTACTAACATCAATATATAGTTTTTTAGCGGAAATAAAGAAACTTGATCAGGATTTCTTTTTTGCGGTTTACTTTTTAGTCTAAAACATACCGTTGGGGTCCCATCTCCAGCCCAATCATTAAACAATGCATCCTCAGACAATATTGCACCATCAGTTAAAATATGATTTTGATATTTTTGAAAGCTAAACATTAAAGGAATTGACATTGAGAAGCGAACTGCTTTGGATACTTTTAGATTTGGTGTCGCTTTTTTATTAAAAATAACCGGCCCGCCGCCATTCACATCTGTTGCCAATATACTTAAATCATGCGGTAAATCAGCAAAAGTTTTGCAGTTAAGCTGCTTATCCATCCAAAACTCAAATTTATCACCAGAACTCAGCCCCCCATCTTTAAATAGCCGAATTAAACTATACCCTCTAAACTTTTTAAAATCCGTTTCCAAAGCAAGTTGTTTAATTTCATTAATACTCATTCCTGAACAATATAAGGCAGATATAATACTGCCACCTGATACACCCACAATACTTGAAAAGTCTATTTTTAACTCATCAAGAGCCTGTAATATCCCAATATGAGCAGGTAGACGAGTCCCTCCACCGGAAAATACAGGAACGATTTTAATTCTTTTATTTTTATTATTTATTCCATTCATCAGAATTCCCAAGTAAAGATAGGTATGATTTAATCATTATCCAAGTAATCCCTAAATATTCATAACAAGCTCTTTGACTAGCTTTTAAAGCATCTGGATTGGGAATAAACCCAAACCAAGAATTTTGTTCTCCACCTCTTGTTAAATATTCAATCGGAACAGGAGTTATAGCAATCCCATATTCTTCAAATAAACGAACCACCCGTATAAAATGACTTGCCGAGCTAATCACTAAATTAGCACTTCCTTGAATATGTTGTTTTAAAGCAAGTACCTCTTCCTCTGTATCTTTTGGACCATTTATGATTACTACTCTAGCGCTATCGACCCCTAACTGAGTTAATAACTTTAATGAAAACTCTGGATGACTTACATTCCCCTCCTCATCATTAGTTTTCCCACTTAAAAGAATATTTGCTTTTGGGTAAACTAGAGATAACCTCACGGCTTCTACTAGCCGATATAAACTACAAGGGTAAATATTGGATATATCAGGGACTTCATCATCAAAACTATTATAGCAGCCCAAAACCACAATATTATCAATATGATTAAATTGATCTTGGTATTTGGGGTAAGCTGTTTCTAAGGGTCGTAATAAATAAAAAGACGTAACTGGTAAGCTTGCGATAGTGAAAAGAAATAAACTAGATATAAAAAAGGACTTGGCTAACCACAACTTGTTTTTATGCTTCAAACTCATGCAAAAAACACCAGCTAATAGCAGACAAAATATAATAGGTAATGGCGAGAGAATAACTCCTAGTATTTTTTTTAATGTGAAAAAGGCTTCCATTTATTTTTATTTTTCCACTACCATGTACCAATCAAATTATTGTAAGGAAAGCAATATGATAAAACTAGTGCTTATATGCTTTTTATATTTAGTTCCTTTTTACAGTTTAGCCAATTTAGTAGATACTATACAGTCGATCAAGCCTGCTATTGTAGGCATTGGTACATATAACGCATTAAACTCACCCAGAGCTCAGCTAAAAGGAACTGGATTTATAATTCATCATAATTTAATCGTTACAAATTACCATGTGGTCAGTGACCCTTTAAATGAAATAGAGAAAGAGCGCCGAGTTATTTTTTTAGGGCAGGGAAATCAGCCTAAGGTCATAAATTTTACAATAGCTGCAACAGATCCTACTCATGATTTAGCAATTTTAAAAATTGAAGTGAGTTTAACTCCTCAGATAAAGCCATTAAATTTATCAACAAAAGCACATAAAGAAGGAACTGAAATTGCCTTTACAGGATATCCTCTAGGTGCAGTCCTTGGGCTTTACCCAGTAACACATCGAGGAATTATCTCAGCGGTAACCCCTGTGGTTACTCCAGCCGAGAATAGCAGCCAATTAAGTATTGCAGCTTTATCTCGCTTAAAAAACCCTTTTCTAACCTATCAGCTAGATGCGACTGCTTATCCAGGTAATAGTGGAAGTCCTGTATATTTACAGGAAACTGGCGAAGTAATTGCTATTCTTAACAAAGTATTTGTCAAAGAGTCTAAAGAGTCTGCACTCACAGATCCTAGTGGGATTACCTATGCCATCCCTGTTGAATACTTAAATAGTTTACTCAAAACCCTTTAAGGTAACTGTTCATCATTAATAGTACTTTTTTTATCAAAGCTTTCAGCGATTCGCATATATGCTTTTCTACATAAATGTGGGATTAATAATCTCAAGGGCATTCGTAACAAATGCCCTCTCCAATATAAAACCAATTTAGCAAGGCTGACTTTAAAGGACTTCAAATGAGCGACATCCGGTTTAAAAACATTAATAAATACTAGATCAAATACATAAAGATGCTTTGGGGCAGCAAAACTTAATTGCTCTAAACCATAGCATGCTAGCCTGTTATTCATAATTAAATAAGTATATCTGAATGCATAATATACATAATTTGAAACATTCAACTTAATAGCTCGTTCTATAATGCGATTAACTATATCTCTATCCAATGCCTCAAGCTCTAACAACAAGCTATCTAAATCGACAATATCTCTTAACCCATTATTAAATTCACTTTCGGTAAAAAGGTGCACTGCACTATGAATAAACATATCTTCATAGGCAAGCGTTTTCACTCGCCCAACTTGTTCAATATCAATAGATATAAAATTAAATTCGTTAGCGCTAAAGTGCCGCTGGTTTGTTTTTGGTAAGATGTTATGATGAACATCTAATACTGTTTGTCTATCTTTATGATGTAATGGCGGGATCTCATGCATCCACTCCCTATAATATTTATCATCATAATCTTCTATCTGTCCCCGTAACCACCCGGCAACTCTTAATCTCAACTCAATAGCGCCGAGTTCATCTTTGTTAACTAATATATCAATATCAGAAAAACGTCGACCAAACGAAAAGTCGAAATTATGAGCAATATATGCACTCCCTTTAAGTAAAGCATACTGCCCATCAAATGAATTTAAGGCTATGTTCAATTCCTTAAATTCCCTAATCGCCTGTTGTCTTTGTTGTGCTGATTGTTTTTTATATGATTCGAAGTGCCACTCTATTTTAGAAGGAATATTAATATTTTCTTTTTCGATCAAAAAAGCTAAGCGTCCAAATAAATTAGATTTTTTTGCTTCTAAAAAAACAGTTCGCCATTCCTTTAATGAGATATGGTTTAATTTCTTAGGATCCTGTAAAAATCGGATTAAAATACTCATTTCAATTAAACCAGCTCACTTAGGGCGTCATTCGCCTGTATAAAGTCACTATATTCTAATGTATAAGCTTTCACATTTCGTAAATAGTAGCTGACAAGTTCAAACGCTTCTTTTCCTAAAATGTGATAATTAAAACTTTGTTCAATAATACTCGAAAAAGCCTGCTCTACAGAACAAGCCTTTAACCTGACAGGACTATTTTCGACATACTTCGGAAAAACAAAGCATGCTAAGGGATTCTCAATGTTGACCTGCTTAACGCTGTCCAAAGGTGGCTTTAACAAGGCCACAGTCCCCTTATGTGTATCATGGACCACTTCACTAAAAACAGCATTAGGAATGTAATTTCTGATGATATCAATTGAATCATTTTTTAAATTAATAGGCCTAGCAAGCGGATATAACAATTTATTTTTAAGAGAAAATAAAGCCAACTCATCTGAAAATAATCGCCAGCCATTATAACTCAAAGCCGCAGATAAAGTGCTTTTACCTGCACCAGATTGAGCAGGGAGTACTATGACTTTATTATTTTTTTCAATAGCTGCCGCATGCATAATAAAAAAGTGATGAGCATTAGAAGCAATGCACCAATTCATCCCCCACTCTAGCATTGGATAGGCATGGTTAAGCGGTAGAGGTTTAAACGGCTTAAATTCATCGACAATAAAATCGACTTGTGGCCTTAACCAACGCCGTATATTAGGGGGCTGAGTTATATTAATATCGAAGTCAATAAAATCTGCATCAGCAACGGGAACAAAGTCTTTATATAGCCGCTCAAGCTCTGTTTTTACCTTAATGATTTGAGAATTGATTTTAAAATTGAAAGGACCAAGCGCAAAAGTTCTAGAAAACAAATATAAAATCCTTTTAACTTTTTAAACTTGTGAAATCATACCCAGTTCAATAGCAAAAGCCAACTGTTGTTCAACTTTTGGCTGATCTTGCTGTTGTTCAAAACAGTCCAGTTCAATTAAAACTAAAGCAGCATCTTGTTGAGTGAGTTTTTTATTTAGTAATAAAGATAATGGAGGAGAAACCAAATGCGTTTCTCCTGAAAATTGATTATAAAGCGCAGTAATATTTTTTACAGGCTCAGCTAAAATATTGTCAGCAATAATAAATTTCATTCTATTCTATTTTCGGCAATGATTTAGCATCTTTCAACACTAAAGCTTACAAGCTGGCATCAAGCTCAAATTCACTAGCACTAACAATATAAGAAAGCGATAAAGGGTAGTAAAAATCAGCTTCAACTTTTTTACACCACTCCCACGTGTTAACCGAATCATCAGCAGTATAAGCCACTAAAATAGCCCATAGAGTTGCATTCATCGCAGCATTTACTCTTTGACGCCAATCACCAGGAGACGCTTTATCTTTATCAATATGGGCTTTAAGATCACTACCTGATAAGTTTAAAAAATCCTTTACTTTCATGTTGTGTGCAGAGCTTTTTAAGCCATAGGTGACTAAGTCAGTAGTATTAACTGATACCAATAAAACGGAACCATTGCGATCTAAATTATTTGTAAATATTTCTGCAATGGTTACCGAGTCCCATTGATAATAACTACCGGCATTAAAAATTGGACCTACTTTACGACTTTGTCCATTTCCTTTCCATGTACCATGGCTATAGCCCGTCACAGAACCACAGACTTCTGGTGCCTTTTGCGATGAAGTGTTATTTGATAAGTTACCAGAACAGCTACAGTTTGTAGCCCAAGCCGATTTACTACTAATTGTTGTAATAAGAGCCGTTCCAACTACCCCTTTTTTTAAAAAGCTGCGGCGTGGATTGTATTGAGCTTGTTCCGGTTTTTTTTCAACAGATCTATTAAACATCATTCTGCTTCCTTAATTTAGGCAAAGCTACTACTTATAAATGTAGCTGGTTAACCAATAAAATATTATTCCAAAACAGATGCAAAAAATATTCCATCCTTCTACAACACTAATAAATAGTGATTTTTTTTACTAACTCGAAATAACAATTTTTATATTGTAAAAAAATTGGACACTAGACTTATTTTATTAAATCAATAAAAATCAACAATAGCATCTAATAATACTCTGGCATGATATTTATGCAAACTATAATATGGCTTGGTGACGCAACTGCATTTTTTGCTTATGCCGCTTTATTTTTCATCGCAGCTATCGCGCACTCCAAAAACTTAACCCATAGGTTACTGTCGTTATTTGGGCTAGCTGGTTGCTTCTGGGCTAGTGTTCATTTAGCAGTTAAATTGGAATACCTTTCTACCAGTTGGTTAAACTGGGCTGAAAGTATCCGTATCATTTGCTCTAGTTTGTTATTATATAGTTTATTAAATCAACAGGTACAGTACCTCAAAACATTACTATCACATCCTCTTGTTATTGGGATAATACTTCTGTCCTTTATTTTACCGGTTTTATCTTCCTTACTTATTTTAGAAGCGTCTTGGTTTTTTATCGGTTATTTAACCTTAACAATAGCTTTATTAATTTTATTAGAAATATTATATCGACAAGCGAAGTCTGCATTATGGGGTTTAAAACCTTTAATTTTAGCTTTGGGTGCTTTATTAACTTACGATTTTATTGTTTTTGCAGATGCTAGTTTATTAAGTGCTATTAATCCTGATATGTGGATTGCTAGAGGTTATTTACATACCTGTTTGGTTCCTCTTTTATTATGGTCAATAAAACGTAGTAAAACACTCGGAATCAATATTTATGTCTCTAGGGAAATGGTATTTCAAAGTAGCTTACTATTTGCTGCGGGGATTTACATCAGTATTATGGCTGTTACTGGGTTTTATATTAAAAGTATAGAATCTCAATGGTCAGGCATGATCCAAACTGTATTTATTGTTTTAGCTTTTGTGGTGTTATTCGCTTTATTTATTTCCGAGAGTATTAAGCGTAACTTCAAAGTGTTTTTGGAAAAAAACTTTTATGCAAACCGCTTTGACTATCGAGTTCAATGGCTAAAACTGACTAACCTTTTAAATACACCACTAACTGATAACCAAGATTTTTACCAGCGTAGCTTAGAAGTATTTATTAATTCAATTGACTATGATTCTGGAGCGCTTTACAAATTTAAAAATAGAAAACTTGAATTAACAGCTGAACTTGGCGAAAAATACATGAATGATTTAGGCCAATGTCATTGTGAAAATTTACTCTATAGCCTTTTACCATACATTCAGCAAAAGCATTGGATTATAGATTTAAAACATTATCAACATCATAAAAATCGTTACCCTGAACTACACCTTGAGAGTGCAGAAGTAGAAAGCTGCCCCTTTCATGTCGTGATCCCGATTTATCAGCAAGGCAATTTATGGGGCCTAGTTTGCTTGAATAACTCAACTGGCGAGTATCTAAGTTTTAATTGGGAAATACGTGATTATATGACAGTTGTAACAAATCAAGTTGGTCATTATATATCCCAACATGAGGCTAATAAAATCATTACCGAAAATGCTCAGTTTGCTGCATTTAGCCGAATGTCCGCTTTTGTAATTCACGATTTAAAAAATGTACTTGCTCAAATTGATATGATTTTAGCGAATGCTCAAAAACATAAAAATAACCCAGAGTTTATTGACGATACATTTGAAACACTAGGCTACACTAAACAACGAATGGAAAAAATGCTCAGTCAGTTGATGAATAAAACAGCTGATGAAAATAAAACACAGCAAAGTATTAGTCTAAATCAGCTTATTGAGCAAGTAATCAGTAATCAATGCCAGAATATGCTGCCGGCACCTCAATTCATCTCAAAATCACCAATTGAAATTAACTTAGATACTGAAAAATTTTCTAATGTGTTATACCATTTAATAGATAATGCTCAGCAAGCTACAGCCGACAGCGGACGAGTCACAATAATAGTTGACCAACAGCCAACGTTAGCCGTAATAAAAATTGAAGATACAGGCTGTGGTATGAGCGCTGAGTTTATCAAAGACAAACTTTTCAAACCTTTTGAAACAACTAAAGGCAATGCCGGAATGGGTATTGGTGCTTACGATGCTAAATTATACATAGAGCAACTTGGCGGTAGGCTAATAGTGAATTCAATTGTTGGACAAGGCACGGAGTTTATAATTGAATTACCGCTTACGGATAATTAAAGCTCACAAATAAATATAAAGTAGCAAATTTAAGGATAAACTAAATGGCAAAACTCCTCGTTGTAGATGACGATAAAGGCATTCAAAAACAACTAAAATGGGGCCTGTCAGACTATGAGATCATTTTTGCAGATGACAAACAAAGTGCAATAGCACAACTAAGACGATTTGAACCACAAGTCGTTACCTTAGATTTAGGCTTACCACCCGATCCAGCTAATGCTTCTGAAGGTCTTGCCGCTTTAAAAGAAATTTTAACACTAGCTCCCAATACTAAAGTGATTGTTATTACAGGTAATACAGATAAAGAGCATGCGTTAAAGTCGGTTGAGCTGGGCGCTTACGATTTTTACCAAAAGCCAATTGATGTTGAAACCTTAAATACAATTATTCACCGCGCATTTAATTTAGTTGGTTTAGAAGAAGAAAACCGCAGGCTAGCAAAAGTGAATCCGGCATTAGGCGCGATTATAGGTAACAGCGACAGTATTTTAGCTGCGACTAAACGTGCTGAAAAAATTGCAAAAACCGAAATCACGACTCTTTTATTAGGTGAAAGCGGAACAGGTAAAGAGGTATTTGCCCGTAGTATTCATAATCATAGTGATAGAGCTGATAAACCTTTTATTGCAATAAACTGTGCATCTATTCCTGAAAATTTATTAGAAAGTGAATTATTTGGTTATGAAAAAGGCGCATTTACTGGCGCAGCCAAAACCACCAAAGGTAAAATAGAAGTAGCTCAAGGTGGCACCCTATTCTTGGATGAAATTGGTGATATGCCATTGCCATTACAGGCTAAAATGCTCAGATTTTTACAAGAAAGAGTGATTGAAAGGGTTGGCGGCCGTCAAGAAATTCCGGTCGATATTCGGGTTATTTGTGCCACCCACAGAAACTTACAACAAATGTCTGTTGAACAAACTTTCAGAGAAGATTTATTTTACCGGGTTTCAGAATTAATTATTACCATTCCACCACTACGTGATCGTGGCAACGATGTATTGCTACTCGCCAAATCTTTTTTAGCTAGTTATAACGAGCAATTTAATAAATCAATTAAAGGCTTTAGTGATGACGCCAAAGAAGCCATGCTAGCTCATAAATGGTCGGGTAATATTCGTGAGCTACAAAATAAGCTCAAATCAGCCGTTGTAATGGCTGACACAGCTTTTATTACATCTGACGATTTAGGTTTATTTGCACCAAATAGCCCTAAATTAAGTGATACCGGCTCACTCAATTTACGTGAAGTCAGAGAAAAAGCAGAGTCAACTGCGATCAGGCAAGCTTATAATTTAGCTGAACAAAATATGTCGAGAACGGCTGAATTGTTGGGTGTGACCAGACCCACTCTATATGCGATGATAGAAAAATATCAGTTAGAAGATATAAAACCTGCAAATTAATTTGCAGGTTTTATAAACGTTAAATAATCTGAACTGCGTATAAGAAATGTTGAAGCAAATTCCTCAACAACTGGATTTAAAACACTAAACCTAGCTTATTTTACGTTCCAACGAGGGTTGTTTAGGTTAAATATATTGATGCTGCTTTAAATAAGCTAAAACAGTTTCAGCACACTCTTCAATATTCAGTTCAGCTGTTTTAACCACAATTTCAGGGTTTTCCGGCGCTTCGTATGGCGAATCGATGCCAGTAAAATGTTTAATTTCTCCCTGACGGGCTTTTTTGTATAAGCCTTTTGGATCACGCTGCTCACACACCTCAATTGGCGTATCAATAAATACTTCAACAAACTCAGCATCACCAACTAAAGCTTTTACCATAGCTCGGTCTGCTCTAAATGGTGAAATAAAAGCTGTTAATACCAATAAACCAGAATCAATAAATAATTTACTGATTTCACCAATCCGGCGAATATTTTCAATTCGGTCTTCATCAGTAAAAGTTAAATCTTTATTGATTCCGTGGCGAATATTATCACCGTCTAATAAATATGAATGGCAACCTGCCTCATACAACTTGCTCTCAACCGCATTCGCCACCGTAGACTTGCCTGAGCCACTTAATCCGGTAAACCATAAAATACAAGGGCGCTGATTTTTTTGTTCTGCGCGCTGAGCTTTAGTTACTTGGGTTGGATGCCAGACAATATTTTCGTTTTTCATTTTTTAATACCTTAAAAAGGGAAAAAGTACGGGATCAGTAACGCCGTAACTATGATATAACTAAACGATACAGGTAATCCAAAACGAATAAAATCGCTAAACTTATAACCACCTGTATTAAATACTAATAAATTGGTTTGATAACCATACGGGCTTAAAAAGCTCGCACTTGCGCCGACCGCTACCGCCATCACAAAAGTAAGTGATGAAACCCCAAAACTTTCAGCTAAGCCCATTGCAAGCGGGAACATGAGTGCAGCAGCAGCATTATTGGTGACTAGCTCGGTTAACAATACGGTTGCTAATAAAATGCCAATAAAAGCAAACCAGACAGATTTATCACTTAATAGTGAATGTAAACCAGCCGCTAAACTATCGCTTAAACCAGATTGCATCATCGCCTCTGCCAAGGTAAGTGCTGCGGTAATAATCAACCATAAATCAAAAGGAAACAGATGTTTAAGCTCGGTTGTTTTAATTACCCGCCCCGCTAAGCAGGCGGCAATAAAAAATAATAAGCCTTCAAGCAAACTAACAATACCGGCAATTGCCAGCCCCATCACGAGAGCAAATCCGACTAATACCAGATTATTAATTAAAAATGGCAGTGGCTGCTCAACTGTCATATCTGAGATCAGAAAAAAGTGTTTATCCAGATTTTTTCGGCTTTTAAAATCACGACCGGCTGCCAATAATAAGTTATCGCCTTCTTTTAACTGAACTTCACCTAATTTTCCCGGCACTTGTAAACCATTACGTTTTAAACCAACAACAGCGGCGTCAAACATAGCGCGGAATCCGGCTGACTTTAAGGTTTTACCAATTAAACTTGAGTGGCTGGCAATCACAACTTCAATCAAGTTGTCGCTCATTAACCCCGTGTGCTCTGCAAATAATTTAACACCGGGCAATGTTTGTAGCTCTTCAATGTGGCTAATATCACCACTGAATACTAATCTGTCATCGGCTTCAATAATATGAGTTGGCCTCACAGGGCTAATCGATTGCCCACGGCGAATAATTTCAACTAAAAAGAAGCTGTTTAAATTTCTCAGCTGGTTATCACTGACAGTTTTGCCAACCAAGGGCGAGTCGGGTTTAATTTTTACATCAACAAAATACTTTTTTTCATCCAGAGTAATTGGAATATTGGGCAGACGATTTTTATTTAATAACATGGCCAATAAACCAAATATCACTAAACAAATGCCCACCGGAAAAAACTCAAAAAATCCAAGCGATGGATTACCTGAGTCCATCCAAAAACTGTTTACCACCATATTGGTTGACGTACCCACCAAAGTGGTGGTGCCACCCAAAATAGCAGCATAGCTAAGCGGTAATAATAATTTGGAAGCAGCTATTTTATTCTGTTTTTTAATGGGCCGGATTAAAGCGGCAACCACAGCTGTATTATTTAAAAATGAAGATGCAAAAGCCGATAAGCCCGTTAATTTGATTAAAGAGCGGGTTTCATTAGCTTCTAACGCATTGCGGGCAAACAGTTTTAATAACGAGGTGCGCTCTAAAGCTCTGGAAGCCAGCATAAGTGCAATTAAAGTGACAACGCCCGGATTTATCGCTTTATTAAGAGAGGTTTCAATACTCACAAGCTGGGCTGCAATTAAAGCCAGTAATGCAGCACTGAATATATGCGACGCGCGCCAGCGAGAAAACACTAGCGCGGCAATAGTCGCAACAAAAATGGCCGCTACCGCGGCCTGTTGTATCAACATATAGCTCTTAGTCTGAAATTATTTTTTCATTAACTGTGCTAAATCAATCGCTTGCCAATGTGGAAAATGCTTGCGAACTAATTGATTTAACTCAATTTCAAATTCAGAGAATTGCTTTTCAGATGCTGAAGTTTCGATAGATTTCATCACCATACCGGCACCAACCGTTACGTTAGTCATACGGTCGATGACAATAAAGCTACCTAAACCAGGGTTATCGTCATAACGTTCAGCAACTAATGGCGCATTAAACTGAACATCACACACCCCGATTTCGTTTAACGCTAACTCTTTAGCTTCTTCGTGCGCTAGGGTATTCACATTAATGCGAAAATCAATTTCAGATACCTGACCACTGGTGGTTTTGGTGCCTAATTTAAAGTCATATAATTTGCCCGGTTGCATCGCATCTTCAGCCATCCAAACTACATGAGCTTGAACTGCTTGGGTAACAGATGGCAAATTATCACTGGCAACAATCACATCACCACGGCTAATGTCGATTTCATCTTCCAGCGTTAAAGTAACGGCCATAGGTGCAAATGCTTCATCGATTTCACCGTCAAAAGTATCGATTGATTTAACTTTTGAAGTTTTACCAGATGGCATAGCTGTGATGGCATCACCTTTACGCACAACACCAGATGCAATTGTACCGGCAAAACCACGATAGTTTAGGTTAGGACGGTTAACATACTGTACTGGCATGCGGAAGTCAGAGAAGTTTCTGTCTGCAACAATTTGTACACCTTCTAATAATTCCATTAAAGTTTCACCTTTAAACCAAGGTGCACTTTCGCTGCGGGTTACTACGTTATCACCTTTTAAAGCCGACATAGGTACAAAGCGAATATCAGGAATATTTAACTCTTGAGCAAAGTTTAAGTAGTCTTCTTTAATTTTGTTATAAACGTCTTCGCTGTAATCAACTAAATCCATTTTGTTTACAGCAACCACAACGTGTTTAATGCCCAATAAAGAAACAATAAAACTATGGCGTTTAGTTTGTGTTTTCACTCCTGAACGCGCATCAATCAAAATAATCGCTAAATCACAGGTTGAAGCACCAGTTGCCATGTTACGTGTGTATTGTTCATGTCCTGGGGTATCTGCAATAATAAATTTGCGCTTTGACGTTGAGAAATAACGATAAGCAACATCAATTGTAATCCCTTGCTCACGCTCTGACTGTAAACCGTCAACTAATAACGCTAAATCAACTTCATCGCCTGTTGTACCCGACTTTTTACTGTCTTGAGTAATAGCTGCCAGTTGATCTTCATAAATCATTTTTGAGTCATGTAATAAACGACCAATTAAGGTACTTTTACCGTCGTCTACACTACCGCACGTTAAAAAACGAAGTAATTCTTTGTTTTCGTGCTCTTTAAGATACGCCAGTATATCTTTCTCAATCAGCTCAGATTGATGTGACATAAGAAATCCTCTTAAACTGTAAATTGCTGATCAAATTCAGCAAAAAATCTTTGTAATTCGTTATCAGCAAGCTGGTTAATTCCTGCTGCCGCTTTTCGGCCACCGCCGGTTTCAAATTTCATGCAAAGCTCATCTGCGCCACTGGCTCTTTGTTTAGGTGCCCGAACAGATACCAGATATCCTGAATCTGATAACTCGGTTAATACTGCATGAGCCAATTCTGGTGCCTGATTAGCAAGATCATTACCCCAAACGCCAGACACTCGTCTTGCCCATGGCTGATTTGGTAATAAAAAAACTTTGCCAGCCTGACTTTGGTGAATTAATTTTGCGTTTTGAGCTTTATCCATATCAGCCTGATAATTGGCAATAAGCTGCTGATAAATTTTAGCTTGTTGCTCAATCAGAGTTAATGGATCAGCAAACGCCACCAGCAAACGAAATAGTTCAGCCGGATGAATATGTAAATCCTGCTCATTTGCACCATAGCCGTTATAGTTAATTGCTATGCCTAATAACTTTAATTGCTCAGTTTGGGTTTGAGTTAACCCAACAGACTCAGCTAAAGCTTGTGCAACTTGAATCAGATTATCGCCAAATGCAGCGGTAATAGCCCAATTTACATACTTACCATTTAAATAATGGTTAATCAGCAAAGCCGTACAGGTGTCAGCACTAGTGTCAATTAAAGCGGTTAAGTTTTCATGTTGCGGAATATCACCGGCAAAATGATGATCGCAATAAAATACATTGGCACCTTTGGCTAAAGCTGTTTCTAACTCAGCTTTATTTTTATCCATCGAGATATCTAATACAGTGATTTGATCACCTGTTTCAACTGTCAATTTCTTTAACAGTTTAATATCTCGTTTTACACCTGTTACCAATTCAGTTTGCTTAGGTTCAGCCAATCTGAGCTGAATCAATGCGCAAATACCATCGGCATCGCCATTAAATAAGTCAAACTGTCGAGCGCTTAATTGCATTGCTTAATCCTTTAAAATCAAAGTTTAGAAATAACCTTCGATTTTCTTTTTCTCCATTGAACCCGATGAATCGCTGTCAATCACTCGACCCTGACGCTCAGAAGTAGTCGCCAGTAACATTTCCTGAATAATCTCTGGCAGTGTTGCAGCTTCTGAATTAATAGCACCAGTTAGCGGATAACAGCCTAATGTTCTGAAACGAACCATTTCCATCTTAGGTTTTTCACCCGGCTCTAATGGCATACGTTCATCGTCAACCATGATCTTAACGCCGTCACGCTCAACAACCGGACGCTCTTTAGCATAATAAAGCGGAACTAATTCGATGTTTTCTAGGTAGATATACTGCCAAATATCTAATTCAGTCCAGTTTGATAATGGGAATACACGAATGCTTTCACCTTTATCAATTTTACTGTTGTATAAGTTCCAAAGTTCAGGACGTTGGTTTTTAGGATCCCATCTGTGGTTTTTATCGCGGAACGAATAAACACGCTCTTTAGCACGTGATTTTTCTTCGTCACGACGTGCACCACCAAAAGCGGCATCAAAACCATATTTATTTAAAGCTTGCTTTAAACCTTGGGTTTTCATGATGTCGGTATGTTTTGAACTACCGTGCGTAAACGGGCTGATGTTCATCGCTAAACCTTCCGGGTTTTGATGGACTAATAAATCAAATCCGTATTCTTTAGCTAAACGATCACGAAACTCAATCATCTCACGGAATTTCCACGTTGTATCCACGTGCAATAAAGGAAATGGTAATTTCGCAGGGTAAAAAGCTTTACGCGCTAAATGTAATAAAACAGATGAATCTTTACCAATTGAGTACAGCATAACTGGGTTATCAAACTCAGCTACAACCTCACGGATAATATGAATTGATTCAGCTTCAAGCTGTTTTAAGTGAGTTAATCTATGTTCTAACATGGTACTCGCTTCTATAAATCAGAGTTTATCGGTGAATATATGCTTAGAATAAAGCATTCTAACTATATTCCATAATCAAAATCGTTATTTGATATGTTAATTTTGTAGATTCTCGCTATTTTCTGCCAATGCTCGTTCAATTAAAACTTCTAATTGAGAAAATTTGATTGGTTTTTCTAAGTATGCATAAATACCTGCAGCCCTTGCTGTAACTTCATTTACATTTGCACTATAGCCCGTACATAAAATTACAGGCAGGTTAATTCCTTTGGCAAATAGTTTTTTTGCTAGCTCCAATCCACTTAAATTAGGCATAGTCTGATCGGTAATAATCAGATCAACTTTATCTTTAGTATTAGCTAAGTATTGATAAGCTTGCTCACTATCACATAAGAATTGGGCCTGATAACCTTTCAATGTCAGTTTTTTTGCAATTAGTTTCGCGATAGCTTCTTCATCATCAATAATAAAAATATTTGACTGTGAATGGACAACCTCAGGGTAGTCCTTTGAAAAACTGCTATCATTTGTTTTCACAACATATTTAAGTGGCTTAAAAGGTAAAAATAATTCAAAACAACTCCCCTTCATTGGCTCTGATTCAACTTGAATATGCCCGCCTAATTGATGCACTATCCCATGCACAATCGAAAGCCCCATTCCAGTTCCTTCACCTAAACCTTTCGAAGTAAAGTAAGGGTCAAATATTTTTTTCAAATTATCAGCAGAAATCCCTTTACCATTGTCACTGACTTTAATACGTAGATAGTCTTGAATCGCATTTTCATGACATGATGAACAAGTTACAATTTGCTGGTTAACTATTTCTGATTCTACTTTAATCCAGCCTTTATCAGAAACAGCATCTTTAGCATTGATAGCCAAATTAATTAATAATTGTTGGAATTGGACAGGATCTACCGTCAGTAAGGCATCCGCTTTATTAATAAAAATCATATCAATAGAAGAAGGAATTAGAGGCCGGATAATAGCTTTAGTTTCTGACATCAATTTTTCAGCTGAAATATCTTTAAGCCTTTGAGTATCTTTACGACTAAATACCATCATTTGTTTAATTAAATCTCTAGCTCGTTCACCTGATTGGATAATTTGCTCTAAATAAGGTGGTACACGATCTGCTCTTCCCATATCTATTGTATCTGATACCAACTCAGCATAACCTAAAATAGAAGCAAGAATATTATTAAAATCATGAGCTATCCCACCGGTTAATTGACCAATAGCTTCCATTTTTTGAGCATGGCGCAGCTGAGATTCTAATACCGTTTTTTCATGTTCTGCTTGCTTAATTTGAGATATATCGGAAATCGTACCAGATAAATAAACAAATTTATCCGCCTCTTTAATAGCCTGCCCACGAGCCCTTAGCCAAACCTCTGTTTGATCTAAACGAACAGCTCTAAATTCAAGATCAAAAGGATCTCCATAAACCAAATGGGCTTGAACTAAGTTGATAAAACGATCTACATCACTTTTGTGGATAGCATTATCCCATTTGTGATTATCTTGCTTAGCTAATAACTGAGCATGTTCTTTTTCATAACCTAAAATTTCCCAGTATCTTGCATTCCAATGTAAATGATTGTGCACCATATCCCAGTCAAATGTCGCATCAGATGTACCCTCAATGACTCTTCTAAACCTTTGCTCACTGGCTTTTAATTTATTTTCAAATTCAATCTGATCAGAAATATCTCTAAATAAATAAACAAAACCAACCACCTCACCATTCTGTACAATTGAACTAACTCGGCAGTCAACAGGTAAGCGACTTCCATCTTGGCAAGCAAACCAAGCTTTTGCAGTACCTGAAATTTGTTTTATTTTGCTATTTGAAGCATTTTCAGTCTCAAATAGTAAGCTTTGAATTGGTGTTTGCTTGAGCTCTTGTTCACTATAACCAAGCATATTTAAACTTGCTTGGTTATATAAAGTTACATAACCTGCCAAATCAACGCTAATAATACCATCATGAGCACTTTGAATAATTAAGTCTCGATATTCTTTTTCTTTCTCTATCGCAGCTTTTTGTTGTAACTTTTGACTGGTTATATCAGAAATCAATACTAAAATAGTTTGATTTTCATCTAATACTTGCGGAAAAAACTTCACTGATAAGTACTTTTTTTCGCCATCATCCATTTCATAATAAAATTCCATCTCCTCATTTTGATGGTATTTTTTTATTTTATTTAGTAAAACAAAAAATTCATCTTTTGTTGAAGAAGGCAATTTACTAAATAATGAAGCTGGAGAATTAACTTCATCGGGAAATAAAGCGTAGATAAATTCAAAACCACTATGCCAAATTAATTTCTGTTCATATAGCGTAAGCTCTATACACGCAACTTGAGATAAATCTTGTACATGCAATAGACGGGTCCGGTGACGTAAAATATTTAGCTGCTTAGCTTTGAGCTTATTTTTACTTACCGTAATAACTAACAAGAGAGCAAGCATCACAGCAACAGCAAAAAAAACAATAATAGCAATACCTGATTGTATTTTTTCTAAAGATTCATTAATGCTTGCTTTGGGTGTGCTTAAAACAACGCCGTAATGAAATTTATTATTCCATTGCCGAGCAAACATTTTATCTTTAATTTCAAATATTTTTTCGGGATTGCCTGTAGCATCGACTAAATTACGGTGAATCACACTAGTCGTCAAAGTATCAAATTCAAGAGAAAGGATTTCCTGATTATACTTATCAAATAAAACGACATTACTATCTGCTGATAATCTTGCATTTTTTAGAATATTCAAAAATCTAGGTTTTACATTCAAACTAAGCGTTAAAACTGCAATGATTTTACCTTGTTCAATCAAAGGCACACCAAAATAACTTGAAACAGAGTAATCGAATTCCGTATGCTGCGCTTGAACTGGTTTAGAAGTAACGATTAAACCACCTGCGAATCCTTGTTGCATTTGATGTAACCAATCATCAAAACCAGGATGATTGAATAAGTAATCATCTTTAGTTCCTTCAGCAGACCAAATTAATTCTCCATCCGGTGAAAATAAATAAGAATTTTGATAGCTAGGGTCAGCTAAAACACCATTTTCAATCAAAAAAGCAAAATAATGCATTTCAGATATGCTGACATTGACCGAGTTTTTTTCTTGAGTATTCGCAACTTGCTTTTTAGCAAATTCAAATACAAGAGGGTGGCTTGTCCAAATACCTAATTCTTGAATTTCCTGTTGGATTAAATCCTGAATTTGTGAATCAACCAATCCAGCTTGAGCTAACATTAATTGTTGTTTTTCTTGTCTGAAATAATCAGTTAGATGAGATTGAACTAAATAAGAAAATCCGAGTAAACAAGTTACTCCTATTAAAAAACAAAGAAAAAACCAGCGTCCTACTGTATTCATGAATATAATACCGTTATTGTTATGATTGTATTTAACAAAGGCCTAGAAAGAAAAATGTCGACTTTATCCCCTGCAAGCCAACTCATATTAAAGCATTTATCCGAGAAAATAGACAAGCAAACATTAATTATTGACCCATTAGAAGCGCAAGACTTAGCCCACCCAGATTTTTTATCCTGTGAGGTTTGGAGTTTTAGAGATCTACAATTACCAAATACAATGTTTATTTGGCCCGAAAAGCCAAACGGGCAATATCATCAGGCAATTGTATTTTTCCCTAAAGCTAAAGAAAAAGCTAAATGGTTACTGAGCCAGTTAGCAGAAATCTTGCCACCTGAAGCAAATATTTATTTAGTAGGCGAAAATAAAGGTGGAATTAAAACTTGCCAGAAAGTGTTAGCAGATCAGCTTATCAATATTCACAAGCAAGCATCCGGCAAACATTGCCTTTTATATAGTGCTCAGCCCAACCCAAATGCAACCAAGCCAGCTGGTTTTAACTTCCATCAATACACAATTGAGCAAAAGTCAGTAAACATTGCTAATTTACCTGGCGTTTTCAGTTTTGGTGAGTTAGATAAAGGGACTGAGCTATTGCTTTCTCATCTTCCAGCTGAAATTAATGGCCGAGTATTAGATTTTGCATGTGGCTGTGGTGTTATTGGTGCTTTCATCGCTAAACATTATCCAAATACTCTTCTCAGCTTTTCAGATATTGATGCGTTAGCGATTGACTCTACCCGAGAAACACTTAAACAAAACCAATTAACTGGTGAGTTACATTTATCAAATGGTTTAAAAAAAATTTCATCTAAATATAAATATATTTTTACCAATCCCCCCTTTCACACCGGGTTAAAAATAGACTACTATATCTCTGAGGCCTTTATAAAGGAATGTGGTCAGCAATTGGAGTCCGGTGGTAAGTTGTATCTGGTTGCCAACCGTTTTTTGAAGTACCCTCAAATTTTACAAAACCATTTTGATTTGGTAGAAGTGATAGCTGAGGACAATAAATTTAAGCTTTATTGTGCTTACAATCGTTAACCTAAACTAGGGCCGGAACAAGCTTATGTTTCAAGGCTTTGTGTTAACTGACTGTTGTTTGTTAGCTACACTTTTTAATGGTGTAGTTACAAAGTGAGTTCATAAGCAGTGATGGTCATTACAACTATTTCAAGGCATGACTATGGCAGGGATTTTATCTATGATCTTAGCGGGCGGGGCTGGCACTCGTTTATTCCCGTTAACTGAAACCCGTACTAAACCCGCAGTACCGTTTGCTGGTCAATATCGACTGATTGACTTTGTATTAAATAACTTTGTTAACTCTGATTTGTTAAAAATCTATGTTTTAACTCAGTTTAAATCTCAGTCTCTTAATATCCACCTAAGACAAGCATGGCATTTTTCTGGATTAACTGACCATTTCATCGACCCTATCCCTGCGCAAATGAGAATGGGCAAAAGATGGTATGAAGGAACTGCAGATGCTATCTATCAAAATTTACGTTTAATTGAAATTCATGATCCGGATCAGGTTGTGATTTTTGGTAGCGATCATATTTATAAAATGAACGTGCGTCAGATGACTAATTATCATGACCAACTAAAAGCTGATTTAACTGTTGCAGCGATTCGTGTGCCAATTGAAGAAGCTCATCAGTTTGGTGTAATGGAAATTGACGAAAACGGTAAGCTAATCGGCTTTGAAGAAAAGCCAGCTAATCCAAAATCTTTACCGGGTAATCCTGATGTTGCACTTATTTCCATGGGTAATTATGTTTTTAACCCCAAAGTGCTTTATCAAGCATTAAGAGAAGATGCTAAAGATCCTAATTCATCACACGATTTTGGCAAAAACATCATTCCTAAATTAATGGAAAAGGGCAACGTTTATGTATATGACTTTGCTAATAACCAAATTCCGGGTGAAAGAGGCGACCCATTCTACTGGCGGGATGTAGGTACTATTGATTCATACTGGCAGGCTTCAATGGACTTTTTAGACGCGGACAGCGCTTTGGATTTATATAATCCTAAATGGCCAATGCGGACTTTCCATCCTACTCTACCTGCGGCTCAAGTGTATAGCTGCCCAAATGCTGAGCCAAATAAAATCTCAGATAGTTCAATTGCATCAGGCTGTGTTATTCAAGGGGCTTGCGTTGAAAAATCAGTGCTTGGTTTTGAGGTGTTAGTAGAGCCAAACACCACTATCACCGAAAGTGTGATTATGGGTAATAATAGCATTGGTGAAGGATGTAAATTACACCGTGTTATTTTAGATAAGAATGTATCACTCGCTCCCGGTACACAAATCGGGGTTAATCACGAAGAAGATGAAAAACGGGGTTTTACCATTTCTAAAGGCGGTATAGTGACTGTGCCTAAAGGTACACGCGTAGGATTTAACGACTAAAGAATGAATATATTATTTGTATCCTCTGAGGTTGAAGACCTCGCGAAGACAGGGGGCTTGGCAGATGTTGCCAAAGCCCTGCCCATATCATTTAAATCAGTTGGACATGATGTAAGAATTGTAACCCCTTTTTATAAGGTCAGTACAAATGTCGAGAATGCAGTTACTGTTTTAAATAATGTAGAGCTACATGCTGGTGATTCTATTTATCATTACAATGTAAAACAGATAGAGTTAAACGGTGTTATTGTTTATTTAGTTGATTATCCTGATTATTTTTCTCGGAAAGGGATTTATAGTGATGGCTATCACGCTTATGATGATAACGGTGAACGTTATGCTTTTTTCAGCATGGCGGCTTTGCACTTAGCTCAATTGCTAGAATTTAAAGTAGATATCATCCACTGTAATGACTGGCATACTGGTTTAATCCCATTTTATTTAACTAAACATTGGTCAGATAATCCATATTTGTCGAATGCTAAAACCGTTTTGAATGTGCACAATGGCGCATTTCAAGGGGTTTTCTCGCTAGATTCAGTGCCATTTTTATATAAAAGTGGGGTGAATTATGACGATATTCATCACGGCAATGTCAATTACCTAAAAATGGGTGTGAGATACGCAACTAAAATTGTAGCGGTTAGCCCCAGTTATGCACAAGAACTCCAAACCGATCTTGGCTCTCACCACATGGGCGATTTGTTTAGAAGCCGGTCTTCAGATTTAGTCGGTATTATCAACGGCTGTGATTATACTCAGTGGAATCCACAAACAGATAAAATGATCCCGTCTAATTACAGCGCAGAGGATATGAATGGTAAAGCATTCTGTAAAGCTAATCTCCAGCAATACAGTCACTTACCGGTTAATGGCGATATTCCACTGATTGGTATGGTATGCCGAATTACCGATCAAAAAGGCTTTAGCTATCTCATCCCGATTATTGAAAATATTTTGCACCATAATGTGCAACTTGTTTTAGTTGGAACCGGTGATCCTGAGTTAGTAAGCCAAATTCAGGCCATTAGTGAACGCCATCGCAGCAAGTTTTATTTTATGAATGACTTTAGTTTAAGTTTTTCACACTTGGTCACTGCTGGTAGCGATTTCTTTTTAATGCCATCTTTATTTGAACCTTGCGGTTTAAATCAAATGTATTCATTAGCTTACGGTACTTTACCTATTGTTCGAGCTGTCGGTGGTTTAAAAGATACGGTCATCGACCTTGAAGCCGATCCAATTAATGCCAATGGTTTTGTATTTAACCGGCCAGATAGTGAAGAATTATTAAATTGTATTCGTAAAGCATTACTGTTTTATCACGAATATCCGCAAACTTTTGATATTGTCAGGAAAAAAGCCTTAAAAACGCATTTTAACTGGCATGATTCAGCAATGAAATACGAAGCGCTATATCGCTCTATTATTTGATAAATTTCAGGCAAGCCTAGTTGCTTGCCTTTTCACTATGATTAAACGTATATCTCGTCCATTTACACTATTGTTAATCAGCATGGCTTTTACACCAGCTTTAAATGCTGAAGAGATTGGCTGTATTCAAGCCAATGAACGAACCGCACAGTGTCCCCACTATATAATCCGCTCTATTCAAACAGAAAACCCAAAATATAAACATAAAGCAATTTGCATTTGTTTAACTGATTTTGATTTACAAACAACAGACCAAGAAAAATTAAATAAAAGACTCGAGCAAGCCCAGCAGAAGTTTGAGTTAAACAGAGAAGATTTAATGGAATTAATAACTGGCCGCAGTTAACAAAATTAAGTGCAGCAATCAGTTATTTGATACTGACACCGGCTTTTAAAGCGCCCCAAATTTTCTTCATTATGGCTGGTTAACATACAAGGAATTAAAAAGAGCTCACCCTGCTCTACCCAATACAAAGCATTTTGTTGATATTTGGTAGCTAATGTCAGCGCTTGTTGTTTATTAATCGACACAGCCCAACTTTTTTCAGAATAATCTAACTGCGGCGAACATCCCCATAACCGGCGATAAGGCGTTCTAAAGTTAGTTATATCAGCCTGTAGAGCTTTATCCTGTAAACGGTTAAACCCCAAAGTACATGCCTGCCCTTTTGGGTTGTACGCTGTAATAATGGCAAAATCAATTTGCTCACCTAAAGGCTGCTCTAATAAAAAAACAGTTTCACTATAAAGTTGCCAAAGTGATTTCATTAGTCAAAGTCCTTGTATCAATGAAGTTAATAGAGACTTTAATCAATTAACGTTGCAAAGCAATAAAATAATTTTTAATTTTTTATGCCAACGTCCAAACTTGTGAATCAGTTAATATCGCATACACTTAAATCAAACAAGTTAGAATGTATCATTATGCTCTCGCAAAATACCCAAATTAATTCCTTTAAATTTATTTTTATTATGGCTGTTGTCTTTATTACAACAAGCACATTATTTATTGTGTTTGTTATACATGGCTTTATAGACTACAAACAAAAAAAAGTGGAATTAATTAAACTTGCAAATACGTACTCAGATATTGTTATCCAACAGCTTTTATACACCGATAAACTCAACCACCAAGCAGAGATAATAGCTAGTTTAAAATCAGTAGAGGTAATAGAAAACTCACTTATTTTTTCGATTGATCAACAAAGTAACCAAAAGCAATTTATTTTAAGCTATAACAAAGTGAATGCATTACCTATTTCATTAAATAATAATGTAATTAAAAATTATACTTCCCCTAATTTTAACTCTGATGGCCTGATTTTTTGTAAAGAGTCAAAAGCTTACTTCATTTGCCTTAGGCTCAATCTGAACTCGCTAGAAGTTGCTATTTTAAATAGTTTTTATATTAAATTAATGACTTTATTGGGTTCAATTATTTTTGCTCTATTCTTAGCTTTCTATTTACAAAAGAAATTGACAACTCCAATACAGCAATTAGCAAATATTTTTAAATATATAGCAAAAGAAAAAGACTATAGTATAAGAGCCCCAAATCAAAATATTGATGAACTAAATAGCCTAAGCAACTCATTTAATACAATGCTTGATAGAATAGAGCATCACCTTAAGCAACAAAAAAATGCTGAGGCTGAAATTTTAAAACTCAATCAAAATCTTGAAGAAAAAATTTATCAACGTACGGAGGCACTAAAAGATTCAAATAAAGAGTTAATGGATGCAGTATCAAGATTACATGAATATCAAAACCAATTAGTAGAAAACCAAAAAATGGCCTCTTTAGGAGATATGGTTGCAGGTATTGCCCATGAGGTGAATACACCTATTGGCTTAGGAATAACAGCATCAACTTTAATGATAGATAAATTGACGAATATAATAGAAGTTTTAGAACAAAAAAAATTGACACAAACTCATCTAGTACAATTTCTAAATGAAAGTAAAGAAAACTTAGATATTATTTACCGCAATTTACATCGTAGTGCAGAACTTATTTCCAGCTTTAAACAGTTAGCAGTGAATCAAGTTCAAGAATCAAATCAAAAGCTAAAATTAGCTTTATTTTTAAATGATGTATTCTTAGCATTAAAACCAACCGTCAAACAACATACTCTAAAAATTGAATGCGAAAACACATTAGAAGCTGTAATTAAACCGGGTATATTTCAACAAATAATAACTAACTTAGTGATGAACTCAGTTATCCATGGTTTTGAGAATGTAGATAAAGGGATTATTAATATCCAAATCTACATTCAGGAACAGGAGCTTATTATAAATTATAAAGATAATGGAAAGGGAATTAGCGAAGCTCTTAAAAAGAAAATTTTTGATCCATTTGTGACCACTAAACGAGGAAAAGGAGGTAGTGGCTTAGGGATGAACCTAGTTTATAATTTGGTAACTCAAGGATTAAAAGGGACAATTAAAGTCGAAAGTGAATTAGGTCATGGAATCCGTTTTATTATAAAAATCCCCCAGTAAAAAGGTTATAAAAATCCTTTGCCTAACGAAATAGCTCAGATTTTTTCAGCTTTACCCAAAAATGTTAAAAAAGTCACTAAATATTTGAAGAAATCAAGCATAATGGATTGAGAGATTAGCAGCTAGTCACTATAATCAACTGAAATAAAAAAATTTTTATTCAACATAAGACGAAAAACCATGCAAACACATAATATCCTAATCGTAGAAGACGAAGCGGTCACCCGCAATACCCTGATCAGCTTATTTGAAGCTGAAGGTTACAATGTATTCGCAGCCGAAGATGGCGAAGAAATGCATACTTATTTAAAAAATAATGACATTAACCTTGTTGTTATGGACATTAACTTACCGGGTAAAAACGGTTTAATGTTAGCACGTGAATTACGTGAAATTAAAAATATGGGTTTAATCTTTTTAACTGGTCGTGATAACGACGTTGACCGTATTTTAGGCTTAGAGATTGGCGCTGACGACTACTTAGTTAAGCCATTTAATCCTCGCGAATTAACTATTCGTGCTCGTAACTTAATGAACCGTACAAAAGCGGCACCAAATGAGCCGGTTGAAGCTGTAAGTGAATATAAATTTAATGGCTGGACTTTAGATTGCGATAGCCGTTCTTTAATTTCTCCAAACAACGAAAGCATGCGCTTACCAAAAAGTGAATATCGTGCATTACAGTTATTGCTAGATAACCCAGGTAAAATTTTAACACGTGAACAATTAATTAAAGAAATGACTGGCCGTGAATTAAAGCCAAACGACAGAACAGTTGATGTAACTATCCGTCGTTTACGTAAACATTTTGAGTCTATTCCAGATACACCTGAAATCATCTCTACAATTCATGGTGAAGGTTATCGTTTTTGTGGTGAAGTTGAAGAGTAAACATAAAGCTTCAACTTAACACAATATGATTAGGGTATAAAAAAGCAGCCCTTTGGCTGCTTTTTTATCCACCTCTAATTATAAACTTACAAAGAATTAATCCAGTCTTTTAATACCACTACATCATGCTCGCAGGCATGTCTTAGCTGTTCAACTCTATCATCTAAGTTTTCCCACCAAGCCGGTGTATCGGTTAGCTGTATTTGATTAGCCACATTCTGCATGCGTTTTAAGCCCATAGATGCTGCTGCACCTTTTATTTTGTGAGCTTGCTTACCAATCTCTTCCTGATCTTTAGCGCACAATACAGTATTTAAAATTTCCATATATTCTGTAATTAGCTTTTCAAATAACTCAACATTTTGCTCAATTAAATCGTAACCAATGGTATCTAACAGTTGCTCTAAAAACTCTGTATCCAAAATATTCTTATCAATATTTTTAACTGGTTCATTGCCTTCTATCGCTTGAGCCTCTTCATGCTCAGCTAATAAGTTTTGATCAAATAAGCGATTAAATACTTTATGCACATTATCAATTTTAATTGGCTTAGCAATAACATCGGTTAAGCCTTTATTTAAATATTCATCACGGGTTTTAATCACATTCGCAGTTAGTGCAACAATAGGTGGTAATTGAACATCCAATGATTGCCAATGCTTTAATACATCAAACCCTGTCATGTCTGGTAACTGAATATCTAACAAGACAATATCAAATTTAGCGGCATCAAATTTATCAATAGCTTGCTGACCGGTTTTAGCAACCACAGTTTTATGGCCTAGTTTAGATAAAATAGAGTTAGCAACTACTACGTTTAGCTCAACATCTTCAACTAATAGAATATTAAGCCCACTAACACTTGAACTATCTGCACTTTCAGGTGCTTCTGCCAAGTCCAGTTTAAGCGATACCGAGAAGGTACTACCTTGATTCACTTCACTATAAACCTCAATTTGACCGCCCATTTCATCAACCAAAATTTTAGAAATGGCTAAGCCAATACCAGTACCGGTTCCTGCCCTAACTTCTTCTCGATCAACCTGATAATACATTGCGAAAATATTATCTAGTTCTGTTTCTGGAATACCGATACCACTATCTATAATTTCAAAGTCTATCCAAGCAAAAGTATTACGGATGTGACAATCAACATTAAACTCAACGTCACCTTTTAATGTGAACTTAACTGCGTTAGATAATAAGTTCCAAAGTACCTGGCGTAAACGGGTTGGATCGGCCATCACCCAGCGATCTTCCGGCACATTTGACCTAAATTTAAATTGCAGTTGTTTTTGTTCAGCCATTAAGCTGGCAACACTGGTCAACTCATGCACAAAACCAGATAACTCGATTGGTTCAAGATTAATAGCCAGTTTATTGCGTTCAATTTTGTCTAAATCAATAATATCATTAAAAATGTTACCTAGAGTGACTGCGCACGCAAAGATCGTACTAACTTGGTTATGCTGCTCTTTCGTCAGTTTAGAGTCTTTTAGTATTCGGCTAATACCAACAATCCCATTAAGCGGAGTTCGTAGCTCGTGGCTAATCGTTGAGATAAACGCGGTTTTATCTCGGCTGGCTTTCTCTAATGCTTCCTGAGCCTGCTGTTTTTCCATTATATCTCGGCCAAAACCAAGCAAACCAATACGTTTGCCTTCGTTATTAAAGAAAGGTACTTTTTTAATTAAGAAAAGCTTTTTACTGCCATTTGGATAGGTTAACCACATATCGTAAGTTAAGCTTGCATTACTGGCTAAAACTTCTCTATCTGAAGCAACTACTTTCTCAGCAATATCCTCAGAGTAAACATCCCATGGTGTTAGCCCGATCATTTCTTTTTCTGTTTTACCAGTTAACTCTTCAAATGAACGGTTGCAACCAGAGAAACGCCCATTTTCATCACGGTAATAAATAATATCAGGGGAACAATCAAAAGCGGAGCGTAATAAAATGGATTGTTCGTATAAGTTTTGCTGAGTTTTTTGACGTTCTTCTATTTGCTGTTTTAATAAACGAATGGCTTCTTCACGCTGTAACTCAGCTCTTTTTCTTTCTTCTATTTCATAATTTAGCTGCTGAATATTGTGGCGAAGATTAGAAGCCGAGGCTTTATCTTGCTTACGAAGTGCCTCAAGTTGCTCTATCACTTGGGTCAAATGTTCACGTGAGCGCTCTAAGCGCCTAACTAACTCTGAGATAAAATATAATACCCATGGCATGGTTAATAAAGTTAATAAAACAGGATCAAGATAGTCTCTTAATACAACTTCACCATATAAAAAATAGTTTAATAAAGTAACTTCTAAAGCGGTGAAACCAAATGCTAAGGCAAAAAAGAATAAGCTAACGCGTAATGTACCAAAACGGTTAACAATTCGAGCAACTCGTTCAGGCCAAGATAATTTTCCGGTTTTTTTTAACATACAACAGCCTATTAACAAAAAAGAGTAGCAGCATTGTAAAACAAAAAAGGCGCCAAAAGGCGCCTTTTTAACACAATAATTAAAAATTAATTATGCAAAGATTTTAGCAACAACGCCAGCACCTACTGTACGGCCACCTTCGCGGATTGCGAAACGTAAACCTTCGTCCATCGCGATTGGTGAG
>NZ_JAOPFU010000120.1 GCF_025515275.1 Catenovulum sp. 2E275
CGGTATTGCAAATCATCGTCATCAGCATCGGTAGAACCACTGCCATCAAAAGTAGCCGTTTCGCCTAATACCCAAGCGTTAATATCTCCACCTTGAATATCAATAACAGGTACAGGTGCGGTATTCACATAACTAGCCGAGACTGTATAGTGTGTTGTTTCACTGATTTTATCTAAATAACCTACAGTTAAACTTAACTCGTAGTTACCTTCTAAATCTGTAGTAATTCGTGGTTTTGCAATTGCAGCGTCGTCTAGTGCAACTGCACTGCCCTCTGGCATGGAGTCAATGCTCCATTGGTAAGTTAAAAAGTCACTATCTCCATCGGTTGGCGGTAAACTGTCTGAACCGTCTAACTGTACTCGCTGCCCAACCGTTGAGCTAATTGGATTAATAACCGCTGTTGGATTTGGGTTAATCACAATAAAATCCGCACAATCTGGCACTGATTGCGCTTTATTGTCCGTTACCGTTAAACAAACCTGATAATCACCCGGCTCGGTTGGCGTAAAGCTGGCTTGCGCTGCATCGGCATTTGCAATTGTGACTGCGTTGCTCTCTGGTGCAACGGATAAATCCCACAACCAAGATTGAATTGCTTCATTTTCTGTTGTACTGGCTACACTGCTTAATGTCAGTGTATCTGCTGGTGATAATCGCTCTGACGATAAATCAGCTACCGCAATGGGTCTGATCGTTTCATCTTCACCACTACTGCTACCACAGCCTGATAA
>NZ_JAOPFU010000121.1 GCF_025515275.1 Catenovulum sp. 2E275
TGTATAAAACTTGGAATAACCTTCACAACATATCGGGATGGTTATAAAACTCGTCATTCCGTACAGTGAGGAACGAACGTGATACGGAATCTCCTAATAGCGACTACCAAACAACATAAAATTTAAACAACACTACCGCTTGCATAAGATTCCCGACGTCTCGGGAATGACAAGTTGTATAAAACTTGGAATAACCTTCGCAACATATCGGGATGGTTATAAAACTCGTCATTCCGTACAGTGAGGAACGAGCGTGATACGGAATCTCCTAATAGCGACTAACCAAACAACATAAAATTTAAACAACACTACCGCATGCATAAGATTCCCGACGTCTCGGGAATGACAAAATGACAAGTTGTATAAAACTTGGAATAACATTCACAACATATCGGGATGGTTATAAAACTCGTCATTCCGTACAGTGAGGAACGAACGTGATACAGAATCTCCTAATAGCGACTGCCAAACAACATAAAATTTAAACAACACTACCGCATGCATAAGATTCCCGACGTCTCGGGAATGACAAGTTGTATAAAACTTGGAATAACCTTCACAACATATCGGGATGGTTATAAAACTCGTCATTCCGTACAGTGAGG
>NZ_JAOPFU010000122.1 GCF_025515275.1 Catenovulum sp. 2E275
CTACCGCAATATTGCGTTTAGATTTAATGATTTGTTGTACTTGCTTCACTGCCTGTTGGCCGTTACGGTTTGGCCTAAAACCAAAGCTGTTATCAGAAAATGTGTTATCAATGATGAGCGATAAAACCTGAGTAATGGCTTGTTGAATCACTCGGTCAACCACAGTGGGTATTCCGAGTTGTCGTTTGCCCCCATCAGGTTTATCAATTTCAACACGTTTAACGGGTTGTGGGCGATATCTGCCATTGCTCAATTGGGTATTGCACTGTTGCCAGTGTTGCTTTGCCCAATCGATAAACTGGTCTATTTTCATCCCATCAACACCTGCTGCGCCTTTATTGGCTTTAACTTGCTTCCATGCATGTTGAATATTATCGTTTGATAAGACTTGTTCGAATAAATCAAAGTTGAAGGTTGATTGCAATGCATTACGCTGCATACCAGAATCACAGGACTGTGGCGTATCGTTATGTAAGTAATTCATGAAGTATTCCTTCGGTTAAATGTTCAGGCCTTCACCATGTCCCATCCATTACGATGGGCGTTTGGCTACTATGCCATCTGCTGACTGCTGGA
>NZ_JAOPFU010000123.1 GCF_025515275.1 Catenovulum sp. 2E275
CCTGCAAGTTCAGACTGAGTACCTACAGTTATTTTTGATGCACCACCGTGAAGTGAATTAGAACTGCCTGAGGTATTGTTATCTAAGTAGATAAAGAAGCCTTTCTCTTCGCCTTCTGCTGCTAATAACTTAAAGCTAACGGTAGCACCATTTGATAAATCAAGTGTACCTTTAGGCGCAACACCTTCAGCTGTTGTTTCAGTACCAGTATCACCGATTGTGAAACGACCAGCGTTAATCACTAACTCACCATTTACTGGGTCAACATTACCACCGGTTTTGATATAAAGCGGTAATGAACTATCGGTTGATAAAGATTTATAGTCAGCACTAAAGAATGTTGCTCGATCTGCTGCGCTAAAATCTTCTGTCATATCATTAGTAACCGGGGTAATTGGTGTAATCACTAAGTCGTCAATCGTTACCGAGAAATTACTTTCTGTACGCAATTGTAAGAAAGATGTCGTTGTCCCGGCTGGAATATCAACCGTGATAGTTTCACCTACTTTACCTGCAAGTTCAGACTGAGTACCTACAGTTATTTTTGATGCACCACCGTGAAGTGA
>NZ_JAOPFU010000124.1 GCF_025515275.1 Catenovulum sp. 2E275
CTACCGCAATATTGCGTTTAGATTTAATGATTTGTTGTACTTGCTTCACTGCCTGTTGGCCGTTACGGTTTGGCCTAAAACCAAAGCTGTTATCAATGATGGGCGATAGAACCTGAGTAATGGCTTGTTGAATCACTCGGTCAACCACAGTGGGTATACCGAGTTGTCGTTTGCCCCCATCAGGTTTATCAATTTCAACACGTTTAACGGGTTGTGGGCGATATGTGCCATTGCTCAATTGAGTCTTGCACTGTTTCCAGTGTTGTTTGGCCCAATCGATAAACTGGTCTGTTTTCATCCCATCAACACCTGCTGCGCCTTTATTGGCTTTAACTTGCTTCCATGCATGTTGAAGATTATCGTTTGATAAGACTTGTTCGAATAAATCAAAGTTGAAGGTTGATTGTAATGCATTACGCTGCATACCAGAACCACAGGGCGGTGGCGTATCGTTATGTAAGTAAGACATGAAGTATTCCTTCGGTTAAATGTTCAGGCCTTCACCATGTCCCATCCATTACGATGGGCGTTTGGCTACTATGCCATCTGCTGACTGCTGGA
>NZ_JAOPFU010000125.1 GCF_025515275.1 Catenovulum sp. 2E275
TTTTACTAATAGCTAGGTTCAAAATCGGAGTTGACTTCTTTACTAGGTCAACATTGGTACCGTTAATTACAATTTTAGCTTGGCTATCAAATTCTGGTTTTTCATCAATATTGTGATAACCGTAAGTATTGCTGAAGTAATAAATCTGGTTATCTAAAGTGAAATTACAAAAATGGCTGTGCCCATTTATGGCCAATATTGGTTTTGTTTTACATTGATTAAAAAAGGTATGCATATCACTAGCATATGCTGGCGAGTAATCTGAATCTTGATACTCAGGCTCTACTTGAATCGGAGAGGTTAGATGATGAGATACCAAAATAGGAATTTCATGTTGGCAATTATCTAATTCATTTTTGATAAATGCTTTGGCTTGGGTATGCCACTGAACTGTGTCTAAAGGCCTTAGTTTTCTGTAACCGGTAGAAGATTTATACTTAATTTTACGAAAGTCATTCATCCGACTTCTTGCAAAATTAGTTGATTTTACGATATCACCTCGCAGAAGGTAGTCAGTCCATAAATCCGTTACAATAAATTTGTAACCATTGA
>NZ_JAOPFU010000126.1 GCF_025515275.1 Catenovulum sp. 2E275
AGTACGGTTTTCATTAGTTGGTAGGCTTCGCAGATAAGTTGCATGTCGCCGTATTCGATACCATTGTGAACCATTTTGACAAAGTGACCTGCACCGCCATCACCTACCCAGTCACAACAAGGGACGGTTAGGTTGCCGTTGTCGTCTGCAACTTTGGCTGATATGCCTTGGAAGATGTCTTTTACGTGTGGCCATGCGGCTTTGTCGCCACCTGGCATGATAGATGGACCGGTTAATGCGCCTTCTTCACCACCTGATACACCTGAGCCAATGTAATGCAGACCTTTTTCGGCTAAATAGGCTGTACGTCTGTCTGAATCTGGGAAATGTGAGTTACCGCCATCGATGATGATGTCGCCGGCTTCTAAATGTGGGATAAGTTGTTCAATAAAGTCGTCAACTACTTGCCCTGCTTTTACCATTAACATGACTTTGCGTGGTTTTTCTAATGAGGCTACAAGTTCTTCTACGCTTTGTGCACCGCGGATGTTTTTACCTGCTGCGCGGCCGTTTAAGAATTTTTCAACTTTGTCGTAACTACGGTTGTAAGC
>NZ_JAOPFU010000127.1 GCF_025515275.1 Catenovulum sp. 2E275
GCTTACAACCGTAGTTACGACAAAGTTGAAAAATTCTTAAACGGCCGCGCAGCAGGTAAAAACATCCGCGGTGCACAAAGCGTAGAAGAACTTGTTGCCTCATTAGAAAAACCACGCAAAGTCATGTTAATGGTAAAAGCAGGGCAAGTCGTTGACGACTTTATTGAACAACTAATTCCCCATTTAGAAGCCGGCGACATCATCATAGATGGTGGTAACTCACACTTCCCAGATTCAGACAGACGTACTGCCTATTTAGCCGAAAAAGGTCTGCATTACATCGGCTCAGGTGTATCAGGTGGTGAAGAAGGCGCATTAACCGGTCCATCTATCATGCCAGGTGGCGACAAAGCCGCATGGCCACACGTGAAAGACATCTTCCAAGGCATATCAGCCAAAGTTGCAGACGACAACGGCAACCTAACCGTCCCTTGTTGTGACTGGGTAGGTGACGGTGGTGCAGGTCACTTTGTCAAAATGGTTCACAATGGTATCGAATACGGCGACATGCAACTTATCTGCGAAGCCTACCAACTAATGAAAACCGTACT
>NZ_JAOPFU010000128.1 GCF_025515275.1 Catenovulum sp. 2E275
TTATCAAATCTTCATAGGAGATTGATTTTGCCTAAGTTTATTCCAGCCAACTACAACCAAACCAGCATGGTCATCATTAACTATCAAGACCAATTACAAGCCGGTACATTTGAACATGCCATTCATTATCTAATTGAACACAAACTCGATTTAAGTGTGTTTTATCCCAGATATAAAAATGATGATAACGGTCGTCCGGCTTATGATCCGTCAGTCTTGTTAAAAATCATTTTATTTGCCTATTCTAAAGGCATCACATCAAGCCGAGAGATTCAGTGGTGCTGCGAAACTAACATTATTTTTAAAGCGCTCAGTTGTGACAGCGTGCTGCACTTTACAACGATAGCGGCGTTTGTATCCGGGCGCCAGATTCGCCACTATTTAAACAAACATCAGGTACACAATATAGAGAAACTGGCGAATTATGGAGAATTAAGGCATTAAAGTTGGGGCAAAGGCCAAAATTCGCGTCAAGTACCACCGAAAATGGGCATTTAATTCATACAGTTGTCGTATCTGATATTTATCGATTAGTTGATAAATTGAGA
>NZ_JAOPFU010000129.1 GCF_025515275.1 Catenovulum sp. 2E275
ACGTATTCAGCAGTTAGAAAAACAAGTTAAACAGTTAGAAAGTGACAATGCCTTATTAAAAAAAGCGTCAGCCTTCTTCGCTATGGAAATGAACAGCGGCAGCAAATCGCGGTAAAGCTGAAGAAGGCTGGTCATCAAGTACAGCAGATATGCCGTTGTTTAAAATTAGCTTCTAGCTCGTTTTATTATCGATTAAAACCCAAGTCGATTGACGCAGAGAAAGTAGGTTTAGAAGCCGCTATGAAGCATATTCACAATGATATGGATGCAACTTACGGCAAACGCAGGATGTTATCTGAGCTGTTAGATATGGGCTTTAAATTGGGTATTGATAAAGTTCGCCGTTTTATGAAACGGCTCAAGCTAATTGCTAAGCGACCTAAACAACATAAGTATCCAGTTGGTGGCAAAGCGTCTGTGATTGCGCCGAATACACTGAATAGACAATTTAATCCTGAGTCGTTAAACACACATTGGTCGGGTGATATTACATTTGTCCGTACACAACAAGGATGGCTATATGT
>NZ_JAOPFU010000012.1 GCF_025515275.1 Catenovulum sp. 2E275
TGTCGGAAAGATACGTTTTTTCTTCCACCTTTATATCTACAGTCAACTTAAAGCGGTAGGAAAAACGACTGGATGTCGGAAAGATACGTTTTTTCCTCCACCTTTATATCTACAGTCAACTTAAAAACGGTAGGAAAAACGACTAATCTTTTTCTATAGTACTCCAAAATTCATCCTGAGCATCAGCAACACGTTTTTCTAATTTTTTTGGATCAAGCAACTCAGGCGAACGAACTTCAAATAAGTAAATTCTTAGTAAAGCATCATATCCAGGAGTTTTTGGCTTTATCATTGGGTTCTTTCGTATCGCATATTCGTTAACTTCACGAAAAAAGCTATCTTTTTCCAGATCAGATAATGAGTTTAGGTAAGCATCAGCAACTTCTTTTTTATAATTTCTTATGGCGTCTGCTTCAATCTTCTCCAATTGTTCTCTTTGTTTAGCAGCGAGCACCCTCTTTCTTTGACTCTCTTTAGCTTGTAATAATTTCATTTCGTTTTGTATCTTGATCCACTCATTTTCAAATGCATCAAAATTATTATTTAAACAAGTCTTAAAGTAATCTAAAGGTTTTTTCTTTGTAGTTGCATATTTATCATAAAGTTCAATATTAAACTTTATATAGTGTAAATGTTTAACACTAATTTCTTCATCAAAATATAATTCTGAGTTTTCTAGTTTATTAAAAAAGACTCTACATGTAGCTTCAAGACAACGCTCATCTAAAAGCATTAACGCGTCCTGTTTTAAATTTTTATATTCTGGTGTTTCTGCATACGACGGTATTTTATTTCTGATAAAAAATGAAATAATACGAATAGGTTTACCTACATAAGCAGCTTCGACTCTAAAATCTAAAAACTCTAAACTGTTTATATTATTTATCGCCTTTTGGATTACATATTTACGTAAATCCTTAAAATTTGGGTAAGTCCATACTTTTTCGCCATTTTCTATAGTGTAAGGGACGTTCATTATTTCTCTAAACATAGGGACAGTTAACTCAAATCTTCGTTGACCATCTCTTATAAAGAGTAAACAATGTTCATATAATATTGGAGTATACTTATCAGACCAAGCACCGTTAGCGATTCTTAAATCAACACCAAGAGATGTTGCTTCTGAAGTATTTAATAAAGTTCGTCTAATATCTGGATCCAATCGTATAGAAAGAATCCCATCATTTATTTCAGCTCTGGAAACATAGTTTTGAAACCCAATACTTGCCCCCCCTACTTTATTCCCTTTCCCATCTTGAGACTCTAAAACATCCCATTCAACCCTTAAATCTTTTAATAAACTAATAGCTCGCCTTGCACCTTGCCTATTATTTGATTTCCACTCCATATACTCTATAAATTTTATTACAGGCAATTGAATATCATATACTCGGTCACTATATACTTCTTCTACATCATCAAAATTATCAAATCTTTGTCTTACATCATTCTGTAGCGCCAATATTACTGCGTTCATGCATTTATAAAGGGAAGATGTGATACTCCCTCCAGGCGTAGCAAAGGATACGACTCTGTCACTTTTTACAACAATATTTTCTATTGATTCTTGATTTTGCATACAGTGTGCTAAAGATGTTTAATACTAATGATTAATCGATTTTTATACATTAACTATATAATTAGTCAAATTTGTGGTCGTATTTTCTTCCACCTTATTATCATGTTCGATTACGTAAAGTGGAAGTAAATACGATATTTTTTTATATACAATGCCTTTGGTTATCAACAAAACATTGTATTTTAATAACCTTTATCTCTATTAACGAATAATAGCTGACCTTAGATGAAAATATTTACTTGGGATTTAGACTGCAAATTTCCATATTATAGATGACTATTTATTTGTAAGTCTGAATCTCAATTTTTATAAGATCTAATTATTTAAATAAAAAATAAAAAGATCTGATCTAGATCTAGCCTAGCATTAATAAAATCAATAGCTTAGGTGTTTAAAGAGGAAGCTTTTACTTTAAGGTGGAATAAAATACTCTTAAAAAGAGGAAAGATAAACGTTTTAAAGGGAAAGGTTTACTTATAAATAGGGGAAAAAAAACGCTCAGAAAGAAGAAGAATAAACGATGTGGAGCTCGTACTTTATTCCCCTTTTAACGTATATCCTTCTACTTTATGTGTTATTAAATAAATGGTGGAACCATATACGGTTGATTTGCTTAATCAAATATATAAATAATATTAATACCCTACTTCTCTCTTTATTCACCAATACCGACTAGTCATTTACTTTATTGGGAAATGGGTATGTCGGTTCCCAAACGAAAGACAACGTTGTCCATTCTGGCATTTTCCTATTAATTAGAATGTTGCCAAAAATTAAAAATGGAATTATTAGCAATACTTTTTTCTTTTGGAATAACTATTAAATTAACCCTGTCATTGTATCTATCATCTGATGAAGCTTAAACTCATAAATCCAGTCCATTATGCTTTTCCCTTGCTAGTTAAACATACTCGGTTTTGAACTCAAGCTAATCTAAAGATGAAATACTTTTATAGTTATCATTACCTCACTGTAGTTGATTCTAAATGGTATATTTTGCTGTTTTTCACCAATTTTGATTAGGTAAACTATCGATTGATGGTTCGAATAGAAATATCATCTATCAGAATTACGTCTAAGCTAGTGTGCATTTAAACTATACGTCAGAATTGATTGTTATTTACCAACCGTCAATTCTTAATATTGTTTTGAGATGTGTAGAACGCGTTCTACACACTTAATTTTGTGTTTGAATATTATATTTAATACAAGCTAGTTACCCTCAATAGTGTAGAACGTGTTCTACACTAAATGAAAATACGAAATATATGGATATTAATAAGAATAAATATATAATAGTGAAAATTTATAAAAAAATAGTTTATCTATGGAGAATTTAAATGGTTATTACATTTGGTAATAAAAAAGGGGGGGTATGGAAAAGTACAACTCTCTTAAATACCGCTTGTGTGGCTGCACATAAAGGTTACCGTGTGTGTGTAGTAGATGCTGATACTAATGAAACATCGAATACATATCTAAGAAGAAGAAATGAAACGAATTCAGAAAGACTGAAACAAGGCATTGAAGAGTATCCATTCATTAAAAGTGAGTTGAAAAGGCCGGATGATTCTGTTGGTAAAGATTTGCAAGCTTTGGATGAAAATTACGATTATGTATTTGTTGATACAGGTGGATATGAAAATAAAGCTTTTACTTCTGCGATTCAAGTTTCTGATGTGATCTATATGCCCTTTCAACCATGTCAGGTTGATATGGATCAACTGGTACCGACATTGAAAGTTATTATAGATACTGAAGATATGGTATCAGAATTGATCTCTGATTATATGATTGATGCTAGATTATTAGTGGTTGGAGCGGATCATAATTCTAAAGATCTAGTCATGGATGCAAAGGCTGTATCTAAACATCTAGAATCACATGCAAGTTTATCCTCTGCAACTATAACGGTTGTAAAAAAAATGAAAAAAATACAAGACGAAGGGTTAATGCTAGCCGATATTAAACATCCCAAGAGGAGTATGTACGAAATATTATTTGATGAAATTCAAGGAAAAAGAAAGTTAACACATAACCGAATTAGACGTTAACTTAATGTAGAACACGTTCTACAGTATTATATAATTGAAAGGTTTTTGAAATGGTAAAGAAACTTAACTTAGATTTGCTGGAAGGAAAAACAGCAAAATACCCATCAGAGATTAAGAAACAAGAACAAGATTTAATTAAAGAAAAAGAGAATATCATTGAAAATGGTAAAATTCAAAAAAAATTAGCAAGAAAAACAATATATGGAGTTCGAATTGTAAAGAAAGCTAGTGATACAGTTTTATGGGAGGGAAATCCAAGAAACTTTTCAAGAGATAAAGATATAAATGACCTCCTACCTTTAATAGAAAAATCAGGGGGGAATACTCAAGCTGTAGATGCCCGTATAAACTCTGAGGGTAAAATCGAAGTTATAGCCGGTTCAAGACGTCGAAGATGCTGTATTGAAAGCGGTTTAGAACTAGTCATAGATCTTTATGAAAATATGACAGATAAAGATGCTCAAGAAATTGCTGAAATAGAAAATTCAGGAAGAAAGCAAGTTGATGCAATCGGTGAATGCGATTATCTGTATGATAAATATATAAAAATGAAAGAGTTAGATCCTACATTAAGTGTAGAAGTATACTCTAGAATGAATAATATGGATCGAACTTTAATGCACTTAAAATTTAGCGTTGCTAAATTACCTGATTGGATAAAAGATAGTAGTAAAAATTTAGATTGGTCAATAAGGAACTTAAAAGCTTTAACTTCTATATATCGGCAGGTTATAGAAAGAGATATCAACAAAGAAGATCTTACATTTCGATTACCTTTATCTACTCCTACTTTAGTTATTAGTGCGTTTAAGAAAATGTTAGATGGACAAACAAAGAACAATATATCCCACATAAAAGTCACTAATGCGCGAGATGGTTCTGTAACAATAAAGTTATCGAAAGATCTTTCGTTAGAAAAGAAAAATAAAATATTATCATTAATAGATAATATGAATGAAGTATAGGATGTTGAATAAATCTAACCTTTCTAAAAAAATCACATGCGATATTTTTGTGGGGTTTAAGTAAATTGATTTAACAAGCTTTTGTAATATATCGATTTGAAATTTTGCCTCGGCAGTATGAAAATAATATAACTTTGAGCATGGTGGCAAGAGAATATAATAATTCTGCATTTTTTAATTATTATTAAAAGAGGTTAAAAAATAAGTCATTATCTACAATGTGATTTAATGTGGGTAAAGTTAGTGTAATTTCTTTCAGAAAGTTTTATAAACCGTAATTCAGTGATTTTCAGCCTAAAGACGGTGATTATATTTTCAATTGCAAATCCTCGTTTTTAGTCAGTTAAAGTGAGACGTGAGGTCAAAACTGAATATGGATTTAACACCTGCCTTAATTAGTTCACTGTATCTGGCTTCTCCATAATATTAATACGATAGCACTAAAAAATGATATGTGTGATTCATAGACATCATTTCAATATAATCTCTATCTATGAACAGAGAAATTCAACAACGGCTTACTTGGGTTAAGCTATACGAAGAAACAAATGATGCAGGTCTAGTATGCCGCAGATGTGGCATACTAGACCAACACTACGAAAGTGGTGGATGATGGCCTCCATAGCCAAAGTAGGCGTCCTCATAACTCACCTAATCAAAAAGTTTCATTAAAAGTAGAGTCAATAATTCTTGAATTAAGAAGAGCTAAAAATTTAGGTGCAAGACGTCTTGAAAGTGAGTAAGGAAGGCTTCATGAGATATCGTTATCTATGGCTACGATTCAAAAGGTTCTAGCAAAAAACGATGTTTAACCAGTTAAAAAGTATCGTCGTAAACTTGATTACATTAGATACGAACGTCCTTTACCTGGTGACAGAGTTCAAATGGATACGTGTAAGCTAGCGCCAGGACTTTACCAATATACCTCGGTAGATGACTGCACTCGTTACCGTGTTCTAAGGGTTTATAAGCGTCGTACAGCTGCAAATACTCTTGATTTTATCGGGCATGTAGTAGAAGAAATGCCATTTCCGATTCAGCGAATTCAAACTGATCGAGGCCGAGAATTTTTTGCTGAAAAAGTACAAAAATATTTGATGGAGCTGGGAATAAAGTTTCGCCCAAATAAGCCTAGTTCTCCCCACTTAAATGGAAAAGTTAAGCGTTCTCAGAAAACTGATAAAACAGAGTTTTATGCGACCATTGATGTTCACTCTGAAGATTTGGATGAACAGATCGCAGAGTGGCAGCATTACTACAATTGGATGCGCCTTCTGCTGAAAGGATTCAAGATGCTAACTATAAACGTGATTTAGAGATCGCCAGATTGAAACGATCTCTATGAATCACACAAATAATTATTTACAACCTTTGCTTCCTTCTGGCAATGCAACTAAATATGCTTTGGCCAAATCTAACTCCATTTTCCCTTGAGTGGAGATTGAAAAAATATCTGTTAGATTTTTGAAATCAAAATTCCCGTCTTTGTTAAAACAGTTTAATGGTAAAGTGAGTGCCGTCCATTCGTTTTTAGGCATTTGATTGAAAATAGGATTTAATGCCAGTTCGCTTTCACATTTATTAGACCAGTTACAACGCATAGCTATTTTAGCAATTGAGCTCGGCAACTCGATTATTCTTAGTTGAATTTCAAGTGCAGCAACATTTTCTACAGAAGATAGATCTATTTTATGGCTATTAAGTGTTATATTTGAAAACCAAGCAGCTTGTTTATTTCTCCCGCGCCATTTTACTTTTATTGCATCATTCTCTTTTTCTATACTAATTGGTTCGACAGTTAAGTTACCTCGTTTAGTTTTACCTGCTTGATTCTCAATTGGTATTCCCCAAGCTAGAGCATTCCCTATACTTAATTTCCAAGGAGGAGTAGCTTTACCTTCATTTAAAAAATCAGATACAGGATCTGCAATTAAAGCCATCGAAGAAAAAGAAAGCATGATAATTACAGCTCTCATCATCTTTATTAATACTAAAATTTGTAATTTCATGTTTAAAGCTCGGTTATTAATTAACATTAATTGTAGAATGTATACAAAATATAAATATGTCAATATGTTTAATAAATACTTTACATTTTTTACTCGTTATTGTTAACTATCTACAATTTTTAAGTGTTAAGATACACCATAGAGGTCGTTGGGTTATGAAAAAATTAAGTTATATAGATCGAAAAAATAAAAACTTTACGCTATCGGCACTTTCTGTTGCCAGTATGGCATTACTTGGGTGTCAAACAAATGAGGTACAAGAGCAACCTTTAGAAAAGACTTTATTTGATTTTGAATCAGCTACGCTACCTGTTGAAGTCCAGCTTATTAATGCAGAGGGGAGTGTCGTCTCGAAAGGTGTTACCAAAGGTAATAAAGCGCTGAATGTTAAATTTCATTCTAAAAAACATGAGTATTCGGCAATTAATTTTACTCCGACTCAAGCTTGGGATTGGAGCGACTTAGATAGTTTCAGCATTGCATTTGATATCTCTAATCAAGGGCAATATTCAACCCAATTATTTTTGAATGTATATGATCATAATGGTCAAGTTTATACTCGTAGTGTCAATGTACCAGTAGGTAGTGCTAAAACCTACTATTCAAAAATGGCCGGTCACGATTTAGTTAGCCCAGATAATAAACACGGTGAAAATGTTGAATTGAATTTAAGTTCAGGTTTGCGTTCTAACCCTGCAACTTGGGAATCAGACCAAGTACAATTTATTTGGATGTGGGGGACAAAAAATCTCGATACCAAAGGCATAAAACAAATTTCATTAAGTGTTCAATACAACTTACATGACAAAGAAGTAACAATAGATAATGTTAGGGTGATGCCTAACCCTAAAATGAATAAACAATACCTAGAAGGTATAGTTGATAAATTTGGTCAACCAACTCGTTTGGAATATGAAGAAAAAATTCATTCTGAAAAAGAGCTTCTTGAAGTAAAAGAAAAGGAACTCGCACGTTTAAATAATGGCGAAAAATTATCTGACCGTTCTAAATTCAGTGGCTGGAAAGAGGGCCCTAAATTAGCCGCGACTGGTTACTTTAGAACTGAAAAAGTTGGTGATAAATGGTCGTTAGTTGATCCTGAAGGTTATTTATATTTCACTACGGGCATTGATAACGTTAGGATGTCGAATGCGACTACCCTTACAGGTTATGATTTTGATCAAAACGTTATAAACCAACGTAGCGCCGACGAGCTAACCCCAGAAGATTCTCAAGGGTTAAACCCACCTCCAAAAAATGCTATCCCTACGCGCAAGTTAGTTTCTGAAACACGGGCTAACATGTTTGAGTGGTTACCTGATTACAACGATCCATTAGCTAGCAGTTATGGTTATCGCCGTGGTGCCCACTCGGGCCCACTTGAGCGTGGTGAAGTATTTAGTTTTTACATGGCAAACTTAGAACGTAAATATGGTGAAACGACCCCTTATTCTTACCTTGAGGACTGGTCAAAAGTAACAGTGGATCGCATGTTGAGCTGGGGGTTTACTTCGTTCGGTAATTGGATCGATCCTATGTATTACGACAATGCTCGTATACCATATTTCGCAAACGGTTGGATAATCGGTGACTTTAAAACTGTTTCTAGTGGTAATGATTTCTGGGGTGGATTGCCAGATGTATTTGATCCTAAGTTTGAAGAGCGTGCTGATGCAACAATTAAACAAGTTGCCAAAGAAGTAAACAACAGCCCATGGTGTGTAGGGGTTTTCATTGACAATGAAAAAAGTTGGGGACGTCCTGAATCGAAAACAACTGAGTTGGGGATTGTCATCCATACGCTCACGCAAAACGGTGCTGAATCACCGACTAAAAATATGTTTACTGAACAAATGCGGGCTAAATATGAAAATATTGCTAAGTTAAACCAAGCTTGGAATACAAATATAGCTTCTTGGGATGCGTTTCAACAAGGGAGCTTTAATAGTAAGTTAGACGAAGCCAACGCGCAACAAGTTGCCGATTACGAAAAACTTTTATTTGAATACGCAAGTGAATATTTCCGAATTGTCGACGCTAAACTCGAAAAATATATGCCAAACCATATGTACATGGGGGTTCGATTTGCCGATTGGGGTATGCCTATGCCTGTTGTTCAGGCATCGAAAAAATATGTCGATGTAGTCAGCTTTAATTTGTACAAAGAAGGTTTAACCAAGAAAAAATGGGCGTTTTTAGAAGATCTAGATATGCCAACTGTAATTGGTGAATTCCATATGGGTACAACAGCATCAGGCTTCTTCCACCCTGGATTGGTTCACGCTGCTAACCAAGAAGATAGAGCAAGAATGTACAAGGATTACATGCACTCGATTATAGATAATGACTATTTTATTGGGGCACATTGGTTTCAATATCTAGATTCTCCAATTACCGGTCGCGCATACGACGGTGAAAACTACAACGTTGGCTTTGTATCGGTAACCGACGTGCCTTATAACGCTATGGTTAAAGCGGCACGCGAATTACACGAAGAGCTGTACGAGCGAAGATTTGGTGATTTAAAACAAAAATAATCAGTAACCATCTCCCCCAACAAAACTCACATGGACGTGAGTTTTGTTATTTCTGACATTCTGAAAAATGAGACATATATGGCTAACTTAAAACTAAAACCTTTTGTTCGAATTTTCCCCTTATTAGCTGCAACATTTATTGGACTGAGCACTTGCGGAAACAGCGAACAGGTTCAATCTTCATTTGTAATTACGCCTAGTAACGCATACACGCAAGGTTATATAGTTTCAGGCAGTTTAACTAAAAAATTGATTTTAGATGTTACTAATTCGGCGAGTTATGCCACTGTTAGCGTGTACGCAAACGGACAATTATTAGTAGACAGTTTGAACGTACCTAAGCAAGGACAGCAAGTGTTAAATGCTTTGGTGCAATTTGAGCAAGCTGGTGCGGTAGAGCTTAAAATTAAGAGCTTGGCTGCCGATTTAACTATCAATCAGTTTAAATTGGTTGATGTGAATGATTTAGTTGTACCAAAGTATCAAGATATTTCTGTTCAGGCAGGGTTAGATAAAGCTGATTCTATTAAATACGGTGGCCCTAGTATTGCGGATATTGATAATGACGGTGATTATGATTTTATTGCCAATAACCATAATGCCGAAACCAGTAAGTTGTATTGGAATAACGGTGATGGCACATTCAAAAAACATCATAAAGATTTATCGCGCTGGTTTATGCAAGATTTACACGGCACTGCACTGGCAGATTATGACCTTGATGGCGATTTAGATTTAATTCTGACACAGGGCGGCGGTAATGGGAAAAATCCATCTCGCTCTAATTTTTATTTAAACGACAATAATGAACTAATCCGCTATACCGGTGATATTGGTATTGATCGTGGTGGCCGCGGTCGAGGTGCCAGATGGGGCGATTTCGATTTAGATGGCGATCTGGACTTTTTAATTGTCAATGAAACTGGCCTTGCCAATGAAACACCACAACACTTTTTTTACGAAAATAATGGCCAAGGTAAATTTAAGTTTAAATCAGTAGAGGGCATTCAGGATCAAAGACCTGAGCGCGCTTTAGTGACAGATTTAAATGGCGATCATATTGAAGATATTATTTTATTCGGCCATTCCGAACCTGTTGGTTTTTCAGCTTGGCTCGGCAATGGCGACTTTACTTTTACTCGCATTAATGATCAATTCCCACAAGCGGTTGCTGATGCACTGCATATTAATGCTATTACCGATATTGATATAGATAACGACGGTGACTTAGATTTATATATTGCCCGAGGTTATGAATTCGAGCATGGCGAAGGCGAAACACCGTCGGTTGATTTTGACCCAGACAGCCAAGTATTGTCGGTTAAACCGCGTGGTTATGCCGGTGTAGACGAATGGGAATTTACCTCTGAAGGTCAGCTTAAACTGGATTATTACTACTATTTAGGTCAAAAAGGCTATCGCGGTAAGGCTTATCCAATATTCTTGGGTAAAGGCAAAACTAAAACGCCAGTTCCTAGCGGTGAGACTTTTGAATTCACAGCCGAACAAGCAAACGGCTGGCCAGATGACTTTACTGAAAACGGTGTTTATTTTGGTTATTTGGGTGACGGTCGCTGGAAGGCAGCTTTAGTCCGTGAAGATGATATTTTCTGGTCATACCGCTTTAATTTAACCGGCGTTACAGGCTTTACCCCTAAATTTATCCCACAAAATCGTAACCTCCAAGACTACCTATTAAGAAACGATAACGGTAAATTTGTAGATGTTTCAGAACAGTGGAATATCGCACCAGGCGGCAATTCAATGGGTGTAACCCACGGCGACTTTAACAACGACGGGATGCAAGATTTGTTTGTTTACCGTTGGGGCAATGTTGGTCACAGAATTTCAGATTTAATGCTAGTTAATACAGGGCAATCTCGTTTTGAAACTTTGACCATGCATGGTGCCAATGATGTTGGTGGACCAGGCTATGGTGATATGGGCCAAGCCTTTGACTTTGATTTAGACGGAGATCTGGATTTATTAAGCGGTAGTGAATTTGGACAATGGTATTTATACGACAACCAAACGTCACAGGCTGGTAATTACGCTTTGGTCAGAGTAGGTTACGCGCCTAACTCGAATATTGATGCTTTCTCTGCTGAAGTTACAGTGAAAACGGCGAGTCAAACATACACAAAGCGTGTTGGCTCTGCAGGTGAAATATTCTCACAGAGTTTACTCAATATTGTTCATTTTGGTTTAGGACAAGCTGACAAGATAGAAAAAATTACAGTGAGATGGCGCAATGGCGAGACGGTTGAGTTTAATGAAAAATCGGTCAATGCCTTGTTTGATACTAACAAGCTTGATCCGGTGAAATTATCAATTGAGGCTGAATCTTTTAAAATACGACAAGGTGCAAGCAGCCAGTTAAGCCTTACTTTTTCGCCAAATTACGCTGATAAAACCGTTAGCTGGAGCAGTAGCGATGAGCGTGTTTTGAAAGTGTCAGATTCAGGTGTGGTTGAAGCCATTGGTGAATTAGGCAAAAACGCCACTATTACCGCAACCAGTGCCGCGAATGGTTTATCGGCAAGCGCCGAGTTTGAAATTGTAAAATGGTACGCTAAACCCATACAGTCTGTTGCTTTAACCGCTTCGCAAAGTGAAATCATAGCAGGTAAAAATGTGTCAATTTCTGCTTTGATTATGCCATTGCAACCCGATAATGCAGATTTGCAATGGACAAGCAGTAACACTGAAATTGCAATCGTTAGCGAAAGTGGTTTAGTTGAAGCCAAACAAGCTGGCGAGGTGGTGATTTCAGCACTAGCCAAAGCGGATAACAAGGTGAAGGCTTCACTGACCTTTAAAGTTCAACCTTACATTAAGCCATATATTGAAATTGTTGAGGCGAATAAATTTGCTAACCAGCCAATTAAAGTAGCCCAGGAAGTAGAGGTAACTGTTAAATATCATGCGGGAGCGGGTCATAAAGTGGTTTCAGCTGATGAAGGTGGGATTCGTTTGTGGTTACGCCACTTTAATCATGACGGGATTCCGGTGAAAGATATTGTATTAGCTGAACCTAGTGCAATTAATACGCTATCCGGTATAGTGAAATTTAAACTGCCGTTGAATGGCATTGCACCAACTCAAGATTTGATGGAAGGTCACTTTTATTCACTGAGGGCTACATTTACTTCAAGTAATGGGGATATGTATGACGAAGAAATTTACCCTGTTAATTTTGTAAAATAGTATGTTAAATGTTAAAAGAGCTTAGTTAACTAAGCTCTTTATTTATTTTATATTTTTACGTAAAGCTGCTATTGCTTCCTTTACATCTCCATTACGGATACCATCCACAATATGCTTATGTTCGTCAACAAGCGCTTGTGATGTTTTTATTCTTTGATAGTTCATACGCATACGCATAACTATAGGATACCAGATATTCACTAGGTCTTCTCCTCCAGCTAAATTGACCATATATTGATGGAATTCAATATCTGCTTTTGTCAACTCAGTGAATTCTTCTTTATCAAAATGCTCTTGCATTCTTTCAATTATATAGTCTAAATCTTCAAGCTGTTTTTCAGTGGTATGCCCGATTAGGTTCTTTATTGCAAATTCTTCAATTTTCCGTCGAATTTCTATACTTAATTTTTGCATATCGGCCGAAAGCGGGCTACTAACGGATGAACCTACATTATTTTTACTGACTAATAATCCTTCTTTCGTCAACTTTAATAAAACATCCCTAATGGGTCCTCTAGAAACGCCAAAACGTTCAGCTAATTGTTGTTCATTTAATTTTGTATTTGCTTGTAATTCGCCAGAAATAATATCGGATCTAAGTGCATCTGCTATTTGTTCGCGAACAGGAATTATTTTGATTTTTTTATTCATAATCTGGTTCCGCTATTTAATGTAAAAGAATAAATGATTGTAAACCATATACATTAAATTAATTAATATTAATTATAGGATTCTAATACTTTTGCATAACATTGGCTAGCAAATTATATGACAAATATCTACTTAAGCTATGCCTTCTTAGCCCTAATGAATGTCTTATACATCTAAAATAAAAAATAATGTTCAGTAAGTAGTAAATCAAGTTCTGACTTAAGAATGATTGTTCAGCATTTCTAGTTTTTATTTGTTTTTTTATCAATGCCTTAGGTTTTTACTATAAAAATTTTAAGAAAAAGGCATATAATTATTTGAATAATATTGTTAACAATGTACAATTGAATATAAATTGTGAATGTTTTAGGTGTGTTTATGGTCAATTCAACAAGTAAAGCTGATATATCGAGTATACATTCAGTAGATTTAAGAATTCGTTCTATTAAAACAGAGTATTACCAAATTCCATTAGCTGAAGTTTTAAGTGATGCGAAACATGGTGATCATACTCATTTTGAAGTGATTGTATCGAAGATTACTTGTTCAAACGGTATTGAAGGCATTGGGTATACCTATACAGGTGGAAAAGGTGGTCGGGCTATTTATTCTTTAATTGAAGATGAATTAAAACCTATTCTTCTTGGTAAAGATGCAAGTCGAATAAGCCACATATGGGAAGAAATGACATACCATTTACATTATGTTGGAAGAGGTGGGTTATTAAGCTTTGCAATTTCTGCTGTAGATATTGCCCTATGGGATATTCGTTGTAAGCAATTAGGCGAACCTTTATGGAAAGTTGCGGGAGGGTCTAATGACAGGACTCGCTGTTATGCTGGAGGAATTGACTTAAACTTTTCAGAAGAAAAATTACTCAATAATATTCAAGGGTATCTAGATAAAGGTTTCAAAGGGGTAAAAATCAAAGTCGGTAAGGCTGATTATCGTGAAGATGTAGCTCGAGTTGAATCTGTAAGGAAGCTAATTGGTGATGATACTATTTTTATGGTTGATGCCAATTATTCATTGCCAGTTGAAACAGCTATTCGCTTTGCGAAAGCAATAGAAAAATATGATATTAAATGGTTTGAAGAACCAACAATTCCTGATGATTACCTTGGATATGCTCGAATTGCTCAAGCTACTTCTATTCCTTTAGCTATGGGGGAAAACCTGCATACAGTTTATGAATTTAATTACGCTGTCCAGCAGGCAAAATTGGGATTTTTACAACCAGATGCATCAAATATTGGTGGTATTACTGGTTGGATGAAAGTCGCAGAATTGGCGTATATAAATAATTTGCCAATTTGTACTCATGGTATGCATGAGTTGCATGTTTCGCTGATGTCGTCTCAACCTCATGCTGGTTATATGGAAGTTCACTCGTTTCCTATCCACGAATATATAAAACAACCTTTTGTTCTTGATAAACAAGGTAATGCTGTAGCACCTAATGTAGTAGGAACAGGGGTTGAGTTTGATCCAACGTTAGTTAATTCATTTTTAGTCAAACAATCTTAGAGGTTAATTATTATGATCGCAGCACAATATATTGGCGGTAAACAATTTAACATTATCCCTGGTACAGAGCAGAAGCCTCTAGCTGGTGAGGTGAAAATTGCGGTCGGTTATGTTGGTATTTGTGGAACTGATATGCACATTTATCATGGCGTCATGGACGCTAGAGTTAATCCGCCTCAAACGATAGGTCATGAAATGTCAGGCACTATCACAGAAATTGGTGAAGGTGTCGAAGGGTTTAATATTGGCGAAAAGGTTGTTGTTAGACCTTTAGATTGGTGTGGTGAGTGCCCAACTTGTAAGGCAGGTTATACGCATATTTGCCAAAATTTAAAGTTTATGGGCATAGACTCTCCTGGTGCTTTCCAATCAAATTGGACTGTTAAAGCGCGTACTTTGCACAAATTACCTGCAGACGTTAACTTAAAACAAGGTGCGTTAATCGAGCCTTTATCAGTTGCTTGCCATGACATTCGTCGCTCACGCTTACAAGCCGGTGAAAAAGCGGTTGTGTTAGGTGGTGGTCCAATTGGTCAATTAGTTGCTGCTGTTGCTAAAAGTGTGGGTGCGGATGTTTTGGTTTCTGAGCCAAATGAATCACGCCGTGCGTTTGCTGAAAAGTTAGGTGTTGAATCTGTAAATCCATTAGAAACTGACTTAGCTAAATTTGTTGATGAATGGACAGGCACTAAAGGCGCTGACGTTGTATTTGAAGTATCTGGTGTTAAGCCTGCAATTGATGCTATGACTCAAATTGCTGGCCGTCGTGGTCGTATCGTTATGGTTGCTATTCACTCGCAAAAACCTGAAATCGATTTATTCCAATTCTTCTGGAAAGAACTAGAGTTATTAGGTGCGCGTGTATACGAAGCTGAGGATTTTGACTGGGCAATCGACTTAATCGCCTCTGGCAAAGTAAATGTAGCGCCATTTATCAGCTCGGTTAACCCACTTTCAAATATTGGTGACGCGTTTGCGAGCATGGACAACAACCCACAAGGCATGAAAGCTTTAGTTGAATGTAATGCTGAGTAAGCCTACAGTTAAGTAAGAGATTTTATTATGTTAGAAAAATTTAGTTTAGAAGGTAAAGTTGCCTTAGTTACTGGCTGTAAACGCGGTATTGGTAAAGGTATTGCGTTAGGTTTAGCTGAAGCTGGTGCGGATATTATTGGGGTTTCAGCTAACTTAGAACTTGAAGGCTCAGAAGTTGAAAAAGAAGTTAAAGCACTAGGCCGCAACTTTAAAGCGTATCAATGTGACTTTGGTGATCGCCAAGCTTTATACGCTTTTATTGAAAAGGTAAAAGCCGATTTCCCAAAAATCGATATTTTAATTAATAACGCAGGCACTATCTTACGTGCGCCAGCAGCGGAGCATGGTGACGAGTTATGGGATAAAGTTATCGACGTTAACTTAAATTCACAATTTGTATTAAGCCGTGAAATTGGTAAAGAGATGGTTGCGCGGGGCGAAGGTAAAATTATCTTCACTGCCTCATTGTTAACTTTCCAAGGTGGTATTACTGTCCCTGGTTATGCGGCAAGTAAAGGCGCAATTGGTCAGTTGGTTATGGCATTATCAAATGAATGGGCTGGCAAAGGCGTAAACGTAAACGCTATCGCTCCAGGTTATATCGACACTGACAATACAGAGGCCTTACGTAACGACCCTGAACGTAGTGCTGCAATTTTAGGTCGTATTCCACAAGGACGTTGGGGTAAACCAGAAGACTTTAAAGGTCCTGCTGTTTTCTTAGCTTCTGAAGCTGCAAACTACGTAAATGGCGCCATTCTTTTAGTAGATGGCGGCTGGATGGGGAGATAATCTATGAATTTCCAAAACAACGTAAACTTTATTAATGGCGAGTATGTTAAATCGTATGCCGAAGGCACTATTGACATATTAAGCCCATCAACTGGCGAGAAAATTGGCGAAATTCCAAAAGGTTGCGCTGAAGATGCCCAGTTTGCTTTGGAAACTGCTAATAAAGCGCAAAAAGCTTGGGCAAAATTAACTGCGCGAACACGCCAAAAAATCTTACGTAACTTCGCGCAAAAAATTCGTGAAGCAAAAAATGTGTTAGCACCTATGTTGGTTGCTGAGCAAGGTAAATTGATTGCTGTTGCTGAAATGGAAGTTGAAGTTACCGCAACTTTTATCGAATACGCTTGCGACAACGCATTAACTATTGAAGGTGATATTTTACCTTCAGACAATCAAGACGAGAAAATTTACATCCACAAAGTACCGCGTGGTGTGGTTGTAGGTATTACCGCTTGGAATTTTCCATTAGCGCTTGCTGGTCGTAAAATTGGACCTGCGTTGATTACTGGCAACACTATGGTATTAAAACCAACGCAAGAAACACCACTGGCAACAACCGAGTTAGGTCGTTTAGCGGTTGAAGCGGGTGTGCCTGCAGGTGTGTTAAACATAATTAACGGTTCAGGTTCGGTAGTGGGTCAAGCTTTATGTGAAAGCCCAATTACCAAAATGATTACTATGACTGGTTCTACCTATGCAGGTAAGCAAATTTACAAAACCAGTGCTGAATACATGACACCAGTTATGTTAGAGCTTGGTGGTAAAGCACCTATGGTAGTAATGGATGATGCTGATTTAGACCAAGCCGTTGAAGGCGCTCTGTGGGGACGTTTTACAAACTGTGGTCAAGTATGTACTTGTGTTGAGCGTTTATATGTTCATGAAAGAGTATATGACGAATTTATGGCTAAATTTTTACCACAAGTTAAAGGTTTGAAAGTTGGCGATCCTATGGATCATGCCAGCCAAATGGGCCCTAAATGTAATCAACGTGAAATAGACAATATTGATCACATTGTAAAAGAGTCTGTTAAGCAAGGCGCTACTATAGCAACTGGCGGTCAAGTGGCTAAAATTGAAGGTTTTGAAGGTGGTTGTTGGTACGAGCCAACAGTTTTGGTGGATGTTGAGCAATCCAACATTGCGGTACATGAAGAAACCTTTGGCCCAGTTTTACCTGTTGTAAAATTTAAAGATGCCGACCAAGCCATTGAATTCTGTAATGACAGTATTTATGGTTTAAGTGCTTATGTTTACACGAAAAACTTCTTCGACATTAATAAGTTTATTAACGACTTAGATGTGGGTGAAGTATACGTAAACCGTGGTATGGGTGAACAACACCAAGGTTTTCATAATGGTTGGAAGCAAAGTGGTTTTGGTGGTGAAGACGGTAAATTTGGTTTAGAACAGTATTTGGAAAAGAAAACAGTTTATTTAATGGAGAAATAAACTTATTTTAATCCCATTTAAAGGCAGACTATATTAATAAAGTCTGCCTTTTTAGTTCTGAGTCTTACTTTAATTAAAATTTATTCTATTCTAAGCCTAACCTAACTTTATTCACATTGGTTTAACTACTCTGCTGATTTTGTGATAACCCTCAAATTTACACCACAATATATTACCAAATTTAATACTATACCCTTTGTTTTTATTGATTGTTTATTGTTGACAATGTATATTGGGGATGGAGGTAATATATGAAATATATCTTAATTTTATTACTGTTTAGCATTTTATTAGCTTGTTCTGAGGCGAATTCAAAAACGATTGTGACCTATGCTACAGGAGTTGAAGGAGATGCAAGAACGCAATATGAATATAATCTCTTAAAATTAGCTTTGGATAAAACACTAGCTGAATATGGAGAGTATGAACTCGTTATAAGACCAGGAGATACAACGCCTAGTTATAGTCGATTAAGAGTTGAAGCTGAAGATAATGAATATACAAATATGGTATATAAAGATTCAGTCTCGAATGATTTAGTTAATAAATTACTTGCCATAGAGTTCCCAGTTGACCTAGGGGCATCAGGATACAGAGTTGGATTAACTTCTCAAGAAAATAAACTCAAATTATCTAATATTCGGAATAAAGAAAATGTAATTCAATTAAAAATGATACAAGGACGTGGATGGTTAGATGGTGATATTTTACGCTCTCAAGGTTTTAAAGTCATTGAAGGGAGATATATTGAAGGTCTTTTTTTTATGGCTGCAAATAAAAGAGGTGATTTATTTCCTCTTGGTGCGCATGAACTAAAACGCGAATGGGATAAATATAAGTATATTGATGGATTAGCTTATGATACTAATCTGTGTATATATTATCCATTACCTAAGTTTTTTTTTACCAACCCTGAAAATGTTAAATTGGGCCAGAGAATAGAGCAAGGATTGAAACAATCTTATGAATCTGGTGAACTAATTGAACTTTGGAAATCTTATTTTTTAGAAAAAATCCAATTTGCTAATTTGAAAGAGCGTCGTCTATTTAAATTTAAAAATCCGATGATTGATAAGGTCGGAACTGATTATGAACAATATATATTAGATCCTCAAAAATTATGATTGTCTTGCCCTTAAACTTACTTTGAATTAAGGGCTTTTTTCTTCTATTTACACCATCTCGCTCTTTGCTATTTTCGAAAGCAACTTTGATTTTTTCATCTCTAATTTGCTGAGCTTTTTGGCGTTCACTTGGCTGTTGGTTTGCTTTTAACCATGCATAATACCCACTTGGCGAAACGCACGCCAATCGTACAATATGATACGATTGACGGTGCTCGTGCATAAATTCAAACGTGCTATTTTTGATTTTTCGCGAAGTAGGTTGCCGCCTTTTTAGGATTTCTAGCTCCTCGGCTTGTTCTGCCAGTTGGCGTTTTAACCTAGCATTTTCTGCTGATAAGATGATTTCTCAATCTGAAGTAGAAGCTTTCTTCTGAGCTACACTGCGTCAATAGTATAATTGGAACTCATATACGCCTAACTATCTGGCTGCTTGTGCTACACCGACTTTACTTGCTTATTTTAAAGCTTCTTCTTTAAATTCGATTGAATAGGTTTTTCTTTCTTTTTTAACTTTTTTCATTTTTCACCACTGTGAGTTATTTTACTCACTTAATGAGGTGTCTAAAACTATTGGAGCAGATCACCTGTATGATTTTTGTAAATATAGGGTTGCATTCTTAATTGTATTTTTAATTTTGTTAACATTATTATGTTTAATGTTTTTGGTTTGTTGATATTTGTTTTGTGTTGTTCTAGTATTTTAATGCAAATTTTCAAATCAATACTCATAAAGAATGCATTGGTTTGTATACGGGATTGATATTTGGTTCTTATAAATGCTCCCGTATTTTTTGTTATCAATTAACAAAAAGATTGCTGTGCGGTTGTTGGACAGTGAAAACTCGCTTGAAACAAAGGGTAACCGTACATGTAAGAAGCACTTACTAACATAACAAAAACTGGAGAATAAAATGTTTAAAGCAAAACATTCTCTGCTGAGCTCAAGTATCGCATTATCATTTGCTTTACTCGGCGCTCACGCACAAGCAGAGACACTCGTAATACAAGCTGAATCGTTTACCAATTCTGGTGGAACCTACAACGATGGTCAGCCTAACCCTGTAACCATATATAACGTAAACGGACAAAGTGCGATTAACTTTGTTAACGCGGGTGATTTTATCGATTTTGATGTTAATGTTGAGGGCGGCGACTACCAAATTGAATATCTAGTCGGCACTAGCGTTCAATCAGGTCCTAACATTGAATTATTATTAAAAGTTAATGGCGTATGGCAAAGCCAAAATTCTGTGGCTGTACCTTTTGGCCATTGGGATAATTTCCAACCTCTTAGCCCAAGCTCACTTGTTAGTTTACCAGCGGGTACCTCAAGCATTCGTTTAATGGCAACAGGTTCTACATGGCAGTGGAATATGGAGTCGTTCAAGTTAACTCAAATCAATCCAATTGAACCTGAAACGCCAGAAACACCAGTTGATAGTGTTGTAGTTAATCTTGAAAACTTTATATATACAGACAAACAAGGACCTGCTGCTGCTGGTGACACTGTTGTTGGTTTTGGCACTACCAATCAAGGTATCAACTTTAATACTTCAGGTGATTTTGCAGATTATACCGTTACTTTTTCTCAAGCTGGTACTTACAAAGCAAGCTTAGCTGCTGGCACGCCAATGTCTGGCCAGTTAGGCGCGCAGCTTCTAATTAACAACCAAGTTGTTGCTTCTACTAGCATTGTGGCAACGGGTGGTTGGGACACGTTTGCTAATTTTGATTTAACTGGCGATATTATTATTGCTTCGCCTGGTACTTATACTATTCGACTACAAAGTTTTGGTAGCCAAACATGGCAGTGGAATGCGGATACCTTAACCTTTAATTATGAATCGAGTGACACGGGCGGTGGCACACCTATTCCAGATTCAGATAACGACGGTGTAGAAGACGCAGTTGATTCGTGTCCTAACACGCCAGCAGGCCAAACCGTTGATGTAAATGGTTGTGCTGCGTCACAATTAGATGATGACAGTGATGGAGTGAACAACAACATAGACCAATGTCCAAATACAGCGCCTGGTGCAGCCGTAGATGCAAATGGCTGTGAAATGATTGTTGACAATGATAGCGACGATGATGGTGTAAACAACAATGTTGATATGTGTCCTAATACGCCAACGGGAGAGGCTGTAAATGGCTCAGGTTGTGGTGCGTCTCAGTTAGATGATGACAACGACGGTGTAAACAACAATGTTGACCAATGCCCGAATACACCTGCTGTTACAGTAGTTGATGCGTCAGGTTGTGAAGTTGACAATGGTGGTGGCGATCCTGGAAACGGTGGTGAAGGTGAGTATTACCACGATGGCCAAGGTTTGTTATTTGGCCGAGTCGATGGTGCCATGAACTTTGCAGGTGAAGCAGGTTATGTTGCTAATCCACCTAATTATGACGTTACAACTGATTTATTAGAAACAGATGATGCAATTCGTGGAAATTCTACCGAAGTATTCCGTGGTGAAATTTATGATGCCGATGGTCATATTTCATTCTACGAGCATATAGATGACAGTGTTCGTTTATATATTGATGGTCAATTGGTGCTTTCCAACGACAGTTGGGAAAATTCGTCACAAACAACAGACTTAAACTTAACCCCAGGTTGGCATGACTTTGAATTACGTCTTGGCAATGCAGACGGCGGCAGTGGTGCGGTAAGCGGTGTAGGTTTTGGTATCGATGTTAACGGTGGTACTAACTTTGTTCACCCAAGCACATTAAGCCCAAGCATGTTTAGCTCAAGCGGCCAAGTTGTGGTTGATCCAATTTTACCACCACCAGGCGGTATTTATATTCAACTAGAAGACTTTGACGAAACAGGCACTGTTGGCCGAGTGGCGAGCGATCCTAACGATGGTTTTGTTGCAGGCGATTCTAACGTTGGTTGGGTAACCAATGGTGATTTTGGTAAATACCATAATGTATTCCTAGAAGCGGGTACTTATCGTGCATTTATAAATGTATCAACGCCCGCAGGCGGCAGCTATGGTGCGCGTATCGATATAGACGGCGAACCGTTTGCTTGGGGATATTTTGATAGCACAGGTGGTTGGGATATAGCAGCAGAATACGAACTCTATGGTGGTGATTTAGTCGTAGAAAGTACAGGTAACCATACTGTGCACATTGAAGCCATTGGCGGTTCAGATTGGCAGTGGTCCGGTGATTTTGTCCGCTTTGCAAAAGTGAGCGACAGCACAGCTAAACAACCGCGTGTATACAACCCGAATGAGCATGTTGTTGCTGAAATTCAAGGCCCAGCAACAGGTTTACAGTACTTAAAAGAGCCAGTGCAAATTCCACTTGCAAACAAAGTATTAAAATCAGACGTTTGGTATACCTATCCGCAAAATCGTAACTGGTACGACGCTGATAATGGTGGTCAACCTGGTGATTATGCTGACTTTGGAGCAACAGGTGCATTCTGGGGTCATCCACCAGAGCATGACTTTTATGATGACACTGTCATTATGGATTGGGCGGTTAACGTAGTAGACGACTTCCAAAGTGAAGGTTTTGAATATACAGCCCGTGGTGAGTTTGACTGGGGTTACGGTTGGTTTACTGAATTTACCACTAATCCACAGCCACACTATGTACAAACATTAGACGGTCGCAACGTGCGCATGACCTTTATGGGTTATTTAAGTCACGATGGTTATAACAACAATTGGTTGAGTAATCATAGCCCTGCGTTTGTACCATTTATGAAGTCACAAGTTGACCAATTGCTTAAAGCAAATCCAGACAAGCTGATGTTTGATACGCAAACTAACTCAACTCGTTCAACCGATATGCGCACATTTGGTGGTGATTTCTCTCCATATGCAATGGCAAACTTCCGTGTTTGGTTGTCGAAAAAATATAGCAATGCTCAATTAGCATCTATGGGCATTAACGACATCAATACCTTTGATTATGGTGATTATTTACGTGGGCAGGGTGTCACTCATACTGAGTGGTCAAATGCCGGCGACACGCTGTCTGGCAATATCCCAATGTTAGAAGACTTTATCTACTTCAACCGCGATGTATGGAACCAAAAATTTGGCGAGGTGCTAGAGTATATTCGTCAGGTTCGTCCAAATATCGAAATTGGTGCAAGTACGCATTTATTTGAATCGCGTGGTTATATCTTTAATGAAAACATTACTTTCTTATCTGGTGAGTTGAACTTAGGTGCAAGAACGTCAACTTCTGAGTTGCCAACTAACATACTAGTTCACTTAAAAGGTGCGCAGGCAGTGGATAAAACCCTTGCTTACTTCCCGTATCCTTGGGAATTTGATGAGCTACGTATCCAAAATGCACCAAGATTCGGCCGTGGCTGGGTTGCTCAAGCATACGCTTATGGTGGTTTGTTCTCTATCCCTGCTAACGTTTGGGTAGGTGGCGACATTTGGACCTGGTCACCAGGTGCAGATAATTACCGTGATATTTACCAATTTGTTCGTGCACAAGAGAACTTGTTAGACGGTTACACTTCATACGCGAAAGCGGGTTATGTACATGCTATGTTCTCGTCAATGAAAGCTGGCTTTATTGACGGTGGCAACCAAGTTCAATCAAGTGTGAAAATATTAACTGAAGATAATATTAACTTTGATATGTTGGTATTTGGTGATGCGGGCTACCCAGTTGTACCACGCCAAGCTGACTTTGATAAGTTTGACCACATCTTCTACGACGGTGACTTAAACTACTTAACTACAGAGCAACGCGCAGTATTAGATGCTCAAGGCAGTAAAGTAAGACACATAGGTCAACGTGGTACTATCTCAGGTTTACAAATTAATGTAAGCATAAACGGCTCAGTATCAAACGATACAGTATCTGCGGTATCACGTATCCACGAAACAGATGCGTCTGCGCCATATGTTGTGCACTTAATTAACCGTCCATTTGCTGGTGGGGTAACACCTATCTTAAATAATGTTGAAGTAGCAATTCCTGCTGATTATTTCCCACAAGGTGTAACCTCAGCTAAATTGCATTTACCAGACGGTTCAAGTTCTACTGTTGCCGTTTCAACCAACGCAAATGGTGATGCAGTAGTGTCGGTGAGTAACCTTGAAGTTTGGGGTATCTTAGAATTAGCTCACTAATTCATTAAGAAATTTTTTAAAGGTAACAAGGGCTTCAGTTGAAGCCCTTTTCTATTTATTATACTTAAACCATGTGAACTTTATGGTATTTCTTGTTGGTTGTTACCGCTCTTATTCAGTTTCTCTAATTTATACATATGTCCCTTATGATCTCTGGTGATCATAATATAAATATCACCAGAAGGGCTCACTGCGACATCACGAACTCGGCCAAAGTTTTTAACTAATAACTCTTCTTCAACCACTTGCTTGTTAACTATTTTTACTCTGCGTAACTCTTGTGCACTCATACCGGTAACAAACATATTGTTTTGCCATTTTGACCACTTGTCACCATTATAAAAATCAATACCACTTGTTGCTATTGATGGTACGTAATAACGTATGGGTTGTTCCATACCCGGCATATGAGTTTTATTTGTCATTGAGGTGCCATCGTAATTCATTCCATAGGTAATCACAGGCCAACCATAGTTTAAGCCCTTAGAAATTAAATTAATTTCGTCTCCGCCTTTAGGTCCATGTTCGGTAGACCATAATTCGCCAGTATTTGGATGTCTGGCTAAGCCTTGTGGGTTGCGGTTGCCATAAGTCCAAATGCTCTTATAGGCACTAGCTTGGTTAACGAATGGGTTGTCAGATGGAATAGAGCCATCTAAATGTATGCGATGAATTTTACCATTTGGTTTAGTTAAATCTTGAGCATCAGGGCGTATGCCTCGTTCACCAATTGAGAAATATAGGTAGTTGTTATCTGCGACAAGACGTGAACCAAAGTGGCGGCCAGAGGGCAGGGCAAATGTGTCATCCACACTAAAAATATCTTGTTGGTCGACTAGTTTATTCCCTTCTATTCGAGCTTTAAAAATTGCAGTCATACCCTGGGCTTGTTGCCAAGTGCTATTAATATTTTCTTTTGCGTAAGCCAAATAAATAATCTGGTTGTTGGCAAAGTTAATGTCTAAGGCAACATCTAACAATCCACCTTGATCATTATTCCAAACTTTTGGTGTACCGGTAATAATGCGGTAACTGCCGTCGATATTACCGTAATATAAATTACCTGTATCCCGCTCTGTAGCTAAATATTCGTTTGCATTGATAAATGTGATTGCCCAAATCAGGCTGTCAAATACATTTATCAATTTTAAATTAAACTGATAATGTTTTGTGGTAAATATTTGATTTTTATCCAGAAATACTTCTGGTGTTGTATTGGCACTTTTACTTACTTTAATAAACTGCGCAACTTGTTTTATTTGTTCTTGTGTTAGACCTGTCTTGAAAGCAGGCATACCCTTATCTATTACGCCATTTCTAATTGTTTCGATAATAGCCTGTTCACTGTCCTCATGTAACCAAACATCATCTATTAAGTTTGCACCTAACCCACCTTGTAATTGTGGACCATGACAGCCTGCACAATATTGTTGATAAACTTGTTCACCATTTGGCGGTGCCGAAAAAACGGCACCAGACCAACTAGAGCAAAATAAGATAAAGCTTAAGTATTTCATCAAAATCCTTAATGTTAATTTTTGTGGTTTTAAAGTATTATAAAGTATATCATTTTAAAATTAATTGTTAACAATAAACTTTGTTGTGGTAGTATAAGTTAAAAATACTGTTTACTTGCTGCATAAAAAATCGGTAACGCGGAACATTGGTGTGAAAACTTGAGATGCGATAACTCTATTATGAAAAAGGCTATTTTCGTTTTATTAATTGTGTTTTGCATACCTGTAGGCAACGCTACAGAGCGACTGTTATGGGGGCATGTCTATGAAACCAGTGAACCCTTGCACAAATGGGCTGTGTGGGCGGCAGAGCAAATAAAAATTAAAAGTGAAGGGCGGATTGAAATTGATATTTTCCCTATTTCAATTTTAGGCAAAGAAGCTGAACTCAACGAAAGTTTAAGTTTGGGTGTGGTTGATATTATTTATACAGGCACTAGTTTTGCGGCACAGCTCTCGCCTTCACTCGCAATTGCGGATTTACCATATGTATTTGACGGTTATCCGCATTGGCAAGCTTTTAACCAGAGTGATTTGTTAGTTAATTTAGCTAATGATTACGCTAGTTCAACAAACGGAAACCAAATACTTGGTAACAGCTATTACGGCCAGCGACATGTTACTTCGAACAAGGCGATTGTCGATTTAGCTGGCATGCAAAATTTAAAAATACGCGTACCTAACGCCAGTATTTTTAAAGAGTTTCCATTAGCAGTCGGGGCAAACCCAACACCTATTGCTTTCTCTGAAGTGTATATGGCACTACAACAAGGTGTTGTTGATGCACAAGAAAATCCATTACCAACGATAAAAGCAAAGAAGCTTTACGAAGTGCAAAAGCATATCAATCTAACCGGTCATATGATGGGTTCTATCCTTACTATTGTCAGTAGTTATCGATGGAATAAATTATCGGAGCAAGATAAAAAAATTGTCCAAGCTGTGTTGCAACAAGCCGCTGAAAAAGTGAGTGAAGAAACGCGTAATAACGAACTCGCGCTAATTAATTGGTTTCAACAAAACGGTATCAGGGTTAACCAAGTCGACACACAAAGTTTGCGTCATGAAACGTTAAAACGACACGCGCCTTATGTAGCAAAAGTCGGCCGTGAAAACTATCAGAAACTGATTGCGCTTAACCCAGAAAATACCTTGGGGGTTAAATAAAGATGGACACTGTAGAACTTGAACAAAAAGTAACATCATTAAAACAATTGCATGCAGAAGACTGGCTCAGCTTAATCATTTTCTGGGGGCTAGCTATTATTCTATTTAGCCAGTTTTTTAGCCGGTATGTATTTAACTTTCCGTTAGGTTGGTCTGAAGAAGTGAGTCGCTATCTGCTTATTTTATTGGCGTTTGCTGGTGCTTGCATCGCCAGTCGCAACCAAGCGCATATCGCTATGACGTTATTTCATCGTTGGTTGCCAAAAAAAACACTCGGTAAACTGCAAATGGTTATTGAATGTTTTAACTGTGTGGTTATTTGTCTACTGGCATATTTTTGTTGGCAAATTATTCCATTGATTTCGCCGCATTCATTGGCTTCATTGCCATTATCACTTACTTGGGTTTATGCACTTTTATTGGTATTTTTGTGCGCAATGCTCGCTCGTACACTGCGTATTGTGCTTGTCACCCCATACAAACACCAAACACAAGGGCTATAAAAACATGGTCATCGCAGTTTTATTTATTTCGTTACTTGTGCTGATTATGCTTGGCACCCCAGTCGCTTTTGCATTAATTGCTTCTGCTTTATTGGCTATTTTAGTTGATGGTCAACTACCAGAGTTAGTGGTTATGCACCGTATGGTTGCTGGTATCAATAGCTTTCCTTTGTTGTCGATTCCATTTTTTGTATTTGCAGGCGCGTTAATGAATGCATCCGGTATTACTCAGCGTATTTTCGATTTTGCCAACTCTTTGGTCGGTTGGTTAAGAGGGGGTTTGGGTCATGTAAATGTAGGTGCTTCGGTATTGTTTGCTGGTATGTCTGGTGCTGCAGTTGCCGACGCAGGTGGGTTAGGCGCAATTGAAGTAAAAGCTATGCGTGATAAAGGTTACGACGCAGGTTTTGCTGTAGGTATTACCGCTGCTTCATCGACCATAGGGCCAATTATTCCACCAAGCTTACCTATTATTATTTATGGTGTAATGGCATCCGCTTCTATCGGCCAATTATTTGCCGCAGGTTTAATTCCGGGTTTGTTAATGGCACTCGGTTTAATGATTATGATTGCTTGGTACGCAAGAAAGCGCAATTACCCAAAAGATGCCGGATTTTCTATTAATAAAACCATTGTAACTTTTAGATCGGCGTTTTTATCGCTGATGACGCCTGTGATCATAATAGGTGGAATATTATTTGGTGTGTTTACTGCAACCGAAGCGGCGGTAGCTGCTAGCGCTTATGCTTTAGTTTTAAGTTCAGTGATCTACAAAACGCTGACGTTTAAACAGCTGGTTAATATAAGCTTAGAAACCATAGAGACCACAAGTATCATTTTGTTAATTATCGCGGGGGCATCAATTTTCTCTTGGGTATTAACCACTCAACAAATCACTGAATTATTTACTCAATGGATGTTAGGTTTTACCCAAAACAAAACTCTGTTGCTGCTATTAATGGTGCTCATTCTATTTATAGTTGGTTGTTTTATGGAAACCATAGCCGCCATCACAATTTTAACGCCGGTATTATTGCCAATAGCCATCAGCTTAGGCATAGATCCTGTGCACTTTGGCATTATTATGGTGCTTAATTTAATGATAGGTTTGTTAACCCCACCTGTCGGAATGGTGTTGTACGTATTGTCACGCGTGACTAAAGTACCATTCGAAACTTGCACAAAAGCCACGCTGCCTTTTTTAATGCCATTGATATTTGTTTTAATCTTAGTGACATTTATTCCTGAATTGTCCTTGTGGTTGCCATCGGTATTGTATGAGTGATATTTAAAGTAAATATCTCAAGTACGCTTGCATTGCCCGCTTGAGATAATTTTTTTAAACAGTTAACTTCTAATTTCTTTAGCTAATTATAGAAGGGGATATTTAAATTTCACTTCAATATTTTAAATTGGTGTTTCGCAGGGAAGACGAGATATAACCACAAGTTAAACCTATCAATGTTATTATCCTTTTTAACATCTTTTACCATAAAGATTTAAACTAGCATCTTAAATGTATTTTTTTTGTAAATTACACTTGCTTATAGTTGATTGTTGACAATATACTATATGCATGTTGTATGTGTTCTGTTTTATGTTTGTCAGGATGCAACTATCAGCATAAATTTGTAAATTCCTTAGCGGAGATGAAAAATGCCAACAATGAACAAACGATTTAAATTAAGTGCGCTGTCGCTAGCTTTGCTGTCTACCAGCTCAATGCAAGCTTATGCAGCTGAAGATAATTCAATAGAACAAGAACAAGACGAAGTAGAAGTTATTGAAATTCAAGGTATACGCGGAAGTTTAGCAAAGTCGATAAATGATAAACGCTTTTCAAAAAATATCGCCGATACTATTAATGCGGAAGATATCGGGAAAAATACCGATCAAAACATAGCTGATGCATTGGGGCGTGTGACCGGCGTATCTATTGTTAGCCGAGACGGAGAAGGCTCACAAATTACGGTACGTGGTGCAACATCACAACAAAATAATATCTCGTTAAATGGTCAACAAATGACCACAACAGATTTTAGCCAAGCAGTAGATTTAAGTACCTTTTCATCTGATATTTTGTCGCGGTTAGAAGTGGTTAAAACACCAAGTGCGGATCATGATGAAGGCTCTTTAGGTGGTAGTGTAAACTTGGTCACTGTTAAGCCATTAGATATTCCGTACACAATCAGAAACATGACGCTACAAGGCCGTTATAATGATTTTGTTGATGAATCTGATTATAAACTTCAATTTACAGTTTCAGATAAGTTTTTAGACGATACTTTAGGTGTTGTTGTAACAGCTTATACCGAAACAAACTCAACTCGTCGTGACCAATATCGCGTAGAAAATTTCGTTGCTTCAGAAACTCATGATGTTGCTTCAGATCAGCACGGAAATTTATTGTCAGGTGTGCGCGCGATCGAGCCGCAAAATACCATGTATGAGTTAAATCAATCCGATACCGACAGAAAAGGCTTAACTTTAGGTGTGCAATGGCTCCCAACTGATGCTAGCCAAGTTACATTTGATTTAACCTACACTAAACAAACTAAAGAGACCATGTACGATGCGGTTTTATCCCGTAAAACCGGTGGTAATTACAAAAATTTGGTTGAAGGGGAAGCGCCGTTGGCTAACTACCCTGGCCTAATTGCCGATTCAACAGATCCTCAAGCAGATTGGTACACAATAGATACAGATACCAACACCTTTATTAAAAAATTAGACAGATTTGGTGCTGGTGATATTCGTCGTTCTGAGGGAGGTGATGAACAAGAAAACTTAAATATATCTTTAAAATATGACCTTGATATCACGGATGACCTGAGAATGGGTATTCAACTAGGCCATTCAAATAGTAAATCTAACAACTTACCGAATGCTTGGACTGCAATGCAGAACTACCAGCAGGTTGCTGGCCCTATGTTATTTGAAGTGCCAATTGACCAATTGCAACCTGTTGGTTTTGACTGTACGTCAGGTCGATGTGAAATGGTTACAGGTGATCAATTCTTAGGTCTAGGTGAACACAACGATACTTATACTGATGAAAACGGTGAATTACAGCCAGCTTGGAATGACAATACAAACGTTGTAACAGGTTATAACCCAGCGGATTTAGATTCTTATCATTTAGGTTTTATTTCTGTAAACGATACAACAGTTGAAGATACATTAAATAATGCTCAAATAGATTTTGATTATTATCTAGATTGGGGACCTATTACTTCGATTGAATTTGGAGGTAAGCTAAGTCGTCGTGAAAAACTGGTTGATAACCAACAATATACTTTTACGTCGTCAACACAAACCGAAGTTATTACCGATGAATTTGGTAATACCATCGTTTTACCAAGTGGCCCATTAAGTGGTATCCGTGGTTCGATGATTGCCGATGAAAATGGTTTGGCTTATGACGATTTTATGAGCTCTTTAGGCTATGGCCGTAGCCCAGCAACGCGAGGTTGGACACCGATTGATGTTCTTGAAGCTAGGGATTTAGTATTAGATAACGAAAACACAGTACCTAATATAGATAATACTAAAACCAGAAACACAGATTTAGATACCCAAGCGGTTTATTTTAAAGCTAACTTTGAATTAATGGATGGGCGTTTAACCGGTGATCTTGGTGTTCGATATGTTAAGACCGAAGTTGAAACTCAAGGTTATGCAGGCGCTAACTTCTGGTCACATACAGACTTTAACTTGGAGCGAGAATTCGACCACGTTAAATTAAAAGAATTGCGTGACACGTCATTACCAGCATGTCGCCCATTAAGCTCGGACGATCCTCAAGGTTATACGAAAAAATTTGAACGTGTTGATGGTTTGGGTTGGGATACCTCGTCTGGTCCTGATCCTTCTGGCTGGACTAGAATTGCTGATCAAGGCCCTTGTCATGATCCAAATTATGCGTCATGGCATACGCTAGTGACTGACAGCATCCCTGATTCACAGCAAGAATTACCAGTCATGGGTTGGGATACTATGTGGCGATATGCTGATGTTTCTACATCCCATATAAATGGTTGGGGTAGTGATGTTATTAACTGGGACGGTTCAGCTCCGGGAGCGCGTGACTATGTTGGTTTCTTACCAGAAACAATCACCAATCAAAGAACAAAATCTACACCAGCTATTGGATCTCACAGTTATACCAATGTGCTGCCGAGTTTAAATTTAAACTATGCTTTTTCTGATGAGTTTGTTGGCCGTTTTGCGATTTCAAAAACCATGACACGTCCTGAAATTGACCAACTTAGACCAGGGTTTGCTTTAAAAGAAGGTGGTTATTGGAATAGCGGAAGCTCCTTCTACGGCAGTGAAGTAGATATGTATAACACCAAACTGGAGCCACTTGAATCAAATAACTTAGATGTTTCGTTAGAATGGTATTTTAATCCTACTTCCATGTTAAGTATGGCTGTCTTCCACAAAGACATGAAAAATTTCACGGATATCAATACTGAAATAACCTACTTAACAGACCTTAGAGAGTTTACCGGAACAATTGATGCTTCAACAATTACTTTGTTAGCTGATGATTCACTGCCAGACAGTGGCTTAACCGGATGTATGCCAGTTCGTTCAACGGCGGATGGTTTCAGAAATGCTAATGACGCCTTAGTATTGAGTGATGACATGAAAGACTTATGTCAACAATTCCAAATCAACAAAGTTGTTAACGGTAAGGGCGCTAAAATTACTGGTTTGGAGCTTGGTTACTCTCAAACTTATGATTTTTTACCTGGCTTGTTAAGTGGGCTTGGTATGTCAGCAAACTATACCTATCAAAATAGTAAATATGATTCTGATATCTCAGCGGTAACAGGTGAGCCTTTACCTGAATATCCAGTGGCTGATACCCCTGAGCACACCTATAACCTGACTACTTTCTGGGAGCAGGATGGACATCAAATTCGTCTAAGCTATCGTGGTTCATCCGATTCTCTAGTTGGTACTGATTGGAATACAGGTTTTAGAGGTCGTACATGGAACCAAGGTTCAATTTGGAATGAAGGACGAGATACTCTCGACTTATCATTGTCTTACCAAATGAATGAACAAATCAGTTTTACTTTCCAAGCGGTTAATTTAACTGATGCAGCATACAGAACTTATTTCACAAGTAGAACCTTAGAAGTGCAGCGAGTATATGCTGACAATGCCAATGGCTATGACTTTATTGCGCTTGAGGAGGGTAATCCGCTCGAAGGCGATGCACCTAAGTCACGTACGTATACAGAATACAAAGTGGGTACCACTTACCGCTTAGGTATGCGCGTAAATTTCTAATTTTATAAATTATAAGGCGCATATTCATGCGCCTATTAAAGGTTAAATGGTGTTGATTATGAAATTATTTAAACAATCTCTACTTGTGGCTGCTGTATTATCAGGATTAACAGCCTGTTCTGAAGATGATTACTCACCAGAAGCTCAAGTAAATGATAATGCACCCACTCATGGTGGCGATATTAGTGTTATTGTAAATGAAAATGATGCTTTTCAGTTTTTATACATGTTAGGCACACAAGCTGGTCAAAAATCAGGTGACGGTATTGCAATTGACTTAGATGGCAATATTTTAAGTGTGACTGATGTGTCGGCTGATACTGAAGATTTGACAGGGATTGAAATTGGTGATTTAAAGGTTGGTGTAAGGCCTGAACTGCTGAAAGACCAGCTAGATACGGGTGATACCCGTACGGTTACTTTAAGTTATAAAGTAACCGATGGTATTAATACAGTTGATAGAAAAATGGTCATCAATATTGAAGGTGAGGATTTTGCACCAGAAGTATCGGGTGATTTAAGTGCAAATTTCACCAAAGATTCAACTGCTAGCTCGCTTGATTTATTAAGTGGCGTGACCGATGCCGATGGTGAAGTATTGACTGTTGCTGACTTAACTGCCGACGCGACAAATCCATTTGATTTGCCTGTTAGCCTTTCTGGCACCGATTTAAACATAGATATTGCCTCGGTTAAAGATCAAATACCGGACGGTAGCAAACTAACCTTCAAGTTTACTTATAATGTTAAAGATCATAACCACAGCATCGAGCGTAATGTATCGATTAATGTTCTAGGTGTTAAAGATGTCCCTGGTGCACCGCTATTTGCTGAATATTTTTTATCGGATGAACTGACTGAAAATTCTAATGCAAAGGTTTATGATCTTATCCAAGGTGCTGTAGATCGTGAAGGTGATCAGATTGTCGTACAGGATCTTAAACTAGATGGTTCAACAGATTTACCGTTTGCCGCTGAGCTTGAAGGTACAAATCTGAAGTTTTACCCGACAGCGTATTTAACCGAAATCCAAGCCGGTAAATCTAAAACCTTAGAGTTTACTTATAGAGTAGCCGATGAAAACGGTAATCAATCAGACGGTGAGCGCACATTAACTATTAAAGTCAATGGGGTTGAGTCAAATATCTTGGTGAAAAATGGTGCTACATCTGGCTTTGAAGGGCTAGCTGAAGGTGACTTAGCGGCTAGTTCAGGTTGGGCAAAATTTGGTTGGGAAAATCCTATTTTACCTCAGGTTTCTAAAGTAACCGCTCGCTCAGGTGAAAATAGTGTATTTATTGACAGCGGTGTAGGGATTGTCAATAACTGGCCTGCACAAGAAAATCGTGTTTATTATTATGCTGGTTGGTTTAAAACAGTTGATCCTGTGACTAGTAACTTTGTCCATTTTAATGCTTACGGTGAAGCAGATGCAGGCCGTGCATGGTGGGATGGTGGATTTAGACCATGGGTTGCTGACTCTACTCAATGGAATGAAGGTGTAAAAGTATTCCATACTTTTGAAGGTGGATTACCAATTTATCCAAAAGCTGCTTTCCAAGCATTTAATGGACCTGCTGGTGGCAATTCAACTACTGGCGCTTATGTTGATGACATAAAAATAGTCGATATTACAGATATTGACCCTATGTTAAATGACTTATTGGCTGATAATGCTGGTTTGTTTGAATCAGATGATCTTCCAACCAATAATGGTGAAGGTAATATAACTATCACTCAAGAAGCTCAGTTTGTAAGCGATGGTACGCGTGCACTTTCTGTTGATACCACTGGTAAATCAGGTTATTCGGCAGATGTGATGTTGCCAATTAAAGCGGGTGCAATTAAAGCTGGTGGCCGTTATATGCTTCAATTAAATATTCAAGCGAGTAATGCCGCAGCTGATATCCAACATCAAGCTTTTGAAGCTAGACTTGAAACTGCAAATGGCAACGTTTTAGCCTTCGGTCAAGTTTGGGGCAATGGCAAAAATGAGGCTGTTCGTGTTGTTTTAAACACAGAAGCTGCAACTGGTACTCCTGATTGGCAAGCTGAAGATGTCAGCTTGCGTATATTATTTAAGCTTGCAGATACTCAGTTTTATGTTGATAACGTAACTGTTTTCGCAATTCCTTAAGAATTCACTAAGCTTGATATAAACAATACAAAAGCCCAGTTTAAGCTGGGCTTTTTGTTAAGTAACTAAGTTTAAACTTGAAAAATTGGGGTTACAGGTGCAGAACAAAATTAAACAAATAGCCATTGTTGGTGGTGGTACTGCTGGCTGGTTAACAGCGGGTATTCTTGCATCTAGGCTACGTACTCGTATCAACAATGGTGATATTGCTGTGACCTTGTGTGAGTCACCTAATATACCAACGGTTGGTGTTGGTGAAGGTACATGGCCAACTATGCCTTCGACATTAAAAGCTATGGGTATATCCGAAACTGAGTTTATTCGGGAGTGCGATGCAGCGTTTAAACAAGGCTCAAAATTTGTTAACTGGGGTCAAGAGGAGGGTGATGTACCTCAATATTATTATCATCCATTTGATGTGCCTATCGCGGCATTTGAAGGTTTATTACCAGAATACTGGTTAACGAACCCAGACATGGGGTCACTCGCTAAAATATTTTCAGTACAAGAGGCTTTGTGTGAAAACTTTAAAGCACCAAAAAATATCACCCATGCTGAATATGCTCATGCAGCAAATTATGGTTACCATTTAGATGCGGGGAAATTTGCCAAACTACTGCAAAAACACTGTACCGAAAAACTCTCGGTTAAGCATATATTAGCCGATGTAACAGAGGTGGAGTTGGCAACCGATGGTAGTATAGATTCCGTCATTTTAGATCAAGGTCGTACGCTCTCTGCGGATTTATTTATTGACTGTACCGGATTTAAATCATTGTTATTAGGTCAAGCACTTGATATTAAATTTAAGCCAGTGTCAGATGTTTTATTTGCCGATACAGCCATTGCGACTCAAGTTCAGTATCCAGATAACAATATGCAAATTAAACCTTATACTCAGTCTACTGCGCAAACTGCGGGTTGGATTTGGGACATTGGTTTATCAAGTCGCCGTGGGGTTGGGCATGTATTTTCGAGCAAACACATCTCAGCTCAGCAAGCACAAGCTGAATTAGAGCAATACATTATTGCTTCAGGGGCTGATACAAGCGAATTAAATTTCCGAAAAATTGATTTTAATTCAGGCTATAGAGAAAAGTTTTGGCATAAAAATTGTGTAGCCGTTGGTCTATCGGCTGGATTTTTAGAGCCACTTGAAGCTTCTGCTTTGGTACTGGTGGAATTGTCAGCTGCCATGATTGCCGAGCAATTACCCCCTACAATCAACACCTTATCTATTGTTGAAAAAAGGTTTAATCAAAAATTTCACTACCGTTGGCAACGTGCTATCGATTTTCTCAAACTGCACTATATTTTAAGTCAACGGCAAACACAGTTTTGGCAAGACAACAGAGCAGAAACATCGATTCCGTCTAGTTTACAAGAATTGATGTTGTTATGGCAGCATCAAGTGCCTAAAGTGTCAGACTTTGAAGCAACAGGAGAGCTGTTTCAAGCGCCAAGTTTTCAATTTGTATTGTATGGCACTCATTTCAGAACCGAGCCAGTGTACAACTTGTCGCCAGCCGAAGTCGAATTTATGCAACATCAGGTTATAAAAAACCAAAAAAGCACAGATAACCTGTTAACTCAATTACCTGACCATCGCAGTTTAATCAATAAAATTAAGCAGTATGGGTTAGCAAAAGTTTAGATTGTAGAGAGGTTGAATTATGGCAGCACAAGTAGAACTGTTGGATAAACAAAAACATCAGCAGATTAAAATTAAAACTGGCAACATGGATACACCAGAAAATCGAGTGAATGCCGCTTTGGTTGTGGTTACCGAGCTCAGCACACTTATTCACGAATACCCAATATTTGCTACAAAACATCCAAATACCGGGCAATTTCAGCTTGTCGCAATTTTAGGTTTTAGCCCTAAGCAGAATTTATATCTGCACGGCGAGCAATGGCGTGCCACCTATTTACCTCTGGATATAATGCGTAGACCTTTTAGCGCCATGATCGAAAATGATGATTTTAGTGCGGGAAGAATAGCAATAGATGTTAATCATCCTTGGGTGAACACTCAAACAGGTGAAGCGTTATTTACGGCAGAGGGTAAAGCGACAGAGTTCTTACAGCGGATGCAAAATACATTTGCCGGATTATTAGCTGGTACACAGCGCACTCAGCAGATATTAAATGTTGCCGCAGAACATAAGTTATTAACCAGTATAAACCTAGAAGTAGAGCTGAAAAATGGTGAAAAAACCGGCATTAATGGTTTATACGCGGTCGATACAGACGCATTAAAGAACTTATCCGGTGATGGGTTAGCTACTTGTCACAAGGCGAGTGTTTTGGAAGTGTGTCATTTGTTGTTAAGTTCGGGAGCTCATATACAAAAGCTCATTAAATGGGCTGACGAAGCTTAATTGAGTCAAGTCTCCAATAAAAAGCAGGTTGGCAGTCCGCTAACCTGCTGCTGCAGCGTTTAAACTTTCCTCCGCAATATTCATTTCCATTGATAGATCAATTTGCTCTGGTGAAAAAGAGTAGGCCTCCTCGTAACTATAATTTTTTTATTTTTATATGAATATTCTATTCATATAAAAATAAAGCTTGCTTGGGCTTTGTGTTTGTGTAAATATTGTTGACAATTAAATGTTGTTTTAACTGAGGTGTGTTATGAGTGCAATTTCTTTAACTGAAAAACAAATGGAAGATTTCAACCGTGATGGGTATGTAATCGCCCGCGGCTATTTCAATATGGCTGAGATCGAAAAATTACAAGCAAAAGCCTTTAGTGATGATTCGCTATACGACAGAGCTTGGAATAAAAAAGATGGCAGCGGAGCTGTGAGTAAAGTTTGTTTATGGCAAAAAACGGGTGACGACTTGTATAGCATGTTTTCCAGAAGCCGTCGTTTGGTTGATTCGTGTGAAAAACTGATTGGTGAGCCAACTTACCACACCAGCACTAAAATTATGATGAAAGAACCATTTGTTGGTGGGGCGTGGGAATGGCATCAAGATTTTGGTTATTGGCATCAAGACAATTTAATGCTTTATCCAAAAGCCATTAGCTGCATGGTCGCTATTAACAAAGCGACAATCGAAAATGGTTGTTTACAAGTTTTAAAAGGTTCACACCATTTGGGTCGGCTAGATCATAGCAAAACTGGTGATCAAAAAGGTGCCGATCTTAAGTTTGTTGAAGAAGCGATGAAATATCACGAGTTGGTGAATGTTGAGTTAGAGCCGGGTGATGTATTGTTTTTCCATTGCAACTTATTACACAAATCAAACCAAAACCGTTCGAAAGATCCTCGTTGGTCGATGATCTCTGCTTATAACGCAATAAGCAATCAAGCTTTTGCCGACAACGAAGCTGTTTATTATCCCCTAGAACGTGTTGATGATGATGCAATTTTAAATTGGCAAGAAAGCCAATAAACGCAAATTATCAATTTCTATACAGCCGCCGATAGAGCTCCTCTAGGCGGCTTGTTTGTTTTATAAACTCAGGATAATAACCAGATGAATAACAGTGCAACATTAAAGATTTCTGATGATTTAGACGGAAAAACATTCGGTGCTGCAGGTTTTGAATACACACTTGATGCCAATTGGGGCAAGTTAGATTCAAAACAATATCCAGTAGAAAATTGCCATGATTTAGCAATTGATTCGAAAGGGCGGATTATTCTAGTTACGGATAATGTGCAAAATAACTTTTTAGTTTATAACCAAGCAGGTGAGTTACTCGATAGTTTTGGTACTGAATTTCCTGGTGCACATGCGCTGAAAATTCGCCAAGAAGATGATGGCGAGTTTATGTATGTGGTTGACAGCGGCTGGAAATTAAATCGTGATTGGGACGGTGTATCTATCAATGAATGGGACTCGCCGCGTAACAAAGTTATCGCACAAGCTGGCTTTATTGCTAAATTGAATATGCGTGGTGATATTTTGTTTACTATTGGCCATCCACAAACAATAGGTATTTATACACCTGATATGCCTTTTAGGCCGACTGACATCGCCATAGCTGATAACGGTGATATTTATGTGACTGATGGTTATGGCTCAGATTATGTCATTCAGTATGACAAACAAGGGCGTTATATTCGTCATTGGGGCGGCCACGACAACCAAGAGCAAAATCTCAATTTGTGCAACACCCATGGTATTGAAATTGATAAACGCAACCCTGACAAACCAATGTTAATGATAAGCTCCAGAGCTGAATGTGCGTTTAAATTTTTTACCTTAGAGGGTGAGTATGTCGACACACTTTATGTACCTGGCGCTTGGGTTGGGCGTCCGGTTTTTCATGGTGAGCATTTTTATGTGCCAGTATGTTGGTCTGATATTGATGGTAAAAACCAAGACGATTCAGGTTTTATCAGCATCTTTGATAAAAATAATCAGGTTGTGGCAAACATAGGTGCTGAACAACCAGTTTACCTAGAGGGGCAATTGCAGCCAATGAAAACCAACTGGCAACTATTTAATCATTGCCATGGCTTGTGTATTGATGATGAAGGTAATTTATATGTCGGCCAGTGGCGAGCGCATAACTCTTATCCTATTAAACTGCTAAACAAGACTAAAAATAACTAAGGGCGTGCGCGCCCTTAGTTATAAATCAGCACAAATTATTTTTTGTATGCAGGGTTGTCGAAGTCACCGTTGAAACGTTTTTCATAGACAGTCGACATAAAGGATTTAATTGCATCTACCATTTCTGGATATGGAATATCCGTTCCTGCGACAAATCCAACATTGTAGGGTTCGCCGTCAAACGCACGACCAGTTAATGGCGAATCTATATATTGGAACCAATGTGCACCAACCATGTTCGGATGAGCGGCTACGCTGGTAATATAGTCTAGATACATCTTCGCTCTGTCTTTATGATCATGTGCTTGCACTAAACCTGCATGAAATACACCCGTATCTGTGGTTGAACCAATATGGAACTCACCAATTACTACAGGTAAATCAAACTCGGTTAAAAAGCCCCATTCTTCAGGTTGAACACCTTCTTCATAAATGTTGAACGACAATACATCTGAGTATTTAACCGAAGCTTTAATGGTTTCTTTTGGCATACCAAAGTTTGCCATACGCGCGCCCATATATAAGTGGTTTGGCAAGGCTTCTGCTAAAGTGTCATGAACCACTTTAAAATAACGATCAGATAAAGCTTCAAGCATATAAGATAAATCAGCCACTAATTCCCCAGAATACGGTGCATGTAAATGCACACCTTGTTCTATGTTTGCCCAGCTATCTGCTTGAAAATTCCACGCTTGGTTAAGCTGGTTAATGCTGCCATATTTACCTTTTAAATATTCAGTAAAATAAGTTTTCGCAGGGCTTTCAGCATTGTTTACGGTTAATGTTGATAAGATTACCCCGTATTTTTGGGCAACTGTACCTTCTGGCAGTCCCCAACTTTTTTCATTATCGATAAAGATACCTGCACACCATGGTGAGCCTTTAATTTCTTCGGCTATTACATCAATGGTGATTTTTGCACGGCGGACAAATTCAGGATCAAATGGATCAGGTAAAGGTGCCCAAACATCATGTTCAGATTTTAACGTTTTAAAATCACCGATAATCCAACCATTAGCAAAATAAGGTACTTGCTCATTCGGATAAAATGCCGGATCAACCCAATTACCAAATGAAGTGAATCCCCAGTTATTCATACGATCTAACGTCACTTGTTGCCAAGTTTGTTCAAAGTTTTCACCGTAACGTCTTTCTAAATTAGCCCGATAAAAACTAAAAGTTTCACCTGAAGTTAATGGGCCTTTATGTACTTCACGCCGATAGCTATAGTGTTTAGCCATAGGATCGTCATAACTTGGTAACCAAGTAAACATGTTATTGCGTAGCTCTGATGCAACAAAACGCGTTTTTCTAACCTCGTCTGACACTTGCACTATGCCCATAGAGTCTTCTGGTGTTACTCGAGTTGGGTCAATATATCGCACTGAGTCATCTTTAAAATCAACCCCGGTCAAAGTGGTTAAATTAGCCATACGTACATTAGCTGGGCCATGTGAGAAAAAGATATGGCCTTCAGGGTCGACCATCCACCAACGGCCATCAATTTTTTCTGTTCTAAAATAGCCAGTCGCTTTCAGTTTAGGGCCATCTTTCCAACCGCCGTATTTAGAGCGATTGGCCATTAATCCACCTTTGGCCAGCTCGGCAAGTTCTTTATCGGCAACTGCTTTAAGCTGTTCAGCAGAGTTCACTTTAATTGGAAAGTTTTGTTTAGCATTTTGACCAAATTCATCAGCCAAACCGACTAGATAACTGTCATTGTATTCAGGGTTTTTACGTAAACGTAAATTTGTAACTTCAATTTGTTTGTCGTGTAAATTACCGCGCACAAACAAGGCGACTTCGGTAATGCGGCTTAAATCAAGTTTTTTACCAAAACGGGTAACAAACATTTCTTCGTCGGTTTGCCATGGATAAGGTTTTTCACGAATACCTGCATTGGTATCAACAAACTTACCTTTAATAATTGAAAAGTAGGTGCCTTGTTCTCCTTTAGCTAAGTTAGCAGCTCGGTTTAATGAACGCGCACGGCTACCGGTAATTTCCATATCTTCTTTGACACCAGCTTCGTCGGTTAACGACAGGTAAATTTGAATTGACTCATCAGATAAGTTTTTGATATCAACCGCTAAGTTAAATTCGTCAAATTTAGACCAGTCCCAAGGTGTGTCAGGGTGAAATTTAACCGATGGACGGTAGTGATCACTCTGGTAACTGACTCTCACTGAGTTATTCAACAGCTGAGTTTGAGCCCCCCAACTGGCAATATCCACTTTGGAATCTGCACTGCCATTCCAAATAACAGCCAGCGCTTGTTCTGGTTGTGCTTGAGTTATTTTCACTTCGGACTTTTTGCTATTACAAGCTGATAGCAATATTGCAGATAGGATGGCTGCAATTGGGAGTTTACGCATTTTCGACCTCTTGTCATGTATAGTGTTGTAAATTTTTTGCTTGATTGACGCTAGCGTTAACTAAGCTTGGGCTGTAATTAACCTTTGTACCAATTGATCAATTTTTTGAAATTCTCTTGTGACGCCAACAACAAATAACAAGCTTGTAGTGCACCTGTTTTATGGAGATTAATAATTGATTGTTCGGATAAAGAAGCGAGGCGTTGTCGGCTGACTTGGTACAAACCATCTATTTTTTTTGTTTGTCCGTCCGCCTGTTGAAATTGGAGTTGGCTCGGCTCAATTAAATCTATGTTTAATAAGGTTTGAATAAAATTTTGATTGCTGGCTAAACTTGACTGCAAAAACTCAACAAGCTTGGCCATTTTTTGTAAATAATCACTGGGTTGTTGATCATCCAAAAATAGTGCTTCACCAAGCTGATTATCTATTCTTGGGCTGTCAACATTTATCGCTAGGTTTAAACCAGTGGAATTATTATTGATTTGGTAAATAAAGGGTTGTCTTTGAATATGCAAAGGCAAGTAGTCTTGTCCCCACTGACCACTTTTAATGTATAAATTTTGATTGGGTTCAAAACCTAATAAAGCATATAAACCAAATTGACCTGTTTCTGTGTCTTTTAAAAAACAAACCGGGTAATGAACTGCTAATTGATTTAACTCGTTTGCGACAACAGGTACACAGTGAACATTTTCACCAAAATTTTCACCATGGCCTGTTTTAATGCGTATATCTTGATGGCGTTTTCCATCTAATGTTTCAAATGATTGCATAGTTATACCTAAATTTTTTGCAGCCCGAATTTTTTAATTTTTTCAATGAGTTTACGGTTGGGTTCAAGAGTATTGATAAGATGGTCTAGCTGTAATTGAATATCGCTGCATTGAGCCAAGAGTAAGTCTTGCTGTTGTTTACTAACTTTAAACGGATAGTCTGTTTTAAAACCCATGCCGTACAAAATATATAAATAGCTATCGAGCGGAAACACCTCTATTGCTTGTTCAAAATCATGCACACAAGGATATTGGTATCGCCACAACTCAAGCTGGTTTTGTAATGATTGAGGTATGCTCTGTGCTTGTTTAATATCTTGCCAAAATGGCTCGTGTCTTTGATTGAGTATGTAATGCAACTTAAGAAAATCGATGATGCGTTGCCAGCGATACAAAAATGTTTGATTGAATTTATCTGCCACTAACTGCATAGCGCTTTGATTTGCAGGAAAGTGTTCAGCTAGAGTATTGGCTGACATCTCAATCAGTAATAAAGCCGAAGCCTCTAGTGGCTCTAAAAAACCAGCTGATAATCCAATTGCGACACAGTTTTTATGCCAAAATTTGCTTAAATGCCCAGGTTTAAATTTAATGGTTTTGAAAGTGCAGTTGGTGGCATTGCCAGCTGTGTTGTTTATGTAGCTAGCCAATTGTGCTTGGGCATCACAGTCAGAGAGATAATCACTGGCGAATACATAACCAACACCTCGGCGGTTTTGTAAGCCAATATCCCAAATCCAACCGGCTGATTGTGCAGTGGAAATTGTCGTTGAAGCAATTGCTTGATCAGTATTGGCATAATCAACTTGGCAAGCTATGGCTGAGTCGGCACTAAGGATCTTTTTGCACGATTTAAACGGAATTTGATAATGTTTATTAATCAGGAGCCGATTAAAGCCGGTGCAATCAATAAATAGATCTCCTGACACAAGACCATTTTCTTTAGTCACCACGGCTGAGATAGTGTTTTCTACAGAAGCCTTAACTTCAATCACATCGTCTGTTAGCAGTTTTACTCCAAGTTTTTCAACACAATGTTTTTTTATAAAATCAGTAAATAAACCAGCATCTAAATGGTATGCATAGTTGCTAACGGACGCATATTCGGGAGTGGTGATGCTTTTAGGTGCCAAACCAAGTTCACATATATAATCTTGTACACAAAAAGCTTTGGAAAAAGCACCTTGTTGGGGTTGTGCTTGGTGATGCCAAGCGTGCAGTGTATTAAATTGTTCGTCTTCGCCCGCCAACATCAGCGGATGGTAATAAGCATCATTTTTAGCGCCTGAAACCCAGCCGACAAATTTTGCACCTTGTTTAAATGTTGCATTGCAACTTTTAATAAACTCAGTTTCACTTACGCCAATACTTTTAAGGGTGCGGCGCATGCTTGGCCAAGTACCTTCACCAACACCAATTGTTTTGATGTTTGGTGATTCAATTAGACTAATTGAAACTTGCCCTGCACATTTGTTTTTCAGCTTGCTGGCTAATATCGCAGCTGTGATCCAACCCGCATTACCACCCCCAACAAGGACAACAGATGAAATAGAATTGTGCATTTAATCTACCTCAAAGCGGCAAACGGAATGTTTACCGCTTATATCTACAACCAAATTACAACTTAATTAGAACTTGGCTGTAATGCCAAAGTTGTAACGTGCGCCATAATCTTCAAAATCAACAATTTGATTTTGAAAGCGGTTATGACGGCGAGTCGTTTCATCTGTGATATTCAAGCCTTCAGCAAACAAGGTAAAAGTTTCATTGAGTTCATAGTTAGCTGAGATATCAATTTGCTCGTAAGCTTCTGTAAAGGTTGGCTCAGCACCGCCTTTTAATAAGAATTTATCTCGCCAATTATACGCTATTCGAATAGAGAAGCTGTCTTGCTCATAAAAACCAACCAAATTTGCCGAGTCACTTAAACCGGTTAATGCAAAATCATTGTTCAGGTTATAAATATCGTAGTTATCAGAACTGTCGACCATGGTGTAATTTGCAATGGTACCAAAGCCGGAATCTCCAAACATATGCTGAATGTTAAACTCCCATCCGGTCACTTCGGTTGAATCTAAGTTTTTCGGAGTAGTCACTGTCCATAAAATAGCAGGATCATCAGACTGCGATGTGCAGGCATTAATCGGATTTGTTGGACTGCCTTCTGGACAGTTACCACGAGGATTCACGCTTGGATTCGTTAAAGGCCCATTTGGTCCATTAATAATTCTTTCGTCTTCGCCCGTGGCAATAAAATTATCTACTTGTTTGCGGAAATAACCTGCTGACATATAACTGGTATCCCCGTAGTACCATTCCAGTGATAAATCAAAGTTACGAGATTCATAAGGTAACAAATTAGGGTTACCTTGATTTGCTTTAAACGGGCCTGTAGATAAATGGTTAGTTAATTCGGTTGCTGGGAACATAGCGCTAATATCACTACGTGAAATAGTTGTGCTGTACGACATACGAGCGACTAAATCTCCGGTAATATTTAAACTAAAATCCATGTTTGGTAAAAAGTAGTTATAGTCACCATATAAAGAGCTGGATGTTTCTTCATTTGCATATATCTTAGACATTTCTAAATCTGAAACCCAGTTAAATCCTACAACTGGTTTTTCGATTGAGTAAGAAGACACATCAGTATCTTCGTAGCGGACACCAATATTGGCATTAAAATCCATCCCATTAAATTCAGTATTAAAATCAAATGATATATAATAGGCAAGTGTCTCCTCTTCAATACCATTTAAATTTTTATTTGTATCAACAAATAGATCTTGCGCTTTTACCATATCAATAAACTGAATAGCAGAATAATTAGGAATATGTTCAAAACCTATCCCACCATTTTCTAACGATAGGTCAAGTGCAGATATATCCATTGCACCACCCAATGCAAAGTTAGCGCTATAAATGGTTGTGGTATCTACTTGATAATTAGTTGTTGCAACCCCAAAATTGATTGCACTTAAGCCGCCACTGCCTGTGTTTTCCCAGTGACCATGCAATTGAATTTGCTGGATGTTATTTTCAATTTCGTAGCCGCGTTCCTGATATAAATCTGCCCGCATATTCGACAAATCATAGGCGCCACCATTTAACATTGAATCGTCGTAGCTGACTTTAGGCATATCAGAGCTAAAGTCAGCTTGTATGGTAACACCTTTGCCATCTGCAGTTTTGATGTTTGCAAGATTCGCTAAGCGTTCGGCCGGTAAAGCACCTGGATTTGCATGAGAAGTTGAGTCATGCATATCGAGTTCAAATTTAAGGTTGTCTGTTGCATACCATTCGAAATTTAAGCCATATGAATCGTTTTCGGTTTCAAATGCATATTCCCATGCCCAGAAGTTCAGTTCATCATTTGTACGGCGCGGATCAATAATGGTTCCATTGGCATCTGCTTTGCCTGATTCCAGATTATCAAACCAAAAACTCATTCTGTTCATTTTGGTTTTTTCATCGTGGCGAGACATTGTATAGTCTGCGGTAGCCGTTAGGTTGTCGTTAATTGCATATTGGAAAACTAATTGTGCATTTTGTCGTGTGCGCTCTGTATTTGAGTCGTCCAAATCAACTGTTGGTACTTTCCAGGTTTCTAACGTCGGGTTTTTATCTGTGTTAATAGCACCTGTGTCGGGAGACGCTCCTTCTGCAAAACCCGGATACCCTCGACTCCAGTTATTTTGAGTACCTACTCTGTCTTTATGGCTATCTCGTTCAGCATGTGAGAGAGACAACATGACGCCAAGAGTATCATCTAAAAATGTATTACTGATTGTTCCGGATAATTCAGGGGTAATTCTTCTACCTGTACCATCACTTGTGCTTGTGTCCATCACAGCTTTGGCACTTGCATGAGCATTAAATCCCGGGCGTTCAAATGGGCGCGCGGTTTTAATATTTATGGTTGCACCTATACCGCCTGAACTCACATGTGCTTTTCCAGTTTTATAAACTTCAACAGCAGAAACAGTATCAGCACCCACTTCTTTAAAATTAAAACTTCTGGAAATACCTTCACCATCTAAGGCAGATGAGTTAGGCATTTGACGACCATTTAATGTGACCAAGTTAAAACTAGGACCAAAACCACGCACGGTAACTTGGTTTCCTTCGTTGTTAGAGCGATCAATCGATACACCGGTAATACGTTGTAATGATTCGGCTAAATTAGTGTCAGGAAATTTACCAATGTCTTCAGCTGAAATGGCATCAATAACCCCTGATGCATCACGTTTTAACGCTGCTGATTTATTGAGTGAACTGCGAATGCCTTTTACGTGAATGACTTCCGATTCTTCCGCTTGATTAGTTTGAGCTTGAGCAACCGTAGTCATACCTGATGCGGCTAACATAGATAATAAGACGGTATTGAGTTTAAACATGCTGTTACGCATTTGAATGTCCTCTTGTTTGTGTTGTTTGTTGAGTGTTTAACTTCCTAGCTGTACTGCTTCTAATGTCAGCGTTACAAACATCTCTATAATATTTTTACTTTCTGTTAACTATTGTTGTCAAGTGTTTATTGTAAACAATTTAATTTAAGTGTAGTCTGTAAATGGATTATGTGTAATTTTAGTTGGGTTGTACGCAATATGTCGGCAAGTGAATATTTCAAAGATTTTTTTCAACACGAGAACAAAGTTTATGCGCAAATTCTTGCTGACATAGCTCAGGGCATATATGTCAGTGGCGATAGGCTTGTGACTACAGCTTTGGCTAAACGCTACTGCACATCAATTAATCCAATTCGGGAGGCAATAAAACAACTTGAAGGTGAGGGATTTGTTACTTCGCAAAAAAATAGTGGCGCACGCGTGGCGAATTTTAGTCACGCGACCATGCGCGATGTATTCGAAATTTTGCAATTGCTCGAGCCATATTTGTTTGAATGGTATATCCAAAGATATACGCAAGATTGTTTGTTAAAACTCAACGAAGTGTTGCATCAAATGCGTAGTTTAGCAGTTGATGAGCATATGAAATTTCGGGAACTCGACACAGAATTTCATTGGCTGATGTACAAACACCATTACAACAAAAGTGCTGTACAACTGTGGAAAAAAAACAAACTTATCTTACAAGCGCTGCACGGCAATATTCCGATTAGTTTGGCAAGGCGTGAACATACAATTGTCGAACACGAAAAAATTCTATCCGACATAGTCAACAAAAAGCCGCAGGACGCAGTGCAAGCTTTGCAGCAACATATCAATCAAGGTCGGCAATATTGGTCAAAAGTATTAGTGCAGTAAGTTGGTTAACTAGAGAAGTAACATGAAAATAACAGATATAAAAACATATGTATTTTGGCTTGGCTTTCGCAATGTTTGTTTGGTGAAAGTTGAAACTGATCAGGGCATTTATGGCTGGGGGGAATCTGGTTTATCCGGTCGAGAAAAAGCTGTGGTTGGCACTATTGAACATTTTAAGCAATTTCTAATTGGCCAAAATGCGCTTAATATCTCTGCCATGTGGCAAGAAATGTATCGTAGCCAATATTTTGAAGGTGGCCGTGTATTGGCTGCCGCCATTTCGTCTATTGATATAGCGCTGCATGACATTGCCGGAAAATATTTAAACCAGCCAGCTTATCAATTGTTAGGTGGTAAACAGCGCAATTATATCCCTTTATTTGCAACGTCAGTAAAAGATTTCAACCAAGGTTTAATTGAAGATTTACTCAAATTAAAAGAGCAAGGTTGGCAGTCTATTCGGGTCACCACAGGCGAACATGGCAAAGCAGAAGGGAAAACTGTTTTTGACAGTAGAAAGTCATTAGCCAAAACAGCACATTGGTTAACCCAAGCACGCGAAGCTATAGGCAGTGAAATTATGCTGGGTATTGATTACCACCACAGACTAAGTGTTGGTGAAACCGCATCTTTTTGTCAACGCATGCCAAGTGGCACTTTAGATTATTTAGAAGAGCCAATACGCGATCAGTCTATTCAGGCCTATCAAAATTTACGCTCTATGGTGGATATTCCGTTTGCGATAGGTGAAGAGCTCACCAGCAAGTGGGATTTTGCACCATACGTTGACAGCGCTTTAACCAATTATGCGCGAATAGATATTTGTAACGCGGGTGGTTTTACTGAAGCAATTAAAATTGCCGCCATGTGTGAAACAAAATATATCGACATGATGCCGCACAATCCACTTAGCCCAATTTGTACCGCCGCATCAGTACATTATTGTGCAGCTATTGCCAATATGAGCTGGTTAGAGCTTGCGCCATACGATGGTGATTTATCTGAATACGATGAAATTTTTACTAATCGACCGCGTGTAACCAATAACAGTTTTGCTGTGCCTGACTGTGTCGGCTTAGGTATAGACGTAAATGAAGAAAAACTGCAAAACCAACAATTCAAATTTTGGGAACCACCCAGATTAATTAAACCAGACGGCAGTTACACCAACTGGTAATAAAGGGGGATAAAATGAAAAAAGGTGGCATTTTAGCGCTGATATTTATCAGTGTGGTCATTAACTACATGGACAGAACCAATATATCTGTTGCAGCGGCTGCAATTTCGGCTGACTTAAATATCAGCAAAGTTGAAATGGGTTTGATCTTTTCCGCATTTGCTTGGACCTATTCAATTATGCAAATACCTGGTGGCATGTTAGTGGACGCCGTGCGTATTCGTATTTTGTATCCATTTATTTTAGTCGCTTGGAGTTTAGTGACTTTAGTACAAGGTTTAGTTAGCTCAGTTGCGGCACTCATTGGCTGTCGAATGGCGATAGGTTTTTTTGAAGCACCAAGTTATCCTGCTAACAACAAAATAGTCACTCAATGGTTTGCCGAGCAAGAAAGAGCAGGGGCGATTGCAGTTTATACCTCTGGGCAATTTATTGGTTTGGCATTTTTAATGCCCGTGTTGGCGGTTATTCAGGACTGGTTTGGCTGGCGTGGTTTGTTTATTGTTTCAGGTTTAATTGGCATAGTTTGGGCGGTTATTTGGTACATATTTTACAAAGAAGCACCAACTGAAAACACGCAAGCTAATACTCAAGCTAATGTTCAAAGCAATAAAACAACTGCAGAACCAGCCAATGCAACACCCGTTAGCATGCAAAATTTAAAACTGGCATTTTCTAGCAAAAAACTCTGGGGCATTTATATTGGCCAATTCTGTTTAGGCGGCACCTTAGTGTTCTTTTTAACTTGGTTTCCAACTTACTTAGCTGAATACCGCGGATTTAGTGATTTAAAAACCGGCTTTTTAGCCTCAGTACCATTTTTAGCGGCATTTTGTGGTGTGCTGTTGTCAGGTTTTGTATCTGATTTATTGGTGCGTAAAGGTTACTCAAATGAGTTTGCGCGTAAAACTCCTATCATATTAGGTTTGTTTTTATCTAGCTCGGTTATTTTTGCCAACTACACCGACAGCACTTTATGGGTGACTTTCTTCTTATCTTTAACCTTTTTTGGCAATGGTTTGGCTTCGATCAACTGGGTCTTTGTCTCTTTAATCGCGCCTAAACATATGGTTGGTTTAGTCGGTGGCTGTTTTAATTTTATCGGTGGTTTATCTGCGGTAATTGTACCTATTCTTATTGGTTTTTTAGTGCAAGACGGTGATTTTAGACCCGCATTAGCACTGATTGCAGGCCTCGCATTTGTTGGTTTGTTCTCGTATTTATTTTTGGTGGGCAAGGTTGAAACCATAGAAATGCCAATTGCCGAAAATGAATTGGAGGCCAAAGCGTGAGCATAGTTTTTTTTGGCGAAATAATGCAAAGGTTGACGCCAGCATTACCACAACAAAAATTGGTTGTTGCGAAAAATTTAGCGGTTGATTTTGCAGGGGCTGAAGCAAATGTTGCGAGCTCACTTGCAAGGTTAGGTCATCAAAGTTATTTCGCGACTTGTTTACCTGATAACCCAATAGGCGATCACTGTATCGCGACACTTAAACAATACGGTATCAACACCGATTATTGTTTACGAAGTGGTCATAGAATTGGTAGTTATTTTATTGAGCTTGGCGCATCTATTCGTCCATCGCGAGTGGTTTACGATAGAGCAGATTCGGCTTTTGCTGAGCTGCAGCCCGGTCAATTCGATTGGGAAAAGATATTAGCCGGTAAAGACTGGTTGTTTATCGGCGGAATCACACCTGCACTTTCAACCAATTGCGCCAGTGAGATAGTAAAAGCTGCGCGTATTGCTAATAACATGGGCGTTAAAGTTGCTTTTGATATTAATTACCGCCGCAGTTTATGGTCTGAAGAGCAGCAACAAAACAAAAAAGCCGAGCAGATTTTTAGCCAAATTTTACATTACAGTGATTTAGCTTTTGCCAACGCAGGTGCAGTTGCTGATGTGTTTGGCAAAACTTTTGACAAGGCTGATGCAATTGACCAAACCAAACTTGTTGCCGCTTATTTAACCGATACCTTTAATGTAGACGCGGCAGTAACCGCGCGAATACACAAGAGTGCATCGAGCAACCTGTTGGCCGCGATTTACCGCACTCAAGGTGAAAATTATCAAAGCAATTGGTTAGACGTAGAGATACTCGACCGATTAGGCACTGGGGATGCATTTGCCGCAGGGATTTTGCATGGTCTATTAAGTGGCAAATCAGCACAACAGACAATTGATTTTGCCAATGCAGCTTTTGCACTGGCGCACACTTGTTACGGCGATCAACATTGGTCGGATGAAGCTGAAATAAATGCAGTCGTTCAAGGTTTTACCAGCGGATATGTTATTCGCTAAATTTTTTCTTTTAAAAATATAGTTAACAGTTAACGTTTTTATTTAAGGTGTTGAGGTGTGGAATTATCCAATGAATAAACAACAAATAATTGAACAGATGTTTAAACAAAAGCTGGTGGTGATTATTCGAGTTGAACAGCCAGAACAGATAGACGGCATAGTTGAAAACCTATTAACCGCGGGTGTCGGTATTTTAGAAATAACCAGCAACACCCCGGGGTTCGCGAGCAAAATCACCCAACTGCGCGAGCAATATCCAAACTTAATTGTTGGTGCTGGTACAATCACCACAGTAGAAATTGCTGAGCAAGCCAAAGCTGCGGGTGCGCAGTTCTTAGTAACCCCGAATACCTGTAAACAAGTTGGTGCTTTTGCTAATGAACATAATTTACCTGTATTAATGGGCGCATTTACCCCGACTGATGTGGTAGAGGCGAAAAAAGCAGGCGCTGATGTAGTTAAGTTGTTTCCGGCTGAGCCAATTGGCCCTGAATATTTGAAAGCTTTAGCCAAAGGGCCGTTTTTAGACACAGCATTTTTCCCGGTTGGCGGCATAGATCAAGACAACTTTGAACAGTGGATAGATGCTGGTGCGAAAGGTTTAGGTATAGGCGGCGCATTGGCAAAACCAGTAGAAACTGAAGTTGAAAAACAACAACTCATTGCTGGTGTTAGCAAAATAGTTAATCGACTAAAACAAATGGGATAAAAGCACAATGCAATTTATAAATATAAAACACCTTAGCCTGCTCGGTTTTGCTGGGTTATTAGCAGCATGCGGGCAAACTTCGAATACTTATAACAGTGAAAAAATGTTGTGGGATTTTGAGCAAGCGGCTGATTTTAATAATTTAGTCACTGAAAATGCTTTAATTAAATCTATTGTTGCAGGTTCAAATACAGCTGCCAAAATTAGCTTTGATTCAAAACAGCAGCATGTGTCCGGTTTTGAGTTTAAATCAGAGCATGGGTGGGACTGGTCGCACGAACAATCTTTTGCTTTTGCATTAGATATACAAAACCCAAAAAATAACTCAGTGCACATGTATGTCACAGTTAAAGATAAAGCCGGCAAAACGCATAATCGGAGCTTTGTTGTGCCAGCTAGCTCAGCTGACACCTATTTTATTGAACTTAAAGGCATAGATTTAGATGTAGAAACTGGCATACGCTCAAATCCGCCAAGCTGGCAGAGTGATTATGTACCGATTATTTGGCGACATGGCACAAAAAATATCGATATCAGCCAAATAACCAGTATTAAATTTAATGTAAGAGGTGTACTTGAAGATAAACAACTGATTATCGACAACGCTCGTTTAATTTACCCGAAAGCCGTTGATAATAACTACCTAACTAATTTAGTGGATGAATTTGGCCAGAGTACTCGCGTTGATTTTCCAAACAAGGTAACGTCAACCGCTGAGCTGATTGAGATCCACAATAAAGAACAAACCGAATTATCTGCGAGTGGTTTTACCGACCGCTCCAAATATAATGGCTGGAAGCATGGCCCCAAATTGGCGGCAACGGGTTATTACCGAGCTGAGAAATTCCAAGGAAAATGGACTTTAGTTGATCCTGAAGGGCACTTATTTTTCTCTAATGGTATCGCCAATGTACGTTTAGCCAATACTTCTACCATTACAGGTTATGACTTTGACCACAGCAAAATCGTTGAGCGCAAAGCGGGCGATTTAACCCCGGAAGATTCATTAGGTTTAAACCCAGCACCTAAAGCTGCATGGCCTAGCCGTGAAGTTTCCTCAGAGTTACGAGCAAATATGTTTAGCTGGTTGCCAGAATATGGCTCTGAACTGGCTGATAACTTTGGTTATAGGCGTTCAGTACATACAGGCGCAATTGAGCGAGGTGAAACTTTTAGTTTTTACCGCGCCAATTTACAGCGTAAGTACCAAACAAATGATGACGCTGAATTGATGGAAAAATGGCGAGAAACGACAGTAAAACGTATGCAGTCTTGGGGTTTCACTTCGTTTGGTAATTGGATTGATGCTAAATATTACGACATGCAGCAATATCCATATTTTGCGAACGGTTGGATTATTGGTGACTTTAAAACCGTTAGCAGTGGCAATGATTATTGGAGCCCGTTGCCTGATCCGTTCGATCCTGTTTTTAAACAACGTACCGACATCACAGTGAAACAAATTGCTGATGAAGTAAAAAATAGCCCTTGGTGTGTTGGTGTGTTTATTGATAATGAAAAAAGTTGGGGCATGATGGGCTCAGTTGAAGGTCAGTATGGCATAGTATTAAATACGCTCACCCGCCCAGCCAGTGATAGCCCTGCCAAACAGGTATTTGTTGATGAATTAGCTAAAAAATATAGCTCGATTGAACAGCTTAACCTAGCGTGGAATACACAAATATCTGATTGGCAAACCTTAGCCAAAGGCGTTGAAATAACCAAGTATTCTGATGTTATGTTGACCGACTTGTCACATTTATTATTTGTTTATGCCGAGCAATATTTCAAAGTAGTTAAACAATCGGTTAAGCACTATATGCCGAACCATATGTACATGGGCGCACGTTTTGCCGACTGGGGTATGACACCTGAAATCCGTTTTGCTGCGGCCAAACATGCTGATGTTATGAGCTATAACTATTATAAAGAAGGCATCAACGACGATTTTTGGGACTTTTTAGCTGAAATTGACAAACCAAGTATTATCGGCGAATTCCACAATGGCGCTTTAGATTCAGGTTTATTAAACCCTGGGTTGATTCATGCAGAATCGCAAGCTGATCGTGGACGTAAATATCAAGAGTATTTGTATAGTGTTATCGACAACCCATATCTAGTTGGTGCACATTGGTTCCAATATATAGACTCGCCATTGACTGGCCGCGCTTACGACGGCGAGAACTACAATGTTGGTTTTGTCTCGGTAACGGACATTCCTTATCAACCTTTGGTTGATGCGGTAAAAGAGGTAAACAAAAACATATATCCACGACGTTTTAGTCAAGCTTTGTATCAAATTCACGATCAAGCAGCGTTAAACTATTTAGATATAAACCAAGGATATGAACAACTGGCTGAGGGTTTTAAATGGGTGGAAGGGCCATTATGGATTGAAAACTCACTTGAGCAATCAGGTTATTTGCTATTTTCGGATATCCCAAATAATCAGATTATCAAGTATTCGCCAACTGAAGGTGTATCTACTTATTTAACTGATAGCGGTTTTTCAAACGGGTTAAATTTAACTCCACAAAATCAATTAGTGATAATGCAGTCTCGTAGTCGACAAGTGGCTGTGATGGAAGCTCCACTAAATAACGCTAAAACAAACTACAAAGCATTGGCAACCCACTACCATGGCAAACGGCTAAATAGCCCAAACGATGTTGCGGTTGATAACAAAGGCAATGTGTTTTTTACAGATCCGCCTTATGGTTTGCCAAAATCAATGGACGATCCAGCGAAAGAATTAGATTTTCAAGGCGTTTTTAAATTATCACCCGAAGGTGATCTTAAACTGCTGGATAAAAGTTTAACCTTTCCCAACGGAATCGCTCTTTCACCAGATAACAGAACCCTGTATGTTGCGGTATCTGATCCAGATGCGCCTGCTTGGTATCAATATCAATTAGATGAGCAAGGGGAGGTGCTTAGCAAAAAACTTTTTTACCAAGTTGCAGGAAACGGCACACATGACAATGGTGCGCCTGATGGCTTAAAAGTGCATAGTTCTGGTGTAGTGTTTGCCACAGGCCCATATGGCGTTTGGCTATTTTCCCCAACCGGAGAAGTATTGGCAAAAATTAATATTCCATATTTTTGCGCTAATTTGGCATTTGATGACAAAGAGCAGTACTTGTATATCACTGCAAATGACAGGTTGTTACGAATTAAATTAGCTGGTGATCATATGATCGACAAAATGTAAATCTGAATAAGTCCTAACTTGATCTGGCATTTGTTATTAGGGTACATTCGAATTTGATATTCGGATTGTACCCAGACTTTGTGGTAACTGACACAGGCGATTTTAGAAAATTTCGGATCGATTTTTGTGTAAGCCAGTATAAATTAAAGCTGATTTCTATGCCTACATTTTTCAAAGCAATTAGTTAGTAAATGCGTTGTTCCCACCCACATTTTTATCGTCCAAATGGGGTGACGTAATGCAGCTAACCACATTAACTCAATATTACGTTTGCATTGTCCTCTTGATTTAATTGTTGATCCATTAATGCCGAGCTGATTTATGAAATATTTTCAGTTCAAGATATTGTTAAATAGAATAATTTTTCCTGATCGAGAAAGAATGATTTTCTAAAAATAAAGTTAAATCACCTATGGGATACTGAAAGCTAAGACCATTAGAGACAGTTTAGTGGCATACTAAAGCCAAAACATTTATCCAAACCGAATTAGATAATTGCCAAGATGATATTCCTATTTTAGTCTCGCACCATCTAACTTCTCCTATTCAGGTAGAGCCTGAAGACAAAAATTCAGATTACTTAGCAGCCTACGCTAGGGTCTGTTGAGCTTCTGTGATTAGTTTTTGAGCGGCATGGTAAAGGGTTATAATTTGCTTCGCCAAAAGTAAAAGAACAACTCAATACCATGCCAAGAATAATGCTAATTGATAAGTGGTGGCAAAAGCTACTTAAAATAATGAAGAGTACAGGCCGCATTTATAACAAACCAGAACACAGAATGACGTTTGAAGGGATACTTTATAAGCTAAGAACTGGTATCCCGTGGCGAGATTTACCAACGGAATTGGGTAGTTGGAATACCATTTATAGGCGCTTCAATTTGTGGTCAAAGAAAGGGTTATTGAATATAATATTCAATGAGTTAGCCAAATTATCTGATTGCGAGTGGGTCTTTGCAGACAGTTCAATTATCAAAGCTCATCAACATAGTACAGGCGCAGTGACCGAAGAAAGTGAATGTATCGGAAAGAGCCGAGGTGGTAATTCTACAAAAATTCATCTAGCCGTGGATAGTGGCGGGCTTCCCATTTATTTTGAGCTATCAGAAGGCCAAAGAAATGACATAGCTCGGGCGCAAAGTTTGGTTGACCATTTTAGGGAAGTCAACATTTTCGTAGGTTACAAAGGATACGACAGTGATGCTCTGAGAAAATATATTGAAGTCAAAGGGGGTATCTCAGTGATACCAAAACGTAATTATGGCAAGATATTGATAAAAATAGCGTTGATTGGTGTCTTTATAAATATTGACATTTAGTTGAAAATGCGTTTGCTCGAATAAAACATTATCGTTCAATATCAATCAGATATGAAAAGTTGGTGAGAAATTATACCAGTATGGTATCACTGGAATTTTCGATGATGTGGTTACCAATGCATTGCTGAGTGAAAAACATACAGCAAAGATCAACAGGCCCTAGCTATTAAAGCAGGCGATGACAAAGAGGAATAAACAAAAGCTATAAGGTAAAAATTAAACAACGAGTTATCTACTAGTATAATAATATTGCTAAATATGCTGCAGTCAGGCAATGGGTTTAGTTTTATTTTAACATGTAGTTAACAAGGAGGGGGTTTTAGGTAGTATTGAAAGACTACTGTTAATAATCAGTAAAAACCATAAAATATCATAACTCAGGAAGTTTTTATAAGCATAATGAGTGAAAATTTGACCTATTTTGTGAGGGTAAAACTTTATTATTAATATATCTGGATCATTATTAGGTACTATATGTTTTTCTTAGATTATGATTTATAAGGGATTTTAAACTAACAAAGTTCAACATCTAATTATTACTAAACTAGATTTCTGATGGAACATGACGTTCTTACTCCCTAAATGTATTAAAAGTAATTTTTATATATTCAAAATTTATCTAGCAGAAATTTTTGCAGGAGTGTAATAAAGTCTCATACTGTCCAATACAGTTTTCAGTCCCTATTTGAACACATACATCGTTTTTTTCTCGCCCAATCTAAACCTACAAATGCAGAATAATGTCTAATAGCTTAACCATGATTTATCCTCGCTAAGTAAAAATTCGTGATGTATTCTTTAATCTGAGAAGTAAATATAGACGGCGTATTAAGCAAGCTCTGAGCATTTGCTATAGAGTAGAGGTACTTGCTGAATCGAACGAAAATCGGTGAAACTAGCACATGAGTTGTAAACAGCAAGAATATACCTGAACAGTTAATAGTATGGTTGATCAGGCTTGGAATACTATATTTGGCACAAACGCGACTAACCGCTAGTGTTAATTAACCGTGATGGCCGAATGGTTTATACAAAAAATTAGCTATATCCGAGTTTTCTAAAAGATCTACCAGCACGTTTCGAATAGCTTGCAGCGGTTTTACGGGCAGTTTATTACAACAACTGCCCGAATATACGTCAGATAACTATTTATCTATTTGCTTGAAGTAATAGCCAAGCACCCGTTTGAGAAACCAATTCGATAGAAGCAAATTGACCCGGTTGTTGCTGAGCATCTAAAGTTGCTATTTGCAAATCGGTTGCTTGTACAAGCCTCTGATCTTCTAGGTTAATAAAGTTTGAATAGGCCAACCTTGTGTTTAATTCAAACCTTTTACCTTTCGCATCTTTAGCCGTTATGCGATAACCCGTTGCACCGCGAACTGGGGTTAGTTTCAACACGTAGCCTTTTGTCGTAGCAATTGCAGTAGCGTCGCTCGGTGGTAATAAACCTGCTGGGCTTTGGAGTACCACTTTGTGTTCTTCGCTCCAATCACTGTCTATTGTGCCGGTAATTAAACGTCTAAATTTAAAATAATGGTCTTTCCCTTGCTCAATAGCCGGTATGCGCGTTGCTCCTTTAGTTTGCACTAAATGTTTGTGGGTATATTCGCCTGAACTTAAACCGTACTGAACTTCGAAAGCGAAATCGTTACGTGCAACAGAAAAACCAATATGAAATGCGTCTAACTTGCCTTCGGTTGCCCAAATTATCGGTGGCAATTCGTTTGGCGCAGTTTCTACTTTTAGCTGCTTTTTATTGGCCTGGCCACGACCTGCATCATTAAGTGCATATAGGTGTAATGTGTATTCGGTTTGTGGTTGTAAACCACTGACTTCGGCAAAATGATTGATGGTTGGTTTTCCCAGAATTTTTTCACCTTTAGGACCTATTGCAACCAATTGATATTCATTCGCTAGTGCTGAGCGGTTATAGACAACTCGGATTGTATCCAAGGAAGTGAAATAAGCTTTAATTTCGCTACTAAGCGGCACTTGTTTATCGTGCGAGATCTGCTGTGCAACATACCCTGCTGAGTCAATTAAGCTAACTTGAAGTTTCGCGTAGTCTCCGAAATACGGCACTTCAAATACTGGGGCACTTTTTCCTGGCGATAAAGTAGCAATGGGCAGTTGGCCAATTTGCATAGTGTCACCTTTACGGTTGAGTGCTTGCCAAATAAGTCGATAGCCAGACATAGTGTAAGATGGGAAACTATTTAACGAGCGTGATGTAAGTTTGATTTTGAGGAATTTACCGCTGGTGTCTAGTTCAAATTTTTCTAATGGTGAATAGAAATTTTGTAACTTGGCAAACGAGCGCTTTTTATTGCGATACGAGGTTAATACACCCCAAGCACGGTTCTGTGAAAAGTCAGTCGTCCACGATGGTTTTTCGTCGTACCAAGTACTACGGTAGTCGCTAAACGCAAAATGCGATGTGCCAATTAAGTATGGATATTTACGCAAAGGCCCCATCAAGGCTTCAACATCTAACACAGATTCATTTGGGTCAACCCCATCTAGTGCTGTGCCAATTTCTGAGAAAAATATTGGTTTGTCAGGGTGGTATGAATCAACTACCTGCAAGCGTTCTTCATGTTTACCATATTTATTAAACATGACAATTTCAGAAAACTTTGACGGATCATTTTTCTGGTAGTCAGCTGAATAAGAGATGTACACAGCTAGTCGAGTCGGATCTAACGCTTTTGCATGGGCAATTGCGCTTTCCACATATTCAAGTACTTTGGGGTTTTTGTTTAAATCGCCAATTTCATTGCCAACACTACGTGCAATAACAGATGGGTGATTGTAGTTGTCTGAAACCAATCGCTCTAACCATTGTTTTGGCAATGGATGGTCTGGGTCAACTAACGCATCTTTGCCCCATAAGGCAACTTCTTCAACCACTAAAAAGCCAACTTCATCTAGATAGTCTAAATATTCTTTTGGCAGTGCAGGGCCAGATAAACGGGCAAAATTAGCATTTAAAGATTTAAGTAAATCTACGTCTTCTTTAATGCGTGAAAGTGGTAGGGCATTACCATCAAATCTATCTTCTGGCACCATATTGAGGCCGACTAACCGCACTTGCTCACCGTTTAAAAATAACTTACGGTCTTTTACTTCAACGGTGCGAATACCAAATCTATCTTTATGTTGATGGACTATTTGCTTGTTGATACGCAGCGTTGTTTCAATATGGTAAAGGTTTGGGCTATTAAAGTGCCATAGCGCAACTTTGTTAGGCTCTAACGTATACGATGCCGTTAGTTTGTGCTGATTATTCTCAGTTATTGTAACGCTTGGTATATCGTTATAAACAGCAACAACTTGGCCATTGCGTAATAATTTATGCTCAATGGTTGCGTTGATTTGTTTGTCATCTAAGTTAGCTAGAAAGGTTTCTAACTTTATGTTGGCGCTGCCGCTGGATAAATTGGGTTGAGCCGTTACATAGACTTTTTCAATATGCGTTTTAGGACGAATATCAAGGTATACTGGACGGCGAATGCCACCCCAATTCCATACTGCACCACGTCTAAATCGGTTGTTTACCTTTACAACTAAGGTATTGTTTTGCTCTGGTTTTAAGTGTTTGGAAATATCAAATTCAAAAGCCATAAAACCCAGTTTGTTGGCACCTAAATAAACACCGTTTAACCAAACTTCTGAATCGTTGTAAACACTGTCAAATACCAAACGCACTTGCTGTGCTTGCCAATGTTTACTGCCTTTGAATTCGGTTCGATACCAAGCATCGCCCATGTAATTGGCGTATTGGTCGTATACGTCCCACACACCAGGTACGGCTATTTGGTCCCAATTTTGTGTATTTGTACTGGTTTTCCACCATTGCTGTTTATTGCCATTTTTATAAGGATCAATTTGAAATTGCCATTGTCCTGCCAGAGATACTTTTTCTGAGTAATGGTTGTTTTTTAAATTGTTGTCTAAAGCATCGCTTGTTGGGTATACAGGTGCTGAAGTTAAGTTGCACGCACTCAATAGCATTAAGCTTGCAACCGCTAAAATCAGTTTAGCTTTGAGTATTTTATTAAACATAATTATTTAAACCGTCGCGTGTAGATTGTTTGATTGACTTCTTTAGCTGCATCTACCAAAGGTTGATATGGAATATCCGCAACATTTACAAAACCGACGTTGTAGTTTTCGCCATCGTAGGCACGGCCTGTCAAAGGAGAGTCTATATATTGAAACCAGTGTGCGCCGACAAAGTAAGGGTTGTCGATTACGCTGTACATGTACTCTTGATATTTTTTGCCGCGGTCGGCTTGGTTGGTTGCATGAATCAGCCCTGGATTAAATAAACCTGAGTCCATTGAACCGTTGTGAAATTCACCAATAATGCTTGGCATGTCTAGCTCGGTTAATATATTCCAATATGGTTGGTCGATTCCTTCTCTGTAGTAGTTGTAGCTCATTACATCAACCCATTTTGCTGCGGCTTTTCTAACTTCTGGTGTCATTGCCCAGTGGGCAAACCTTGGCCCCATGTACATATGGTTTGGCATATGTTGCTCAAGCAAATTGGCGACTATGCTGAAGTATTTGTTTGCGTAGTGGTATAAAAGCGCAGAAAAATCTTGCTGCATTGCGTCTGAAATAACATCAACTGTATAAGGTGCTTCAAGTTGTTGCCAAGAAGCGAAATTACTCTGCCAAGCGCTATTTAATTGACTGATGTTGGCATAACGCTGTTTTAGCTCAGTGACAAAACTTTGTTTAATTGGACTTTCTGATGCTTGTTTAGTCAGAGCGTTGATGACTATGCCGTATTGTGCGGTTGGTCCCCATTCTGATCCCCAGCTTTTTTCGTTGTCGATAAATACGCCTACACACCAAGGGTTATTTTGTACTTCATCCGCGATTTGTTTAACGGTGACTTCTGCTCTTTGCGCAAATACAGGATCAAATACGTCAGGCATTGCGCCCCAATAGTCATTGCCTGAGCTGACGGTTTTAAAGTCGCCAATTATCCAACCATTGGCAAAATAGGGTAGGCGGTTGAGCTGGTAATAGCTTGGGTCTACCCAATTTCCAAAAGAGGTGAATCCCCATGAATGCATACGTTTAATTGTGGTATCTCGCCACTTTTCCATTAATAAGGCTTCGTCATTAGTTTGGTATTTACGCGCTAAATTAGCGCGATAAAAACTATAGGTTTCACCATGCTCAATTGCACCTGTGTGGACTTCACGACGGTAGCCAAAACTTGCTGCTTCTTCGCTTTGATAACTGGGTAACCAAGTAAACATATTTGCGCGGATATCGGAACTTACATGGCGAGAGACAATTGCGCTATCAGGCGCACGGTTTAAGCCAATGGAATCTTCAGGCGTATAGTCTTTTGGGTCTCTTTGTTTGATGAATTTTTTGTCAAAGTCATAACCAGTGATGGTGGAAGTATTGGCCATGCGGATATTGGCGATGCCATTTGAGAAAAACAAATAACCTTCTGGATCGACAATAGACCATTTGCCTTGGTATTTTTCAGTGCGATAAAAACCCGTCGCTTTTAGTTTGGGGCCGTCAGCCCAGCCATTAAATTTTGAGCGAGAAGGCAGTGGGTGGTCGACTAGAGTTTGTTGCTCTTGCTGACTAAAAGCTTGTAGCTCTGCTACCGAATGGACTTTGCGTTCAAATTCTTGTTTGGCGTTTTGGCCAAATTTATCCACTATGCCAGTTAAAAAGTTATCATCAAATTGTTTAGGCTCAACCAGTTTTATATTGTCAATTTCTAACGTTTTATTTTCGAGCACACCTGAGACTAAAAATTTTATTTTACTGATAGCGCCAATGTCAGGCTGTTTAACACCACCGCGCCAAATAGTGTGCACATAATCATGTTGCCAACTTGGTGGATTATTGCGAATACCTGAGTTAACTTGCAAGCCCAAGCTTTTAAGTTCAATTAAATAATTGTTTTTACTATTTGCTGGTATCACTACATTACGCAGTTGAAAGGCGTTGTTTGCGTCATAAGTGTAAATATAAACATGAGTTGAAGATGAGCTCGGGTTTTTAATATCAAGTGCGATAGCTGCATTTTGGTACTGGCTGAAGTCCCAAGGTTTGTCTGGCTGTATGGTAAAAGATGCATCGTGATGGTCTTTCGATGCGAGCTTAATAACTAATGATTGCCCATTTTCATTAGATTGCAATTTTGCTTGAGCATTTTCCAACAAAATTAATTTTTTGTCTGTGTCGTTTTCAAAATCTATCAATAACGAATCCGTGGCTTGTGTTGGTAATGAGTTGCTACATGCACTGCAGGCTAGGGTTAAAATAGTGAATGCTAATGGTTTTATTGAATTTAGCTTCATCAAAACTCCAAAAATAGTATTATTAGTTGTTAACATTATTGTTTTGTAAGTACATGGCTGACACATATTATTTTTAAAAATTTGTAACAAGGTAGCTATGCTGATTTATAGAGAGTTGTTGACTGGCTAAATGTAAGCAGGAATTGGCTCTAAACTTTAAAGCTCCTATGTTAATATAAGCGCAAAATAATATGCTTGAGGGTAACAACTTTGACAACAGTTGAAAGCAAGACTGGTAGTACCAGCAAAACAAATAAGTATGCAGTACCAGCTTTAGACAAAGGTTTGGATATTTTAGAATACTTAGTTAGCCAAGAGCTACCAAGATCACAGGCAGAAATAGCCTTAGGTGTTGGGCGTAATCCCAATGAAATTTACCGGGTCTTGGTTGGACTAGAAGCGCGCGGATATTTAGTACGTGACGAATTGTCAGGCCGCTATCAACTGTCGTTAAAGTTGTATAATTTGTCGCGCTCCATTTCCCCAATTGATCAATTGCGCCAAGTTGCATTACCACAAATGGAAGACTTAGCTGTGCGTATTGGACAATCTTGTTATTTGAGCATGCTTTATCAAAGCCAAACTATGGTCATTATCCAAGCACGCAGTCAAGTACCTGTGTCAGTTAACATAGCTGAAGGTTCATTATTTCCAACTATGACAACAACTTCAGGTAAAGTATTGTTGGCCAATAGTAATGATGAAGTACGCGATATGATTTTACAGCGTGAAAAAGGCTTTTCTAAACTGACTAAATCAAACCAAAATAGCTTATTTGCAGAATTAAATAGTATTCGCGCACAAGGTTATTTGTTGGCTGATAACTCAATTACTGATGGTATTTGTGACGTCGCTGTATTAATAGGTGAGCCAGAAGGCAAAGTGGTTGCGGCGTTGGCTGTGTCAGTATTAAAAAATAAAACATATCAAGCAAGCAGTATGCTTGATATAAAACATGAATTATTAGTGACAGCGGACAAAATTGCTAAACAGCTGGGTTATTAATTTATAAAACCGTTAGTTGGCAAGTCTAAATTTAAGTGGCTTGCTGCTAATTTGTTTGAGATTTCCAATCCCCCAAAAAACGCTACCGACTCAAACTGGCTGCCATCGCCTCTCCCCAAAAACATTCGCATACTCATATGGTTAAATTAATTATTAATAATTAATTTCGACCTTAAATTTTGTCTTGTCGAAAATTATTTTTCCTTTTTTATTTTATTTATATATGAATGATTAATTTATTTTTAAATTAAACCTTGAAAGGTAACCTTAATTGTGATTTAAATATAAATGGTGAATTCATATAAAAATAAGGGTTGCAGGTGAATAGACAAATATTAGATTTAAGTGGTTGCCGTTGGCAGATGGAACGTATGCGTCCGGGGCAGGGGGTAATCGAAGGTTTACATTTATTACCGGCTGAGTATCAGGGTACGCACTTTAGCTGGAATTTTGCGACCGTTCCGGGTGATGTATACACAGATTTACACCGCGCTAATGAAATTGATGATCCTTATTTTGGTCGCAATATGCATAAAGCCAAATGGGCGGCTGAATACGAATTCTGGTATAGCCGTCGTTTTGCGGTTGACCCAACAATGAAAGGCAAAAAAATCCGTATCGTATTTGAAGGTGTGGATTACAGTTGTGACGTTTGGTTAAACGGCACCCATCTTGGTCGTCACGAAGGCATGTTCTCTGAGTTTGAATTTGATATTAGCGATGTAGTCAGTTTTGAAGACTGGCGCGACGGGTCAAACATGTTAATGGTTAAGCTCGATCCGCCACCTAAAAACTACCGTAACTGTGGTGGTAAAAAAGTTAATTTTTCCGGCGATTATTTCTCAGGTTTAGTCCCGTTTGGTATCTGGCGTCCGGTGAAAGTGGTGGCAACTGAAATGGTTCGAGTTGAGAGCATTCGTACCGATGTCACCGTAGAGTCAGACGACAAAGCTGTGCTCGATTATCAGGTCACTGTGGTTAACCATAGCAATGAAGAACAGCAAGTTGATTTAGTTGCCCACCTCACCGGTAAAAATTGTGAAACACATGAATTTGTTAAACAAATGACAGTGTGTGTTCCGCCGGGTATACATGAATACAGAGAGCAAATTAAAGTTAAACACGCCAAATTATGGTGGCCGTGGGATATGGGTGAGCAAAACCTGTATGAACTCACGCTGACTGTGCAAAAAGAAGACACTGAACTAGATAGTTTCAGCGAAACGATTGGTTTACGTCAGGTTACTATGTTGCATAGCCGTGAAGACACAGAGTTTCCGTGGACATTTGTGATTAATGGTAAACGCCATTTCTTACGTTCTGCCTGTTGGGGTGGTCAGCCATCTTTCTTATATGGTCGTAACAGTCTGAAAAAATACGAAGACAGGTTAGCTATGGTGAAAGAAGCCAATATCAACAACCTGCGAATTTTCGGCTGGCATCCACCAGAAATTCCGGATTTTTACCGAATTTGTGATGAGCTCGGGATTACGGTTTGGACTAACTTTACTCTGGCTACTCAAGCTTATCCGGAAGATCAGGCATTTATCGATGGTGTTTTACATGAGTGTATTGAAACCGTTAAACAACGCCGTAACCATGCATCCAACATTTTCTGGATGGGCGGGGAAGAAGTATTTTTTTCGGGGGCACATGAGCGCAGTGGTAACAAAAAATTAATGGAAGTAATTGGAGATGCCGTTGCTGAATATACCCATGTACCTTATGGCTTAGCCTCACCATTAAGTTCGGAATCTGCACAAAATATGGGCTTTGGCGCGTATGAGTCTATGCATGCTAATGAGCACTATTATCAGGGAGGCGCCGAGTTTATGGAGGAATATTATCCGGCTTTAGATTGCGCGATTATTCCTGAATTAACAGCGGCTTCTGCCCCTAATATTGATAGTTTAAAAAAGTTTATTCCCCAAGATGAGTTATGGCCTATGGGTCCGAGCTGGGCGTATCACTGGGCGGACATCGACATTCTGAAAAACTTAAACTTTGAAGTATTTAACGATTACAAATTAGGTTCACTTGAAGAGTTTGTTGAAGCCACTCAAATAGTACAGGGCACAGTGATTCAGTTTGCATTAGAAACCTATCGTCGTCGTAAAGACCGTATGGGTGGGGTTGCGCTTTGTCACTTTATGACTCACGTACCGGATATTAAATGGGGTGTAATTGATTATTACGGAGAGAAAAAACTGTCATTTGACTGGTTAAAACGTACTTATGCACCGCTGCTACCTAGTTTACATTTTGAAAAACGCCGTTGGGATGCGGGTTCTAAGTTCAGCGCTGACCTTTGGGTATTAAATGATTACCACAAAGCATTTTCAAATCTAACCCTGGAATGGAAGGTGATTTACGATGGTTTCCAAACCGAAGTGGCTGGCAGCCAAACGGTTGATGTTGCCAGTGATGATGCGAAAAACTATGTCACGATTAACTGGGATGTGCCAGCTAATGCCAAAGGCACGTTTGAAATTGCGGTATGCCTGAAAGATGAAAACGGCGAAACCATTTCAGACAACCACTACACCTTATTAGTGGGTAGTCAGCAGGCTGCAAAAGCACAGAGTTTAAAATTCCTCGCAGAAGCCGAGGAGCGTTTAGCTAAGTGCGGACACAGTATTTATCGTTTCTTCCCTGAAATGTGGGAAATGGAATAAGTTTTTATGCTCGGGTTCGGGACTGCAGACCTGTTCCCTGCAGTTTCGAATTCTGAGCATATTTAAAAATATCAGGAGCTCGCATGTCAAAGTTAATCAAAATGACCGAACAACAAGGCGCCAGTTTTCTCGCTACTGAAACCGGACCCAAATTTGAAGCTCTGGAGCATCAGGGATGGAACGGCGCGACAATTGAAGAATCAGGCGTGTTTGTATTTATGTTTGATATTGAAAAAGACGCAGTTGAATTTCCACTTCATGCATCTGACCAAGTCTGGATGGGATATGTGGTATCCGGATCAGGCACTTTATATGCGGGCTGCGCTAACGAAGAAAAAACCGGGCAAGTTCATTATCAGGCCGGTGATTTTATTTCGTTTGCGGCCAATACACTACACGGCTGGGAAAACGACTGCCAGCCAAGCAAATTAATGTTTATCAGACAAGCATAAAGCAGGTTTACATCATGGTTAAAATTTTAAAAGGCATTACCTGGAACCACAGCCGTGGTTACACATCAATGGCAGCAACCGCACAACGTTTTGAAGAACTTAACCCGGATGTTCGCATTATTTGGGAAAAGCGTTCACTGCAAGCCTTTGCTGATGAACCAATCGATCAGTTAGCAAAACGCTACGACATGTTAGTGATTGACCATCCGTGGACTGGTTTTGCGGCGCATACGGGTGTGATTGAAGCATTAAATAAATGGTTACCAGCTGAGTTTTTAGACGATCAGGCAAAAAACAGCGTAGGCCATTCGCACGAAAGTTATTCGTTCAGTGGTCAGCAATGGGCACTGGCAATAGATGCGGCAACACCGGTTGCGTCAATTCGTCCAGACATGTTAGATGGCATGCCACAAACTTGGGCAGAACTGATGGACTTAGCCAAACAAGGCAAAGTGGCTGTGCCTTCTATTCCGCAAGACACCTTAATGAACTTCTACATGTTATGTTCAACTTTAGGTGAAGACGTTTGTTTACAGGACGATGTGGTTGTCAGCGAAGCAATTGGTCTGCAATCTTTACAAATGTTGCGCGAATTATCGGTTAATTTAAACCGTGCCTGTTTTGATATGAATCCAATTCAGGTTTATGAAGCTATGACTCAAACTGATAAGTTTGCTTATTGTCCATTTGCTTATGGTTATTCAAACTATGCCCGTTATAACTTCGCGCGAAAATTATTACAGTTTGGCGATATGGTTACTTTAGAAGGTACTGACAGATTACGTACTACATTAGGCGGTACAGGGTTAGCCATTTCAGCGAATTCTGAATACAAAGAAATTTGTGCCCAGTACGCGCAATTTGTTGCCAACCCGCATATGCAAAGCACTTTCTTTGTTGATATGGGCGGTCAGCCGGGTCACAGAACAGCCTGGTTATCAGATTCAGCCAATGCAGTAACGAACAACTATTTCAAAGATACTTTACCGGGTTTAGAGCGCGCATTTTTACGTCCGCGTTATCACGGCCATATGCAGTTTCAGGACAATTCTGGTGCGCCAATTCGTGAATATTTAATGAATGGCGGCGATGAAAAAGCCTTGTTAAACAAGTTAAATGAATTGTACAGACAATCTAAGGCTAAGAGTTAATCATGACGAGTTTGCCATTAGAAGGCATCACTGTACTGGAATTCAGCCAATATTTAGCAGGCCCTTACGCGGGCCTGCGTTTGGCCGATCTGGGCGCAACTGTTATTAAAGTTGAGCGGCCCAATGGCGGTGATGCATGCCGAAGCTTAGCAACAAAAAATTTATGGGCCGATGGTGACAGTGTTTTATTTCATACCATTAACCGTAATAAACGCTCATTTTCCGCTAATTTAAAAGACCCGGTTGATTTAGAAAATGTAAAGCAGCTAATCGCTGAGGCTGATGTAATGACCCACAATTTCCGTCCGGGCATTATGGACAGAATTGGTCTGGATTATGAGAGTGTAAAACAAATTAATCCGACCATAGTTTATGGTGAAGTCAGTGGTTATGGCAACGAAGGTCCGTGGCGCGATAAACCGGGTCAGGATTTATTGGCTCAGTCAGTTTCCGGTTTAACCTGGATGTCGGGCAATCAGCATCAGCCACCAACCCCATTTGGTTTGGCGGTTGCCGATATGATCACAGGTACACATTTTGCGCAGGCGCTGTTAGCGGCACTGGTGCGTAAAAAACGTAAAAATATCGGCGCAAAAGTTGAAGTCAGCCTGCTTGAATCGATTTTAGATTTGCAGTTTGAAGGCTTAACCGCGTTTTTAAATACCGACTGTCAGTTACCTAAACGGACTCGCATAAACAATGCGCACCCTTATTTAGGAGCGCCTTACGGTATTTATCAAACGCGTGACGGTTTTATTGCTTTGTCTATGGGTTCGGTTGGCAAACTTGGTCAAATTCTTGGATGCGACGCGCTTAAAGTCTATAAAGACAAAGAAAGCTTTAAAAAACGCGAACCCATTAAACAGATACTGGCAGAATTTTTAACCTCTGATACCACTGAGCATTGGCTTAGCTTATTGCAACCAGCCGGATACTGGTGTTCAGATGTGCTGGATTATCAGCAGCTGACCGATCATCAAGCTTACAAAGTATTAGAGTTTGAGCAAAAGGTATCGCGTGATAATGGCATAGGGGTTACCACTACTCGTTGTCCAATTCGCATTAATGGTCAGATTCTTAAATCTGAACTGGCTGCGCCACGAATTGGCGAAGCTAACGAGGCACTGGCCAATGGCTTATCTGAGTTTAAAGCGGAGACCTCACAATCATGAATAACAGCGAAATCATGAGTCAAACCGAAATGGTAAAACCGTTAGATGGTTTATTGGTAGTTGATTTTACTCAGTTTTTATCCGGGCCAAGTGCCACATTACGTCTGGCTGATTTAGGCGCTCGCGTGATTAAAGTTGAGCGTCCAGGGGCGGGCGATATTTGCCGTTCAATTTATGCAGTGGAACATCAGGTTGCTGGCAGTTCAGCCTTTTTTCAGGCAATTAACCGCAATAAAGAAAGCATTATACTGGATTTAAAAGCGGCAGAAGGTATAGAAGCGGCAAAAAAACTGATCGCAAAAGCCGATATTTTAACCCATAACTTTCGCCCGCAAGTGATGGCGCGTTTAGGGTTAGATTATCAATCGGTTAAACAAATTAATCCGAACATTGTTTATGCCGAGATTAGTGGTTACGGCAATCAGGGGCCTTGGGCTGATCGTCCGGGTCAGGATTTATTATTACAGTCATTATCGGGTTTAAGCTGGTTAACCGGTGCGCAAAACGATGGTCCTGTGCCTATGGGTGTTGCAGTGGCCGATATTTTTGCCGGCGCTCAGTTAGTGCAAGGCATTTTGGCTGCGTTGGTTAGCGGTCAGGGTATGCAAGTTGAGGTCAGCATGTTAGAAGCTATGCTCGATTTTCAGTTTGAACCACTCACGCTTTATTATCAGGATAAACAGGCAATTGATCGTGGCCTGCAAAACGCAGCCCATTCTTTGGTTGGTGCGCCTTATGGTTTATATAAAACTTCAGATGGCTTCCTTGCTTTGGCAATGGGTGCAATTCCAAAATTAGGTGAGTTGTTAAACTGTGAACCTTTAACTGCTTATACCGATTCTGGCACTTGGTTTGCCAAACGGGATGAAATTAAAAAAATTCTGGCCAATCATTTATCCGGGCAAAAAACTCAATTCTGGCTGGATATTTTAGAGCCTGCCGATATCTGGTGTGCTGAAGTACTGAACTGGCAACAACTGATTGAACATAGCGGTTTTAAAGTACTGAATATGCTGCAAACGGTTGAAGCTGAAGGTGGCGAGTATCAAACCACACGTTGCCCGATACGGCTTGATGGCCAAATTATTCACTCGTCAATCGGCGCGCCCAGTTTAGGCCAGCATACCGCTAACGTATTTCAGGAGTTAGGCTTATGACAGAGTTTGTCTATTTCGAGCAAATCGACGGGGTAGGTTACCTGCGCTTTAACCGCCCAAAAGCCAATGCCTATAATCTCACCTTTATGCAGGATTTTGCCAAAGCAATTGAAGCAGCTAATGTATCCAGTGTTAACGTTGTGATTGTGTGCAGCTCATCGGAAAAATTCTTTTGTGCCGGAGCCGATATTAAAGAATTTGCGCAAAACAACACGGCTGATAACCAGAAAATGGTGGCACAGGCCCGTTTAAATTTAGCGGCGATTGAAGCAAGCGACAAAATATTTATTGCTATGATTGCAGGCCACGCTTTAGGTGGCGGACTTGAAATTGCGCTGGCGTGTGATTTGCGTTTTGCCGCAAACGGCAGTTATTTACTCGGTTTGCCTGAAATTAAACTGGGTTTAATTCCGGGCAATGGCGGCAGCCAGAGATTAACCAAAGTGGTTGGTGCCAGCCGCGCGCTTGAAATTCTTGCAACCGGCGATAATTTTGGCGTTGAACAAGCTTACCGCATTGGCCTGATAAATCGTTTATATCCAGCAGATGAGTTATTAACGAACACGCTCAATTACGCACAAGCTCTGGTTAAAGGGCCGGGACTTGCGATAGCTGCAACCAAAAAAGCAGTTAAACAAGGCGCAGAACTGTCGCTGGCAGATGGCCTGGCACTGGAAAAACAATTATCTGATCAACTTTATGATACTCAGGATGCTAAAGAAGGGTTTAACGCTTTTGTTGAAAAGCGCGAAGCTCAATTTAGTGGTCGATAAAACGATCCCGCTGGTCTGAAAAAATGACTCCAGCAGTTTTAATTTCAGACTCAGCTGGCATAAAAAAGAGGAATAAAAAGATGTCAAATTCAAGCATTACGCATTACCCGTGTTATATCAATGGTGAATGGAAAAACGCAGCCGACGGCAAAGTATTTGAAGTCACTAACCCCGCTAACGATCAAGTTTGGGCGACGGTTCCAGAGCTAACAACAGCCGATACCCAGCTGGCGATTGATACCAGTTTAGTCGCCCAGCCTTTATGGCAAGCATTACCTGCGATTGAACGTGCGCGTTGGTTACACAAACTGGTTGCAGCTTTAAAAGAAAAACGGGATCACTTTGCAAAATTATTGGTTGCGGAGCAGGGCAAAACTTTGCCTGAAGCGTATGGCGAATTTGATGATACCTGTAACTACATTACTTATGCCGCCGAAGCTGCGCGCCGGATTGAAGGCAAAATTTTTCCGTCTGATAATGCGAATGAGCAGCTATGGATCACTAAAGTCCCTTATGGGGTGACTTTAGGTTTATGTGCTTATAACTATCCTCTGGCCTTGATCGGCCGTAAATTAGGCCCGGCATTGGTGACAGGTAATACCATTATTTTAAAAGCACACGAAGCCACACCTGTGACTGCCTCAGAATTTTGTAAAGTGGTTGATGAAATTGGCATGCCAAAAGGCGTGGTGAATTTAGTCAGCGGCACTGGCATTGAAGTTAGCTCTTATTTAGTGACTAATCCAAGTGTGCGTTTAATTTCATTAACTGGCAGTACGCGCGCAGGCCAGGCTATTTATAAATCGGCTTCGCAAAATGTGTCGGGTTTAGTGCTTGAACTGGGCGGTAAAGCGTCATTTATCGTATTAAAAGATGCAGATATCGAAGAGGCGGCGCGCGCTGCGGTTATTTCCCGTTTTGCCAACTGTGGTCAGGTTTGTATTTGTAACGAAATGGTGCTGGTTGAAGAAGAAGTCGCCGATGCTTTTACCCAGAGAGTGATTGAACTGACCAAACAAGTGACTTACGGCGACCCGATGAGCGATGTCAATATGGGGCCAAGTGTAACTAAAGTTGGCATCGACCGAATTGACGAAATGGTTAAAGAAGCGATTGGCAAAGGTGCAAAAGCAGCCGTTGGTGGTAAAAAACCAGCCGGCGATTATTTTAAACAGGGTAACTGGTACGAACCGACTATTTTGACTGACGTAACACCGGATATGGCCGTTGCAAAAGAAGAAATTTTTGGCCCGGTTATGCCCATTATCAAGGTGAAAGATTATCAGCAGGCGCTGGATATCACCAACGACAGGGATGAAGGTTTGTCATCTTATTTATGGACACAAAAAATCGACACCATAATGCATGCTATGAATCACATGCAGGTGGGTACTATTTTTGTAAACAAACAAATTGTGGGTTATGTGCAAGGTTACCACTCAGGCCATAAAGTAAGCGGCACAGGTGGTGAAGACGGCGTTTATGGTATTGAAGAATATTTGCAAAAACGGGTTGTTTATTTAAAACATAACTAAGGTTAGTCGATTGTTTTAAGCATAATTGAGTAATAATTGATAGTATTAGTTATGGTATTGTAAATTATTCAAGCATTATGTATCAGCCCTATGCTTTTAGCTTGAAAGGGACTCTGAATTTAAGCAAATATATCATAGTTTATCAGTTACCGAGTTTGCTTTTAGAAATCTAGTCATTTCAATTTATGATTAAGATAAACAGTAATAAGCTCAAAAAATTGGTTTGAATGAAGAATTAAAACCACTTCAATAGGGGAGTATTAATTGGTAAAAATGGCAGCGGAAGCAGTATTGTAAATATTGTTGATTAGGTTTTAATGCAAAAATTGAGGGCGTTCAAAAATCTGTGTCAGGTAAATACGATTTACACTTGTAAATTGTAAATACTCATTTAACTGCCCATCAAAGTGACAATGCTAAGTTCCAGTTGGCAACTGGCATTGTCCATTTTTCCTGAGCATTCAATATGTCAGCATACAACAGCTTGAGCAAACTATTTTCATTTGGAAACGCGCCTTTGGATTTGGTTAATTTCCTAAATTGGCGATGAACCGTCTCAACCGCATTCGTTGTATAAATGACCTTTCTAATGTTTTCAGGATATTGGAAGTATGTGCTCAACTTATCCCATTTTTTACGCCAAGATTCGATAACAATCGGATATTGAGTACCCCATTTTTGTTCTAATTCATCCAATGCGGCTTCGGCTGCCAGTTTAGTGTTTGCCCGGTAAACCGGCTTTAAATCAGCCATGAAGGTTTTTGTTAATCAACAAAAAGTATCACACTCACAAAAAACCATCATACTAACCATTTAACTTGTTGATCTGATTGCTAGTTAGCATTGCTTCATAGTGAAATGTAGTGAGTTAGTATGATACTTTTAACTGCTATATAAGTGCGATATTAACGGTAAAACAGTGAGTTACCGCACTAAAAGTATGATGCTTTTTTGCAGGTTTACAGTTTTATGGTGTTTAGAGCCTACGTATTTAATCGAGTTTCGAATTTGATGAATAATACACAGCTGAACCTGAGTTTTCGGATAGATAGTTTCAATGGCATCAGGAAAACCGGTGAGTCCATCAGTACAGGAGATTAAAATATCTTTCACACCTCGGTTTTGTAAGTCTGTTGACACAGATAACCAATGATTGGCGCCTTCCGTTTCAGACACATACGGACCGAGTAATTGTTTTTGCCCTTCAACATTTAACCCCAAAATGGTGTAAACGGCTTTGCTGACATGACGGCCTTCATCTTTGACTTTAAAATGAATGGCATCTAGCCAAACAATGGGATAAACCGCATCTAATGGACGAGATTGCCAAGCATTAAGCTGCGATACTAATTGGTCAGTGACAGCGGTAATTGAGGTTTCTGATATTTCTAATCCATATAAATCAGCGACATGCTTGCGGATATCCTGGTAACTTAATCCATTGAACACATGGAGAGAATTTTAAGGTCTATCTTTTCAGATGATTTGGTTTGATTTTTCTTAACCAGTTGAGGTTTTAATTGTTTTGGCAGTTGAGCCATTTTTCCGGTTGGGCTGGGTCTCATTTTCCAAATGTAGTTCTAGTTCGGCTTGCAAAGTGGCTTCTGTCAGTTGTTTGATTAATGGGGTAAGAATGCCATCTTTACCAATTAACGCTTTTCCTGATTGAAGTTGCTTTAATGCTTCATTGAAATCAAATTCTTGAGTCATGTGTTACTCCTGTTTATCTAAATCATAAATTGAAGTGATACAGATTTCTAAACACTACGCAAAAATTAAGGTTTTTGCTGTATTAACTATCAATATGTCCAATTAAATTAGATTCTTGGTTGCTTTAGTGCACTCTCATTGATTGTATATTTGCGCCATTACTATTACCTAACTTGTAGCTACTTTTCCTAAGTAATATTATATTTAGATAAGTTTTATGTTGTTTATTTGTTGATATGAGAAGATATTCACAAATAAAAAGCTAAAAGAATTAAGTATATCTTTTAGCTTTTTATAGTCTGTTAGTCGATATTACTTATTGTTTAGTTACAGTTATATTATCCAAGTAATAATCTAAGGTTAGTGTGCTCGCAAACCCAGGGCTGAATGCTTTAAATCCAACAAAATACTGGCCTTTCGGTAAAGTCGCAGTATGGCTAAGAGTATGCCAACTACCAGAGGTTTTTCGTTGCCACAACTTGTACGCTTCTGAGTTTTCGGGCGCATCTACAGGCCTAAATGAAATCTCAATCACATAGTCGGTCCCCACTGACAAATTATCACCATATACGTCTAGGCTAAGTTGATAATCAGCAGTGTCAGTTACCTCAAATACAATTTTATCGTAAACGAAATGCTGAATACCCGCTTGGTTAAAAGCAAACATAATACTGTTATTGCCGTCTTTTGCTTGCGCGGAACTGACAGATAACTGAGTAGATAGGTCGGTTGCATAACTTTCGTGTTTAAACGCATACCAGTCTGTTACGTCTGCACCTTCACCATCATTATTGCCACAACTCACTAAATTACTTGCATTACAAACAGATGCTGTTGGTTCAGAGCTCGTATCTCCGGCAACAATATTAACTGGCCACACGCCCTTATCTACAACCTCTCCTTCACTATTGCTCATTCTAACCCATAGGAAATAGAAATTGCCGTCAGCTAATTCTGCTGTTGGTGTTACATTTGTTAGCGGAATACTCACTGACGCTTGACCTGAAGTTGTACCAATTATTCTAGCATCGGAGGCAGTATAATCTTTGACCACACTTGACCAATCTGAAGTCATTTCACGTAAAAAGAATTTTGCCCCATCATCCACACCGGCAATTACGCTGTCTCCTGTACCCGCATGATAATCAACTACCACTTCTAAACTTGCCGAGGTCAAAAATTCAGTCGTTTTGTAATAATCTTCATCACTGAATGCAATTGAAGGTGGTGCATAAGTTTCCACATTAATTGTGCTGCTATCTTCAAATCCACCATCAAGTGTTGTCGCGGTAATGATAACTTGGCCATCGGCAATACCACGTACAACACCCTGTTCATCAACAGTCGCTATCGAGTCGTCAGTTGATGTCCAATTGATATCTTTAATATCGGCATTATCAGGTGTAAAACTTGCGGTTAACTTTTGGCTACTGCCAACCAGCACTAAAGTAGATTGTGGCAAAAGTGAAATACCCGACACAGGAATATCAAAATATGGCACTACGTTTACCACAGCCGAACCTGACTGACCATTTGCGGTAGATGTTGCAGTAATAGTCACCCCAGTTCCTTCGGCAACACCCGTTACCACCCCGTTATTGTCAACTGTCGCGAGGTTTTGCTTATCTGATATCCAATTTACATTAGGGTTAGCATTGACTGGCTCAAGCACTAAAGATAAATCAATAGAACGGCCTACTCTTACCTCTGCAGCTTCTGGGGTCAATTTAATGTTATTAGGCTCAGGGAATTCACCATCCGCGCTTTTAAGCAAGGTATTAACCGCCTGATCTTTTAGATAAACAGTTTCACCGTTGCGCCAGCGAATTTCTATCGATTCAATCACACTTGCATCAGCTAAACCAAAATGAATTGTATTTAACAAACTTTGAGAATGAGATTCTCCTGAAGAACCAACTCGCTTGTAGTAAGTACCTAAAGCCGTGGTTACTGTGACTTGTGCTGAAATTGGGTCTATATTTTCAATTGGGCTATAACCCACCTGTACCAGTGTAAATTGATTTGTACCTGCATAGTCATTTTGGAACATATGCCACAAACCGTATTCATCGTCACCACTCAATACATCAACATCACCATCTAAATCAAAATCAAACGCTTGACCTGAATCAGCATGACCAGTCGAGTCCATAGCAGTTGCTTGAACAGATGTGACAATTTCAAAACTGTTTTGGCCAGTGTTTAACAAAATATAGTCGGCTACGCGCTGCTGCAAATATGTATAACGATAAACAAATATGTCGTTAAACGAGTCATTGTTGAAATCTCCATGAGTCACCCCCCAATGATTACCGCCTTGAGGAATATTCCAACTTGCTGGTGCCAACTCAAATTTATCACCTTGATTAATCAACAAGGTATCCTGCATGTTCCTATTGTTAGGTTGCCAGTCTGTTTGTACCGAAGAAATACCCGCCAAACTATACTTAATACTCCAACTTAACTTTTGATCACGGACAATTTCCATTTTCCATTCACCATTGCCGACATGACCAATATAAATACCGTTGCCATCTCGAGTGGTCGGCCAACCTTGTGCTTGTGTTTGGCTAATAGAATTCACTTCATCACGATCGGCAGGTACAAATGCAGTTTTATCAGCGCCAAGGAAAATTTCAAAATCACCTGTGTATCCAGAGGTTCGAATAATACTGGTATCATAATTGATGAGCTTTATGTCGCTATCAGCAGAAAAACTGAACTCAGTTTTTCCAGCAGTGTCGCCCTTATCACTGATGTCCATTTGTTGGCTAGTTGGATTAAAGTCGAGCGATTTATCCGCAACACTATAATAACCTTTACCAGCAGCGACATAGATATCCAAATCACCATCATTATCAAGATCTACATCCGTGGCAGCTATACCACCCCATAAATCACGCACTGATTGTGGTAACCAAGTATCGCTGACATTGGTAAAAGTAAAATCTCCATTACCTTGCCATAAAGACATTGGCGCGATCATCAATATGTCATCTATGCCATCTTTATTAAAATCAGTCACGAGTACACGATCGCTCGATGCATAACCTAACCCGAGTACATCAACAACCTCAAAGGTGCCATCACCTTTGTTACGATAGAAAATATGTTGCGCGCCAGTTTCGCCATTAATTCCAGCAGCATTAAATAAGGCTAGGTCTAAATCTCCGTCCATATCTAAATCTAACCAGCGCGGAGAACGCCCTCGCGCACCAGCGGTAATGCCAACTGCCGTATCACTGCGAACAAGCGTGCCATTATCATTGCGGAAAAATACTGGTGGCGTTGGGTTTGTGCCATTACCACCACCTAGGGTAATAATTAAATCAAGATCACCATCATTATCATAATCACCGGCAGCAGAGCCATGTAAATCCATCAATTTCCATAAAGACAAATCTGTTGAATTTTTTGTTAAGCTGCCATCACCATTGTTCCAATACAGTTTGCTAGGCGAATCGTTATGATTATTTAAGATAAGATCATAGTCACCATCGTTATCCATATCTGCAATAGAAGGGCCACCGTACTTCAAACTAGGATCATCAAACAAACCAATGTCAGCCGAAATATCGGTAAATTTAGGTAGCGCTTTGGCTGTCGCATCCACAACATCAATGTGCTTAACTGTGATATCGGCTGCATTAGCAATAATTTTTATCGCTTTTTCACCAGTACCATCAAACTCAACAATTGCTGTTAGAGAATGCTGACCAGAGCTTGGAATATTTAAACTATCAAGCAAGATTTTACCATCAACTTCGATACTGATATGTGCGTACGCAGCGGCAATAGACAGATCAAATAAAATCGACTTAGTGGCCTGCCCCGAAACCATGTAGCTAGTTTCAAAAGGTTGACCTAATTGTATAACCGTTTCTGTGTCTATTAATTTTGTACTAGGGTTTTCAGGCTCTGGGGTCTCAGGCTCAGGGGTCTCAGGCTCAGGGGTCTCAGGTTCAGGGGTCTCAGGCTCAGGGGTCTCAGGTTCAGGGGTCTCAGGCTCAGGGGTCTCAGGTTCAGGGGTCTCAGGTTCAGGGGTCTCTGGTTCAGGGGTCTCAGGCTCTGGGGTCTCAGGCTGAGGGTTTTCTATATCAGGTAAATCTTCTTTATTATTTGTAGAATCGTTACTACATGCGCTTAATGAAGCTATCATTATGCTCAATAGCAAGGTTTTGAGCTTAAAATTCAAAATCATGATGTTTCCTCTATTTGATTTAAAATAATAATCTTAAATAAACCAATGTGGCTAATTATATGTTACAATAAAACTGTTTAATGTTAACAATTTATTTTTAATAAAACACTTAAAAATATAAATAAATTCAAATTATTTATATTTTTTACAAATTAATAAAAACAATGCCTTATGATTTTTTGGCAAAACCCTTGTGATTTTTAAAACATTTCTAAAATAATTTGAATCATTAAAACCAATGGTAAAAGCAGTATCAGATTCAGATTTATTATTTAAGAGAACACATTCCGTATCTAGCTTTATAATACTTACATTTTTATATTGATTAATGTATATTGTTAACAATAATATGAGGTGTTAGGTTATTCGTATAATAGTATATATTCATATTCTTTGGTGGGAATGCTTTAGGCGGCGGAAAAACATGCTGACATTAAGTGGTAATCTATTTAAGAGCTCTTGGCATAGATCATTGTGGGGAAGCTTAATTATTCTTTATGGTTTGTTATTGTGTTCTTATTTTTGGGGGATTATTTTTGAGAAAGAGCATAGTCAAGTTGCCTGTAAATTATCAGGCCAATTATTTGAGATTAAAAATATCAAAATTGAGCCCATATTTAATACTTTTGGTGATTTTAATTATTATCAAAGGTTAAAAATTGTAAATGCGAATGATATTAATTTTATTGATATAAAAATAAATAAAATATTGATTGATTACTTGAGAAGCTATAATGGTTACATAAAAATTCAATATTACCCTATTTCAAACACACTGTTTAAAACACAATCATTAGTTCAATGGAAAGAGATAGAAACAGATGATTTAGTTGTGCGTTTTGAAAGAAAATTTGGTTTTATGTGGGATGAATATGATGTTTTTTATAAGGAATATTAAATTCTAAGCATTGTTAATCACAAGCGAAAATGGTCGTTTAGAGATTTTCAGTAATAAATTTAATTGTCATTTTTGTTAACAATATTCAATTTTTAGTGTATATTAAAAATTAAATGATAAACTTCTATGTTGTTGCCCAAATACAATCGGATAGCTAAATGTCCGAACAAAAATTAAGTTTAGCCAGTGGATGAACATTAGAGCGTCGCTATGATAAAAAAGATTCCTAATGGCTATACCATGTTTGGTATACAAAAGGTGAAGAACACACTGTAGGTTTTGGGTATTTAAATCCTTAAGACAAAGTATTCCTTTGGGATTTAACTGAGGTTTGGCATGCTACTTCCAAAGATGCTGAGAGCTCTTATGATGATCGTGCCATTTTATACCTGAGGTTTTGACTCATAAAAGCCGATAGTACCTTAAAATCAAACTGTGTAGTTTCCATTTAGGAATAGACAATATGAATAGATTGTAGTAACACAATCTATAAGTCCTTATGGACAATGGACTAAATTAGATAAACCAATTATTAAGTCCAACCAAAGATGGTGAGTTGGAAGGTGATAGAGATAATAGATTCTATTTTAAATCAAAGGGTAGTTGTGATAGTCATCAAGTACATGACCCTTGTTTAATGTTTTTAAAAAATAAATTTTATCTTTCACTACAAAGGCGAAACTATGGGTGAAGGTATGAATTTTGGTGGTTGTGAAATTAAGCATGGTGTTGCTATTGCTTTCTTAATAATAACAGATAGTCCTGAAAAAAATACAATACAGTAGTCTGAGGATGGGATTAACTTTGAGATTATGTCCCATATAAAAGGAGCTCCAGAAGCATTAGGTATTTTTAGAAATCCTCAGGGTAATGATAAGATTTGCCCTACTTGCGATGGAGACTATGCCACAAATACGATGCTAGTTGGGACTGGAATTATATTTGTCGTTATAAGATAAAGCGCCAAATATTAGACGCTGGTACTTTCTAAAATTCAAATTAATTATTGGTTCGATCTAATGAAAAGTTTAATAACGATTGGCGAAGCTATGGTTGAGTTAAAAACTGATCTATATGGTCGATTAACTCATAACTTTGCTGGTGATACCTTTAATGTTGCTGTCTATGCTAAGCGTTGGAATCCTAAATTAAATGTCGGTTTTTGCTCTGCTATTGGTAGAGATTTATTCAGTATACAAATGCGAATGTTAATGGCTAAAGAGCAAATAAATGAAAAGGTTTTATTTACATCTGAAACTAAAAATATAGGTATTTATACTATATCTACTGATAAGCAAGGGGAACGTAGTTTCACCTATTGGCGGAAAGGATCTGCTGCAACGTCTATGGTAGAACTTTTATTTGAAAATATAAGTGTAACTGACTTATTAAGAGCTGATTGTTTATTTTTTAGCGGCATTTCTCTAGCAATATTATCAGAGCCAGATAAGGATAAACTTCTAATTTTGCTTAAAGATTTACAAATTAGAGGTTGTAAAATCGCTTTTGCTCCAAATTACCGAGCTACAATGTGGGAAAGTAAAGAACATGCTAAACATTGGTTTACTAAAGCTTATATGCTTAGCGATATTGTTTTACCCGGTTTAGACGAACATCAAGTATTGTTTGATCATAACTCTGTAGAGGAAGTTGAAGATTTTATGTTCTTTTCCCAAGTTACCGAGTTTGTGATTAACGCTGGTGAATCTGGTTGCTACGGATATAACCTAGGGGCTAAATTTCACATTAAATATACCTCCGCACCTATACAAGTCGACTCCAAAGCAGCCGGAGATTCTTTTGCCGGAACCTATTTAAGTTGTCGATTGGAAGGAAAGTCAGTTTCTGAATCGATAAAAGTCTCAAATCGAGTTGCTAGAGAGGTAGTTAAGCATCAGGGAGCTATAATGGATCTTTACACATATCAAAATCTATTTTCGTAATTGTAATATTGTAAGTTTAGTAGTCGTGCCCGAGTAGCGTCGAGCACAAAAAAGCAGGGACGCTTTTTCTCTAAGTTTCTCATTAAATTGTAACCGTCGGCTAATCCACACCTAGTTTTTGATATTCCAGTTGAGTTGTGTCCGATTAGTTTGAATAACTTACTCCTATCATTAAAAACAAATGAGCTTAGCGAAATAAAATAAATGTTTAGGTGTGGTATAGGAACGGTCAACTAAATTTGGAGACTATTTTAGGCAGTTTTTAATAATTTCATTTCTTATTGTGTTGGTGAAATATTTTCCAATTTTTAATGGTGCCTTTTCTGATTATAAAACGGCTCAGTATAATCAACGGTATCTGCTACTGCTTGATAGCGAGTTTGATATCGTCGATAGTTAACTCACTCTGATTTTAAACTTCTAAATAAGTGTTCAGTTACCGCATTATCTAAGTAATTACCAGCGCGACTTATACTTGATTCAATACCAAATGTTTTTAGCTAGCGTTGGAACGACTTACTTGTATATTGGCTAACCCAACGTTGAATAGACGATAATCCAACATCCATTGCATCATCTACATTCTGATATTTGTAACCTTGTAGTGGCAGAATAATTTTGTCACCTAATCTTGTTATGATTCAATCATAGCAAGATTAGGTGACAAAATGACAAAGAAAACTCGAAGAAATTTTAGTGCTGAATTTAAGCTGGAAGTTGACGTGGTCAAGGCAAATTGACCAACCCAGTTAAGCAACATCTTTTTTTCAATTGGTTATTGTCCGACTCATATTGATTCGGGCTTTTATAATTCAGAAAAGAATGCAATCTTACCGGATTATAAAATGTCGTTATGTACCGTAAAATATCTTGTTGAGCCTCATGTCGAGTTTGGTAATGTTTCCAATGCACGAGCTCCTGCTTCAGCGTGCCGAAGAAGCTTTCGACCACGGCATTATCCCAGCAGTCACCTTTTCTGCTCATACTACCAATAAATTTATTGGCTTTAAGCTGTTGACGGTATTGCTTGCTGGCATATTGACTGCCTCTATCTGAGTGAACTATTAAACCCGCTTTTGGCCTGCGTTGCCAAATAGCCATGGTTAATGCATCACACACTAATTTAGCTTTCATTCGACTGCCCATACTCCAACCAACCACTCGGCGAGAATACAAATCAATCACGACTGCTAAATACAACCAACCTTCCTGTGTCCAGATATAGGTAATATCCTGCACATAAGCGAGATTGGGTGCTGTCACATCAAATTGTCTTTTCAACACGTTGTCAAAAATGGGCTGCTTATGATTACTATTGGTCGTGACTTTGTACTTTTTCTTGTAACGCACCTGTATATTGACTTCTTTCATCAGCCGTCTGGTATACCGTCTACCTACCGGATAACCTAAAGCATTTAAGGCTTTCTTCATCCTGCGGCTACCATAGCTATAGTCTGACGATTCTGCTATTTTAACCATCCATTCAATGATTTCTTCCCGCTTATCATTATCCGGTTTGGGTTGCTGTTGAGCATTTAAATAACGATAAAAGCCATTACGCTTTACACCTAACAGTCGACACATGGTATCAACCGGATAGGTCTTCTTTCTTTCGGCGATAAACGAATATTTTATTTCGTTTCCTTGGCGAAGAAGACCGTCGCTTCCTTTAATATTTTCTTTTCTATTTCCAAGCGCTTAACCTGCTCCTTGAGCTGTCTGATTTCCAGTTGCTCTGGGGTTAATTTGCCGTTGCCCCTGAATGCTTGCCCATCATCTGATTGATGTTCTTTTATCCAACGCCCCAGCATGTTGCTGTTAATTTCCAACAATTTAGCCGCTGCTGCTCTGGTATAACCCTGCTCAAGTACCAGACTAATAGCATCAAGTTTAAATTCTTTGGTATAACTTTTTTCTTTCTGTCATCGACTTCTCCAGTTTAAGGTTTAATTATATCCTTAACTGGACTGGTCAATTCAATTAAACCACGTCAAGTTGCTCAGTTGGTTGTTGACCAGGGTTATACCCATGAAGAAGCCGCTAAAGCGATGAACGTGGGGAATTCAACGGTTGGGAAATGGGTCAAACAATTGAAACAAGAACGCCAAGGTCAATCACCAAAAGCGTCTCCGATGACACCAGAGCAAATTGAAATTCGTGAGCTTAAAAAACGAATAGAGCGCATTGAATTAGAAAAGGATATTTTAAAAAAGGCTACGGCTCTGTTGATGTCAGACTCACTGAACAATTCGAAATAATTGAAAAACTCAATCAGAGCCAGCCATCTAAATACTCAGTGAAGCGTCTTTGCGAAGTATTTGGCATTCACCGTAGCAGCTATAGATACTGGCAAGCTAAAAATAAGTCGGAACCCAGGCAAACGGTCGAAATAAAAGCTGAAATCAAGCGAGTGCATACGCAAAGCAACGGCTCTGCCGGGGCCAGAACTCTTGCAACGATTATGACGGGAAATGGTTATCCATTAAATCGTTATTATGCAGGGAAGTTTATGAGCCAGTTGGGTTTAGTGAGTTGCCAAGTGCCAAAGCATCGTTATAAAAAGTCCGGCTCGGAACATATTGAAATACCAAACCATCTGGCTCGCCAGTTTTCACCGCAAACCCCTAATCAGGTCTGGTGTGGTGATGTGAGCTATATTTGGACAGGTACTCGGTGGTGTTATCTAGCGGTTGTTATCGATTTATTCAGTCGAAAAGTCATTGGCTGGGCCTTGTCGAATTCACCAAACAGCGCTTTGACCAAACAAGCGTTAACAATGGCTTATGAATTTAGAGGACAACCTCATGGCGTGATGTTTCATTCGGATCAGGGTTGCCATTACACAAGCTTGGAATTCAGACAACAGCTTTGGCGTTATCAGATAAGGCAAAGTTTAAGTCGACGCGGAAATTGTTGGGATAATGCCCCGATGGAGCGATTTTTTAGAAGTTTAAAGACAGAATGGATACCAAATACGGGTTACCGTAGTTTTAATGAAGCGAAAAGTGAAATCACGCGATATATTTACCGATATTACAATTCAGTCAGGCCGCATACGCATAACAGCGGTTTGACGCCAAACGAGTCAGAGAATAACTTCTGGCATAACTATAAAACTGTGGCCAAATAACTTGACCACTACACCTCTTTAGTTGTATTGAATAATACCTCTAAACAGGCCTCCAATCTAAGTCTACCTTCACAACTACAATATTGATGATTTATTGCCTTGGAATATAAAAGGTAGGAGTGGTTCAGCAGACGGTAACATTCTTAATATAGTTGTTACCTACAGGTAATATAAGAAAATGCAGCCACCTTTAAGGAACAGACAAAAATAAAAGGCAGCCGCATCTAAACTAGTTTATAGAGCTCGGTTCTCTAGTTTTTATTTCTTTTGAGCTGAAGTATTTTTAGACAAGAGTAAGATTTCAATTTCTTCTATAGTTTTGCCTTTAGTTTCAGGCATGACTTTCATCATAACTAATAATCCAACCACACAAAAACTTGCATAAGCTAAAAATGTTAAACCAGACCCTAAATTTTCAAGTTGCCATGGGAAGAACGTTGGCACGATAATCCCACCAAAAATCGTTGCAACTAAAGCACTAGATGTTATCGCTACTGCACGTACTTTAGTCGGGAATATTTCGGAAAATAAAATCCATAAAATAGGACCTAATGAAAAATTATAGGAGCATACAAACACAATTATACCAGTTAAGATAAGCATGCTCTGCATATTAGTAGATCGCACAAGCAAATCATTTTCAATTAAGGCAAAGTCACTCTGGCCAATAATATTTACTATAGCTGATTTAAATTCAATATCACTATAAAACTCGGTATTTAATAATGCTGAGAGAGCCTGAATATCTAAGTCTTCATAACTGGCTTTTAGTGTGGACAAAGTATCAATATTTATGCTGTATACGGCATTAAAAAATCCCAACGCGACTAAGCCTAAACTAGCAGAGCAGGTAATTAATCCACCTAGTAGAATTTTACGACGACCTATTTTATCAATTAAAATAATTGCTAAAATGGTAAAGAAAGTTCCAATTAAACTTACCCAAATTGATTGAACGAATGCCGATTCCCCACCTCCAACTTGTTGGAAAATCATTGGCATGAAAGCCAGAATAGCGTTCATACCTGAAAGGGATTGTACTATCGACATAAAAACACCAATAAACAACGCGATACGCATATTTTTACTAAATAAAAATTTGAGTTGTTCAATGTAAGACAGGCTATGGTCGGTCGACTTTAAATTTTGTTTAATATGTTCGTACTCTGCATCTACTTCTTCGCTGGGTAAGATCTTTTTAAGTACTGTAAGTGACTTTTCCGCTTTATGATTAAGCATCAACCATCTAGGGCTTTCGGGAATTAAAAATAGTAAGGAAAACCAGATTATGGCAGGTAAAATTTCTAAACCTAACATCCAGCGCCATACAGTTTGCTCATTCAAACCAATGCTTACAGCCCAGTAGGTGTTATTAGTAACTGTTTGAACCAAATAATAATTAATGATAGTAGCTGCTAAAATACCGAGTACAATATTTAATTGGTTTAAACCCACTAATTTGCCTCTCATTTTAGGAGGAGCAATTTCACCTATATACATTGATGCAAGACTCAAGGAAGTAAAGGCTAACCCACCAATTAATCGTGCAAAAAAAAGCCAGAAATAACTTGGAGCAAGTGCGGAGCCTATGGCTGATACAACATAAAGTGCAGCAATGATCATTAAGGTTTTTTTACGACCTAAATGCTCACTGAAATAACCAGCCACTAACAAAGCTAATAATGCACCATAATTTGGAGCTGCTGCTATATTTCCTTTTTCTATTGCTGATAATCCAAATTCAATTGTCGTATATTGGAATGTCCCAGATATTAACATAATATCGAGACCGAAAATAAAACCGCCTATTGAAACAATAAAAGCGTAAAATAAAGCATTTCTTTCAGGGTGTGACATTCTTTAAGACTCTAAGTAGCTTCTGTAATACATATGAAACAGTAAAGTAACATGAAAATATCATATACACACTTAAATTGGAATCTTTTTAATGTAAATTGTTTACAATTTTTGTTGTGTTTCAAATTTTACTAAAGAAAAAATACTTTAGTAAAAATCTATTAGAGAGTTTTTTTGCAATTTATTTAGGATAAAACAGTTCAAACGGAAAACTTAACTGAGTTGTATGTTTGCATACCAAAGGAATAGGTTATGGCAGATAAATAGTTCTATAGCACAATAAAGCCAGGCGAAATAAATTGTGTTTAAGTACGAAGCAAAAGCGGTAAAGAAAATTATCAAAATGAACTGAAATTACCAATATTATCCGAACAAGTTCTGCTGAGATTTATAGTTATAACACATTAGCTATGCATAATACTCTATGAAAATAAAAGCTTTTCATAGAGTATTTGTTTGATTTAATAACACCTGAATATGACTAAAATTTGCTATTAAATATCTTTATATTTTAATGTGAAACAGCAAGAATATGACATTTTTGGATGATAAGTTGCATATTTTTTAAATTTTCTCTTCTTATAATACTCACAGTTATTTAACAAATTCGGCGCTCAGATTATCGCGCTGATTAGTTGGGGTGAGATTGATGAAAAGAAGTGAATTTGCAGATCCGTTTGAACAAGCACGTAATGAGCAAGGTATTGGTAAAATGCAGGATCAAGATGATCCTGTCACTATGGTACTGGGTTTAAAAGATGTGCGTAAATGTGCACACAATTGGAAAACCTTTCAGTCTGGCGCTAAGCCTGGCCGTATTGTAGTGCCGTCGGAAGTCAAGATCCGTGATACTAGACAAATTCCTTTTGAAGTCGACCCACCAGAGCATGGCGACTACCGCGCAATTGTTGAGCCTTGGTTTAAACGTCCGTTGGAAGATGAATACCGCACAAAATTGCGTGCACAAATTGAATCTTTAGTTGATCAAGTATTAACACAAGAAGACGTTGAAGTGGTTAGTGAGTTTTCCCTTAAATTACAATCACGCGCGTTAACCTTATTATTAAATACGCCATACCAAGAATCAGACGTGTGGATTGGTTGGGGTACCCATGTATTTAGAAGCGAAGGCGAAGCTTTAGATGGCGACAAAGCTTCTATTCTGTACGATTACATAGACGCTCAAATTGAGCGTGCAGCAGAAAATCCAACCGATGATTTATATTCAGTGTTGCTCAATTCTGAAATTAACGGCCGAAAATTAAGCAAAGAAGAAGTTAAAGGCGTGATGATTTTAACTTTTGCTGGTGGGCGTGACACAGTGATTAATGCGGTAACCAATTCGATTGCTTATTTTGCTGATCATCCTCAGTCGTTGGCACGCCTACGTGATCAACCTGAAATTACCAATCGAGCGGTGGAAGAGTTAATTCGTTACTTCTCACCATTAACTCATATGGGACGCGTAGTCACTGAAGATACAAAAGTGTGCCCGCATGGGCATGATGTAAAAGCCGATAGCCGAATTTCTTTATGTTGGGCTTCCGCCAATCGTGACGCTAAAACCTTTGAAAATCCGAATGAAGTGGTATTAGACCGCAAGGTTAATCCACATGTGGCTTTTGGTTTTAGCCATCATAATTGTTTGGGCGCGACCCATGCACGACAAATTATGCATATTTTATTAGAAACTTTGGCGGCTAAAGTCGGTTCAATCGATATTTTAAATGCGAAAGAAAACATCGAAGACTTAGACCAATTTAAACGCAAAGTTGGTTTTGACAGCATTAACGTAAAATTTAACCCAAGATAAGAGGTAGTTAAGCCATGGCGAAAATTATTTTTATTACCAGTGATAGCGAAAAAATTGAATTAGAAGCAACTTCAGGCAGTGTCATGGAGCTTGCAGTACAAAATGGAGTGCAAGGTATAGACGGCGATTGTGGTGGTGTATGTTCGTGTGCGACTTGCCATGTACATGTAGCTCCAGAACATTTTGCTAAAACTGGGCCAGCCAGTGAGATTGAGCAAGACATGTTGGAGTTAGATGACGACGCTAATGAATACAGCCGTTTATGCTGCCAAATTGAAGTATCTGAGCAGTTAGACGGTGTGGTATTACACGTAGCTAAGTAGTGGTTTAATCTTTGTTAAAAGGGGGCAAGTTATGTCAGAAAATCAAACATGTGTGGTAGTGGGTGCAAGTCATGCTGGGGTTAATTTTGCGTTTGCATTAAGAAAAGCAGGCTGGCAGGGCAGTATAAAATTGTTTGATGCCGACCCAAGTTTACCGTATCACAGACCCCCTTTATCTAAGGCGTATTTAACCAGTTCGGATGCAATTGATAAAAATTTGCTCAAAGCAGCAGAGACTTATCAAAAAGACGATATTGAGCTGAACTTGGGTGTGAAAGTGGGTCGCATTGAGCGCACAGCTCAAGTGCTTCACCTTGAAAATGGCGAGCAGGTTGCTTTTGATAAATTGGTTATTGCCACAGGTGCACGACCTTTTATACCACCAATTGAAGGGTTAGACTCAGCTTCGAATTTGTATCCGCTACGTACAGCTCAGGATGTAGAAAATATTCGCCAAGCATTTGCACATTCAGCGCAAAAGCGTGTGGTGATTATTGGTGGGGGTTATATAGGTTTAGAAACCGCAGCATCACTTAAAAAGCTCGGTGGTGAAGTTACAGTGCTTGAGCGAGAGCAACGCATTTTAGCCCGTGTTACTGCACCTTATATGTCTGACTATTTTCAACGCTTGCATGCTGATAATGGTGTGGCAGTAGCTACCAGTAAAAATGTCGTGCGTATTGAAACCAGAGATGGCGAAAACTCAGTGCAGTGTGATGACGGCACTGTTTACCCAGCAGATATTATTATTGTGGGTGTGGGTATTCGCGTAAATACCGAGCTCGCTGTGCAGGCGGGTATTGAAATAGACAATGGCATTAAAGTAAATGCTCAAGCGCAAACAAGTGATGAGAACATTTATGCTATTGGTGATTGTACTTATCACTACAATCCGCATTACCAGAGATTTATTCGTTTGGAGTCGGTACAAAATGCGGTTGATCAAGCAAAAGTGGCGGCCGCATCTATCTGTGGACAAGAAGTTGAATACGATACTTTGCCTTGGTTTTGGTCAGATCAGTACGATGTAAAACTACAGATGGTTGGTTTATCTCAAGGTTATACAGATATTTTGGTGCGTGACGAAAACGAGCCGAAGAAATTCTCAGTTTGGTATTTTAAAGGTGATGAATTGTTAGCGGTAGATGCAGTAAACAATGCAAAAGCTTATGTAGTTGCCACTAAGTTTATTAAATCTGGTGAGCAAATTGATAAAGCAAAATTAGTTGATGCCAGCGTCGAATTTAAACCCGCCAATTTGTTATCCAGAGTTCAGGTTTGTTAGTTTAATGTGTTTACAAGAGGTGCTAAATAGCACTTCTTGATCTTTTAGTGGATTTTTAATCAAAGTCAGTGCGGATATAAATCAACTCTAGATTTAAGATCTTGTCTAATTTTTTCAGTTGGAAATAGCACTAACTCAATTTCCCCTTGCTGCTGTAGCTGAGCTAGTCCTTTTTGCAGTGCGTTAAATACAAGCTGACCGTATGGATGCTGGTTTGACACAGCAAAATGGCGTGAGATTGGAAAAACAAACTTAATCCCTTCAATTGGCGCCAAATTTACGCTTTCACAAGGCACACTGGTTTGCTCTGGCCCAACCATGACTAACTCGCCAATAAAGAGTTGTGCTCTTCCTGCAGTAAGCATTAAACACAAGGTATTGTCTTGCGAGGCATTAACCGCCGGTAATTCAAGCTTTTCTAACATGGCCCAATCGTGCCACCATTGGCGTGACGACAGTACATGATAATTACGCAGTGCATGTAAAATAACACGCTCGCTGTGTGCATGGGGCAAACCCGCCAGCTTTAGTTCAATTTGTTGTTTATACTCTGGGGTGGTAAATAACCCTTTAATAAATTGTCCTGATTGAAAAACGGCAGTGGTCACGTAAAAGTTTGTTGTGTCCATGTCGTCTTGCCATACAGTTGTTGCCGACATCACCACATTGCCTCTCTCCGCTTCTTTTAGTGCTCTGGCGTAGTTTGGAATATCAAAAAATTTAAAATTGAAATCGAGCTGACTGTAGGTTAATGCTTTACAAATAATCAGTAGTTCTAGTGATAGCCTATATGCGGCGGGATGGGAGTAGTGGTTAACAGTTTGACAGTTTTGCTGTTGAACAAGTTGTAGGTATTTTTGCTGTTGGTCTGAATTAACTGCAATGTCTATAGTTATAGTATTACTAAAACAAACAGATGGCACTAAGGCCATCCAAATTAGCAACAACTGTTTTAGCGTTGACACATAAGTCTCCAACAATAAATATTCCAACTAGAGTATAGTTCAAATTTATTGCGCAGCTATTATTGTCACGTTAGTTGTTAGCTCGTTCAATATTAGCGAAAAACTTGAAGGTCGTTTGCACATGCTGGTGCCAATAATCCCAGCTATGTTCACCACTATAACTTGCTAGTTCAGCATCAATATTGAGTGTTTTTAGTTTTTGCGCAAAGTCTAAGTTACTCTGGTAGAGCACATCATCTACACCACAATCAAAACGTATCGGTGGCAATTGGTTTTTATGTTGTTGTAGCCAATAAAAAATATCAGACTCTTGTTCAGTTTCGCATTGGTATTCAGTTAACTCTGTTGTGACAAAGTGCCGCATATCGTCAATTTTAGTAATAGACGAGTGTGCAGAAATACCACTAAATAAGCTTGGATATTTAGCACCTAAACGCAGTGCACCATAGCCGCCCATAGATAAACCCGAAAGGTAAAAACGGCTTTTGTCGGATACAGAGTTTTGCACTTGTTTAACGGCTGCAATTACATCTTCAGTTATCCATTTATCATAGTTAGCGTTTTTTGCTAGCGGCAGATATGCACTGCCGTCGTACAAACCGCCGTCAGATGGCATGGCTAGTACAAAGTCTATGCCGCCTAATTGAGCTTTTACTTTTTCATAGGCTAGGTGAATACCACCTAAGTACATCCAAACCCAAGCATTGCCATAAACACCATGCAACAGAATAATCACAGGTAAATTTTCACCTTGCGCATCACTATTGTATAAAACTATGTCGTGGCGCCGCTGCAAATTCGACGAATGCACAGTGACAAATTTAGTATTGTCCGGCGAATACGCCGGATTAGAAATTTCTAAACGATTTATCGACATTTTAACTCACCTTAATAACGCCCTTAGCGATTCGGCCATTGAGCATGTCGTCAAAACCTTCAGCAACCGTTTCTAGTGTGTAAGTTTTAGTGACCAGTTCATCTAATAATAATTTACCACTTTGATATAAAGACAAAATACGTGGGAAATCACGCTCTGGGTTACATTGACCGTACAATGGGTTAATGTAAATTTTATCCCATTCAAACAATTCACAGTCAAAATCAATGCGTTGCTCTATACCACTCACTTGTACCGCTGTACCTGCGCTACGAATTAATTTAAGTGGGGCAGAGCCTAAAGCCGGAATGGCGGTGCATTCAAAGGCGTAGTCAGCCCCTCTACCACCATTTAACGCTTTCACATCTGCAGCAACTTGGTTGAAATCAAAATCTTCGCGGCTAGCGATAACGCCATGGGTTGCACCAAATTTCTTCGCTTGTTCAATGCGCTCTGCATTTATGTCTATGGCGATTATTTTCGCTGCACCGGATAATTTTGCACCTTGAATAACATTTAAACCAACACCACCACAACCTATAATACAAGCGGTTGAACCAGCTTTTAAGTTGGCTGCATTTACTACAGAACCCCAACCCGTCATAACACCACAACCGACAATAGACGCAGATTCAAAAGATATATCCACCTCGGTTTTTACCACTGCCGATTCTTTTACAACTGTGTATTCGCACATAGTGCCTAAATGGAAAGAACGTTCAACTGGCTGCTCATCTTTAGTACATGCCTTCGCATGTGCATGGCCTGCTAAGTCACAACCGCACACAGGTGAGTTAGTTTCACAAATATATGGGTTACCTTCTAAACATTGAAAGCAGCTACCACAAGGAATCGCCCAATTTAGAATCACTTTGTCACCAACTTTGACCTTAGTGACTCCTTCGCCTATGGCTGTGACGATGCCCGCGCCCTCGTGACCAACAATAAATTCTTTGTTCCAATTTTGAATTGAATCCCAGTCGGTATGGCAAATACCGGATGCTTTAATGTTAACCTGCACTTCCAACGCGCCCGGCTGACCTACTTCAACCTCCGTTAGCTTAAAATTGCCTTGACCATCTGAAATTATTGCACGTGACTTGATCATGAAAACCTCTATTCAAAAGACGTATGTATAATGATGTAAATTTAAACACGCTTTTAACAATAAAACTGTTATTTCAAAATTCATTAATATCAAAATATTGCTATTTTCAGAAGAATATAGGTAGACTGCCTATTCTAATTTTCGATATTACTTATGAGTAGACTGTGGCGAAACAAAAAGTATATTGCGAACCATTTTGCATTCAAAAAGGCTATGATTTTGAAATACATCATGTGAGTTACGAGAGCAATTTAGGTTATTCCTGTTTTATGCATTTTCATGAAGTACATGAAATAATTGTATTCGAAGAAATTGATGGGGTGTATTTTTATAGTCAAGGACAGTCTGAACTGAAAAATAATGATATCGTGTTTACGCCATGTATGGAAACACATGATTTTGAATTAGTCGATAAACCTAAATCTTGGTTTATTATTCAATTTTTACCTACATTTTTAACTAAAGAAAAACTACATAGCGCTGCGGCTTTTTTTCAGCAAGGCATGCATCTACGCATGCCAGTAGAGCATTTTGATTCTATGATGGCTCAAATTACTTGGCTTTATCAGGCTTACGAGAAAGATCCTCAAAGTGAGATGAGTAAAACACTGCTGAAGCTATTGTTATTATGGCTGAGTGATCATTCAATACCGGTTAAGTCTTCCCAAACCCAAGGGATAAATCAAATACAAGGCTATGAGCGCTTATTGCCGGTTGTAGAGAAGTTCAAACAACAGGCCGCTATAGACTTACAGTTAGAACAGGCAGCTGAATTATGCCACTTATCGCCCTCGTATTTTTCGAGATTGTTCAAAAGTATTTTTAGGTGTAATTACTCTGAATATGTTAATCGACATAAATTGTATAGCGCAGCGCGTATGTTGTCACAAAGTAAATTATCAATTACAGATATTGCATTTGAACTGAATTTTTCAACGCCGTCCCATTTTATTGCGCTATTTAAAAAACAGTTTGGTATTACACCTAAAAAATACAAAATGCAGTTAGATCATAGATTAAATAGATCCTAATATTTATTTAAGTTCACAAAGAATATCAAAATTTAGCCGATGGTTACCATTACGTTTTACTTGCTAGCTATTGAAAATTCTTAGTGGGTATACAAATATGCAGAAGGAATTGTAAGTGTAACGGTAGACTTATCTTGGAGACCTAGTTAGAGGTATTATTAATACAACTAAAGAGGTTTTAAATGACAAGAAAATTATCAACTGAGTTTAA
>NZ_JAOPFU010000130.1 GCF_025515275.1 Catenovulum sp. 2E275
ACAAGGTAGCCCTAGGGGAACCTGGGGCTGGATCACCTCCTTAACGAAATTCATCTTGATTATGCTCAGTGTTTACACAGATAAATAAACGGTTACTTAAAAGAAAAGACTTCGTAAGGTCAGCAGACCTGAAAGTATAGGTCTGTAGCTCAGCTGGTTAGAGCGCACCCCTGATAAGGGTGAGGTCGGCAGTTCAAGTCTGCCCAGACCTACCAAATACGAATGCTTGTGCAAAATGGGGCTATAGCTCAGCTGGGAGAGCGCCTGCCTTGCACGCAGGAGGTCAGCAGTTCGATCCTGCTTAGCTCCACCAATTTGCAACAAAAAGTATTCAAACGAAGTCCGGCTTAACATAAAAGCCAAACAAAATAGTTTTAAAACTGAATTATTTTGTTTGGTTTTTTCAACTCACCAGTTGAAAGCCACGCTCTTTAACAATCTGGACAAGCAAGTAATAAAGAAAAAAGTTCAATCAAGTTGAACTGGTATTCGAAAACTGGCGAATAGTTGCAAATGCAACT
>NZ_JAOPFU010000131.1 GCF_025515275.1 Catenovulum sp. 2E275
TATAACCCAGAAATTCTAGCCGCCTGCCAAAAAGCCATAGGCAATACCTCAAATGATTTAGACTTTATTCGGGTTGATAAAACCGCATTTGAAGCTTGCCCAGATGATTCAATTGATTATGCGGTTATGGAAAAAACCGACTCAGCCGTTGTAGTGCCACTCGATGCAGGTTGGAACGATGTCGGCTCATGGTCAGCCCTTTGGGATGTCAACGAAAAAGACGAATTTGGTAACGCCACTAAAGGTGATTGTATTACTCACGCCACCAATAACTGCTTAATCAGAGCCACAACCGATAGATTAATTGCTACAGTCGGCGTAGATGACTTAGTCATCGTAGATACCAAAGACGCGGTAATGGTTGCAGCCAAAGACAAAGTACAAGAAGTTAAAAAAATAGTCGAAAAACTGAAAGCGGA
>NZ_JAOPFU010000132.1 GCF_025515275.1 Catenovulum sp. 2E275
TCCGCTTTCAGTTTTTCGACTATTTTTTTAACTTCTTGTACTTTGTCTTTGGCTGCAACCATTACCGCGTCTTTGGTATCTACGATGACTAAGTCGTCTACGCCGACTGTGGCAATTAATCTATCGGTTGTGGCTCTGATTAAGCAGTTATTAGTGGCGTGGGTGATACAATCACCTTTAGTGGCGTTACCAAATTCATCTTTTTCGTTGACATCCCAAAGGGCTGACCATGAGCCAACATCGTTCCAACCTGCATCGAGTGGCACAACAACGGCTGAGTCAGTTTTTTCCATAACTGCATAATCAATTGAATCATCTGGGCATGCTTCAAATGCGGTTTTATCAACCCGAATAAAGTCTAAATCATTTGAGGTATTGCCTATGGCTTTTTGGCAGGCGGCTAGAATTTCTGGGTTATA
>NZ_JAOPFU010000133.1 GCF_025515275.1 Catenovulum sp. 2E275
GCAGGTCACTTTGTCAAAATGGTTCACAATGGTATCGAATACGGCGACATGCAACTTATCTGCGAAGCCTACCAACTAATGAAAACCGTACTAGGTCTATCAGCAGACGAAATTCACCAAGTATTTAAAGAATGGAACGAAACTGAACTCGACAGCTACCTAATTGAAATCACCCGCGACATCTTCGCTTATCGTGATGAAAATGGCGAACCGCTAGTAGAAAAAATCCTAGACACAGCGGGCCAAAAAGGCACAGGTAAATGGACAGGCATAGTCGCACTAGACTTAGGTGTACCATTAACCCTAATTGCAGAATCTGTATTTGCCCGCTGTATCTCAGCCCAAAAAGACGAACGAGTACAAGCCTCACAAGTGATTGACGGCCCTAAAATTGAATTTAGCGGCGACAAAAA
>NZ_JAOPFU010000134.1 GCF_025515275.1 Catenovulum sp. 2E275
TTTTTGTCGCCGCTAAATTCAATTTTAGGGCCGTCAATCACTTGTGAGGCTTGTACTCGTTCGTCTTTTTGGGCTGAGATACAGCGGGCAAATACGGATTCTGCAATTAGGGTTAATGGTACACCTAAGTCTAGTGCGACTATGCCTGTCCATTTACCTGTGCCTTTTTGGCCAGCTGTGTCTAGGATTTTTTCAACTAGCGGTTCGCCGTTTTCATCACGATAAGCGAAGATGTCGCGGGTGATTTCAATTAGGTAGCTGTCGAGTTCGGTTTCGTTCCATTCTTTAAATACTTGGTGAATTTCGTCTGCTGATAGGCCTAGTACGGTTTTCATTAGTTGGTAGGCTTCGCAGATAAGTTGCATGTCGCCGTATTCGATACCATTGTGAACCATTTTGACAAAGTGACCTGC
>NZ_JAOPFU010000135.1 GCF_025515275.1 Catenovulum sp. 2E275
ACATATAGCCATCCTTGTTGTGTACGGACAAATGTAATATCACCCGACCAATGTGTGTTTAACGACTCAGGATTAAATTGTCTATTCAGTGTATTAGGCGCAATCACAGAGGCTTTGCCACCAACTGGATACTTATGTTGTTTAGGTCGCTTGGCAATGAGCTTGAGCCGTTTCATAAAACGGCTAACTTTATCAATCCCCAATTTAAAGCCCATATCTAACAGCTCAGATAACATCCTGCGTTTGCCGTACGTTGCATCCATATCATTGTGAATATGCTTCATAGCGGCTTCTAAGCGAATTTTTTCTGCATCAATCGACTTGGGTTTTAAGCGATAATAAAACGAGCTAGAAGCTAATTTTAAACAACGGCATATCTGTTGTACTTGGTGACCCGCCTTCTTCAG
>NZ_JAOPFU010000136.1 GCF_025515275.1 Catenovulum sp. 2E275
ATGCACAAACTGACGCTGTTGTCGAAACGGATGAAGACGTTGAGCAAGCTGAATCAGCAGAGGATGACGAGTTTGATATAGATGCATTAATTGATGATGCACAAACTGACGCTGTTGCCGAAACGAATAAAGAAGTTGAGCAAGCTGAATCAGCAGAGGATGACGAGTTTGATATAGATGCATTAATTGATAATGCACAAACTGACGCTGTTGCCGAAACGGATGAAGACGTTGAGCAAGCGGAAGCAGCCGAACAAACAGAGTCAGTAGATGACGACGAGTTTGATATAGATGCATTAATTGATAATGCACAAACTGACGCTGTTGTCGAAACGGATGAAGACGTTGAGCAAGCTGAATCAGCAGAGGATGACGAGTTTGATATAGATGCATTAATTGAT
>NZ_JAOPFU010000137.1 GCF_025515275.1 Catenovulum sp. 2E275
TGAAAGCTCTCACTGGTATATTGGCAACCTTGGTCTGAATGGAATATGACTTTTCCTTTGATATTTCGTTTCTGAGCCGCTAAGCGTAAAGCTCGTACTGTTAACTCTGAATTCGGTTTATCTGAACGCCCAGCTAATTACCCGACGAGAGCATAAGTCCATAACAATTGCGACATACAGCCAACCTTGTTGTGTACGGACAAATGTAATATCACCCGACCAATGTGTGTTTAACAACCCAGGATTAAACTGTCTATTCAGTGTATTAGGTGCAATTACAGACGCTTTGCCACCAACTGGATACTTGTGTTGTTTAGGCCGCTTGGCAATGAGCTTGAGTCGTTTCATAAAACGACGAACCTTATCAATCCCCAATTTAAAGCCCATATCCA
>NZ_JAOPFU010000138.1 GCF_025515275.1 Catenovulum sp. 2E275
CAACTAAAAATTGGAGGCTAGCATGAACAAACATAGCATACCTTTCATAGGTTTAGATACTCATAAAGCATTTATTGAAATCGCATATATTGAAGACCAACGCGGAGCAGGTCCCGTTCATCGGTGTTGCGAGCGTTAAACTTCCTTTTTCCCATATGTATGCATTAGTATTTATTTCATTGTTTTTATTTGAACCTCTATAACTTGCAAAGTCGAAATCCAATCAATAGTTAGTTAAGATCCGCTCTTCGCTCATAGTTGACACTGAGGTGTAATATACTCATTTTCTTCTCCTTCCGACACAATTCTACGCAATTACGTTCAGGTCTCATTCATTTAAAATTTAATCTGACTCCGACTCTTCGACATATTTCAACTAAATC
>NZ_JAOPFU010000139.1 GCF_025515275.1 Catenovulum sp. 2E275
AACAGGTGTTCTATTTCAATCTGGCGCCCGGATACAAACGCCGCTATCGTTGTAAAGTGTGGCACGCTGTCACAACTGAGCGCTTTAAAAATAATGTTAGTTTCGCAGCACCACTGAATTTCACGGCTTGATGTGATGCCTTTAGAATAGGCGAATAAAATGATTTTTAACAAAACGGCCGGATCATAAGCCGGGCGGCCATTGTCATCATTTTTATATTTGGGGTAAAACACACTTAAATCCAATTTGTGTTCAATTAGATAATGAATGGCATGTTCAAATGTGCCAGCTTGCAATTGGTCTTGATAGTTAATGATGACCATGCTGGTTTGGTTGTAGTTGGCTGGAATAAACTTAGGCAAAATCAATCTCCTATGAAGATT
>NZ_JAOPFU010000013.1 GCF_025515275.1 Catenovulum sp. 2E275
TGATTCCATTTCGAACTCAGAAGTGAAACACAATAGCGGCGATGGTAGTGTGGGAGTTCCCATGTGAGAGTAGCACACTGCCAGGCTCTTAATTCCTACTCAGATAATGTCTGAGCATAAAAAGAAAAACGATAAGTACCAGTTTTTCCTGACGACAATAGCATTGTGGCACCACCTGACTCCATTTCGAACTCAGAAGTGAAACACAATAGCGGCGATGGTAGTGTGGGAGTTCCCATGTGAGAGTAGCACATTGTCAGGTTCCTATTTTAAACCCGCTTTTTGCGGGTTTTTTTATATCTTAAATTTAATTACAATACCTACCAGATTTTGACCTCTACTAGAACTTATTAATGAAGTACATTTTTTGCTTATTTTTATGTGCCTGTATGGCACTTATTTCTCTTACTGGCTGTTTTCCTACTCCTAGACCGAATCCATTAGCAGATGCGCCAATTTACCCAATTAAGCCATCAATTTTATATGATACAGTGCAAGAATATTGTGTTGATTGCCATAACGAAGACAAAATGAAAGGTAATTTGGATTTAACAAAAATAGTTGAGGGGAATTTAAATGATCATCCACTTATATGGCAAGATGTCGCTTATTCTCTAAAGCATAAAGAGATGCCGCCAGAAAAAGAGCATGTTTTAATACCAGATGATAATACTTATCGTGAGGTAAATTTATGGTTAGAGCAAAGGTTTAATTATAAAGCAGATAAAACAAACTCAGGATCTCAAGTCACCCCCGATTAGGCGGCTTGAGAGCTTTATTTTCCAGCGATTTATTTTTTACGCCAAGTGGTTCCGTTTGGACCATCTTCCAGTACAATATTCATGGCATTAAGTTTATCACGTGCTTCGTCTGCTTTTGCCCAGTCTTTATTGGCTCTGGCTTCTTTTCTTTGAATAATTAAACGTTCAATTTCAGCAACTTCATCTGAACTATCGTCCTGATTGCCCTGAAAAAATCCATCCGCTGAATTTTGTAATAAACCTAAAACTTCAGCCAAACTCACTAATAGATTAGCTAATTCAGTTGCTTTGTTTGAGTCAGTTGCTTTGTTTTGATTAATTTCTTTTGCTAAATCAAATAAAACAGACAGTGCAATCGGGGTATTAAAATCATCATCCATCGCCTGTACAAAACGTTTAATATAAATATTGTCACTGTTTGCAGACAGCTCTATGGTATGTTTAGTGACAGTTAAATAGCGAATTGCTGTGTATAATCTTTCTAATGATGCACGAGCCTGTTCTAAATTGTCTGTGGAATAGTTAAGCTGGCTTCTGTAATGACCAGATAATAAAAAGTAACGTACGGTTTCGGCATCATACTTTTCTAACACCTCGCGGATCGTGAAAAAGTTGCCGAGTGATTTGCTCATTTTTTCTTGGTCAACCTGCACCATACCAGAATGCATCCAGTAATTAACATAAGGTGTATCAAGTGCACAGCAAGATTGCGCTATTTCATTTTCGTGATGAGGAAAAGCCAAATCTGAGCCACCCCCATGAATATCAAAGTGATTTCCTAAAACTATGCTATTCATGGCCGAACACTCAATGTGCCAACCGGGCCTTCCATCGCCCCAAGGCGAGTGCCAGCTTGGTTCATTTGCTTTGGCCATTTTCCATAATACAAAATCTAATGGATTTTCTTTGCTCGAATCGGTTTCAACCCGTGCTCCTGCTTGTAGTTGAGATAAATCTTGTTTGCTTAATTTTCCATAATCCGCAAAACTATTAACTCTAAACATAACATCGCCATTGCTTGCTACATAAGCATGTTCTTTTGTTATTAGAGTTTTAACCATCTCAATTACAGCATCCATGTGTTGAGTCACTTTAGGCTCAATGTCAGGGCGAATTAAATTTAATGAATCAAAATCCTGATGCATATCTGCAATTGTTCTTTGTGTTAGTGATTCGCAGCTTTCGTTATTTTCAATTGCTCGTTTGATTATTTTGTCGTCTACATCGGTAATATTACGTACATAAGTCACTTCTAAGCCTTTGGCACGTAAATATCTGACCATATTATCAAATGCGATATAGGTTCGAGCGTGCCCAATATGACACAGATCATAAACAGTAACTCCGCATACGTACAAACCAACTTTGCCAGCTTGTATGGGCTTAAATTCTTGTTTTTCACGGGTTAAGGTATTAAAAATCTGCAACATAAGACTCTCTAATCAATGAATTCTCTAATAATATTTTGAATTTGCTATTCTAGCATTTCAGGCATTAAAAGGTTAATCACTTTTCGATATGTTTAAGTTAAGCTAAAATAAGTTTTTTTCTATTTTAGGTGGATTCATGATTACGTTTAAAACAAACTTTGGCGATATTAAAATTGAGCTTTTTGAAGACAAAGCGCCACAAACCGCAGCTAACTTTTTACAATATGCAAAAGATGGTTTTTATAACAATACTATTTTTCATCGTGTTATTAACGGATTTATGATTCAGGGCGGTGGAATGGAAGCGGGTATGAAAGAAAAAACGGCTCGCGCTCCAATCGAAAACGAAGCTGATAATGGGGTTAGCAATAAAATTGGTACGCTAGCGATGGCTCGTACTATGGATCCACATTCAGCAACTGCACAGTTTTTTATTAATGTCGCTAATAATACTTTTTTAGATTTTCGTGGTAAAAGCATGGATGGCTGGGGCTATTGTGTTTTTGGCGAAGTCGTTGAAGGTATGGATGTGGTTGAAAAAATTAAGGTTGTTAAAACGGGTAATGCTGGTATGCATCAGGATGTGCCAGTTGAAGATGTTGTGATTCAAGAAACAATTATTGATTAATATCATTAAGTAGCCTGCTAGCAGGCTACTTTTACTTTTGTTAAATGAGTAATGGTTTTTTATTATCTGTCACTCAAATGATTCTTTATTTTGGTTAATTAATGTCTGTATATTTTATCTCTGATTTGCACCTGTCTGAACAAACACCGAATATTAACCAAGCCCTGTTAACATTTCTTAATCAATTGCCAAGACAAACACAAGCTTTATATATTCTAGGCGACTTTTTAGAATATTGGATTGGTGATGATCATCCATCAGAATGGTTTAAACCAATTGAACTGGCATTAAAAGACTTATCTGAAAACACTTGCCCTATTTATTTTATTCATGGAAATCGAGATTTTTTAGTCGGTAAAAAATTTGCAAAACGTTGTGGCATGCAATTATTACCAGAACCCAGTGTTGTTGAACTATATGGGCAAAAAGTATTAATTATGCACGGTGATAGCTTATGTACACAGGATGAAAGTTATCAAAGCTACCGTAAATGGGTGCGAAAACCTTGGCTTCAATTTTTATTTTCTTTATTGCCAAAAGCAACGCGAGAGAAAATATTTGGTGCAGGCCGGGCAAAAAGTAAACAAAAGCAGCAAAATATTCAAAACATGTCAATTTTAGATGTGAGTCAACAAGCGGTTGCTGATGAAATGCAGGCATATCAGGTTAATATATTAATTCACGGGCATACTCACAGACCCGCTATTCACCAAAATGCGATCGCGCAAAACACTGGAATAAGAATAGTGCTTGGTGACTGGTATGACCAGGGAAGTGTTTTAGAAGTAAATCAAGACGGTTACCTATTGTATAGTCTACAATTTTAGTTGTTTGGAGATAATACAAGCTGAGTTACTTAGCCATATTTTAGGCTAACTGAGTTTAATTCAGGTTAAAACTGACACACTAAAACGGGGACGTTATGAGATACAAACTAGGGTTTTGCACATCTGCTGTATGTTCTGCACTATATTTCACTTCAATATCGGCATTTGCAGATATTAATTTTAATGGTTTTGCCCGTATTGCAGCTGGAACTACTTTAGAAAGTAATGAAGCTGTAATGGGCTATAAAGATAGTCTTGATTTTAAAAATGAAAGTTTATTTGCATTGCAGGCATCAGCTAATTTGGATGATGGCTTGTCAGCAACAGCTCAGTTTATGTCACGCGGTCGAGATGATTTTGAAGTAGATGTAGAATGGGCTTATTTGTCTTATGAACTAACAGACTCTACCCGTATTAATGCCGGCCGTTTACGCTTACCGTTTTTCAGGTATTCAGATTTTTTAGATGTTGGTTATGCCTATACTTGGGTGCGCCCACCTCAGGCTGTTTATGATTTACCTTATAGCTCGTATGATGGTTTAAGCATTTTACACTCTACTACTCTTGGCGATTTTGATATAGAAGTGCAAGGAACTTTAGGGACCGCTTCTGAAGAAATTGAAGTTGAAGGCACTCCAGCAAATACTGAGTTAGATGATTTATACGGGCTTAATTTATCAGCCACTTATGATTGGCTTTATCTACGTGCTGTTTATATGATAGGCCAAGCCAGTTTTGATATTTCTAATCCGCAGTTAAACCAATTATTGCAGGCGTTAATGTTAACTGGAAATAGCAATGCTGCAGAGCAAATTAAAGTCGATTCAGATTCAAGTTCATTTGCTGGTATTGGTTTTGGAGTCGATAAATCAGACTGGATTTTTCAAGGCGAAATTACCCAAACAAAAGTAGATGACTCTTTTATTGCGGACAGATACCGCAGCTATGTGTCTTTAGCGCATAGATTTGATGTATTAACCCCTTATATTACTTATCAAAAAATTGATGATAAAGCGAATCCAACCGGTTATAACTTGGCTGTCGAAAGTGGCGTTTTACCTGCTGATGTACTTGCAGGTATTAAGACATTTTTACAAAGTCAGGAGCAAGATGCAGAAGGCGAATATTATTCAATCGGCACACGTTATGATTTTCATCCATCGGCTAGCTTTAAAGCCGATTTAACGATTTGGAACGGTGAGTATACCCAAGATGCGCAAGTTATTTCGTTTGCAGTAGATATGGTATTTTAAGGAGCAAAACAATGTCCAAGATTTTTAAAGTTTTTCTTTTGATAAGTGTATTTATTTGTAGTCAAAGTTTTGCTGAAATTGCCGTTGTCGTTCATCCGTCTAATACGGCAGAAATTTCAGCCGATGATATTGAACGCATTTTTTTAGGTAAAAAGAAGACTTTCTCATCAGGTGAAACCGCAGTTCCGATTAATTTAAATGAAAGTAATAGCACCAGAGATGGTTTTAACGAAAAGGCGCTAAATAAAAGTAGCAGCCAGTTAAAAGCATATTGGTCAAAACTGGTATTTACCGGTAAAGGGACACCACCTAAAGAGGTTGATTCGGCACAAGAAGTGATCAAGCTGGTTTCAAGCAACCCAAATATGATCGGCTATGTAGATAGTAGTAATATTGATTCATCGGTAAAAGTTATTACTAAATTTGAGTAATACTAACATAGTGAAATTCTTAGCTTAAAACCGCTGTATGGCGGTTTTTTCTTATCTGTGAATCATTAAAGCTGTGATATACTCTGCTGAGTATTTTAGCTTGTATGTTTTTTGTGGAGAATCTTAATGATCCCTGTTGTGGCGCTTGTTGGCAGGCCAAATGTTGGTAAATCTACCTTATTTAATCGTTTTACGCGTTCTCGTGATGCATTGGTTGCAAACTTTCCTGGGTTAACACGCGATCGTCAATATGGCTCTGCTGAATACGGCGAATATCAATTTATTGTGATTGATACTGGTGGGATCACAGGTGATGAGCAAGGTATTGATTCTAAAATGGCGGAGCAGTCGCTTCAGGCAATTGAAGAAGCCGATGTCGTCATGTTTTTGGTAGACGCACGTGATGGCGTAACTGCGGCGGATCAAATGTTGGCTGATCATTTAAGAAAGATAAGCAAACCAGCCTATTTAGTTGCCAATAAAACCGATGGCATTGACGGCGATTCAGCCGTTGCTGAATTTTATAGTTTAGCTTTAGGCCCTGTTTATCAAATTGCGGCAGCTCATGGACGTGGCGTTAATGCTTTACTTGAGCAAACACTTGCACCTTTAGTTGAGCAGTTTCCTCAAATGCGAGTATTGTCTGAAGAAGAAAAAGCTCAAAAAGCCGAGAGTGAAGATGACAGCGAAAATACCGATGAATTAGCTAACCTTGACCCTAAAGCGATTAAACTGGCTATTGTTGGTCGCCCTAATGTTGGTAAATCAACTTTAACCAACCGTATTTTAGGGGAAGAAAGGGTTATTGTTTTTGATATGCCGGGTACAACTCGGGATAGCATTTATATTCCGATGGAGCGGGATAACCAACCTTATGTCATTATCGACACCGCTGGGGTTAGAAAACGTAAAAAAGTAAATGAAACCGTTGAAAAATTCTCTGTTATTAAAACCCTAAAAGCAATTGAAGATGCCAACGTGGTATTAATTGTGATTGATGCACGTGAAGGGATTAGTGATCAGGATTTAAGTTTATTAGGTTTTACTTTAAACGCGGGTCGCTCGGTTGTATTGGCTGTTAATAAATGGGACGGTTTAGATACTTATGTAAAAGAGCGCATTAAATCTGAAATTGATCGCCGTTTAGGTTTTATTGATTTTGCTCGTTTGCATTTTATTTCTGCATTACATGGCACCGGCGTTGGACATTTATTTGAATCTGTTACCGAAGCGTATGAATCAGCGACTCGTAAAATTACAACTTCATTACTGACCCGAGTAATGGAGTCTGCAATTTATGAACACCAGCCGCCATTAGTTCGTGGTCGTCGAGTTAAATTAAAATATGCACATGCTGGCGGACATAATCCACCGATTATTGTTATTCATGGTAATCAGGTGAGTGATTTACCGGATTCTTATAAGCGTTATCTAATGAACTATTTCAGAAAGTCATTAGATATGATGGGAACACCGATTCGGATTGAATTTAAAGAAAGCAGCAACCCATTTTCGACTAAAGATGATAGTAAGTTAACTTTAACTCAAATCAGAAACCGTCGCCGCATGCAAAGGTTTAGTATTGGCAAGCGTTAAGCTCAATACTCAGCAAATTTAAAGTACGCTAAGGGAGAATAAACTATTCTCCCTTATTTTTATCTATAAAGTGATAAATTTACTGACACCTAGCCTTGGTTTATATTACACTTTTGTTTCAGTTTTAATTTAATAAACTGAGTTGATTAGTTTAAATGACTGATTATCAGGGACTAACTTAGTCGGGTATTCCAACTCAGTGACACAATTATTGCAATTTTGTCTTAAATATTGCGTCTATTTCATAAAAGTGTCAAAAACCTAAACGATAATCGAATGGATGAATGATTATATGAGACCCAATAATATGTCACGCAGAATTCTTGTTGTAGAAGATGAAATGCCAATCCGCGATATGTTGGTTTTTGCATTGGAGCAAAAAGGTTACTACACGCTGGAAGCTGAAACTTATAATGAAGCACTTGATAAAATTGTAGAACCGTATCCGGATTTAATCCTGTTAGACTGGATGTTACCGGGCGGAAGTGGTATTCAGCTTGCTAAGCAGCTTAAACAAAACGAATATACCCGTCAAATTCCAATCATAATGCTAACGGCTCGTGGCGAAGAAGAAGATAAAATCCGAGGCCTTGAAGTAGGCGCGGATGATTATATGACGAAGCCGTTTTCACCAAAAGAGTTGTTAGCTCGAATTAGAGCCGTTATGCGCCGTGCGGCTCCAACCAGTGTTGAAGATATGATTCAGGTTCAAGGCTTAAAATTAGATCCTGTATCTCACCGTGTTAGCGCTAATGAAGATGGCCTAGATATGGGACCAACTGAGTTTAAATTATTACATTTCTTTATGTCACATCCTGAGCGAGTTTACAGTCGTGAACAGTTATTAGATCATGTGTGGGGCACGAATGTTTATGTTGAAGACAGAACGGTTGATGTTCATATCCGACGTTTACGCAAAGCTATTTCGTTGCATGGGCATGATCAAATGATCCAAACTGTACGTGGTGCAGGTTACAGGTTTTCTTCTAAAGTATAATGAATCAGCCAAGCCAGTACATAAGCGCATTCAGTCGCTTTTTAGTTTTAGCTTGTATCGCACTATTTATTGGCTGGCTGATTGATCAAATACTGCTTGTATTTGTTATTTTATTAGCCGGCTTATTTGCTTGGTACAGCTATAATTTAATTCGTTTAAATGAATGGTTGTGGAGTAAAAAAAATCTTTATCCGCCATCTAGTAACGGGATTTGGTCCGAAGTTTTTGATGGAATTTATCGGCTCCAGAAAAAAAACCGTTCTCGCCGTAAAGAGTTAGGTCAAGTATTAAAACGCTTTCGTGATGGCGCTGAAGCTCTGCCAGATGCCGCTGTAGTGGTGCAGTCTAACGGTCAAATTTTGTGGTGTAATAAACTTGCTCGTCATGTTTTTGGCTTACGTTGGCCAGAAGACACAGGTTTATTAATTACTAATCTGTTACGTCACCCTAATTTTATTGAACAGTTTAGTCAGCAAAAACTCAATTTGGACGCGCCTGTTGAAGCTGTCTTAATGCCATCTCCGATTGATCGTGAAAGTACAATTGAAATAAGAATGGTGCCTTATGCTTTAGGCCAGTTGCTTATTTTAGGGCGTGATGTGACTCAAATGCAGCGCCTTAACCAAATGCGTAAAGACTTTATTGCGAATGTATCACATGAATTAAGAACGCCATTAACTGTATTGCAAGGTTACCTTGAAATGATGCAAGATCCTGAAATGGGTGGTGCAGTACCGAGTACCCGAGCGGTTGGTATGATGTCGGATCAATGTGATCGTATGTTCAATCTGGTCAATCAACTGCTGGTATTATCCAGAATCGAAGCAAACCGCGATAATGTTTATGAGCATATAGTGGATGTTCCGGCGATGATGATGGTATTAGAAAAAGAAGCAGAGCAGTTAAACTCAGATCGACAACATAAAATCACGTTTGAAATTGATCAAAATTTATTGATTCATGGTATTGAAGATGAACTAAGAAGTGCTTTTACTAACTTAGTTAAAAATGCAATTCGATACACGCCAAATGGCGGTGAAATTAAAGTATGCTGGTGTAAAGTGAATCAGCAGGCTAAATTTGCTGTCACCGACAATGGTGATGGGATTGAAGCACAGCATTTATCCAGATTAACAGAGCGTTTTTATCGGGTAGATAAAGCCAGATCCCGTTCAACGGGTGGCTCAGGTTTAGGTTTATCTATTGTTAAGCATGTACTGGCACACCATAAATCAGAATTAGAGATTGATAGTGAAGTGGGTGAGGGTAGTTGCTTTTCTTTTAGTTTCCCCTCGGATCTCATTGCGCATCGCCGTAAACGCAAAATTCAATAATCATTTTATTGATAAACCCGGCTATAAAGCCGGGTTTTTTATACCGCTCTTACATGAAACACATGCTCAACCTGAGCAATTTTTTCAATTAAATCAGGATGAGCCTGCTGATCAATATCTAAAATAGTATAAGCGATGTTGTCTCGGCTACGATTGACCATATCAATCACATTGATATTTAAATCAGCTAGTAAATTAAGCACTTCACCGAGCACTTTAGGCACATTATCATTGGCAAAAGTAATGCGGTAACCTTGTGTTCTTTCCATACTGATATGCGGAAAATTCACCGAGTTTTTAATATTACCGTTTTCTAAAAAATCGATGAGCTGATCAGCCGCCATCACAGCACAGTTTTCTTCTGCCTCTGCAGTACTGGCGCCTAAGTGCGGGAATAACATAACTTTGTCGTGTTTAATCAAAGCTTGAGTCGGAAAATCTGCAATATAAGCACCGAGTTTGCCGTTATCTAATGCATTAATCACATCCGCTTCATTAATTAATTCGCCTCTGGCCAAGTTAATTAATTTAGCGCCTTGTTTGATTGCTGACAGGGTTTCCTGGTTGATTAAACCAATCGTTGCTTCAATGGCTGGTACATGCAAAGTGACATAATCTGAACGCGCCAATAACGAGTTTAAGTTATCGGCTTTTGCAACTTGGCTAGAAAGCCGCCATGCCGCATCAACACTGAGCTTTGGATCATAGCCGATAACCTGCATGCCTAAATTAAGTGCCATATTCGCAACTTTTGCACCAATCGCCCCTAACCCGACAACCCCCAAAGTTTTGCCTTCAAGCTCAAAACCACCAAATTGTTTTTTTCCAGCTTCTACTTGGGTATGTAATTGAGAGGAGTCAGTAATATCAGCCAAATTTTTAACATACGCCATGCTCTGGCTAATGCCCCTTGCGCCCAGTAATAAACTGGCCATCACCAGCTCTTTGACTGCATTGGCATTTGCACCTGGCGTATTAAATACCACAATGCCCTGATGAGTATAATCATTAACCGGAATGTTATTCACACCAGCTCCAGCTCTGGCGACAGCTAAAACGGATTTTGGCAGAGTTTCACTATGGAGTTTATGGCTGCGCAATAAAATTGCCTGAGGATCATTTTCGGTTGGACTCACCTGATAGTTTTGAGACGGGAAGCGGTTTAGCCCTTTGGCCGCAATATTATTATAAGTTCTGATTGTTTTCATTTTATTAGTGCTTACATTTAAGGTTTAACAGACTGATTGAAGACAGCAAACTTTCAATGATTTTAAATCAACAAATTAATAACATTTAATTTGTAAAAGGGCAAACAGGAAAAAGAAAATAAAATTAGACAGCACCAACAAAAATGCCAGCATCACGCTGGCATTTTTCATTAGAAAAGTAATTAACCTAAGCTGTTACTTGCTGATATGCCCAGCTTAACCAAGGCAATAAAGCTTTAAGGTCGCTTTCTTCTACGGTTGCACCACACCAAACTCTCAATCCGGCAGGCGCATCACGGTATGCACCAATATCGTAAGCAACTTGCTCATCATCCAATAATTTTATGATAGCTTTAACTTGATCTTCGCTGGCTTTTAATTGGAAACAAACACTGGTATTTGAACAAATATCGTCTGATTCAGCTAAAAATTCAATCCAATCATTTTGAGCAACAAACTCTTTAAATACAGCTAAATTAGCTTCACTTTTAGCTATAGCAGCAGATAAGCCACCAATTTGGTCAACCCAGTTTAGTGCATCTAAATAATCTTCAACACATAACATAGATGGGGTATTAATGGTTGAGCCTTCAAAAATACCATCGATCAGTTTACCGCCTTTAGCCATGATAAATATTTTTGGCATTGGCCAGCTTGGGGTATAGCTTTCTAATCTGGCAACCGCTCTTGGGCTTAATACGATCACCCCATGCGCACCTTCACCACCTAATACTTTTTGCCAGCTAAAAGTTGCAACATCAATTTTATCCCAAGGCATTTCCATCGCAAAAACAGCGCTGGTAGCATCACAAATTGTTAAACCAGTGCGATTATCTGAGATCCAATCTGCATTATTTACTTTTACGCCAGAAGTTGTTCCATTCCAAGTAAAGATAATATCGTGATCCGGATTTGCTTGACTAAAATCCGGTAATTGACCATAAGCGGCACTAAATGAACGCGCATTTTCTAATTTTAATTGTTTTGCTATATCACTTGCCCAACCGGCCCCAAAAGATTCCCATGAAAATACATCAACTGGTCTTTCACCTAATAAAGACCACATTGCCATTTCCATTGCTCCAGTATCAGAACCGGGCACAATACCTACTTTGTATCCTTGTGGTAACTCAAGTAAACGGGCGGTTTCATCTATTGCCAGTTTTAACTTATTTTTACCTAATTTGCTGCGGTGAGAACGCCCTAAAGATGAAGTATCTAACGCAGATAAATTATAACCCGGACGTTTAGTACACGGGCCTGATGAAAAGTTAGGATTAGCAGGTTTGATGCTAGGTTTCATTTAATATCCTTTGGGTTAATTCGTGATGAATAAATTTTGCTGATATTGCCTTATTTTTTATTTTCTCTCAAGATTTGTTTGTCATTAGCAGACTTATTCGCTCAATTTCAGACCTTAACTTTTGGTTATTTTTCACTAAATTTTAAGCTGGCACGGATGATTTTTGGGCAGGATCTCTTCAATTTCTGTCAACATTGCTTGTATTTCATTTAAATCAAACGGGTTTGAGATATGAGTTTTGATATCAAATACAACAGATTCTAAATACTGGCATAATATGTTTATCGCTTCTTGATTTTGCCGCGCCACAAATAAAATATTTTTAATTGCTTCAAGTAAATTAGACATGACCACCGCATCGGTTTTTGCATAATAACGAATTGGACTAAAGTTATCGTGCAATAACTCCATTAGCGAGGTTTCATGAAAAAACAGCCAAGGTTTCTCTTTTGCATGGTTAAAGGAATAATTTACATCTTTAATATCCAGCCGCTTAATTAATAATATGCTCAGCATATCAATTGCTTTAAGTGCGGTGCCGGGATCATTGATTCCCGGGCTCATTGCTTTTACGGCAATTTCAGAAATTTGGGTTAAACCGTAACGATAATGGTCGCTAATAAACTCTTCTACATAAAATACAAAGCAACTTAAAATTTCATCCTGTAGCTCTGGGTTTGTTGATAGATCCTGACTGGACTTTAAAAAAGGATAACCCTCAACGGTAAAGTAGCCTTGTTTGACACAAATAAATAATCTTAAATTATTTTGCTCCAATATTTTACAAAGCTTATTGGTATTAACGCCTTTGTAATAGCCTGCATATTTACTTTTAATGCCATACCACTGGCTAAAATCCGGCATGTCAGGAGAGTCAGTGTTTTGCTGATGCTGTTTTATATTGTCAAGCTCGTTTTTGGTATGAATAAACAAATCATTTAATACATTATCGACTTGAATCGCTTTGGATATTGAGTGAATAAAAAAGACAAATAAAGCTAAACATAACAAACCAAACAGTAATGAAAATAAAATACTTAAACTTGGCACACCTTGATTTGTTTGTTTTAAGTTAATTAATAAAATAATCGAATAAATGATGGAGCCTAAATAAACCCCTAAGACAATCTGGTGGGATTTTCGGGTAATTAACCCAGGGATGACTCTGGGTGAGAGCGCAGAACTCGCTTGGTTTAGCACTATCATCACCATAGAAAAGCTAAAGACAGTCAGCGAAATAGTGCTACCAATTAAGATGCTTAAAATGGTTCTGGCGTTATCTGGTGAGTCTATCAAAACAAAAGAAATCACTTCTTTTAGTTTGGTAAAAACAGGGTGGTACTCCAAAATAATACAGATAAAAGCAAACAGTAAAAATACGACACTTAATAACGATGGCAAAAAACCTATGCTACTAATTAATTCTCTGTAGTGTTTCGCTAATTTCCTAGGTGTAAACATTTGAAATCCTTATCTAATTTCAATGATAAAGTGCTCTTAATGACAACTAAGTGTAACTAAGCTATATTAATTATTTTATTCAGATAATAAGCCAGTGAAAGAATACGAACTTAGTTTTGCAAAACTGATAATACATGATTCTAGTTTAGTTGAAGTAATTATTAATTCTGGTGTTTTGGTGGATTTGCCTAAGGTAGATGAATACCATAGTTTTTTATTAAATTATTTAACAGCACCATTTAATGTATTGATTAACAAAGTCAACTCTTATAGCTACGATGAAGCAGCTATAAGGGAAATTGGGACGTTAAGAGAAATCAATGCTCTTGCTTTTTTAACTTATAATAAAATTAGTTTTTTAGCGACTCAGTCTTTATTTAACTATAGTCGGAGCCGAGATTGGAAGTGCCAATGCTTTCAAAATAAAGAAAAAGCTTTTGAATGGCTAAAACGGCAAACATAGTTAATATTGTTAGTCGGTATTGCTTTTATCAACTCTGTTTTGCTGACGCTTTTGCCAGTTTTTACGTACAGAGACACGCCAAAGAATATTCATTAAAAAATAACCCAGTGTTGAAAAGAGAATCGCACAGATAAAGCAACCCAGTAGCAAAGCAGGGCCGATAGTCGACATACTTTGTACCAGCCAGTCCCAACTGAGTTGAAAATGAAATTGCAAAGGCTCAATACCTAGCACAGTTGCACCTAATAAATAACAACCAAAAAAGATGGGTGGTATGGTAATTGGATTCGTTAGCCAAACAATGACGACAGATAGGGGCAGATTTACTCTGAATAAAATTGCACCAGCGGCTGAGAGCCACATTTGAAACGGTACCGGCATAAACGCATTAAACAAGCCTAAAGCAAATGCCCCCGCAACTGATTTACGGTTTAAATGCCATAGGTTTGGATCATGCAATAAAGTGCCAAAAATTTTCAGAGACTTCTGGCTTTTAATTTTGTGATGGTCCGGTAAACATCGCTGTATTAATTTTTTCGGCATACAGTCATTACTAATATCAAAGTTAGGTTAAACACATGGAAGCGTTGTTACTTGCTTTTATCGGCGGCAATTTTATTGCAAACATTTTTCCGACTTTACTCTCGGTTAATGAATGCATTGTGACAATTGGACTGATATTAATCTTAATTGTTTTAAGACGTTATGCGCTTGCCACAGGTTTACTTGGTTTTTTAATTGTGTCTTTGGCAATGATTGTTTACACGCCTTGGACACCAAGCTATACCGATGTGGGCAGGGATATTAGCATAATAGGCAGAGTCAGCACACTAATAAAAAATGAAAATGATCAAATTCGTTTTAATTTAAAAATTAATTGCCTGAAAAATGTTAAAAACCGCACAAATTCACCTAATTTATTGATAGTTGAACAATGTAAGCTCGCAAATAACCAAGATTATCAAGCTTTGCTAGTGCCTGCTTTAATCCGCCTATCATGGTATCGGCCAAATATTGAGTTAAAACAAGGCGATTTGCTTAAACTTAAGGTTAGGTTAAAGCCGGTTTATGGTTTACATAATCAAGCAGGGTTTGATTATCAGCAGTGGCTTATCAGCGAAAAAATGGTTGCGACAGGTTATATCAAGCAACTGGATGTGATGAAAAGTGACTCGGCACTTAGGCAAAGGCTATTTGATTTTTATCAAATTAAATTAAGTCAGTATCAGCATCAGGATTTAATGATGGGTCTTATTTTAGGTGAGCGAGGCTTAATTCCTGATGATAAATGGCAAGTATTAAAACAAACCGGAACGGCTCACTTATTAGCGGTATCCGGTTTGCATTTAGGTTTGGTATTTGGATTCTTCTGGCTGATTTTTAAACTGGTTTTTAGGCCCTTTGCCTTGCTTTTAAAACTAAACCTAGAAAATACCAGTTTATTGTGTGCTCTTATTTTTGTCTGGTTATTTTGTTTTATTACTGGGTTTGGATTAGCAGCTATCAGAGCGGCTATTTTTATCACGGCATTTAGCATGTTTAGCCTGTTTAATTGGCATGTTAGGTTAAGGTTCCGGTTTCTAGTCTCAAGTAGCCTTGTTTTGGTGATATTTCCGTTAAGTAGTTTGGCTATTTCGTTTTGGTTATCCTTTATAGCTGCGGGGTTAATCATCTGTTTAATTTGGTGGTTTAGCTGGCATTTAAAGTTATCCAGCTTTTTATTAATTAAACAGTTTTTTATCTTACAGTTATTGTTGGGCTTATTACTGATCCCAATTCAGGTGATCTTTTTTCAACATATTCCATTACTTGGTATTTTTGCGAATTTATTGGCAATCCCTTTAATTAGTTTTTGGGTTTTGCCAGTGTCTTTAATCTGTGCTTTATTGCTTTTATTTTTGCCTGTTGCCAATCCAATTTCGGAACTGCTATTAAAGCTAACAGATTGGTTTTTAAATTTACTTTGGTATTGGCTCAATGGATTAAATGAGTTTAATCATGCTTATTTCCCCTTATCTAATCTGACAGGGTTAGGTTTTTTATTGCTTGTTTTGACATTAATCATTGTGATTTATTTAATGCCAGTTAAAAAGCAGAGTTGGATTTTAATTAGCATCAGCTGTATTAGCTTAAGTTATGCTTATTTTAAACCGGTAAGTCAACAGTGGCAGCTTGATGTATTAGATGTTGGGCAGGGCTTGGCCGTTTTAATCAGTAAAGATAATCATGCGGTTTTGTATGATACCGGAGATGCGTATCAATCCGGTTTTAATTTATTTGAAGCTGTGGTTGAACCAGTTTTAATTGCCAGGCAAAGCCAGTTGATAGCTGTAGTTATTAGCCATCCAGATAAAGATCATGCCGGTGGACTTAAATATATCCGGCAATATTATCCGCATGTCCCAGTGTGGCAGGGTAGTGCAGAATGCAAAACATTTAGTGAGCAAGGTTATTTAGGACTTAACTGGCAATTTTTCTCAACACAGCAGCTGGCTTTATCTGGCCAGTCAACGAATAATGATTCCTGCGTATTTAAAGTCAGTTTTGCTCAGCACTCGGTTTTATTAACCGGAGATATTGAAGCGCCAGCGGAAACATTTTTAACGCAGCAATATCGCACAGATTTAAAAGCCGATATTATGTTAGTGCCTCATCATGGTAGCGCAACTTCGTCTACGTTTGATTTTATCGCTGCCGTTTCGCCTAACTGGGCGGTGAATAGCAGTGGCTTATTTAACCGATTTTCACACCCTAATAAATTAGTCACAGAGCGTTATCGGCAATTTAATATTCCGTTTTTAAATACAGCCCAGCATGGGCAAATTCAATTTAAACTCTCTGAATCAGGAATAAAGCTAAGCACTTATGCTGATTCATTTTTACTCCCTTGGCATGGGAAAATTTTTAAGGATGATCTTTAACAAAATAGCGATTAGAATAGCGCGTCTTTTTCATTATTCGTAACGCCAAAAGCCAGATTATGAAGCTAAACTATACTGCTCCACCTATCGCGCCAGATTCTACAGGTCCTATTTTTAAACGGTTACTCAAATATGCTCAAAATTATCGTGTTGGATTTATTCTAGCCATTGTTGGAATGGTTGTTTATTCCAGTATAGATGCATTTTTCTTTTCTCAAATTCAAACCTTTATAGACAAAGGGCTAACTCAAAAAAATAGTGAGTTGCTATTTTACATGGGGCTGGCTATTCCTTTTATTTTTATTGCGCGTGGCATCGCTAATTTTATAGCAACTTATAGTTTAAGTTGGGTTGGTACACATGTTGTTAATGAGCTCAGGCAAGATGTGTTTAATCATTTAATGAAAGTACCAGTTTCTTTTCACGATCAAAATTCAACCGGCGATATGATCGCCAAAATCACCTATGACATTGAACAAGTGCAAGCGGCGTCTAGCAAAGCCTTGATGACATTAGTACGTGAAGGCGCATTTGTTTTAGGTTTGCTGGTGGTGATGTTTTATTTAAGCTGGCAGCTATCGTTAGTTTTTTTAGTAATTGGGCCTGTTGTTGGCGTGGTTGTTAAATATGTTAGTCGCCGTTTTAGAATGGTGAGTAAACGCATTCAAAAAGCAATGGGTAATGTGACTTCAATTTCAGAGCAAATGCTTAATGGTCACAAAGTTGTGGTGATGCACGGCGCGCAAAATATTGAATCTGATAAGTTTGCTGATATTACCCGTAAAACCAGACAGCAGCAGATGAAATTGGTCAGCACCCGTGCGCTGAGTGTGTCTGCTATTCAAATCATCGCATCTTTAGCTTTGGCTTCAGTTTTACTAATTGCCAGTAATCCAAGTTTTTTAGATAGCTTAACAACAGGTGCGTTTACCACTGTACTAACTTGTATGATGACTTTACTGCGCCCTTTAAAATTGTTAACCACAGTCAACAGTGAATTTCAAAAAGGGATGGCAGCTTGCGCCAGTGTATTTGAATTATTGGATGAAGCGGCTGAAAATGACTGCGGCGAAAAAGTGATTGAACGGGCCAAAGGTAAACTTGAACTAAGTGATTTAAATTTTACTTATTTAGGTAAAGAACAACCAACATTAACCGATATTAATTTAACTATTGAGCCAGGCACAACTGTGGCTTTAGTTGGTAAATCTGGCAGTGGCAAATCCACTATTACCAATTTATTAACTCGGTTTTATGAGTATGATTCGGGTGACATTAAATTGGATGGGATGCCAATTCGCTCGCTTAAACTGGCTTCGTTAAGACAGCAGTTTGCGATGGTATCTCAGCATGTCATTTTATTTAACGATACAATTGCTAATAATATCGCTTATGGCATGTTAGATAGTGTGAGCCGTGAACAAATTGAAGCTGCCGCTAAAGCCGCTTATGTCACTGATTTTACAGATTCAATGCCGCAAGGGTTAGATACTCAGGTAGGTGAAAACGGAATGAACTTATCCGGTGGACAAAGGCAAAGAATTACTATCGCCCGCGCTATTTTGCGTGATGCACCTGTGCTGATTTTAGATGAGGCAACCTCAGCTTTAGATACTGAGTCAGAAAAACGAATTCAAACGGCAATTGAAAGTTTAAGCCATAATAAAACCGTAATTGTGGTGGCGCACAGACTATCAACTATCGAAAAGGCCGATAAAATTGTTGTAATGGACAAAGGTAAAATTATTGAATCTGGCACTCATCAAAGCTTGTTGGCACAAAATGGAGTTTACCGCCAAATTTATGATATTCAATTTGTAGGACATTAATGAATTGGTTTGAAAAAGGTTGGTACGGCCAGCATAACTGGATTTATGGATTATTACCGTTATCCGGTTTATTTTGGCTGTTATCACTGCTGCGCCGCTGGCTATTTAAAATAGGGCTTAAAAAAAGTCATAAACTGCCAGTGCCGGTTGTGGTCGTTGGCAATATCACGGTTGGCGGCACAGGTAAAACCCCATTTGTAATATGGCTAGTGGCTGAGTTACAAAAACAGGGTTTCAAGCCTGGGGTAATTAACCGCGGTTATGGTAGTGAACTAGGTAAAATTAATAAAGTTGTTTCTACTCAGGATACAGCGCAACAAGTTGGAGATGAGGCTAAGTTAATTGCGTTAAATAGCAAAGTGCCCGTAGCTGTTGGTCGTAATCGGATTAAAAGTGCAAATTTATTAATGGCGCAGGGATGCAATATTTTAGTTTGTGATGATGGGCTGCAGCATTACAAACTTCAGCGTGACTTGGAAATTATTTTAATTGATGGCAGCAGGCAATTAGGTAACCATTGTTTGTTACCCTCCGGACCGCTACGAGAAGGAAAGTGGCGATTATCAAGCACGCCTTTTGTGATTCAAAACGGATCGCAGCCAACGGAATTCAGTAAATTTAAATTTGCTACACAAGCTTTGCCGCCCAAACCTATCTTGGCTGGCTCAGTTCAAAAATTTGACTTAAACTTAGCTTATTATGCAGTTTGTGGTATTGGTAACCCAAATCGTTTTTACCAGACCCTTAATGAGAAAAATATTCAGTTGCTTGAAAAATATAGCTTTATCGACCATCATCAATTTACGCTAAAAGATTTTGACAAATGCACAGGTGCAGGTGTCATTATGACTGAAAAAGACGCAGTGAAGTGTTATTCATTTGCACAGCCAAACTGGTGGTTTTTACCAATAACAATCAAACCAGACCCTGAATTTATTCGTTTATTATTAAACCAGCTTACTCATTTACGGAATCAATATGGTATTTGATAAAAAATTACTTGAAATTATTGCCTGCCCAAATTGTAAAGGAAAATTAGACTATCAACTTGAACTGTCAGAACTTTGGTGTCGAGGTGAACGTTTGGGCTTTCCGGTAAAAGATGGAATACCTGTTTTACTTGAACCTAAAGCTCGTACGCTTGAATTAGAAGAGGTTGAATAATGAGTTACACAATTATAATCCCCGCTCGTTTTGCATCTACTAGATTCCCAGGAAAACCTTTAGTTGAAATAGCAGGCAAAACTATGCTGCATAGGGTATATAAGCAGTGTAAAAAAACTACAGCGAATCGTGTTGTAATTGCAACAGACGATGACCGAATTGCTGAGGAAGCTGATAAAATAGGGGCTGAAATTTGTATGACGGACTCAGAACATCAATCTGGCACAGCTAGAATTGGTGAGGTTATCCAAACACTTGGTATTAAAGATGATGAGATTGTAGTTAATGTTCAGGGAGACGAACCTTTTATTCCAAGTGCAGTTATCGAGCAAGTAGCAAGTAATATGGCTTTATATACTGAAGCTGATATGGCTACATTAGCGGTCCCAATTGAAGATGCTGAAGAAATATTTAATTCTAATGCAGTTAAAGTTGTGACTGATAAAAACGGTTATGCATTATATTTTAGTCGAGCGCCGATTCCTTATGACAGAGACCAGTTTTCAAAGCAGAGTATAAAACAACTTAGCCCTATTTATTTACGTCATATAGGTCTATATGCTTACCGTTCCTCTTTTGTTAAACAGTATCTAAATTGGCCTGCTTCCCCATTGGAAACCATTGAATCTTTAGAGCAACTTAGGGTATTGTGGCATGGCGAAAAAATTCATGTCGGTATTGCAAACGAAAAACCTCCTGCTGGAATAGATACACCTGATGATCTAGAACAAGCAATTAAATATCTGAAAAATAAAAAGAAGTAAAAGAAATGATAAATAAACAAGAACAAATTGAAGCTGCCGTTTTACGACGTTTATTAAAACATTTAGATGACAATAAACAAGTTCAGAATATTGAATTAATGAATCTTGCTAACTTTTGTCGTAATTGTTTGGCTAAATGGTACAGCGCAGAGGCTCAACATTTAGGTGAATCGGTGAATTATGAGCAAGCTCGTGAAATAATTTATGGTATGCCATACTCAGAATGGAAAGAAAAATATCAGGAGCCTGCAACCGCAGAGCAATTAGCTGAATTTAATAATAAAAATAAATCATAGATGGATAATTGTTAGAGTGTATTAGTTTGTTTAGCTCTTTTCTATATTAAATATTACTTTAGTCGTATTTAATATAAAGCTAAATAAACCAAATTTTAAATGATAATCAAATGTTTTATATGCTCTAAAGTTAGACTTCTACAAAAAGCTAAAATGACGTCGATTAAGGGAATTGAATGCAAAAAATAATACAGTTTGCCATAAACACTTTTTTGTTTTTCTGTTTGTCATTTGCTTATGCGGCAGAGCCTGTCCTAGATTTAGAAAAAATAAAACTCAGTGAACTCGATAATCAAGATTTATTTGCTAGTCAGGCATTCTATAGGACAAGCGAACCATTTCCAGAAAATACGGATCGTCTTTCTGATTGGCTCGTTAAATTAAAACCCCATGAAACAATCCAATTCGATGGTGATACTGTCTGGTCTGTACATCGGCTATATAATGATAGTCATTCATCCCAATGGACTGCTTATGTTTTCGGTTCAGCTGTGGAATTTATTGATTTTAAACTATACCCATTAAATACCTCTGAACGACATTTTTTTGAGCCCCAATCAGCGCAAACTGGATATTTTGCGGATCATGAAATTCCGTATCATTATACTGCTACTTTTAAGCTTGCTCCTGAAACCGAATATTTATTGGTGACCAGACTTTCAAGTGACTTCTTTTTTGCTCCATTAAAGTTGCAATTTAAGCCAAGAGAACAGTTCATTACGCAGTTCAAATTAGAAAATGCAATTATTTTATTGTGCTTTGGAATTGGTGTGGCATTGACATTATATAATCTATTTATATATATGGGGTCACGCGATAGAGTGTATTTATATTATGCTTTATTTTCTGCTAGTTGGATTTGGGGATGGGGACATACTTTTAATTTACCTGAAGAATGGTTTGGGATCCGTTACCCCGGTTTTTTGATGACTGGTTTTGTTCTATTACCTCTTTTTAATGCCTTATTTTTTATAAACTTTCTTAAAGCTCGCGATACCAACCCTATCTTATCTAAAATAGGGTTAGCAATTGGGATTATCGGACTTGCTTGTGTTCCTATTGCAATAGAATCTCCCGCGATAGGATTAATTGTCGCATCAATTGGTACTGCCGGCATGTTGATTGTTGGATTTACGCTTGGTATTAAATCTTTACTAAATGGTTTTAAGCCAGCTCGGTATTTCTTACTTGCTTATATTATGCTGCTAACTCCAAATATGGTGGGTAATTTGATGAATATGGGCGTAATTCCCAGTATGAACGTCAATATTTATCTACTGGGCTTAATTGGTAGCATGTTAGATGGATTATTATTGGCTTTTGCTATGGCTGATAATGTTCGGTTAGTAAACAAGCGTAACCGTGAGTTAAACGACAATCTCGAAGAACAAATAGCACAACGAACCAAAAAGTTAGAAAAAACAACCCAAGAATTACGAGAAGCCAATCAGGCCAAAAGTCGATTTTTAGCACAAATGAGCCATGAAATTCGGACTCCAATGAATGCAGTTATCGGTTTAAGCCAACTAGCCATGCGTACTCCGTTAAATTTTGAACAAAAAGATTATGTCAGTAAAATAGCTAGTTCTGCAGATATTTTACTTGGCATCATTAATGATGTGCTGGATTATTCAAAAATAGAAGTTGGTAAACTGAAAGTCGAAAGTATTAACTTTAATCTATCTAGGTGTATTGAACGGGCTGTGAGTTTATGTTCACTTAAAGCGGATACCAAAAATATTGAGATTATTCTCGACATTCAGCCTAATGTTCCTAAATTCATAGAGTCAGATCCGCTTAGACTTCAACAAGTTTTAGTTAATATTATTTCCAATGCTGTGAAATTCACAGACTTTGGGCATGTTAGTATTCGTGTAAATGCCAGTGAACTACAAAATGATGAATATAAGCTTGAGTTTGCGATAGTTGATACCGGTATTGGAATGACAAAAGATCAGGTTGATAAATTGTTTACTTCCTTTACCCAAGCTGATGAATCTATTACTAGAAAATATGGTGGTACAGGGCTCGGCCTCGCTATTAGTAAAGAGCTAATTCAATTACTCGGTGGTGATATTTGGGTCAATAGCAAACCTGGTGTCGGCAGTGCATTTCATTTTTATATCAATGCTAAAGCGACTCAAAAAGAAATTAACCTGGCAAAATTTAGTATCAAAGGAAAGCCTTTAAGTGTCTTGATTGTTGATGATAACCAAGTTGCTTGCGATGTTATTGCTGAGCTATTTAAGCGGCATCAAGCCAACATTAAGATTGCAAAAACAGGGATTCAAGCAATTAATGAGTTACAACAGTCTATTATAGAAAACTACCACTACGACTTAGTAATTATGGATTGGAAGATGCCTGAAATGGATGGCATTCAAGCTGCTAAAATGATTAAAAAAGAGCTCAATATTAAACATTTACCAGCAATTCTTATGGTTTCAGCGTACGATAAAGATGAAGCAAGGAAGTTAGGGAAATCAGCAGGGATCGATGCATTTATCGAAAAGCCAGTAAATGAATCTGCTTTACTAAATGCATTAACTGAATGTTTAACGCTTGATTTACTAGAGGAAGATGAAGAATGTTTTGATCAGGAGAATAAATCTAAGGTTGTTGATTTATCAAATGTGAAATTGTTATTAGTTGAAGATAATAAATTAAACCGTCAAGTTGCAGCAGGCTTTTTGCGTCATACAGGAATACAAATTGATATTGCTGAAAATGGTTTACAGGCAATCGATAAAGTACTAAATCAAACATTTGATTTAGTGTTGATGGATATCCAAATGCCCGAAATGGATGGATTAACAGCGACTCAAGAGATTAGGAATATTGAAAGATTTGCTGACTTGCCGATAATTGCAATGACAGCTCATGCAATGGAAGGGGATAAGAAACGTAGTTTAGATGCAGGTATGAATGATCACTTAACTAAGCCTGTCGATCCCAATGAACTTTATCGCTGTATTATTAAATGGGTTAATAGGGAAAAAATTAATCCAGTCATTGCTAAAGCAAAGACTAAATCTAAAATAGATAGTACAGACAGTCAGCTATTTAGTTTGCAAACAATTGGTTTATTGGATGTAGCCGATGCTTTAAATAAAATGCATGGGAAAAAAGCACTTTATATTGATTTATTGATTACTTTTATTGAAGAAAATCAAAGCCTTGTTGAAGAGTTAAAGGCGCTAAAATCGCAAGAGCAATTCAATACACTTAAACTTAAAGTTCATTCACTTAAATCAAATGCAGCTTACATAGGGGCTTCTCAATTGTCTAAAGATGCTGCCGAGGTTGAATCTTTACTTGAAGCTAATGAGCCATTTGAGTATGAGTTCCAGGCAATGTTAGAGAAACTTTCTAGTTTAGTTATAGCTTTACAAGATATTTCCCCCCAGATGCCGGATAATACTTTCACTAAAAAAGAAACCGCTATACATAAAGTATATTCATCTGATGATGTTGAAAAAATATTTGTTCAGATAAGTCTTTATCTAAAGGAATCAAACGCAAAGGTTGAAGATTATATTAGTGATTTGAAGCAGTTAGCTTTTCAGCTTGAAAATGGTGATATTGTTGAAGAGTTAATTCGTTTAATTGATGATGTAGAATATAAACAAGCCCTTAATTTAATTGAAGAAAATAAATATAATTTGCAACTATCAATGTAATTTGTGTTGATTTCGATTTTCTTTTTGTGCTTCTTTACCCACATCCATGTGTGGCAAGAGAAATGATGAACTTTATGCATGTTCTACATGCGTTTTATGTTTTGCTTCGGTATCTTGATTAACCTATAAGGCTATTTTAAAGCGATTTCTAGCTCTAAAAAGCATTGAGGTAGAACAAAAACTAGCACATAAAATGTCATTGGATTGAATCAACGTTAACCAAATATTGAACGTAGTAAACCTATCACTTGATCAATACTTTTACCGTTTTGTACTTCAGTAATAATGGATTCCCGTTTAGCTTTTAAATAAGCAGGGATATCATCACCGGCAAGCGCTCTGTCGACTAAAGCTTCAACCGACTCTTTGGTTCTGCGTCTACCGCCGGTTGAGCCGCTGGATTTGCTATTTTTTAGCGGTTTATTTTTGAGTTTTAGATAGTTTGAATTTTCGGCAGTTTGTTCATCTGCAAACATAAATAAATCAATTAAAATCGCTCGGTTTTGCCAAATTTGTTGCTCGGTTTCACCTTCTGATTGCGCTTGTTTCCACCAAGCGAACTGGCGCATAGTTAAAATTAAATCCTGCCAGTAGCCGTTAAAATCTTTATTATTAAATTTTGCAATCGCAAAACCCTGACAAATTAAATCCAAATTTTGATTAGTCAGAGCAATAAACTGATCGGGTCTGCGCATTGCTAATAAACGGGTTGCTGGAATCAAAGGGGCATCTAATTCTTGTTCACTGAAAATAGCCTGATAATCACGAACAAAGTTTTGATAATCAGTAAGGTTAACTTCACCTTCAAGTGGAATATGTTGCAAAGCTTGCTCAAAACGAGAGGCATTAAGCTGCCATAATTCGTGAAAAGGTTTGTTATTTTTAGTGGAGCAAAACCATTCACAATCAAACTGATACACACTCGGATCATGTTTGGCGGTATGTTTGCCAGCCAAACATAATAAATCTTCGTCGATCATTTCACTAAAAGCACAATTTTGTAATGTTTGGCAATGAGACAATAGCCTTAAACGCTCATCTAACGCATGTAACTGAGCTTTTTCCTGAATAAAACCGGCAAAGACTGGCCAGGGTGCAATTCTTAACATTTTTAGCTGGCTGGCACTAATTGCATTGCTTAATGTATCTTGTAATTTTTTTAATGGCGCAAATTGTTCAGGCTCTAATAAATCTAGGTTTAGATCTTGACTACACAGGCGGTAAAATTCTTCGCTCCAAGCTAAAAACTCGGTTGGTCGGTTTTCAACTTTCACAGCCATTAAATTTAAGCTGATTTCCTGAGCGTGTTTTAAAATTGTTTGATAAGTCTGGCTTTCATATTCAGACAGCGACATTTTTACTGGGGCGGCTAATAACTTTCGCATCTAACTTTAATAACTCTGTGGCTACATGGTTTTACAGGGGGCGAGATGATACGCGGTTATTTAGTATAGGCAATCTTTAAGCGATAATTTGTGTTTAAACGGTTATTTTTAAATCAGCCGACGCATTAATCAGGGAAAATGATTGTTCGTACCAGGCTAAATCGGTAAGCTAGCATGTTTTTGTAGCGGATTTTTGTATGGCAACTGTTGGTTTTGATTTTGGTACTTCTAATTGTGCATTAGGGATAATGCACTTGCAGCAACCAACTTTAATTGAGTTGGGTGAGCATGGTCGTTATATACCATCCAGTTTATATAGTGCCAGCCGAGATACCATAGTGAATTGGTTACATCAGCAATTACCGGCAGAGCAGCAAACCGAGTTTGCGCAACAAAGACGCCCAGCTCTACAAAAAGGTCAGCGTGAGTTAGCCGAACTTAAATTAGATGGGTTAGATCCTAACTTATCATTTGGCTTACAGGCATTAAAACGGTATTTAGAAGACCCTCAAGAAGGTTATTATATTAAATCCCCTAAATCTTTTTTAGGTGCCTCTGGGTTAGTTAAACCACAAATTGAATTATTTGAAGATTTAGTCGCCGCTATGATGAGCCATCTTAAAAGCTGTGCAGAATCAAGAATAACCCAATCATTAGATAATGTTGTTATTGGCAAACCGGTTAACTTTCAAGGATTAAAAGGCGATGAAAGCAATCGCCAGGCGCTTGAAATTTTAACCAAAGCAGCTAAACGGGTAGGCTTTAAACAAGTTGAATTTCAGTATGAGCCGGTGGCTGCCGGTGTTGAGTTTGAAGCCAGCTTAACTAGCCAGAAAAAAGTGCTGGTGGTTGATATTGGCGGCGGAACCAGTGATTGCTCTATGCTGCTAATGGGGCCGAATTTTGTTAATCAGCTTGATCGCAGCCAGCATATTTTAAGTCATAGCGGGCAAAGAATAGGCGGTAATGACTTTGACATTCAATTATCTTTGCATGGTTTAATGCCTCAATTTGGTTTAAATGAAATCTTTAAAACGGGCAAACCTATGCCTAGAAAAGCCTTTAGCGACGCAGTCGAAATCAATAATATTGTTGCTCAAACGTATTTTTATAGTGCGGAAAATGCCCGTTATTTGGCACAATTGGGCAGAGACGCTGCTGCGCCGCAAATCATTGCCAGACTACAAGCGGTTCAAAAACAAAAATTAAGTCATCAACTTGTTAATTTGGCTGAATTGGCCAAAATTGAATTAACTGAACATGATAAGCACTCAGTTGATTTATCTTTTATCGAAACGGATTTGTTTGAAACTTTATCGCAGGATGATTTAGCACAAGCTAATCAGAGAAATTTAACCGCCGTTGGTGAGTTAATTAACGAAGCGATTTTACAAGCTGGTTGTCAGCCTGATATTGTATTTGTGACCGGCGGCAGTGCAAAATCGCCTGTGCTGAGCCAATATATTCAAAGTCAGTGCCCGGCAGAAACCGAATTAGTGATTGGCGATTATTTTGGCAGTGTAGCCTCTGGATTAACCCGCTGGGCAGAACGAATTTATACTCTGTAGAATAGAGCTATATGGGTCTGATTATGTCATTTGAAACTCTGCACCAACAAATATTAGCCTGTCGGCATTGTCAGGCGCAGCTAACACCAAATCCAGTTTTGCAGATTAACCCCAAAGCTAAAATTTTAATTGCCGGACAAGCGCCGGGCAGAGTGGCAGATAAAGCCAATAAACCGTTTGCGGATGCCAGTGGTAAAAGATTAAAACAATGGCTGGGGATCAATGATGATGTTTTTTATGATCCAGCTCAAATCGCTATTTTACCTATGGCTTTTTGTTTTCCCGGCAGTGGCAAATCAGGTGATTTAGCGCCGCCAAAAATTTGTGCTCAGCTCTGGCGAGAAAAAGTGTTAGCCTACTTAACTGAGGTTAAATTAACCATAGTGCTGGGTCAATATGCTCGTGCTTACCACCTTGGTAAAAATAAACTTAATTTGACTCAAGCGGTTGCCGAGCAAAATTTAACAACAGATAAAACTATTTTATTGCCTCATCCAAGCCCACGAAATCAGCACTGGTTTAAACAAAATACGTGGTTTGAAAGCGATTTATTACCACAATTGCAGGCACAAGTTAAACAACTTATCTAAATTGTTTTGATTAAGATTAAATACTCAACCGTTAAATCTACCGATAACTGATCATTTTTGCGTTTACATTTGGTATTATATACCTTAGCTATTTTTCTTTTTAATTATTGATCAGGAATATTAATGACAACTAACGCAGTGCATTCTTCCCTCATTCAACAGTTACAAGCTATTGTTGGTGTTAAGTCTACCATTACCGATGAGGCCAAAATGCAGCCTTATTGTAAGGGTTTTCGTTTTGGTTCTGGTAGTGCGTTAGCTGTGATTAGACCGACTTCTTTACTTGCTATTTGGCAAGCGTTAAAAGCATGTGTTGAAGCCGATGTTATCGTGATTATGCAGGCCGCTAATACTGGCTTAACGGGTGGCTCTACGCCAGACGGTAAAGATTATGATCGGCCAATCGTGATTATCAGCACTATGCTTATCAGCGACATTCAATTAATTGATAATGCTAAACAAATAGTGGGTTTAGCGGGTGCAACTTTATTTGGTTTAGAAGACGTATTAAAACCTTATGGTCGTGAACCACACTCAGTAATAGGCTCATCTTGTATTGGTGCTTCTATTGTGGGGGGGATTTGTAATAACTCTGGGGGCGCTTTGGTTCAGCGTGGGCCGGCTTATACTGAATTATCTTTGTTTGCACAAATTGATGAGCAAGGCCGACTATCTTTAGTGAATAATTTAGGTATTCACTTAGGCGATACTCCAGAAGAAATCCTGACTAATTTACAAAATAAAAATTATTCTGAGTCAAATATTGAATACGGTAAATTACGTGCATCCGATAATGAATATCATGAACGAGTACGTGAAATTGATGCCGATACGCCATCGCGCTTTAATAACGATGGTCGTCGTTTGTATGAAGCGTCTGGCTGTGCCGGTAAGCTCGCTGTATTTGCCGTTCGTTTAGATACTTTCCCAATTCCTGAAAAGTATCAGGTATTTTATATTGGTACTAACGATGCGAATGTACTCGGAAAAATTCGCCGTGATATGTTATCAACTTTTAAAAACTTACCTGTTTCGGGAGAGTATTTACACCGCGACTGCTACGATGCTTCTAAAAAGTATGGTAAAGATACCTTTTTAGTTATCAATAAATTAGGTTCAAAGTTTATTCCAAAAATGTTTGCGATGAAGCGCAGCGTTGATCGCATTGCCGAGAAATTTTCATTTTTGCCTTCCAAATTTTCTGATCGGGTGATGCAATATTTAAGTTACTTGTGGCCAAACCATCTACCAAAAAGAATGGAGGCTTATCGGGCGCAGTATGACCATCATTGGATTGTTGAAATGAGTGGTGAAGGTGTTGATGAAGCCAGAGCTTATTTCACCAAGTTTTTTAAAGAGCATGATGGTAATTATTTTGAGTGTACTAAAGATGAAGGTGAAAAAGCGATTTTACACCGCTTTGTCGCCGGTGGCGCAATAGGTCGGATGCATGCAATGCGCTCGCATGAGTTGGGTGCTGTCATGACAATTGATGTGGCATTTCCGCGTAATGAAAAAGAATGGTTTGAGCGTTTACCAAAAGAGCTAGACGATCAAATTGCAGTTAAGTTGTATTACGGTCACTTATTTTGTCACGTGATGCATCAAAACTATATTATGAAGAAGGGTGTTGATGCTAAAGCAGTTAAGCAGAAAATACTTGAAACATTTGATGAGCGTGGAGCAGAGTACCCAGCAGAACATAATGTTGGTCACGAATATTTTGCCAAAGATGCACTTAAATCTTTCTACAAAAAGTTAGATCCTACTAACTCATTTAATCCAGGGATCGGCAAAACCAGTAAATGTAAGCACTGGCATTAATCTATTACGCATTTCTATTGCACTCTGGCCCATCAGAGTGCAATAGAGCTAAATCAATATAAATAGCTTTTAGCCCAGCCTTTCAGGAGCCTCACAGACAGCCCACTTATGTGTTGTATCATTTTTAAATGCAATGATACGCCTTGAATTGAGCTGTATGTGATGGCTCTGATACTCGTAATTTATATTGATTTAGCTCTACATATAAAATATCGTTTTGATAAATGACGACATTTTTATTTATTCTGTTAAATTATCACTAAACTGCTGAATTAGTTTCAACTATCTTTCCACTTAATTTTTGTTTCGTCTGAATTAATTGTTTAACTGAGTTAAAGAGATAAATGACCATTGAATTGATCTACAAGTTTATTTTTGCTGCCTCTTTATTAACCCTGTTATGTGTAATCGCCAGTGTGTTTACACGTAAAATTGGCGCTCCTCTTTTACTTATTTTTTTAATTCTGGGCATGCTGGCAGGGGAAGATGGTCCAGGTGGAATCAAGTTTAATGATTTTAATCTGGCGTTTTTATTTGGCAATTTAGCACTGGCGGTCATTATTTTTGATGGTGGATTAGGCACACGCAAAGATACATTCCGAGTGAGTTTAAAACCTGCGTTATCTTTAGCCACACTAGGAGTATTGGTCACGGCAGGTTTAACAGGCTATGCAGCACATTTAATTTTAGGTTTGCCGTGGCAGGAAGGCTTGTTAATTGGCGCCATTGTGGGGTCAACCGATGCCGCAGCGGTATTTGGATTATTACGCAATGCCGGTTTAGAACTCAAAGAGCGCGCTGGAGCTACACTTGAGATAGAGTCTGGGTCAAACGATCCTATGGCGATTTTTTTAACCGTCACCCTTGTCCAAATTTTGCAATTAAATACCAGCGATGGGTTAGGCTGGACATTGTTTAGTGAGTTAGCCAGACAAATGGGATTAGGTTTAGCGATTGGCTTTACTGGCGGCTTTTTATTAACCCAATTGCTAAAACGCTTAACTTTATCAGCCTCTTTATTACCTATATTAGCGTTAACGGGCGGACTCAGTTTATTTGGGTTAACCGCTTTATGGGATGGCAGCGGCTTTTTAGCCATTTTTATCGCAGGGGTGATGATAGGCAATACCTCTTTACCGCATAGCAATGATATTCACCGTTTTCACGACGGCATTGCATGGTTAAGCCAAATTGGTATGTTTTTAATGCTGGGGTTATTAATTACCCCAAGTAATATGCTGCCTATTATTATTCCGGCCATTAGTATTGCTTTTGTTTTAATTTTTATTGCTCGTCCGCTTGCGGTAGTTTTATCTTTATTACCTTTTCGTTTTCCGTGGCGAGAACAAGTTTTTTTAAGCTGGTGCGGTTTACGTGGGGCAGTACCTATTATTCTTGCTTTATTTCCGTCATTAGCCGGACTTGAGCATACTCAAACATATTTTGAATTAGTCTTTTTTGTGGTGCTTATCTCACTGGTATTACAAGGCTGGACAATTGCGCCCATGGCCAGATGGTTAAAATTAGAATTACCACCAACCGCCAAGGAGCCGGAATATTTATATTTACCAATTAAAAGTGATGAAGATAAAGAGTTATTACTATATCAAGTCACTCAGGATTGCAGTGCGCTGGGCGTTTCTGCCAGTTTTATTCCATTAACCGAAGGCGCTCAGCTTGTCGGAATTATGCGAAGAGGCGTTTTAATTGATAACCCAACTGAGCAAATATTGGCTGAAAATGATCAAGTGATCTTTTTATCTGGTTCTAGCGCAAAAACGATACTCAACCGTACATTTGGATTAGTGACGGTATCACCATCTTTTGAGTCCAATTACTTTTTTGGTGAATTTACTTTATTCCCGCAAACCAAACTGATTGATGTAGCTCAGGCTTATGGGGTTCAAATTGAAGATAAATACTTGGATATGACTCTGAATGAGTTTATGACTGCTCAATTCCACGGCCGCCCAGTCATTGGTGACAATATTCAATTAGGCACAATTAAAATTATGGTAAAAGAAATGGAAGACGGCAATATTAAATCTGTTGGTTTAAAGTTATAAATATTAAGAGTATCAGGCAGCTAAACAACGTAACAATATGGAGTATCATTTTATTAGTTTAGATTTTATCCGACAGGGGATAAGGCACTCTCCGAATATTTACAAATTTGATTACGCCCATTATTTTTAGCTTGATACAAAGCTTTGTCCGCTCGGCTTAAAGCATTTTCGATCATCTTATCATTATTTTCTACTGCTGAAATACCCAAGCTTACGGTAAAGCTTAATATATCCCCAGATGCTAAAGCTAGCTGACTTTTTTCTACCTGATAACGAATCTTTTCTGCTATTTGACTTGCTTGTCTTTGATCGCAGTCAGTTAACAATAATACAAATTCTTCTCCACCATACCGGGCGACTAGATCTTGTTTTCGAACACTTGATTTTAAAATATTCGCAAAATGAATGATGACTTTATCTCCAGTTTGATGTCCATAAGTATCATTAATGCGTTTGAAATTATCAATATCAACTATGATGACTGAAACGGTTTGCTTATCTTGTCGACACTTTTGAACAAGTTGGCAGGCATTGTCATTAAAATATCTGCGATTGAACAATTGTGTCATTGAGTCAGTTGCAGCTTGATATTTTAACTCTTCTTGAGAGGCTTTTAATTTTTCCAGAAGTTTTATCCGATAAGATAAAATAAAAGCAAGCATTAAAGCCTCTAAAGCAATGCCGATTCCTACGCCATAGCAAGTAATATACATAAAATCAGCCAAACCTTTGTAATACAATACTGCCATTACATTAAAGCCAATAAATAGCGAGTGGCCGATTAAAAATAGTTTTGCTAAAGGGTTACCTTTACGCAAAATCGAAATACAGACTGACAAGGTTAATAACATCATCAAGGCTGCAATTGAGCTGGCAGGTTCAAGTGCGGCTTTTATATCGATTAAACCATAAATAAAATCAGCTACCAATATAATCATTAAACCCATTAAAACTTTATGTTCTGTTGGGTATTTATGTTTACTTTCAAAAATTGAAATCATAAATAGAATTAAAAATATTGGCATTGTTATCAGTGTGATATGCAGTTTCATCACAGCATCACCATACAAACCAAAAAAATTAGCCAATAACCCGTAAGATAATGCAATCCAAATCGTTCCAGAGATCAAATACAAGCTGTAAAGAATATTTTCTCTTTTGCGGGATGATACATATAACAAAAAGTTATAGAGCATTAAGGCAAATAAAATACCGACTAGTATGGCAATGTCATTTTGGTTACCAACTAAAGCACGCTTTGAAGATTCGGTATCTAAAATAGATAAGGTAAACCATTGGTGAGAGTATGAAACCGTGTTTATATAAAAAGTATTTTGTGAACCAGCTTTGATTATAAAAGGGTAAATTGCAGTGCCACCGTACATGCTTTGGTAATCATTCGGGTTATCTAAATCAATTAATAATGAATTAATTAAAATCCCGTTATTTTCTTGGTAAAACTCTATTTTGTGGTTGTGATATGCATAAGGATGATGCAAATTCAAAGCTAAATTCTGCTGTGTTGTATTTTGGATAACTACTTTTGACCAAGTTGTTTTGGCTTTTGTACCTAAAGCTAGTTTATTAGTTGATGGTGTAAAAGTTTGTTGTTTAATGGACTCAAAGGGCATTCTGCCCGTTTGATCAATGTAGTAACTCATTGAAAAATCAGTAAGGCTAATTTTATCGGAGGTTAATTCAATATCTGGTTTAGCAATAGCATCCCATCTAAAGCAGAACAAAATAATTAATATTGAAAATAAACGAGTAACTATATACACAATTAATATCTCAGGTGTTGATAGCTAAACTGAGCTATCCTTAGCGAATCTTAAATATAAAGCCCCTTATAGTAGTCGAATTTAATTATAACATCTAAAAATAAATTGATTTAAGTCAAATAATTTAGATTTAGAGGTAAGTTTAGCGCTTGATATTTTTTGATTTAATACCATTTATTAACTAACTGATAGAATCAACTTAGGTTTAGCTGATTAGGTTATTTGATAAGGTATTAAGATCATGAGATTAGACAGATTAACCAGCCAATTTCAATTAGCAATTTCTGATGCTCAGTCGCTCGCATTAGGTCGCGACCACCAATATATTGAACCAACTCATTTAATGTATGCCCTGATTAATCAGGATTCAGGTACGGTTCGTAGTTTGTTAAATCAAGCCGGTTGTACAATCGCTTCGCTGCGCTCTCAATTATCTGAAGCTTTAGATAAATATCCGAAAGTTGAAGGCGTTGGTGGTGATGTACAGCTGTCTCGCACTATGGTTAGTTTATTAAATTTATCTGATAAGTTAGCGCAAAAACGAAAAGATAAATATATCTCATCTGAACTCTTTGTTTTAGCTGCACTTGAGCAACAAGGCGAACTTGGCAAAATGCTTGAAAAGCTTGGGCTAAACCGAGCTAAATTAGAAGCCGCGATTGAGCAGGTACGTGGTGGTCAAAATGTGGATGACCCTAACGCCGAAGAAAAACGTCAAGCACTTGAAAAATATACTCAGGATTTAACAGCAAAAGCTGAACAAGGCAAACTTGATCCTGTAATTGGGCGAGATGATGAAATTCGTCGCACCGTGCAGGTTTTACAGCGCCGGACTAAAAATAATCCGGTATTAATTGGTGAACCAGGGGTTGGTAAAACCGCGATTGTTGAAGGGTTAGCTCAGCGAATTATTAACGGTGAAGTACCAGAAGGATTAAAAAACAAACGCGTACTTTCACTTGATATGGGCTCACTGATTGCGGGTGCTAAATATCGGGGTGAATTTGAAGAGCGTTTAAAAGCTGTTTTAAATGAATTGGCCAAAGAAGAAGGTCAGGTCATTTTATTTATTGATGAATTGCATACTATGGTTGGCGCTGGTAAAGGGGATGGCGCAATGGATGCGGGGAATATGCTAAAACCTGCATTAGCACGTGGGGAACTGCATTGTGTTGGCGCAACTACTTTAGATGAGTATCGTCAGTTTATTGAAAAAGATGCAGCGCTTGAACGCCGTTTTCAAAAAGTATTAGTTGATCAACCCAGTGTTGAAGACACCATTGCGATTTTACGTGGCTTAAAAGAACGTTATGAGCTGCATCATTCAGTTGAAATTACTGATCCTGCAATTGTGGCGGCGGCTTCTTTATCACACAGGTATATTGCAGATCGTCAATTACCGGATAAAGCCATTGATTTAATTGATGAAGCTGCCTCTAGCATTCGGATGCAAATTGACTCTAAACCAGAGGAACTGGACAGATTAGAGCGGCGCAGTATTCAGTTAAAATTGGAACAGCAAGCACTGCAAAAAGAGCGTGATGATGCCAGTAAAAAACGATTAGCAACACTGGAAGAAGAGCTTGAAACCATTACTCGTAAATACAGTGATTTAGAAGAAATCTGGAATGCTGAAAAAGCAGCATTACAGGGCACACAAAATATTAAAGCGGAATTAGAGCAAGCTAGATTAGATATGGATATTGCTAAACGCGCTGGGGATTTAAGCCGAATGTCGGAACTGCAATACGGTAAAATTCCGGCTTTGGAGCGTCAATTAGATTTAGCCGTGCAAGCTGAAATGCAGGATATGAGTTTGCTCAAACACAGAGTCACAGACGAAGAGATAGCCGAAGTTTTATCACGCTGGACAGGAATCCCTGTTTCCAAAATGCTTGAAGGGGAACGTGAAAAACTGCTAAAAATGGAAGAGGGCATTCATCAGCGGGTGGTTGGCCAAAACGAAGCGGTTAAAGCGGTTGCCGATGCCATTCGCCGTTCTCGTGCAGGGTTATCTGATCCAAATAAACCGATTGGCTCGTTTTTATTTTTAGGCCCAACTGGGGTTGGTAAAACCGAGCTATGTAAGTCGCTTGCTAACTTTTTATTTGATTCAGACAGCGCTATGGTGCGTATTGATATGTCGGAATTTATGGAAAAACATTCAGTATCACGGTTATTAGGTGCACCTCCCGGTTATGTTGGTTATGAAGAAGGCGGGTACTTAACTGAAGCGGTTCGCCGTAAACCTTATTCAGTTATTTTGTTAGATGAAGTTGAAAAAGCGCATCCTGATGTTTTTAATATTTTATTGCAATTATTGGATGATGGCCGTTTAACGGATGGACAAGGCAGAACTGTTGATTTTAAAAACACGGTTGTCATTATGACCTCTAACTTAGGATCGGATGTGATTCAGGAACTAACTCAGGCTGGTCATGCTGATCAGGTGAAATCTGCTGTGCTTGAAGTTGTTGCCCAGCATTTCCGGCCAGAATTTATTAACCGGATTGACGAAACTGTGGTATTTCATCCGCTGGCGCAAGACCATATTCAGCGAATTGCTTCTATCCAGTTACAACAATTGGCAAATCGTTTGGCCGAACGGGGATATGGCTTTGAAGTCTCCGACAATGCGTTGGCTAAATTAGCTCAAGCAGGGTTTGATCCGGTTTTTGGGGCGCGTCCGCTTAAACGTGCAATTCAGCAAGAAGTTGAAAATCCGTTAGCGCAGTCGATTTTAGCTGGCGAGCTTCCAACCGAAAAAACCATTGTTGTTGATGAAAAAGATGATAAATTAGTATTTAAAACTAAATAAGTTAGAGTACAATTCTAACCACTCAAATGATAAGGTTTCTTTTGGTGACAAAAGAAACCTTTATTTTTAAGGAATTTCCGTAGTTTTATGACAGATTCAAACGAGACTCAAAAACACCCGAGTAAAGGGATATATTTATTACCCAATATTTTGACGACAGCGGGTTTATTTTCAGGTTTTTATGCCATTATCGCCTCTATGAACAATCATTTTGAAAGCGCGGCAGTGGCTATTTTTATTGCAATGATTTTTGATGCGCTGGATGGTCGGGTAGCTCGTATGACCAACACCCAAAGTGCTTTTGGCGCAGAATATGACAGCATGGCAGATATGGTCTCGTTTGGTATTGCACCTGCACTGGTTGCTTATAACTGGGCACTGGGTGATTTAGGTAAAATTGGTTGGTTAGCCGCGTTTATTTATGCTGCTGCTGCTGCTTTACGTTTAGCCCGATTTAATACAACTGTTGGCACAGCCGATAAACGCTATTTTACCGGTTTAGCCAGCCCAGCCGCTGCTGCTATTGTAAGTGGTATGGTGTGGTTAGGCGCAGATTATGAATTTAATCCAGATACTTTTGGGGTATTTGCCATGATTATTACTGCATTAAGTGGTTTATTAATGGTGAGTAATTTCAGATATAGCTCGTTTAAAGAAATTAAATGGAAAGAGCGAGTGCCATTTATTGCTATTTTATTAATGGTGTTGGTATTTGTGATTGTTGCGTTTGAGCCTGCATTAGTTTTATTCAGTATTTTTTCTTTGTATGCTTTATCCGGCCCAATTTTAACGTATCGCGGTGTTAAAGAAATTAAAGCCAAAAATTCAGACTCTGAATAACAAAAACGTCTAATTAGTTTCGCTTTAAATTAGTTTCGCTTTAAACGGCCAGTCAAGATAATTGACTGGCCGTTTTTGTTTGTGTTGATGGGCAAAGGTTGAGTATTTGTTAATAACATGCATAATCGACCTGTTGCACTCAAAACTTAGCATTTGCAAAGGAAATTAAATCAAATGAAATCAAAAAAAATAATCGTGGCAGGTACAGCACTGGCTTCAGTTTTTATGTTTGCTGGCTGCAATTCACAAAACAATAATACGTCTAACGAAACACAGGCAAATCAAACTCAAACCAGCGAATGGATTAGTTTATTTAATGGTAAAGATTTAACGGGCTGGAAAATTAAATTTAAAGGCCATCCGCTAGGTGAAAATTATTTAGATACTTTTGGTGTTAAAGACGGGAAATTAACGGTTTCTTACGATAATTACAGCCAATTTGATAATAAATTTGGTCATATTTTTTATGACCATGCTTTCTCTAATTACATTATTAAACTTGAATACCGTTTTATTGGTGAGCAGGTTTATGGTGGCGCGGCTTGGGCTTTTCGTAATAATGGCATTATGTTGCATAGTCAGGCACCCGAAACTATGGCGCTTGAACAGGACTTTCCGCGTTCAATCGAGGTTCAGCTATTAGGCGCTTATGATGACCAAAAACCAAGAACCACTGCCAATATTTGTACCCCATCCACCAATGTTGTTATCAATAAAAAATTGGTTACCGATCACTGTATTAACTCAACGGGTAAAGCCTTGCCGTTAAACGAGTGGGTGCAAGCCGAAATTGAAGTACATGGCAGTGAAAAAATTATTCACCGAATTAACGGAGAAGTGGTATTTGAATATGAGCAGCCACAATTTGAACCTAATAGCAGTGAAGCAAAAGGGTTAGATAATTTATTAATCAATAAAGGGTATATTTCACTACAGGCTGAATCTCATCCTACTGAATTTAGAAATATCATGTTAAAACAACTCTAAAGCAGCTGGCGGATGGCTCGCATTTACAAGTGACTTGAGTATAATACCGCGACTTTTATTACAATGGTTTTAATATGAAATTTGCATTAGGTATTGAATATGACGGGGCTTTGTATTCGGGCTGGCAGCGCCAGCAGAATGTGCCAAGTGTTCAGCAAGCGCTAGAAGAAGCTTTATCACGAGTTTTTAATAGCCCAATTGTTGTCACTTGTGCTGGCAGAACCGATTCCGGTGTTCATGCAACTTCGCAAGTGGTTCATTTTGAAACGGATATTACGCGGGAAATGCGTGCTTTAACTTTAGGGGTTAATGCAAATTTGCCCGCAGATATTGCAGTTAAATGGGCCAAACAGGTAGATCAAGCTTTTGATGCCCGTTTTTCAGCAACCGCCCGCCGATACCGCTACATTATATACAATCATGCATTAAGACCTGCTATTTTACCTCAAGGCATTACCCATTATTATCATGCATTAGATGCTCAAAAAATGCATCAGGCAGCGCAGGCTTTGGTTGGCGAGCAAGATTTTACCTCATTTAGAGCGTCTCATTGCCAATCAAATACACCTTATCGTAATTTACATCAAATTAGTGTTAACCGAGTTGGCCATTATGTGGTGATTGATGTCACTGCAAATGCCTTTTTACATCACATGGTACGCAATATTACCGGCTCATTAATTGAGATAGGCAAAGGTGAACAGCCAGTTACTTGGATTCAAACATTATTGGATGCAAAAGACAGAACTTTAGCTGCTCCAACGGCGAAACCAAATGGGCTTTATTTGGTGAGAGTATTTTATCCTGAGCAGTGGGGCATTCCACTAGAACCGATGGGACCAGTTTTTTTACCTGAATCTTTAACGGTTTAAATACTAACTTACTGGTCTGATGAGTTATTTTTTAATAATCATAATTTATAAAAACCAGCTAAAACTTATCTGTGATGATGCAGGTTTTAGTTAAAATATGTTTCAGTTTATGATTTAATGTGCGCCATTAAGGGTTTATCGATTTTTTGTATAAACAAATTTTTCTATTTCAAATAGTATCCCGAGATTATCAATGAGTTGGATTGAAAAAATATTACCAAAACCAAATTCAAACAAAAAAAGCAATGTGCCGGAAGGTGTTTGGGTTAAGTGTTCTGATTGTCAGTCTGTTTTATATCGTGCCGAAGTAGAACAGCAACAAAATGTTTGTCCTAAGTGTAATCACCACATGCGAATTTCTGCCCGCGCTCGATTAGAGGCATTTTTGGATAGCGCCAATCGCAGTGAACTAGGGTCAGATCTAGAGCCTCAGGATAAATTAAAATTTAAAGATTCAAAAAAATATAAAGACAGAATCACGGCTGCCCAAAAAAGCACAGGTGAAAAAGATGCATTAATTGCGTTTCGTGGCACTGTAAAAGGTGTACCTGTGGTGGCGGTTGCTTTTGAATTCTCATTTATGGGCGGTTCAATGGGTTCTGTAGTGGGTGCTCGTTTTATTAAAGCGGTTGAAACCTGTTTAGAGCATAACTTACCGTTAATTTGTTTTTCTGCCTCTGGCGGTGCGCGTATGCAAGAAGCGTTAATGTCATTAATGCAAATGGCAAAAACCAGCGCCGGTTTAGCAAAAATGCAAGAGCAGGGCTTACCTTATATTTCAGTATTAACTGACCCAACTATGGGTGGGGTGTCAGCCAGTTTTGCAATGTTAGGCGATGTTAATGTGGCGGAGCCAAAAGCATTAATTGGTTTTGCTGGTCCTCGCGTTATTGAACAAACCGTTCGTGAAAAGCTACCGGAAGGTTTCCAGCGTAGTGAGTTTTTACTTAAAAAAGGTGCAATCGACATGATTATTGATCGACGCCAGATGCGTGATAAATTAGCACGTATTATCACTAAGTTGATGAATTTACCCTCGATTGAGCAAATTTAATGGTAACAACCCCTGCAACGGCAGATTTTGATAATCTGCCTGCCTGGTTATCTCACTTAGAATCGCTTCATCCTAAAGATATTGAATTAGGCTTGGAGCGAGTTCAGTCAGTTTATAATCAGTTAGCGCTGAACTTTTCCTCATCTAAAGTTATCTTAATTGCCGGTACTAACGGTAAAGGCACCAGTTGTCATTTAATGCAACAAATTTTAACTGCGCACGGTTATTCGGTTGGTTGTTATAACTCACCTCATATCAGTGACTATCGTGAGCGAGTTACATTAAATACCGATTGGTTTTCTGAACAGCAACATTGCCAAGCATTTGCTGCGATTGAACAAGCCAGAGGCGAAACCCCGCTTACTTATTTTGAATTTGGCACTTTAGCCGCAATTTATTTATTGGCTCAGGCAAAACCGGATTTTATTTTGCTGGAGGTCGGTTTAGGCGGGCGTTTAGATGCAACCAATATTGTTGAGCCGGATTTATCTGTTATCACCACAATTGATTTAGATCATCAGGATTGGTTAGGCACAAACCGTGAAGTCATCGGCTTTGAAAAAGCAGGGATTTTTAGAACCAAAGGTTTGGCGGTTTGTGGCGATTTAAATCCACCGGATACAGTTAAACAACAAGCACTTGAAAAACAATTAAATATTGTCTGGCAACAGCAGGATTTTCATTATCAGGTTGAGGCCGACACTTGGTCGTGGCAAGGCCAAAAAAGTGAATTTAATCACTGTATTAAGCCTAATATGCCTTTGCAAAATGCCAGTACAGTGTTAGCTTGTTTTGAACAATTAAATATCCGTTTAAATACGGATACGGTTAATCAGTGTTTTAAAAGCTTTCAGTTGGCCGGTCGCTGGCAGCAAATTGCGCATTCGCCAAATGTGATTATTGATGTTGCGCATAACCCTGAATCTATTCGTTTTATGCGTGAAAAACTAAACCAAACGCAATGCTCTGGTAAAAAAATAGCTGTGTTTGGGATGTTAAAAGACAAAGATATTAAAACGGTTGTTGAAAGCATTAAAGACAGTTTTGAGCTTTGGTTATTGGCAGACATTAACCAACCACGAGGCGCTAAAGCGACAGATTTAGCCGAATATTTACCAAAAAATGCTCAGGTTGAATGTTTTGGCTCAATTGAGCAAGCTTATCAAGCTGCCCAGCAACAGGCGTCAGCGGATGATTTAATTGTTGTATTTGGCTCTTTTTGGGTGATCACAGATATTTTGACGGATTAAACGCAATGGCAAGTACCTTTCAGAATCGTTTAGTAGGCAGCATAGTTTTTATCGCATTAATTGTGATTTTTTTGCCGGATTTATTAGACGGTAAAAAAAGTGAATATTCAGATCAATTTGAAACCATTCCAAATAAGCCGCAGGTAAAAGCGATTCCGATTGCACCGGATTTTCCTCAAGCTGAATATGATCAGCAAATGGCACAAGCGCAACAGCCGCTTGAAGATGAACAACCTATGGATCATTTGCTTGAAAATGCTGAGCAAATTCCACCTAATCAAGCCAAATTGATTGAAGACAAAAAACCAGAACAAACTACCGAACCAGAAACTATCCCGAGCCAAATAAGCGAACCAGAGCAAAGCGCTCAAGCTCAAAATAATCAATCTGAGCAATTTAAGCAAAATGCATGGGTGATTCAGTTAGGCAGTTTTGGTAATAAAAAAAATGTTGAAAGCTTAGTCGATAAGCTAAAACGCGAAGGTTATCTGGTATTTACGCAAGCAGTTAATACTTCAAATGGTCAGTTGACCAAAGTTTTTATTGGTCCAGAACTTGATCAAAATAAGTTACAAAACATGCTGCCAGAACTTAAAAAGCTAACAAACCTCAAAGGTAAGTTAGTTAATTATCAACCGGCTCAATAATGATTGGCATTATAGGTCTGGGATCTGGTAGAATTCGCCCGCATATTTTAGCATGAAGATTGATATGGTCTGGATCGATTACGCGATTATTGGTTTGATCAGTATTTCAACACTGGTCAGTTTAGTCAGAGGCTTTGTTCGCGAAGCTATGTCTCTGGTGGTATGGATCGCGGCATTTTTTATCGCAAGTACGTTTTATCTCGACTTTGCGACCTTTTTGACAAACATTGAAGATGTCATGCTTCGTAACGCAGCGGCCATTGCAATTTTGTTTATTGTCACCATTATCTTAGGGTCGATTGCTAATTATTTAATTTCTCAGCTGGTTCAAAAAACAGGCCTTTCCGGCACCGACAGAGTTTTAGGCTTAGTTTTTGGTGCGCTCAGAGGCGTGTTAATTGTGGCAGCTATACTTTTCTTTATGGACGCTTTTACCCCTGCGGCAAGTGCACAGTGGTGGAGTGATTCAGTTCTAATTCCTGAGTTTAAGATTGTGATTGAATGGTTTTTTGAATATATGAAAAACACATCAAGCTTTCTTAAAGATATTAAACCTGTATAAGAGGTAGATAATCCATGTGCGGTGTTGTTGGCATAGTTGCTCATTCTCCGGTTAATCAAGCTTTATACGATGCATTGACAGTATTGCAGCATCGTGGACAAGACGCAGCCGGAATCATGACCATAAATAACGGTATGTTCAAATTGAGAAAAGCCAATGGCTTGGTTCGAGATGTATTTGAACAAAAACATATGGACAGACTGGCAGGTAATTGGGGCATAGGGCATGTGCGTTACCCAACTGCGGGTACTTCTACTTCGGCTGAAGCCCAACCTTTTTATACTAATTCGCCTTTTGGTATTGCACTTGCGCATAATGGTAACTTAACCAATGCCGAGGAGCTGAAAGAAAATTTAAAAAGCGAAGCCAGACGCCACGTAAATACCTCTTCTGATTCTGAGTTATTAATGAACTGGTTTGCGCATGAATTATGCGAATCCTGTAATTGGGATTTAACGCCGCAGGATGTATTTAGTGCTGTGACTAAGTTACATGCTAAAGCACGTGGTGCCTATGCGGTTGTTGCTTCAATTGTTGGTTATGGCATTGTTGCATTTCGTGATGTATATGGGATTCGCCCACTGGTTTTAGGTAAGCGTGAAACTGAGCAAGGCAATGAATACATGGTTGCGTCTGAAAGTGTTGCGATTGATGCTGTTGGTTTTAAATTTGTGCGCGACGTTGAGCCGGGTGAAGCGATTTATATTACTAAAGAAGGTGAGCTTTATAGCCAGCAATGTTCAGATCAAGCTCAGTTAACTCCTTGTTTATTTGAATATGTTTATTTCGCTCGCCCAGATTCGACTATAGATAATGTATCTGTGTATGCAACTCGTGTGCGTATGGGTAAAAAGCTTGGTGAAAAAATCAAACGTGTTTGGCATGATCTAGATATTGATGTTGTGATCCCAATTCCTGAAACTAGCTGTGATATTGCGGTTGAAATTGCCAGCACATTAGATGTGCCTTATCGCCAAGGTTTTGTGAAAAACCGTTATATTGGCCGTACTTTTATTATGCCGGGGCAGCAGCAAAGACGTAAATCAGTACGCCGTAAACTCAATGCGATTTCATCTGAGTTTAAAGGTAAAAACGTATTATTAGTTGATGATTCAGTGGTACGCGGTACAACCTCTGAGCAAATTATTGAAATGGCGCGTGAAGCCGGTGCTAAAAATGTTTATTTTGCATCTGCTGCACCAGAAGTTCGTTTCCCTAACGTATATGGTATTGATATGCCAAGTGCGAATGAATTAATTGCTTATGGCCGTGAAGTGGACGAAATTTGCCAGTTAATTAAAGCCGATGGTTTAATTTTCCAAGATTTACCCGACTTAATTGAAGCGGTTAAAGAAGGCAACCCAAGCATTACTCAGTTTGAAAGCTCGGTATTTAACGGCGAATATGTGACGAAAGACGTTGATCAAGCTTATTTAGATCACCTAGACGCACTTCGCAGTGATTCAGCTAAAGAAAAAGATAATGCAAACCAAAGCTCAAGTTTGGATATTCATAACTTTAGTTAAGCTTTGTTTTAGGGTGCTTGCTTTGAGCACACAACACAAGTTAATTTGATTTAAACGCCGCTTTTTAGCGGCGTTTGTGTTTTTATATAACCGTGCCACCTCTGGTTAGTTAGATAAATTAAGGAAAGATAAGTGTTTGAACAAATTTTATTATTTATAGTGAGTTTATTTGCTAATACTTTATCTTCATTAGCCGGTGGCGGCGCGGGTCTATTACAATTACCAGCGCTGATTTTTTTAGGCTTACCTTTTTCTATTGCGTTGGGCACACACAAAATCGCGTCTGTTGCGTTAGGGTTAGGCGCATCAATTAAGCATTTAAAACATGGTCAGTTTGAATCGGCTTTGCTGCTCACTTTATTATTAAGTGCGATTCCGGGCGTGATTTTAGGCGCTAATGTTATTTTAAATATACCGCCAACCATTGCGATGTCTGCTTTGGGCACATTAACCATAGCGCTTGGAATTTATTCTATTTTAAAGCCGGATTTAGGGTTGGATGATACACCTAAGCACAGAAACTTAGCCGGTTATATCAGTGGCGGATTGGGGTTATTTTTGATTGCAGTATTAAATGGTTCATTAACTTCCGGCACGGGTTTATTTGTGACGATTTGGCTGATTCATTGGTTTGGGATGAGTTATGGCAGAGCTGTATCATATACTCTGATCATGGTTGGTATTTTGTGGAATGGGATGGGCGCGGTGACTTTAGCTATGTTGACAGAAATTAAGTGGGACTGGTTACCTGCATTAATTTTAGGCTCACTCATTGGGGGTTATTTAGGCGCTTATTTAGTGATTGCGAAAGGCAATAAATTGGTTAAACGCGCATTTGAAGCAATGACCATTCTGGCCGGGATTGCTTTATGGTATAAAGCTTTAATCTAGTTGTATTTCCATTTGATTTTGAATGGGTGTAGTTTGCCATTTATGGTGTTTAAAGTGGCTGGCGTAAAACGGGCTAAAGCCCGAACTACAATGTGATTTGAAGTGTTCAGAGCGATACTAGCCAAATTAATGGGCTTTAAATGCAGCTAAAAAACAGGATATTTTTAGATGGAAGCAATGAAACTGGGTTTATCCAAACCGGCAATCGACAGAATCAATCAAAGTTTTGCTCAAATTACTGATTTTGATCAGCTTAAATTTGAACAACTGAGTTTAAATGGGTTAGAGCAGTTAGAGCTCAAAGACAGAGTTTTACATTTTATTGGCGCACTTAATCAATGTTTACCGCAAGATTTTGAACAAACGGCTGCTATTTTGCTAAAACTTCCACCAATTTGGCAGCAAACAGCAGAGCAATATCAAGATAGTATTCACCCAATGTTTGCCGCTTGGCCGATTATTGATTATGTCGCTGTTTATGGGTTAAATCATCCCGACATTTCACTGAATGTATTAAAAACATTAACGCCTTTATTTAGCGCTGAATTTGCTATCCGTCCTTTTATTCAACGCTATCCGCAGTTGTGTTTAAGTTATTTTAATCATTGGGTGAAAGACGACAGCGAGCATGTTCGCCGTTTGGTTTCTGAAGGCACACGCCCTTTATTACCGTGGGGAATTCGCTTAACTCAGTTTGTTGACGATCCAACACCTAATCTAGCTTTATTAAATGCGCTCAAAGCCGATCCTAGTTTATATGTTCGCCGCTCGGTGGCGAATCATTTAAATGATATTGCTAAACACGATTCTGACTTAGTTATGCAAATTTGCAGTGACTGGTATCAAAACGCGGATGAGAATACGCTTTGGTTAATCAAACATGCTTGCCGTGGTCTGATTAAAGCAGGGCATAGCGAAGCCTTTAAATTGTTAGGTTTTACTGACAATCCACAAGTAAAATTAAGTCAACTTGAGCTTAGTCAAAATACAATTAAAACTGGCGAAAGTTTAAGCTTTAATTTTTCAATTAACTCAGAATCAGCACAAACTCAGCAACTTGTCATTGATTATAAACTGTATTTTATGCGCGCAAACGGCAAACAAAATGGCAAAGTATTTAAACTTAAAAACTTAACTATTCAGCCAGAACAAAGCCTAAATATAAATAAAAGCCATTCGTTTAAACCTGTTACTACCCGTAAATATTATCCCGGTGAACATAAATTAGAAATTATGGTGAATGGGGTGGTGATGCAAATGGCTGAATTTGAGTTGGTTTAGATGATAAAAAAATTATGCTACCCAATATCAATTTAAATTTATTACGGTCTTTACATATTTTATTGCATGAGGCGCATGTTAGCAGGGCGGCTCAGCGGCTTTATATTACCCAGTCGGCACTTAGCCGTCAGTTATCTCAATTAAGAGAATTGTGTCGTGATGAGTTATTAGTTCGTCAGGGTAATCAACTGGTTTTAACCCCAAAAGCAGAGCAATTAAAACTAAAGCTGGACGCTTTATTTAATGAATTTGAGCATATTTTGGAAGATTCAACATTTGACCCGGCTAATTGGCAAGGTGAGTTGGTTATTTCTTCGAGTGATTATATTGCGCAGTATGTTTTACCTGATATTTGCGCCCGTTTAAGTGAGCAAGCACCTGAGTTAAAAATTACCTACCGGCTTTGGCAGCCGAATTATATTGGTCAGTTGCATGAGCAGGGAATTGATATTGCCTCAACTATTTTGCCAGAGAAACCTGCGGGTGTATCCAGCACTTATATCGGGCAGGATAAATCGGTTGTGGTGATGTCTAAGTTGCATCCGCTGGCGGTTAAATCCAAGTTAACGCTTAAAGAGTTTATTCAATACCCGCATATTAAAATTACCGGTGGGGCAGATAAAGATTCGGGGATTGAACTTAAACTCACCCAGCTAAACCTCAAGCGTCATATTATGTTGCAGGTTCCGTTTTTTAGCGCGGCGATAAGCCGTTTGCAATCTACTCAATTTTTGATGGTGATCCCGCTGCATATCGCCAAACATCTTGAGTTGTTATGGCCCATTATCTATCGCGATTTGCCATTTGAATTAGACAGTCATCAATATTGGTTAGTCTGGCATTCTAAATTTGATAATGATATTGCTCATAAATGGGCGCGTGAGCAAATTGTAGATACTCTGCAAAATAATCAACACTCCATTCATTTGGATGACTAATTTTTACTTTCCTTACTTTCCTTACTTTCCTTTTTACGCTTACCTTTCTTACTTTTCTTTTTCTAGGATTTAAATATTTCATCAATAGGCCATGATTTTAAATCATGGCTATGATGATAAAGTTTGATTTCACCTCATATTAAAACCAAAGCTAAAATGGAATAAATTCGGAGGTAATCATGACAATCGCATTTTATTTTTCACTATTAGCCATTTGTTTACTGGGGGCAATGTCACCCGGTCCTAGTTTATATGTGGTTGCTAAAAATACCCTTGCGGGTGGGCGCTTAAATGGTATTGCCTCGGCTTTATCGCATGCTTTAGGTATTGCTGTTTATGCCATATTTGCGGTTAGTGGGCTGGCTATTTTGCTTGAACAATACCCAGTTATTTTTAAGACGATTAGTTATTTAGGGGCTATTTATTTAATTATATTAGGCGTTAAAGCTTTATGTTCTAAACAGGGGATTGAGCACAATTTAAAATCGGGCCAAAGTATTTCTGCATGGGCTGCGGCAAAAGAGGGCTTTTTAGTGTCTGTTTTAAATCCCAAAATAGCTTTATTTTTTATTGCTTTGTTTAGTCCTTTTATAAATCAATCTCAAAGTTTAACGGATAGATTAATTTTGGTTATTACGCCCGTTATGCTAGATGGAATATGGTTTTGTTTTGTCGCAATTTTATTATCTAGCCCTTTGATTATTCAGTATATTCAGCAAAAATCTCGGTTTATCGATAAATTTTGTGGTGTTGTTATGCTGGCTCTGGCCACTAAAATTTTATTGTCTTGATACTCGTATTTTTAGATAGCTGAATTCAAGCTCCGATAAAATTCATTATTTACTTAGCATGCTAACTAATATAAACTAAATATAGTTAGCAAGCTAAGTAGTTGGGTTTTATATGTCTTCTCATTCATTAGGTTCATCACAGGTGAATTACCATACATTCGATTTGTCTATTTCATTACAAATGGGCAGGGTACACAGAATTTGCCGCGATGCTGTTACGGCTGCGGTTGAGCCTTTAGGGTTAACTCAATCACGCTGGACTGCTTTAGTCCATATCGACTATTTATCTGAAGGGGTCACCCAGCTTGAATTAGCACAGAGTTTAGGCATAGAAATGCCATCACTCACCCGCACATTAAAACAATTAGAAGAACAAGCGCTGATTATTCGTAAAACAGGCGAAGAAGATAAACGCAGTAAACATATTTATTTTACTGAAAAAGGGCGCGCGCTATTAGATCAGCTTCAGGTTTTATTGATCGATATTAAAGAAAAATTGTATGGCAGTTTGAGTCATCAGCAAATGCAATTAATGGCGAGTGGATTGGTAGAAATAGAAGCCAATGCTCGCAAGCTGATTAACGACTTAACCCCTATAAATGAATCCACCCAAAGTAAGGTTTAAGATGACACCAGATCAAAAATTTAATCGTTATGTCAAAATATCTTTAGTTGGTTTTGTACTGGTTTTTGTTTATTACATTATTGCCGATATTTGGCTGCCGGTAACGCCGCAAGCGAGAGTTTATCATCCGGTTGTACAAGTGGCGCCCCAAATAAATGGCCGGATCACTCAAGTGTTAGTGAAAAACCATCAGCGTGTTAATGCTGGAGATATTTTATTTAAAATAGATGATGCGCCGTTTAAATTAGCTTTAGCACAAGCTGAATTAGCGCTGGATGATGCAAAGTTAACTAATCAGCAAATAAATAGCCAAATTGCCGCAATTACTGCCCAGATTGAAGCGGCAAAAGCTCAGTTAAACGAGCAAAAGTTATTAAAGCAGCGTGCTGAAAATTTAATTAAACAGCAAGCAATCTCGCAGCAGCAACGCGATAATATTTTAGCAAATTACAAAGTGAGCAAAGCTAATTTATTATCGTTACAGGCGCAATTAAGCGAAGCCAAATTAAAACGAGGGGCAAAAGGTGAAAATAATTTAACTGTGCGCCATGCACAAAACCAAATTGCTCAGGCAAAACTCAATTTAGCTTACACTCAGGTTAGAGCGGTAAGCTCTGGGGTAGTGGCTAATTTGCAATTAACCGAAGGTTTATATGCAAAAAGTGGTCAGCCTTTATTGGCTTTGGTATCACCACAGATTGATTTAATAGCCGATTTTAGAGAAAAATCTTTATTAAATATGCATCCGGGCAGTTTGGCAAAAATTACATTTGATAGCCGTCCCGGAGCCGTTTTTAATGCCCATATCAGCAGCTTTGAAGCCGGTGTTAGTGATGGTCAGTTAACCGCCAATGGCTTATTAACCGAAACTGAAAAAAGTAATCGCTGGGTACGCGACGCTCAGCGCCAGCGCATTCATTTGCAACTAACCGACAATCAAGCTGATGTATTAAATCAGCTACAAAGCGGTGCCAGAGCAACTGTTCAATTATTACCACAATCCAGTGTTGGTCAGTGGCTTGGCAGTGTGCAAATCCGGTTTATTAGCTGGTTACATTTTATTTATTAACTCACCCGAATTAGGACTCGCTCAACTTAGTATATTATGCAAAATAATCTTCCGGTATTAGATCAAAATGGGTTAAAACAAGCACTTAGGATCGCAGGTGGCGCTACCTTAGGGTTTACCATTTGTAAATTAATGGCGTGGCAAAACGGCATATTTTTTACTATTTATCCTATGCTGTTACTGGGTTTAGTACCTGTGTTAAATCGGAATATTATTCGCCAGTTTGTGGCCAGTGCAGCATTTAGCGCATTGATTGTTCTGGTGGTTCAAGGCTTATTTAATCATTTGCCTGTGGTGATGATTTTAATTAGTTTTCTGGCGTTTGCGGTATTGTTTTATCAAATGAGTACAGGGACGCATTTTTTATTTGGTGCAACCGGTGTGGTCAGCTTATCCATTCAGCTTAACTTTGCCAGTTATGTCACCGAAACCAGTAGTATTTATCCGCTGATTATTAGCAATGCGGTGGCGATATTGTTATCTATTGTGATTGCTGGATTAATGCACGGTATATTTGCCGATGTGGCTCCAAGACAAATACGTTCACGACCCGCAAAAGATAAATCAAGCATTCGTCACGAAGTATTATTATGTTCAAGTGTTGCGACTTTATCTTTTATTGTATTTCAGTGCTGCGATTTACAGGATTCAGTTTCGGCGCAGGCAGCATCGGTTTTGGTTTTGTTTTCACTTTGTTGGAAAGCAGCAGGCATGGCTGGCTGGACCCGAGCAGTCGGCACTTTAATTGGCTGTAATATTGCACTGCTGGCGCAATTATTACTTTATGATTTAACGGATGTTTTAATTTTTCCGGTGCTGATTTTATGGATATGTTGTTTTATTTTTAGCCGTTATCATATTTTGGGTGGCGGTATTCCCGGTGTCGGGTTTGGCGTTTTAACCACCTTTGGTATTTTATTTGGTCAGTCGTTAGGGCCAAATCAGGATTTGGTATACAGCGCTTTATATCGCTTTTCGTCTGTCAGTGTTGCGATTATTGCCAGCTTAATGGCTATTTTTGTGGTGCACTCGATTTTAAATAAATTTGAGTCTACCCGACATCATACTTATCACTAAATTCGTTATAATCAATCATTCGGTTAGCATGTTAGCGTCATTAAGTTTACAAAAAAGCTTTATCGGCTTGTCATAAAACCCTGCCAAAGTGGCTGAGTTCTTTATAATTTTAATAGCTAAAAGAGAATTCAAATGCCATTTATTTCACGCCGCGATTTTATTAAAAATACACTTGCCGGATTAGGCGCAGTTTATGTTTCGACTGCTTTAACCGGTTGTAATGTAAGTTTAGATTTAACCGATGACAGTTTAGAAAAAGCTGACTTTTTACACGGGATTGCATCGGGTGATCCGCTGACTAACAGTGTTATTTTATGGACTAGAGTGACCCCCATTAATGATCAGCAAACATCTGTGCAAGTTGCGTGGGATGTTGCACTGGATAAAAACTTTACTCAGGTAATAGCATCTGATGTTGGCCAGGCAAAAGCCAGCGCCGATTTTACTGTGAAAGTGGATGTGCAAAATTTACCTGCTAATAGCCAGCTTTATTATCGTTTTCGTAGTCAGAATAATCAGACAGAAGTTGGTCAAACCCGAACTTTACCTGATCAACATGCCGATTCATTAGCAATGGCGGTGATGTCTTGTTCAAATTATCCGGCTGGTTATTTTCATGCTTATCGCGCAGTTGCAGAGCAAGCCGCAGAGCTTGATTTGGTGCTACATTTAGGTGATTACATTTATGAATATGGCGCAGGTGGTTATGCGTCTGAAGCAGCTGAACAAATGAATCGAGTTGCTATGCCACACAACGAAATTATTAGTTTAAGTGATTATCGAACCCGTTATGCCCAATATCGCAGCGATCCGGATTTACAGGCTGTACACGCTGCATTACCTTTTTTAGTGGTGTGGGATGACCATGAAATTACGAATGATACTTGGACTGATGGCGCAGAAAACCATAACGAAGATCAAGGTGAAGGTAATTTTTATCAGCGTAAAATGGCGGCATTACAAGCCTATTTTGAGTGGCTACCAATTCGACCAATCGAGGGCAATGAGTTAGATGAGCCATCAAGTATTTATCGTCAGTTTGAGTGGGGCAATTTAGCAAATATTTTAATGTTGGATACCCGTAACGAAGGCCGTGATAAACAATTAGCTATGACAGATTTTATCACTGAAAGCGGATTTGATTTTGCAGGTATTGCAAATGCTGTGGCAGACCCTAGTCGTCAGTTATTAGGTGAAAGTCAACAAATTTGGTTAGAGCAAAAACTGCAAAACTCAACTGCAAAATGGCAGGTATTAGCTCAGCAAGTATTAATGGGGAAAATGTACTTACCGGGGGCGATTGCAACTCAACAATTATCTATTGCTCAATATGCAGAATATGCCGGTTTAGCTGTGCTAGCACAGCGCATTTCGGCAAATGATCCGGCTTTAACGCAAGCTGAAATTGATTATTTTACAGCGAATCAGGCAAAACTTACCGAGCAGGTTCAAGCATTATTACAATTGCCGGGTTTACCTTATAATTTAGATGCGTGGGATGGTTATGCAGCGCAGCGTGAAGCGGTTTATGCTGCGGCTAAATCAGCCAATGCCAATTTAGTTGTATTGGCTGGTGATACGCATAATGCATGGGCAAATCAATTAGTTGATCAAAATGGCGATGCAGTTGGGGTAGAGTTTGCCACTTCATCCGTAACTTCTCCGGGTTTAGAAAGCTATTTAGGCATTAATGAAGCTGAATATGCAGCGACTGAGGCTGGTTTAGTGCAATTGGTTAATGATCTGCAATATGTGAATGTTGCTGACAGAGGCTTTTTAATTATTAAAGCCGATCCGGAAAAAATGACGGCTAACTGGCAATTTGTTAGCGCAATAACTCAAACCGAATTTAGCTTGCAAAGCGAGCGGGCTAAAACTTTAACGATTTATGCTGATAACCCTACTCAAATGAGTTAAATCCATGATTGGCTAAAAGCATAAAAAATTGTTTTTGATCAATGTTTAAAAAGCATTAAGACCATACAATGCCTCTGACCATTCGGAGGCTTTTTATGCAAGTTCATCAATTATTTAACCAAAAACTACTCAATAAATATAATACCAGTGGGCCAAGATATACCTCATATCCAACTGCGGTAGAATTTAGCGCTGATTTTACTCAAGCTGACTTTGAATTTGCGGTTAAGCAGTCCGGTAAACAAAATCTCTCGCTTTATTTACATATTCCATTTTGTCACAGCCTTTGTTATTACTGCGGTTGTAATAAAGTGATTACTCGTCACCGAGAAAAAGCTGATATTTATTTAGATCATTTAATCGCAGAAATTCATCAACAAGCCCCTTTATTTGCCGGTCATAGCGTTAAGCAAATTCATTTAGGGGGTGGTACTCCCAGTTTTTTAACCAAAGCTCAAATGAGTCGGTTAATTGATGAGTTAAAACAAGCTTTTGTGATTGAGCAAAATGCTCAAAACAAAGTGGAAATGAGCATAGAAATAGATCCTCGGGAAATTGAGCTGGATTATATTGATCACCTTGCGGCTGTAGGATTCAACCGTTTAAGCATAGGTGTGCAGGATACAGACAAAAAAGTACAAACGGCCATTAACCGTCTGCAAAGTACAGAGTTTATTGCCTCGTTAGTAAGTAGAGCCAAACAGTTTGGTATATCATCGGTTAATTTAGATTTAATTTATGGCTTGCCACATCAAAATCAGGCCACTTTTGCTAAAACATTAAACGATATTTTAGCAATGGATATAGACAGAGTTTCCTTATTTAGTTATGCACATCTGCCACAGCGTTTTGCTGCTCAGCGAAAATTAAAGGATGAATGGTTGCCAAATGCTCAGCAAAAGCTCGATTTAATGCATCAAGCCATGCAAAGTTTAACTCAAGCTGGTTTTGTGATGATTGGCATGGATCACTTTGCCAAACCGGACGATGAATTAGCCATAGCGTTGAAACAGGGGAAATTACACCGAAACTTTCAAGGTTATACCACCCACGGCAACTGCGATTTATTAGGGTTAGGGGTTTCATCTATTAGTGCTGTTGGGCGCAGTTTTAGTCAAAATGTAAAAGATTTAAAAACCTATTATCAGGCAATTAATGAGCAGGGCAGTGCGCTTGAAAAAGGTTTTAAATTAACTCAAGACGATATCATCCGTGGCGAGGTTATTCGCTCACTAATGTGTAATTTAGTCGTGGATAAACGCAAAATCGAACAAACCTTTGCCATTAAGTTCGACCATTATTTTGCCGATGAGCTTAAAAATTTAGCGACTTTTATCAAAGATAACTTAATCACACTAGATACTAACTTAATTTCAGTCAACGCCAATGCTTGTTTGTTTATCCGCAATATTGCGATGACATTTGATGCTTATATGCAAAAGCATTTAAACCAACAAAGATTTTCACGGGTAATTTAACTGAATTAGCTATTTCTGGCTGTTATTTAGGCAAACAGACCAGAAAAGCCCATTTTATTCAAAAAACTTAAACCCAAGGGTTGCCGGATGGGATTAAGTTAGCTATTATCCGCGCCACTTCAAGACGTTACCTCAGTAATGTGTTTGCACCTTTATGGTGGCTGTAGCTCAGTTGGTAGAGCCCCGGATTGTGATTCCGGTTGTCGTGGGTTCAAGTCCCATCAGCCACCCCATTTTTCTATTCTTGTTTTAATCAACACTTAATTTAAAAATACACCCGAAATCAAAGTGATTCCCCTGTTAAATTAGCGTGGGTTCAAGTCCCATCAACAACCCCATTTTCTATTCTTGCTTTATTCAAAACTTAATTTAAATATAAACCCGAAATCAGAGTGATTCCCCTGTTGAATTAGCGTGGGTTCAATTCTAATCAACAACCCCATTTTTCCATTCTTGCTTTATTCAAAACTTAATTTAAAAATACACTCAAATCAAAGTGATTCCCCTGTTGAATTAGCGTGGGTTCAAGTCCCATCAACAACCCCATTTTCTATTCTTGCTTTATTCAAAACTTAATTTAAAAATACACTCAAATCAAAGTAATTCTCTGTAAAATAGGTTTGTAGATCGGCATTTATGCCGTTGAATGACTTATAGTGAGATAACCAATAAAAACTTTCCACTTAAACACTCACAGCGAGACTTAATTCGCTATTTTATCCGCGCATTTAAAATCAGTTTTGTTACAATGCAGCCAGAATAAAATTAATAAGTAGGCTGCACCTTTGTTTCAAGCTGATACCTTTATTTTTAAAAATACCGATTTTGATTATGCCCACAATCAACTTAATTTAAATTACCAGTTTGGTGATTATCATTTTTGTGAAACGCTCAGTTTTGATAGCACTCAAATTCAACTGGATTTAACTCAAACTTCAATTGCAAAAGCCATTAATTATCTGCATTTGGTTGCAGGTGTAAGCTATTTTAAATTACAGCCATTTGCCAGTATTGAGCTTGAAACAACCCAATTAAACCAGCTTGAAGCCGACTTTTTTAAAAAACTTTATATTAACGGTTTGGCTGAGTTTGCTTACCGTAATAATTTAGATATTACTCAGGGCTGTCATTTTCCTATTGCTGCTCAAGCGAGTTTATCTGAGCCACAAAGCCAAACCATTACGGATTTATCTCAAAAAAAATCCCAACATGCATTAGTGTTGATTGGTGGCGGTAAAGATTCGCTGGTCAGTATCGAGGCTCTAAAACAAGCTGGTAAAAAAGTCACTTTATTTGCCGTGAATCCGGTGCAGCCGATTTTAAATTGTGTTAAACAATCTGGTTTACCTTTTGTTGCAGTTAAGCGGGTGCTTGATCCTCAATTATTTAAATTAAACGAGCAGGGCGCGTTAAACGGGCATGTACCTATCACCGCCATTATTAGTTTTACGGCTTTTATTGTCGCTCAAGCATTAGGATGTGATGCCATTATTACCTCTAACGAAGCCTCCGCCAATGAAGCGACTCTGGTGAAAAACGGCGTTGCGATTAATCACCAGTACAGTAAATCGTATGAATTTGAACAAGATTTTACCGGTTTTGTGCAGCATTTTGTTAATCCAAATTTAGCTTATTTTTCATTGCTTAGGCCATTTACTGAAATGCGGATTGTGAAAGAGTTTGCCCGTTTTGAGCAATATGATGATGTTTTCACCTCGTGTAATAAAGCATTTAAAATTTACCACCAAAAATCGGATACGCGCTGGTGCTTAGCTTGTCCAAAATGTCATTTTGTCTATTTAATGTTTGCCGTTTCCGGTATGAATGAAGCTCGCTTAAATCGAATATTTAATGGCAATCCTCTGACTAATATTGATTTTCTGCAAGATTATAAAGAGTTATCGGGTTTAACCGAGAGCAAACCTTGGGAGTGTGTTGGCGAAAAATTAGAGTCGGCTGCGGCTATTTATTATTTAAGCCAACAAGCAGAATCAACTGATTATCCGGTTATTAAAGCATTAGCGAATCAACTTGTGCAGGCTTATGGTGAAGAAAAACTACAGGCAGCTTTAATTAGTTTGCTAAAAGTTCGTACCCCTCACGCGATTCCAACCGACTATCAGGGATGTTTTAGTGATGTCTGATTTAATCCAGCTAAATAAAATGACAGCGCATGAAATTGCTAAAACAGGCAAAGTGGTTATTTGGGGTTTTGGTCAGGAAGGTCAAGCTTGTTATCAATATTTGCAGCAAATTATCGCAAGTGATCAAATTTGGATTTTAACCGACGAATACCAAGCCGAACTGGCTGAACAGCCGCAATATATTTATGCTGAATCTGGTTTGGCACAATTAGCGGCTGGCGATTTTAACCTAGTTATTAAAAGCCCGGGCATTAGTTTGTACCGCAAAGAATTAATTGCAGCACAGCAAAATGGCAGTGTGGTTTCATCGTCTACTAATTTATGGTTTGAGCGCTACCCACAGGCCAAAACCATTATTGTCACTGGCACTAAAGGCAAAAGTACCACCGCTAGTATGCTGGGGCATTTAATGCAGTCAATCGGTTTAAAGGTCGTTGTTGCTGGTAATTTGGGCATTCCGCTTATTTCAGTAAAACCAGCAGCAGATTACACTATATTAGAATTGTCCTCTTACCAGCTTGCTGATTTACAAGCACATTGTAGTGCATATATTTTACTTAATTTGTATCAGGAGCATGTACCTTGGCATACCTCGGCAAAACAGTATTATCTTGATAAAACTAAACCAGCACGCGAGCAACATTGTGATTTGTTAATTTGTAATGCTGAATCAGAGCTAACACAGCAATATTTAATTGAACTGGCAAAACAACAGGGCATTGAGTTACAGCCTGTGTATTTTAATCAATTAAACAATAAGCAAATTCATCAAGCCCAAGGGTTTTATTGCCGGAACAACCAAGTATTTTATCAAGAAGAAGTTTTACAGTTTGAATTTAATTTAAAAGGTGAACATAACCTTAAAAATCTAACTGCCTGTCTAACCTTAATGCAGGCATTTAACTTAAACTGGCGTGCCGCTTTGCCACAGCTTAACCAATTTAATGCACTAGCACACAGGTTAGAAGAGCATGTACTGGACAGTGGCGTGATTGCGGTGAACGACAGTATTTCAACTACGCCAGATTCAACTTTATGTGCACTTAATTGTTATGTTAACAAGCCGGTTTATTTAATTTTAGGTGGACAAGAAAGAGAGCAGGATTATCAACCCCTTATAAAACAGCTTAATCAATTTTCGATTAAACATATTGCTTTAATCGGAGTTACTGGTAAACGAATTGAGCAGTTATTAAATCATCAAAAACCAGCTTTTAGCTTTAATTATTATCAAAATTTAACGCAGGCATTGGCTATTATAAAGCAGCAAGCTCAGGCTGGTGACGTTGTATTATTGTCGCCCGCAGCGCCCAGTTTTGGCGAGTTTAAAAATTATCAGCACAGAGGCGAGCAATTTTTAAGTCATCTCAACGCTGAAAAAATCCGTTAATTTCAATCAATTTAATGTATATTTAATAGACAAACAGTCATTTTGAGTTTAAATTTTTTGATACTAATAAAAAAAGTTAACTACACTAAGTTAGTTGATTGATGTTAATGGAATACAAAATGACTGATGTAGCTAAAAACGAAGATAATAAATCCAGCCATACGCCTTCTGCTGTCGATGAATTAACCCAACTCAGGCAAATTGTTTTTGGTCAGGCTCAGGCTGAACTGGAACAAAAAATAGCTAACTTGCAAACATCTCTCGATAAAGGTTTTTCTTCACTTTCAGCCGATATTAATCACAGGTTTCAAAAGCTGAACGAGCAAATCGATCAAAATTTTGCTGCAATGGAAGACCGAATTCAGTACGTTGATAAACAGCATGAAGATAAATCAGACAATATTCACACCGAGTTGAATAACCTAGCTGCAGAGCATGAAATGTTTGCGGCCAGTACAGAAAAAAATCTTGAACAGTTAAATAATGAACTGGACAAAGAAGCTAACCAGTTAAAAGATAATTTTTCACACGAACTTGAGGCGCTTAAACAGCAACTTAACAAAGTGTCGGCAGAGCTTAGTTCATCTAAAACAGACAGAAAAACCCTGGCGAATTTACTCTCAACGATGGCAAATAATCTGCAAGACGATCAAGCATAATGAGTTTGGAAGTACCGCCGGATAAACATTCGGCTGATCAAGCAAACCATGCTCAGGCTGAGTTAGATAAACTCAGGCAGATTCTGCTTGGTGAAGACCAGCAGGTTATCACCCAAACCATTCAAAAGCATGCTCGCGCTGTGGTAGCGGATGTGGTGGTTGAAGCCATTCACGATCGGCAAAAAAAGGATGAATCTTTTAATCATATTTTACAGCCCACGGTAGAAAAAGCAGTTGAGCAATCGGTTGAAAATAACAGTGATAAATTTGTTGGTTATTTATATCCAATCGTCGGTAGTTTAGTGCGTAAATCGGTAAAAGCATTTTTGGCCGATTTTATTGAAAAAACAAATCAGTTATTAGAAAACAGCTTAACGGTCAAAGGATTAAAGTGGCGCATTAAAGCGCGGCAAGCTAATTTATCTTTTGCCCAATATGTTGTTTCTCAAACCTATATTTATCGGGTAGAGCATTTATTTTTAATTCACCGCGAAACCGGATTATTACTAAAGTCGGTTGATTATCAGGCCGGAAATTATCAAGATCCGGACTTAATTTCATCTATGCTGACCGCAATTAATGATTTTGTGAGTGATTCGTTTCGACAGCAAAATGGTCAGGCCGAAGAACAGCTTCATACGGTAACAACCGACAATTTTACTTTAGTGGTTCAGCCTGGTCCGCATGCAATGTTAGTGGCTGCGGTGAGTGGTATTTTACCGCCAGATTTATCTGATTTAATGGCGCAAAAGCTGGAACAAATCCATAGTTTATATAAAACAGAACTTAAAACCTTTAACGGTGATAACTCAGGTTTTGAGGCTGTAGATAATCAGCTTAATGAATGTTTATTAGCCCAGCAAAAAAGCAGTGACAATCAAGCGAAAAAACCTTGGTTAGCTTGGGGGCTATTAACCGCAATTATTGGTTTTATGATGTATTGGGGCTGGTGCAACTGGCAGGCACACCTGCTTAAACAGCAGGTTAATCAACTGGACAATACTCCCGGTTACAGTATTTTAAATTTAAATGTTGATATAGATTTATTGCAGCGTAGCCAATTAAAACTCAAACTTATCCGCGATCCAAATACGCTAAGCGTTAATGACTGGTTAGCGGTACATCAGCTTAAATTTGATAAGCTTGATATTCAAGAAAAGCTATTTCATTCACAAGCGCCTGAAGTGATTGCGCAAAATATTAAAAGTTTAATAAGCCAGTTTGCTAATTTACAGTCCAAATTGAGTGAAGGTAAGTGGATAATTTCCGGTAAATTAACTTATCCGCAATATCAGCAATTATCTCAGGGGTTAACTGCGCAGGGGTTAAATCAGGCTCAGCATTTTGATTTAAGCGCGGTAGCATTAGCCGCTACCCCATTAACGCAAGCTCAGCAAAGCGCTGTGCAAATGCAAAGCTTTTTACAGCAAATATCCAAAATTAATACGGTACAGCTTAATTTTGAAGTGGCTAAAGTTGAGCTAACACCAGAAATGCTCTCTATCGTAGAAGAATTGCATCAGGATTATCAACATCTACAAACACAAGCTAAACTTTTAGGGTATAAACTACGCTTAATTGTTATCGGAACGAGTGATTCAAGCGGTAATCAATTTATTAATCAGAACTTAAGTGATGAGCGTTCGTTAAATGTGAAACAAGCTTTGATCAAATTTGGTGTAAAGCCTGGAGAGATATATACAAGTGGCATTGGCCAGCTGAATATTGAAGATCCAGATGTTCAGGCAAGAAAAGTATTATTTAATGTGATTTATCTTTAATCATTTGCTATGGAATAGGTTGTAAGTATGATTCAGAAAAAAGTCTGTTTATTGGGGGCATCTAGCGTCGGTAAAACCAGTTTAGTTAGGCAATTTGTTGAAGGCATTTTTGATGAAAAGTACTTAACAACTATCGGCGTTAAAATTGACAAAAAAATAGTAGAGTTAACTGACCATCAAGTTCAGTTTTTAATTTGGGATATTGAGGGTGTAGATCAATACGCACAGTTTCAGCAAAGGTATTTACGCGGTGCCGCTGCTGTAATTATTGTGGTTGATCAAACTCGCCCTCAATCTTTATTAGATGCGATTGATATATTTACACTTGTTAAACAAAGTATTAGTTGCCCATTTATACTTGCTCTCAATAAGGCTGACTTGGCAGAAAACCTATCCTGCATAGAAGATAAAAAAGAAACGTTTGAAAAGCAGTTTTCATTTTTGTATAGAACTAGTGCAAAAACGGGTGACCAAGTTGAACAAATGTTTACTGAACTTGCAGAGTTTTTATGTAAGGAAGCTGGATAATGAATGAACTTTTAATGGATGCGATCATGCACACGGGTCAGGCTGTTTTTGTCTGTCCTGATTTATCTCAAGACCAACTCACTTTAATTGCAGGTCATGCAGACTGGGTATCTGATATTTTTCCTGAGATTGTCTTACATCAACCTTATCCTATTATCAAAGCTAAAAGTTATTTTTTGCAAGATTTTTTTGTTGATGCTAAAAATCTCTGGGGGCAGGTGAATGTAGGGCAGTTTAGCTCTGGTTTTTGGACTGAAGTTTATTCAGAACAAAATTTACACTTAGACGCACAAGCTATCAAAACGCCACAAAGTAATTTATTAATTATTCGTAATCAGGCTGAATCTTACATACAAAAGCAGTCAACTCTACAGACAGCTCGAAATATTTTGTTGGCCAATGATAATTTACAAGCGCAATACGAACATTTACACGAACGTTTGAATAGTTTGTTATATACCTCTAAATCACTCAATCATTTATTCACGCCGGTAGTGTCAGCAGTTGAAAATGCTAGTATAGGTGTCATTATATTGGATGCTAGCTTTGAGGTTATTATTGAAAATCCTGCTGTTTATAAGGTTTTTGATTACTCTTCTGTGAAAAAACCAGGGTTAGGTTCACCAACCCAAATTATTTTAAAGTTAGCTCGCTCACAATTACCAGAGTTTGAGCGTATCAGGGAAATTGGAGAAAGTTGGAGTGGCGAGTTATGCTGGATGAAACCACCCAATACATTAAAGTGGCTAAAGGTTGCGGTTTATCCGGTTAAAGATGCTAATCAAAATATAAAAAATTGGTTGTTTTTTATTAATGATATTAGCCGTGAAAAATATTTATTGCAAAGAAATGAAAAACTGACCCAGCAAGACGTACTTACTGGCTTAGCTAACCGTTATGCTTTTTGGCAATATTTAGAGCATCAAGTCGATACACAACAACCTTTTTTTCTCCTTTATATAGATATTGCTAATTTTAAGCAGATTAATGAGTTTTATGGTCATAGTGAAGGCGATAGGTTATTAATTGAATTAAGTAAAAGATTAGATAACTATATTGAAGAAAATGATTTTTTAGCCAGAGTTGGAGGAGATGAATTTTCAATTGTTTTAAATAACTTAAGTGATATTAAAACATGTCAAAAAGCATGTGAAAAAATCATGTCTATAACTCACCAACCTTTTTACACAGAGAAAGATGAATCTTATCTAGTTGGTCTACAAATTGGGGCTGTACATTACCCTACAGATAGCTCTACGGCTGAAGAACTCTTAAAATTTGCTGACTTGTCTGCTTATAGTGCGAATAAAAAAGTGAAACATTCAATTGTATTTTATTCGCAAGAGCTAAAAGAGGCATCTCATCGAAGAATCGAAATAGAGCAAGCTCTGCGGCATGCTATTGAAAATGACGAGTTATTGCTTAACTTACAACCAATTTTAAATTTAAGCACAAATAAAATAGAAAAAGCTGAAGTTTTAGTTCGTTGGAACCGCCCAGGGGAAGGGATGGTTATGCCTTCAGAATTTATTGAAATCGCAGAAAAAACCGGTTTGATTGTGCCCTTGGGTAAATGGGTTTTTAATAAATCTGTAGAATATTTAACACAGCTTGAGCAACTTAATTTAACTACAAAATTATCTATTAATTTATCGCCATTGCAGGTAATAGATAAATCATTTTTTGGTTTTATAAAGAGCACTATAGAACAGCATCAAGTAAACCCCGAATTTCTCGAGCTAGAGGTCACTGAAAGTAGCTTAATTAATGATTATAATCAAGTGTTTAAGTTACTAACTCTGGTTCGTGGGTTAGGTATTACGGTATCGGTGGATGATTTTGGAACTGGTTATAGTTCGTTGGCTTATTTAAAACGATTACCGATTGATATTTTAAAGATCGACCGGTCTTTTGTGCAAGACATTGTCACAGACCCAAATGATAAAGCAATTGTTATGGCGGTTATTGCAATGGCACATCAATTAAAACTAAAAGTGATTGCGGAAGGGGTTGAAACAACCGAACAGCAAAACTTTTTAATTGAAAATCAGTGTGATTCAGCCCAAGGCTACTTATTTAGCCGGCCGCTTGGCTTTGAGCAATTAAAGCTATTATTAGAGCAATGCAGCTCAGTTGATTGTAAATAAGCATTAGTAAAACAGTGGTGAAACTATAAAAATATTTTTGTATCGCTCTGTTTTATATAATTTATGATTGATTTTTTTTATTAATACACTGCTGCATAGCTGACTCTATATCTGTAAATCTAAAATGATAACCAGCTTCTATTAATCTACTAGGGTGTACTGCTTGGCCTTTTAAAAGTAGAACTGACATTTCTCCAAATAACAGTTTGGCCATAAAAGAAGGCATACTAAACAAACATGGGCGCTGCAATTTTTGAGCTAATGTTTGGCTAAACTCCTTATTGGTTACTGGTGCAGGAGCTGTTAAGTTGTAGATATCTCGACATGTATCATTGAAAATTAAAAAATCTATAGCACTAACTACATCGTCTATATGAATCCAAGACATCATTTGATCACCACTACCAATTGGCCCCCCTAAACCCAGTTCGTATGCTGGACGCATCTTTGTTATAGCACCTCCACGGCGAGCTAAAACAAGACCAGTTCGGATAATACACACTCGAGTTTGTGATTCTATTTGTCGCGCAATTTTCTCCCAATTTAAGCAAACTTGATGAGTAAACTCAGGATTGATTTCATGTAGATGTTCATCAATGACTACCTCCGGTTTGTGGCTACCGTAAAAGCCAATTGCTGAGCCGGAAATAAATACTTTTGGTTTATAGGATGACTGAGATACTCTATCGACTAACTCTTGAGTAATTTCCCATCGACTATTACAAATTCTCTGTTTTTGTTTGTTTGACCAACGTTTATTCGCGATTGGCTCGCCGGCTAAATTAATTATCACATCAAAATGAAAGTGATTAATTAAATCTAGTGAGGTATAGGCATCAATATCATGTCCTAAGATTTGAAAAGCTTTACTTGGAGCACGGGTCAATACGCTAATTTGATGATTAGGTTTAAGATGCCGAATTAAATTCCGGCCTATCAAACCAGTGCCGCCTGTTAATAATATCTTCATCTTACCTCTTACAACAATGCAGGTTAAACAAGTTGTTAGTACTTAAGATATAAGCATAGTTCAATTTTTAAATAAGCTGAACTTGAGATAAATAAACGATTAATTAGTTGTTTAGTTTTAATTAATCAATGGTCCGGCTTAAACTTAGCGACACCGAATCGGCAAACCTAAGTGCATGGGGTTTATCAACTTCAACCTCAGCAAACTCAACCCAGCTATGTTCACAAGCTATATCCAAAATATCATTAGTGAGTTTTTCTAGCAGGTGAAATTTATTGTTTTCAACTAATGCGATAATACGTTTGGTGATGGAACGGTAATTAAGCGCATCGTCCATATTGTCTGAATTAGTAGCGTTATCGGCACTGTAGTGAATAGTGACATTAATAATCACATCTTGCTTATTCTGAATTTCGTCTTGCTTTATGCCAATATAGGTTCTTAGTCTTAGATTTTTTATTTTAATTTTTGCTATGTTATTGTGTTTCATTTAGATTATATCCCAATGTTTTTTTATTGATTTAGCAATAATTCCTGACATTATACTCATTAAATTACGTCTCATGTTGAATGATGGATCATTTTTATGCCCTTTACTCAAAATCCTGCGGTTAGATTATTACTCACCTTAGCTGCACTGGTTGTTATTTTGGCCGGTATTAAAACATCGCAACAGCTAGTTGTGCCTTTTTTATTATCTTTATTTATCGCTATTATTTGTCAGCCAGTCATTAATTTTTTAGAAAGCTTTAAAATTCCAAAAGTATTAGCGGTGACCTTGGTTATTTTGGTGATAGTAACGCTGGGCTTTTCTTTGGCGAGTCTAGTAGGACAGTCACTTAATAGCTTTAGTGAAGACCTGCCACAATATAAAGAAAAACTCCAAGGCGAAATTGGCTGGTTAACTAACAAACTAGCTGAGTTTAATGTGCATTTAAACCGTGAGCAGTTTGTTGAGTATTTTGACCCCGGAGCCGCTATGTCGTTGGCAACCAATATGTTGTCCGGTTTAGGAAATACATTGGCAAATGTATTTTTAATTTTGATTACCACAGTCTTTATGTTGTTTGAAGCCAATGCAGTACGGGAAAAACTACAAACTGCTTGGAAAAAACCAAATCAGCATATTGATCGGGTATATCGCTTTTTACGTTCGGTTAATCATTATTTAGCGATTAAAACTGTCATTAGTATTGGCACGGGTATTTTAGCTGGGCTGTTATGCTGGACAGTTGGGGTTGATTATTTTGTTTTATGGGGCGTTTTAGCCTTTTTATTTAATTACATTCCAAACATAGGTTCGATCATTGCAGCGATTCCTGTTGTTTTATTAGCTTTAATTCAGGTTAGCCCATTGGCTGCGGGGATAACGGCAATTGGCTATGTGGTGATTAATACCGTGATGGGGAATATTGTTGAGCCTAAATACATGGGACGTGGCTTAGGTTTATCCAGCTTAGTTGTATTTTTATCTCTTATTTTTTGGGGATGGCTATTAGGAACAGTCGGGATGTTATTATCTGTACCTTTAACTATGGTGGTTAAAATTGCAACAGAAGCGTCTGATTCTACCCGTTGGTTTGCGGTTATGTTGTCTAACCAGCAAGAGCTGGAATATATGGAGAATAATAAAAACCAACCTCAAGAACAGGTGGAATCTGAAGAAAAGCAAGCATAAATATTAACCTAAACAGTAATAAATATTTTATTTGGGTTTGAGGTATAAAAAACGCAGAGTTGAATCACTTCAAGTCTGCGTTTTTTACAAAAAATCTAGTTTAAATTAATTAACCAATGAGTTGTCCGGATAATTTAATTTTAAAACTTGATATGTATTGTTATATAAATCTTTAAGTTCTAATTGATCATAGCTAACTAACATCATTTCTAAAGCTCGTTCAACCTGATCTGTATCCCCTAAATTTTCAAGTACATATTTAGCTCGGTTAGCGGCGGCAACATAGGCGCTGCGGCGCATATAATATTCGGCTACGGCCAGTTCACTTTTGGCGATAAAGTTTTTCGCAAATATCATGCGCTGGCGGGCATCTTTGGCATACTGGCTCTGCGGATATTGAGTCACAATTGTATTAAAGTCGTTAAATGCGTCTCTGTGCTCTGTAATATCGCGGTCAAATCTGTCAATGCCAACCATTTCCTGTAAGGCATTTTGAGCGGCTTTAAGGTTAGTTAAACCGCGCATGTAATACACATAATCAATATCAGTATGAGTTGGATTTAACTTTAAAAAACGGTCGATAGAGGCAAGCGCCTGACTAGTATTATCGGTTTTATAATAAGAATAAATCAGATCAAGCTGAATTTGGTGCGAATAAGGCCCAAACGGAAAGCTGGCATCCAGCGCTGATAAAATTTCAGCAGCGCGCACATAATTGCCCTGAATTAATAAATCTTTTGCTTCTAAATATTGTGATTCTACTGCGGATTGTTCTGCAACTACAATTTCGTCAGGTGCACTTGAGCAGCCTGCAAGCACTGATAAGGCCAATGAAGAGGCGATTATGGTTTGCTTTAAGTTCAACTTGACTCCCTCTTTTTTAAAAAATTATGAGTTCACCCCAATTCGGGGGTACAATTAGGTTTTTGCGCATTCTAACTCAGGGTGAGCAAACTTGCACCGTTTAATCAGTAATATAACCAGAGACTCATTATGATAGAACAAATTTCGTTAACCGGAACTATACCAGAACACGCAATCGGTAGTCGGTTAGATCAAGCAATTTCAGAATTGTTCCCTGAATATTCTCGTTCTCGGTTAAAAGAGTGGCTTTTGGCGGGGCAAATTACCGTAAATGGGGTTGTGGCAACTAAACCCCGTGAAAAAGTCATTGGCGGAGAGTTAATTGAAGTAAACGCCGAGCTTAAAGTTGAAGTTGAAGATGTTGCCGAAGATATTGAATTAGACATAGTTTATGAAGATGACGATATTTTAGTTATCAATAAACCCGCAGGGCTAGTGGTTCATCCGGGAGCTGGTAATCGTCGTGGTACTATTTTAAATGCTTTACTGCATCATTACCCTGAAATTGAAGCTGTCCCAAGAGCGGGTATTGTGCATAGATTAGATAAAGACACCACAGGGTTAATGGTGGTTGCCAAAAATTTAATTGCGCAAACTTCATTAGTTGCTCAGTTACAAGATAAAACGGTTACCCGCGAATATGAGGCTTTAGTGAATGGTAATTTAACTGCTGGTGGGGTTGCGGATTACCCAATTGGTCGTCATCCCGATAAAAGAACCATAATGGCGGTCGTATCCGATGGTAAACCTGCGGTCACACATTTTAGAGTGGCAGAAAAATTTAGAGTGCATACCCGTTTACGTTTGCGTTTAGAAACGGGTCGAACTCACCAAATTCGTGTTCACATGGCACACTTAAAACATCCTTTAGTGGGCGATATAGCTTATGGTGGCCGAGCACGCCCACCAAAAGGCGCCACGCCTGAATTTATTGAGCACTTACGCGGTTTTAGGCGTCAGGCTTTACATGCGGCTATTTTGGAACTTGAGCATCCGGCGACCGGCGAGTGGATGCAATTTGAGGCCGAAATTCCTCAAGACATGCAAGCGATGACACTTGCATTACGTGAAGATACTAAAATAAACGGACTAAAAGATTATTAATATTGATATTAATGCTTACATTGATCCTCGAATGAGTCGCCAAAGCTATGTTTTCAGTTAACTGGCCAGTGCCACCGCACGTTAAAACTCTGCAAACAACCCGATTAAACGGTATGAGTAACGCGCCGTTTAACAGCCTGAATTTGGGTGCTCATGTTGGTGATAAATTAGCAGATGTCACAACCAACCGAGCAAAACTGGCAGTACCGCAGCCAGTTTTATGGTTGAATCAAACTCATAGCGATAATGCGCTTGAGTTACCGTTGGCAGATTATAGTATTTTGGATAAACCTGCCGATGCGGTTTATAGTTTTAAACCTAATCAAGTTTGCGCTGTGATGACAGCAGATTGTCTGCCGGTTTTATTAACCGATACTCAGGGTCAGTTTGTTGCGGCTGTACATTGTGGTTGGCGTGGTTTGGCAAGTACAATTTTAACCAAAACCTTGGCAAAAATTAGTCAAAATATTGCTTATGATCCGGCTAATATCCTAGTTTGGTTGGGGCCGGCAATTGGTCCACAGCAATTTGAAGTAGGCGCAGAAGTTAAATCAATATTTAGCAAGTTAAATCCAGTTAACTCAACGGCGTTTAACGAGCAAAGCAATGATAAATATCTGGCGGATATTTATCAGCTTGCCAATAATGAGTTAACGGCTTTGGGCATAAAACACATTTTTTCAGATTATGAATGTACCGTGTCGCAACCTGATAAATATTTTTCGTACCGGCGCGACGGTATAACCGGCAGGCAAGCCAGCTTAATTTGGCTAGGACCCTAATCGGTTTTTATACTGACATTCAATTAAATTCAAGGTATAAAACCATACATAAAAATCGGAGTTAAGTATGAATCCAATTATTCAAACATTAAAAGACTTAAATATCAGCGATGAAAAAATAGCTGAGTTATTCACCACACTAACTGAAAACCCAACTATGGCAATGAGTACCATTCAGTCGTTAGGGTTACCGCCAGAAAAATTACAAGGCTTAATGATGTTAGTGATGAGTAATCCTGCATTAATTAAAGAAGCAGTCGATGAGTTAGGTTTAGACTTTAGTAAAGTTGAATCGGCTAAAGCAAAGCTGGGCTAAGCATTATTAAACTAATTTTCAGTTATTCTCTACCTTTATTTAATGGTTTATGAGGCTGGAGAATAACTCTATTCTATTTTTTATTATCTGAAATTTAATATTTACCCATACTTACCTTAACGTACATTGAGATACCAAAAAACAGCAGGGTATTATTTATTGTGGGTAGTGACTTGGTTATTAAATTTGACCCTTTAATAGCTTTATTGTTTAATCAATAATAAGTCTATAAAACAGGGAGCAGACATATTGAGTCTGTTGAGTGAATTAAAGCCTGGATCTTCGGTCAGTGTCAGTTATTTAGACGTTAGCCATAAAACTCAGAATATTCAATTAATATATGTTGGTTTAATTGAAGATGAGTATCTCATTTTACGTTTTCCCAATCAGAGAGTTTATGTTAACAGTAAAATAGGTATAGCCCCTGGAGCTCATTTATCATTTAAAATTATGCTGGCGCAAGAAAGGCTGAATGTTTTGACATTTAAAGCTTCATCTTTAGGCCTTTCTAAATTAAGAGAACCAGTACTATTAGTACAGTATCCAGAGAAAGTGTATAGCCAGGCTCTCAGGACACAGCCTAGGTTATCTGTTGAAGCAATGGCTGAATTGGTTATTGTTGAATCTAAAGAATCTTTTTTGACTATGGTATCTGATTTTTCTTTAACAGGATTGAAATGCAGCTTTAATCTGACAGAACAGCAGGAAGCAGCTTACAATAAAGAAAAGATTGAGGCTCTAGTTGATCATAAAGTCAAAATCAACTTTGGCGTGAATAATGACTTTGAATCTGATTTTGAAGTTACAGGTACAATTAAGAATGCTCGCAAAAATGGTAAAATAATGGTGGGAGTTCAGTTTGATGCAGCTAAAAGTGATCTAGTTAAAACTGTTTTTGCAATTTTATTAATGCGCTTACATGGCTTATAAGCGCATTTATCAACTCATAAACAATAAAAAGCTTAATTGGTTTTAGCTGTATTTAAGTCCTCAAGTTGAGGCAGTGCAATAAAAGATCCTACCTGAGTAACAGTATAAGCGCCGCATCGAGCTGCAAAGTTAACCGCTTCAATTACATTTTCAAACAAATTTAGCCACTGGCTTAACCCATCTGTATTCGATGCTTTTTGACAGGCAAAAAATAAAAAACCACCAATAAAAGAATCACCCGCCGCAGTGGTATCAACTGGTGTGACTTTAGGTGTTGGATAGGTCCCTTTAAATTGAGTAGAAATAAACTCAACTGGTTTGCTACCATCGGTTAACAAGACCAGTGAACCTTGATTTACCCAATTTTGAATAGTGCTATCGACATTAGTTGCGCCATATAATACTTCGATTTCTTCACGGCTAGCTTTAATAATATCGGCTTGTTTAGCCAGTTGATTTATTTTAGGTGCGGCGGTATTCGGGTTTTGCCAAAAAGCATGGCGATAATTAATATCTAAACTAATTAAACCTTGAGTGGCTTTAATTTTTTCAATCACAGCATTGGTAATAGATTCCAACTCAGGGCTGGCAACCGAGCCTGAACAAAAATGAAATAAGCTTTGTTCACTGAATAAGTCAGCGTTAAAGTCAGCCAGTTCAATATAAGTATGTGCGGCATTTTCTAAATAAAAGTCAAAACTGCGCTCGCGGTTGTGATCAAACGAAACCAGCGCCATTGCAGTTTTTTTATCTTTAGCGGTATTTAAACAATCAATATTCACCTTAAAGCGGGTGAGTTCGCTGCGTAAAAATTTGCCAAATTGATCTTCGCCGACTTTACCAACTAAGCGGCTATCACCGCCTAATTTAGCCACAGCAACTGCAACATTAGCTGGTGCGCCACCGGCACAAGCTTTATACATATTTTGATTGTCGTTATCATCAGCCTGAACTGACATCATATCAATTATGGCTTCACCAACAGAAATGACTTTCATATTTATAACCTTTTGAATTAGAGTAAATTTATACGTTAAATTGAATGTGAATAAGCATGAGTTTGTTTAGTGGTTTTAACCGTTTGAGTATTGGTTAAATCAAACAAGGCATAAGCTGCGACCATTAAAAAACAGCCTGCAGGCACCACAAAAGAAATCACAATGCCAAAATGGTCTATCACCCAAGCTTGTGTCATAGACATGACTGCACCGCCAACAATTGCCATAACTAAACCGGCTGCACCAAATTTGGTATCTTCACCTAAATCTTTTAATGCCAGCGCATAAATAGTTGGGAAAACTAAAGATAAACAAGCTGAAATGAGTACCAGTGCAACCACGCCCGCTAAATTGACATTTAATAACATAAATACAGATAACAAAGCTGCTGTACTGGTCATTAATAATAAAAGTTTAGCTGGGCGAATAAATCCCATTAGCCAAGTCATAATAAAGCGGGATAATAAAAATAAGATCATGCTGTATTGCAGCACTTCACCGCCCGTGACTTCATCACCGCCAAGTGCTTTCATTGTGTATTGAATCGTGAAAGTCCAGACACAAGTTTGCGCGCCCACGTTAAAAAATTGCGCAATCACGCCAAAACGATAATGGCGGTTTTGATACAAGCGGTTAAGTACTTTAGACAAAACAAATGACGTTGAATTAGTCGCGATTTTTGTCTGAGGTTTTATAGATGCAGGCGCTCGGCTAAAAGCAATTGCCAGCCAGATAATGACTAAAATACAAGCCATTCCAACATAAGGTGTCATTACCGCAGATAATTCATGGCTGATCACTTGTTTTAATTCAGACTGTGACATTAAGCTGCGCTCAATTGCGTCGGCTTTATCTAAATTTGGCAAAATTAAAGTAGCTGCTAAAAATACCCCAACATTAGTGCCAACCGGATTAAAAGCTTGCGCTAAATTAAGCCTGCGGGTGGCTGTTTGCTCACTGCCCATGCACATAACATAAGGGTTTGCCGAGGTTTCTAAAATAGATAAACCGCCAGCCAAAATAAATAATGCAGCTAAAAAATAGCTATAAGTCATGGTTTGACTGGCTGGGTAAAACATAAATGCGCCAATAGCTGCACAGCCTAATCCGGTTAAAACCCCAGTTTTGTAGCTAAATTTTTTATTGAGCATTGCCGCCGGAATCGCCAAACAAAAATACGCACCATAATAAGCAAACTGAACTAATGCAGCTTGCAACGCCGACATGCTAAATGTTTTGCTAAACACCTTAACCAGCGGATCTGTCATATTGGCTGCTGTTCCCCAAGCGGCAAAACATAAAGTGAGTAAAATAAATTGCAGGTACATATTTTTTGAGACCAGGGCAGGGCGGTTTTTCATCTTTATCACTTTTCATTTACATTAAGATTGAGCGAATTTAACCACTCAAAAAACGACATGTCAATAAATCAATTAAGTTGATTTATTGTTTTTGGCCTTAAGTATTGGTTAAAAAAATTAACTGAAATAAGTTAATTGATTGTTTGCAATACAGATTTAAGGTATTTTTAAACGTTATTTTTCAGCCTGTATTTTTTAAGTCCGTGCCCCATGAAACCAACAGCTAAAAAAACCTTATCTCAGGGACGCAGCCAATCCGGATTGCGTGACCATAATGTGCGTCAAATCCTTTCATTAATCAGAACGCAGGGGCAGCTGCCTAAAGCTGAAATTGCCAAAAATCTTGGGTTATCTGCTCAGGCGGTCACTGTGATCACCACTGAATTAGAAGAAGAAGGGCTTATCATTAAACAGCGTTCGCAAAAAGGTAAAGTTGGGAAGCCTATTGTCCCTTTGTCGATTAACCCCGATGGTGCTTTTGCCATTGGGCTAAAAGTCGACCGGCGTAATTTTGAATTAACCTTGATCGATTTTGTTGGTAATGTGCGTGCAAGTTTAAGTGAAAATTTTGCTTATCCGACGGTTGGTGCGCTTCTGGCATTTGTTAAACGTGGTATCAAAGCGATTTCAGTTAGTTTATCAGCTGAGAGTAAAAACCGAATCAAAGGCCTCGGCATAGCTACACCGTATCAAATTTGGAACTGGGCAGAAGAGGCTGGTGCGCCACAGGATGTGATGCATCAATGGCAAAATTTTGATTTTGAAAACCAGCTGTCAGCTTTAACCCATTTGCCTATTTATATTTCAAATGATGATACCGCAGCCTGTAGTGCAGAGCTTTGTTTTGGTAATACTCAACAATATCAGCATTTTTTATATATGTTTATTGGCCCGTTTATTGGGGGCGGTTTAGTGCTGAATCAAAAAATATTTAGTGGTAAATCCGGTAATGCAGCCGCGATAGGCTCGATTCCACTAGGGCTTTCTAGTGTCGCGTCACTTTCCAGTTCTGCGCCAAACCGCCAACTTATTAATCAATCATCTTTATTTTTATTAGAAAATCGGCTTAAAACACAAGGAATTGATACTCGAATTTTGTATTTTGCAAATAGCCAATGGCAAGGATTTGACGATATTTTAACAAACTGGATTGATACCATTGCCGATGGTTTGGTTTATGCCAGTTTAACCGCAACAGCTATTTTAGATTTAGAAGCTGTGATTATTGACGGAGCAGTGCCGCAAGCAGTTAAACAGCGGATTGTGGAAACGGTTAAACAAAAATATCAAAGCTCAGATACTCGGGGTTTAACTCAACTTGAATTTTGCTGTGGCGAATTAGGCCGGCAAGCGCAGGCAATAGGCAGCGCTAATTTACCCTTGCTGGCACAGTATTATTAATTTGTTATTTAACGCTGAATGGCTAAATCACAGGTATATTCCTCGATAGGTTTTAGTTCGAGCAAAATCACTATTAATAAATAAAATTTACTAATTTGATTGTGTTAAATAGGTTTTATATAGCATTAAACTGCTCTAAGGTGTTTCATATAGTTTTTAATGCTAATAAAGCTAAATTATTATAGGTAATACTCTGAACTAGAAACTTGTTTGTTTTGATAAAGTTTGAGCCTGTGTTCAATATCAGGATACACCTCCCAGCCTTGCTCTTGTGCTTGTTCCAATGCTTCATTTTGATAATTAATGGCTTTTTTGAAATTACCTAAAGCGGCATAAGCGGCTGCATAGGTTTCGTAATAGCGAACTTTATCAATCAGTTTATTCGATAAATTATCTAAAATATCAATTGCTTCCTGTGGCTTTTGCAGCTCTTGAAACGGATTAGTTGCCAAATGCCAAGTAAAGTGTAATTTAACTAATTCATCTTTATCTTTTAAACTTTTACGAAATAGCGATAATCCGAGTTTTTGGCTGTTTAAATCGTTAATAGCCAAGTAACTTTTAGCTGCATGAATTTGTGCTGGAATATAATAATGCATTGCAGAAGCTTGCATCCAAGCTTTACTAGCAGGTAAGTCTACTTTGCAGCCTATTCCGTTTTGTAAGTTAACGGCCAGATCAAATTGAGCGTGAGGTGAACCTTTTTGTGCCGCTTGGAATAATAACCGGTTAATTTCCTGATACTCAAAAGGAGAATGTTGAATATTTTTTTCAGTTTGATACCACTGGCTAAATGTCTGTTTTGCTTTGTCGTCAAACATTTGTTCGAGCACTTTTAACTTTCGGCTAAAATGGTAAAGCTCTGTTGGGTTATTATTATCGAGCTCTTTAACATCTTTTTTTAAGCTGCTAATGGCCCGATCATAATCTTTTTTACCCGCTATTAAATAGTGTAAAGATACGGTGTAACCAGTATAACGTCGTTGTCCTTTGCTATATCGCCATTGATATAGCGCTTTTAATGTAGGGGCAACAAATTTTATATCTGTGTAGGTGTCTATTTCTATATCGCGTACATGGCCCTGTTTGGACACTGTAAATTTAGCTAAAACATGACCGTCTTTCAGTTGTTTAACCATACGTCTTGGATAATAAGGGTCAACTCTACTCAATTTTTTTGGCAGGTTTTTTGCGCATTCAATATCTGATAAATATTGCGGACTAAACTTATCGAGAGTAACTTTTCTGCCATAAGTTTTATAAAGCTCATTAACTCTAACTTCAATCTCGGCAATAAAAGCATCACTCATCGGTGTAAAAGCGTCTAAAAAGCTATTCTGAATATCTTCACGCTGGCTATTTACATAAGCTAAATACATCCAACTTGCGGCTTCTAAACGGTTAATCTCTACACCATTACCGGTCAAATAATTCTGACCAATAAAATATTGAGCGACTTCATCACCTACCGCTGCTCTGGGTAATAATTGTTGATTGGTTGGAATATCGTCTGCTGCTAATGCTGTGTTTGTTAGGTTAAAACTTAACATTAACAAGACTATAAATGGGTATAAGGCAGGTTTTAGTTTATGCATGGTCAGATCCTTTGATATTTAGCTTTTAATTTAACAAATAAATTACATTTAGTGAAGCTGAATATATGTGCTTTAATAAGCAAGTTTCAGACTGTTTTAGTGGAGCATAAATGCAAGCAATTATTGATTATTTTGTTGAGTTGGATCATTTAAAGTTGGTTAGCCGGAAAACGTATTTAAATGATCAAAGCCGTCAGGAAAACTCAGCCGAACACTCTTGGCATTTAGCAATGGCGTGTTGGAATTTAGCTGAATATTTTAAATTAGATGTTGATCACGGCAAATTATTAAAACTCGCGTTAGTACATGATTTAGGCGAAATTGATGCCGGTGATACTTTTTTATATTCCAATAATAGAGAAGATGCAGATATAAAAGAAAGAGAAGGGGTTTTACGTTTAGCTCAGCATAAAGGCAATTATGTAACGGATTTAATTAAGCTATGGGATGAACAGGAATACGGCGACAGTGCTGAAGTTAAATTGTTAAAAGCAGCCGACAGGTTATTACCTTTAATGATGAATATTCATACCAAAGGCCGTGCTTGGCGTGAGTTGGGGGTTAAAAAATCACAGGTTTTAGCAAAACATGGGTTTATTAAACAGACATTTCCTGAGATTTTTAACTGGATTGAAATTCAGGTAGCTGAGGCAGTTAAACAAGGTTGGTTGATAAACGAATAAACGCTGAGCCGCAGCAAAATTTGTAGGGTGGGCTCAGCTATTTATTTAGATATATTCTCTTAGAGCTTAAACCGTTAAATTGCTTGATCTTTATATAAATGTACTTTGGTTAGTTTAGAGACTTGAGTGACATATTCTTCTGCTTTATTCGGCAGTTTTAAGTCTTTAACAACAGTTAAGTTACGTAAAAACGGAAATAAATTAATATCATCAAAACTTAGCTGATTATTTTTATCTGACGGCAGTTGAATAAAGTCCAGTTTTTGTAAAACTGCATGCATTTGCTCAATTGCCAAATTAGATTGTTCAAATGCTTTTTCAAAACTCATATCTATCATTTTAGTTTTGTTTTTTTCAAACCAGTTTTTAGCTTGCTGCGACTGAAATTCGGGTAACTCGATTTTTAACCAGCGCGGAAACACTAAAATATGACTGACTTGGCTAGCTTGACTTAACCAGTTATTAATTTGGTTAGCTTGTGTAGCAGGGGTTAAGACGGGTTGATTGTCGGATTTATCCAGATATTTAACGATATCTAAACTTTCGGCCATAAAGCTGCCATCTTCTTTTTGTAAAATCGGTACCATATTGGCGCCAACTTTATCAATACGAGCCTGCACATCGTGATTTTGAATTGCTTCTATTTCTACCTGTAAGTTTTTAAGCCCAACAGGCATCATGGCTTTTACACAAAATGGGCAATGATCAAAAACAAATAATTTCATGTGATTTCCCTTTTTGATTAGTACGGGGTTATCATATCAGCCTTTACTTTTTATTTCGACTTGATCGATGAAGTTAGTTCTAAAATTGATATTAACTAAAAGAACACAGAGTGGTATCAAGTTATTGATATTTCATATATGGTTATATGAAATATTCAAGTTTATTGAGTCCTTTCTTGGGAGGTAATATCATGAAAATTAGTGAAATTATGTCGCATCCAGTTGTTACTGTTGAACCAGATGACTCTTTAGTTATTGTCAGTGATATTTTCAATAATACCCGATTCCATCATTTATTAGTGGTTGAAAAAGGTGTACTAATTGGAGTGGTTTCAGATCGAGATTGGCTGAAAGCAATTAGCCCGAATATTGGAACAGCTTCTGAGCAGCAAAAAGATTTAGCAACCCTTAATAAACGGGTGCATCAAATAATGACCCGCCAGCCTATTACTTTAACACTCCAAAACAGTATTCACGAGGTGATTGATATATTTGCAGAGCAAAATATTTCATGTATTCCCGTAGTGAATAAATCTAATCAGCCAATAGGTATTATTAGTTGGCGAGATATCATTCGAGCAATCAAAGTACATAATAAAAAATAAATTTCATTAATTATTGATTTTAAAGCTATTTTTAAATTATTTCTAAAAAGTTAATTTTTTGTTCTTGTGTTTATCTTAAATTAATACTAAATTATCTTAAACGTTTAAGTTTGTTGTGTTAAGGTTAATTCTATGCAATCTAATAATATAAAAACCATTAAGTGGCTCACCTATTTAATGTTTATGATGTTTGCGATGACTACTGATGCAGTTGGAGTCATTATTCCTGAAATAATTCGCGAGTTTAATTTAAGTTTAACTGCGGCTGGTGCTTTTCATTACGGACCAATGGCTGCAATAGCCATTGGTGGCATTGGACTGGGTTTTTTAGCTGATAAAATAGGCAGAAAAAAAACAATCATTATTGGTTTAGCTTTATTTTCTACTGCTTGTGGTTTATTTGCGGTTGGTAATACATTTAGCTTTTTTCTGTTTTTATTGGTTTTATCTGGTCTGGCGATTGGTATTTTTAAAACCGGCGCGCTAGCGCTAATTGGTGATATTTCTAAAACGGCTGAATCCCACACTAAAACCATGAATGTAGCAGAAGGTTTTTTTGGGGTTGGGGCCATTATTGGTCCGTTTATTGTTACCGCTTTATTAGCCAGCGGTGTAAACTGGAAGTTTTTATATATAATCGCTGGTGGCATTTGTATTGTTTTATGCTTAATTGCCGCATTAGTTGCATATCCTGTTCGAACTCAAGTTAATACTGAGCAAATTAATTTATCTCGTACTTTTTCCATACTTAAAAGTCCTTATGCTATTGGTTTTTCCATTTTAATTGCATTGTATGTGGCGGCCGAGGCTGCAATTTATGTTTGGATGCCAACCTTATTAAAAGATTACACAGGTTCATATACTTGGGCTGCGACTTGGTCATTAACTATTTTCTTTACCTTCAGAGCATGTGGCCGATTTTTGGCTGTATGGTTTTTGAATCTGGTTAATTGGAAAATTGCTATGGTGGTGTTTTCTGCTGCTATTGCAATTTGTTATCTAGCTAGTATTTGGTTTGGTCTTGAAGTCGCAGTATTTTTACTACCTCTATCTGGCCTATTTATGGCAATGATTTACCCAACTTTAAATTCAAAAGGAATTAGCTGTTTTCCTAAACACGAGCACGGGGCTATTGCTGGCGTGCTGTTATTTTCAACAGCTGCAGCTGCTTCATTCGGGCCTATGATTATGGGAGTGTATAGTGACTGGATGGGGGGAGAAGCTCGACATGGTTTTGTATTGGCCGCCGGTTTTGCTTTTTTATTATGCGCTGGTTGTGTGTATAACTGGTTATTTGATCCTACAGATCAACATATTAAAGAAATTGAGAATTTAGAGCCGCCAATTGATGTAGCTAAATAGAGGTTTTTATTATGCCAAATAATATTTTTACGCCACAGTGGCGACCAAAAGTTCATTTTACGCCTGAAAAAAATTGGATGAATGATCCGAATGGCTTGGTTTATTACAACGGACAATATCATTTATTTTACCAATATAACCCACATGGAAATGACTGGGGTAATATGAATTGGGGGCATGCAACATCAACCGATTTAATTAACTGGCAGCATCATCCGGTTGCGATTGAAATGGACGTGCAGGGGTTAGGTTATATTTATTCTGGTAGTGCAGTTGTTGATTTTGATAATACCAGTGGTTTACAGCAAGGCGAGCATCCGCCGTTAGTGGCGCTTTTTACCCATACTCAAGCGGGTTGTGAAACGCAAAGACAAAGCTTGGCTTATAGTACCGACGGTGGTTTTAACTGGCTTCAATACGATAATAACCCAGTGATAGATAATCCGGGGCTGGTTGATTTTCGGGATCCTAAAGTATTTTGGCACAAGCAAAGTCAGCGCTGGATTTTAGTCTTAACTGCCGGTCATCAAATTGATTTTTATGCTTCTGAAAATTTACTGAACTGGCAATTTATTAGCAGCTTTGGTGAAGATGAAGGCTGTCATGGCGGTGAGTGGGAATGCCCTGATTTATTTGAACTGACAACAGGTGAGGATGAAACAAAATGGGTTTTATTGGTTAGTTTAGTGCCGGGTGGGCCAAATGGCGGTAACGGAACTCAATATTTTATTGGTGACTTTGATGGTCAAACTTTTACTGCTGAACACCAGGATGTTCGTTGGCTGGATTATGGGCCGGATAATTATGCTGGCGTGACTTGGGATGGAAAACAAAGTTTAGATAACCGCCGTACATTAATTGCATGGATGTCGAACTGGATTTATGCTGCCGATATGCCAACGTTTCCTTGGCGCGGAGCTATGTGTTTGCCACGTGATTTATTATTAGTTAAGCGTAATCATCAATATTTTATTGCAAATCAGCCAGCTAAAGAAATTGATGATAACTTAATTGTATTTGAGCAAAAGGCTCAGACAAACACAAAATTGAGTACAGAGTTACCAACTGATAGTGCGCTGGATATTAAAATTAGCTCACAGCTTGAGCAAACGGACAAGCTATATATCAGATTAACGAATGACTTGGGAGAGCTTGTTGAGTTAAAATATTTACCTGCACAACAAAAAATACTGGTCGATAGAAGTAAAGCTGGTTGGCAATACAAACTTTGGCGAACTCCGAGGATAGAAGCATTTACTCATACCTGTGATAGCGATATAAATTGTCGCTTGGTATTAGATTCCAGCTCGCTTGAAGTCTTTTGGCAAGACGGTACAACCAGTATGACAATATGCCTGTTACCAACAGAAGCTTTTAATAAAATAGAAGTTGATACTGCAGAAGTTTCTGGGAAAACGATTAATGTATCTCGTATCAAACATACAGATTCATAGCACTTTTATTGCTGGATTGGGAATAAGGTTAACATAATAGACGCGCCAGTTAACTTTATTCTCAATCCACTCTTAGTACGGATTTTAATTTACTCAGCTATAAATTAAATTTGATTTATCAACTTAATGCTTTTAGATTAAACCAAAATCAAAAACTATATAAATTTATGTCTGCTAAAAAACCCCTAACACTTAAAAAAGTCGCTGAAATCTTAAACGTATCAACTGCGACTATTTCAAATGCATTTAATCGGCCCGATCAACTTTCTGTTAGCCTGCGTGAGAAGTTATTAGCTGAATGTGATCGTTTGGGTTATCACGGCCCTAATATTGCAGCGCGTTCATTACGTAAAGGGGAGTCGGGGGTGATTGCTGTTTTGCTGACAGATTCACTGGCTTATCATTTTACGGATCCGGTTGCTAATCAGTTTTTACAAGGTATATCCGAAGTATTAGAAAAAAATGGGAAACAACTGTTGATGTTATCTGGCGCTCATGGTGATGCTCCTTCAACTGGAATTGAGGCTCTTCCGGATGGTTTTATTATTTATGGGACGCAGGATCATAACCCATTATTTGAGCGAATTATTAAACAAGGTAAACCTATTATTACGGTTGACTTCGATGTTCCAGAGCTTGGCTCAGTCAACATAGACAATGTTCAAGCTGCATATAAAATAGCCACTCATGTTATGGCTCAAAAAGTCAATCATGTTGCAATATTAGGACTTAGATTGATCCACTCTGATCGGGTATGTCGGATTACACAAGGTGAGTTATATGATGAGTCGGAGGCTGTTTCAAGGCGGCGATTAAATGGATATATTAAGGCTTTACAAGAATATAACCATCAAATTGCTCCTGATAGAATATGGCATGTTCCACTTAATACACTAGATGCTGCATATCAGGCAGCTAAAGAGGCTTTGACTATTAGCCCCAGACCAGATGCTATTATTTGCATGACAGATAAGCTAGCAATCGGGGTAATTGAAGCTGCGAAAGAACTTAATATTAAAATACCGGAAGAGTTAAAACTAGTTGGCTTTGATGATATTCCGGAATCCGCATTGGTTAATCCACCTTTAACCAGCGTGCATCAATATATCAAACAAAAAGGAATACGCGCAGCTCAGCGCTTGTTGGCAGGGGAGCTAGAAACGAAAGAAATCTTAGATGTTGATATTGTTATTCGACAATCTTGCTAACGCTATACACTCGCTTTTAATAATTCTCTGTAGATTAACCCGTTTTTCTTTGATGTAGAACGGGTTATTTAGCCTTCATACCATAGTGAGCTCCTTCCTACTCTTGCTTTCAATGCTTAACTCTTAGCTGAATACACCTTAAATAAACTTAATGCATTAAGTTTATTTAAGGTGTATTCAGCTAGATATATTCAATTCTAAACAAAATAATAAAATTATTTTTTATTATTTTTCAGTGGCTTGTTTGTTTATTGTGATAAAAATAAAAATAAATAAGCTTTATTTATTTACAAAAGATAAACAAAGGTCTAATATTTACTCAATCTTAATCGTTTAAGTTTGTTTTGAAGAACTTTCGATTAATTGGTTCTATATTTAAGTATGCACCTGCATTGCTTAAGTAATTTTAAAAATGCTTGGAGATATCAAGATGAATAAAACCTTTAAGTACTCATTGATCGCACTTTCAATTAATTCTGTATTTGCTACCGGTGCTTTAGCTCAAGAAGAGCAATCTACAGAAAAAGAAACTAAGTCAGATTTTGAAACCATTGTTATTACCGGTTCTCCGGGTGGGCGTACTCAAATTGAGTCGGCAATGGCTGTCACTAGCGTTGATGCGGATATGATCAAAGATTTTCAACCCAGTTCTGAATCAGAAGTATTTAGAATGATCCCAGGTATTCAGGTATCAGGTACTGCAGGTCCAGGGGGGAATTCAAATATTGCTGTTCGAGGTTTACCGGTTGCGACTGGTGGTTCGCCTTTTGTTCAGATACAAGAAGATGGTTTACCAACTGTTTTATTTGGCGATATTCAATTTGGTAACAATGATTATTGGACACGGTTTGATTCATCAGTAGAACGAGTTGAAGGGGTTCGAGGTGGTACAGCCGGCACGTTTGCTTCACAAGCTCCAGGTGCAATCATTAACTATATCAGTAATTACGGTCAATATGATGGTGGTCATGTCAAATTAACAACCGGTGTTGGTTACGATGAAACCAAAGTTGATTTTAGATACGGCGGGTTTGCCAGCGACAGCGTTAATTATCACGTAGGTGGTTTTTATAAAGTGGGTAAAGGCCCGCAAGATGCTGGTTATGTTGTCAGTGACAGCATGCAAATTAAGGCTAATTTAACTAAGTATCTGGCTGATGACACCAGTTATATTCGATTTTTGGTTAAGCTAGCAGATACTCAAGAACCAAATTATACTGGCTCTCCGGCATTAGCAAAAGCCAAGAAAAACGCCAATGGCAGCTACTCTATAACAGGCATTAAACAATACCCAGGTTTTGATGGTCGAGATACTTCTAATTATTCCATTAATAACCAAAACTTTTTAGTTTTAAATCGTGAAGGCGGTTTGGAACGAGTTAATTTATCAGGTATTAGCACAAAAACTTTTGCTATCGGTACAGAGCTACATTACGAATTTGAAGATGAATTAATTTTAGACAATAAAATGCGTTGGACCGATATGAGTGGTTCATTTTCAAGTTCGTTTTTAGGGATGACACCTGTTGGCGATTTAAATTTAGTATATGCAAACGGACCTATGCAGGGCGAAGCGTATGATAAAGCTTATTACGATGGTAATGTTAATGTTCATACAAACATTAGCGATATCGGTAGTTTTGTCAATGATTTGACCTTGTCAAAAGAGTTTGATGTTGACGGAAATACACTGTCTGTACGCGGTGGTTTTTTCTACATGAACCAAAATATTGCCCAAGATTGGCATCCTAACAGAACTTATAAAGAGTTAAGTGGTAATAACCCAGCGATGCTGGAATTATTAGATGATGAAGGTAATCAATTAACCGCGAATGGTATTGCTGGTTATAATGATGCATGGGGAGCAGCTGTTGCTCGTGAAGTTGATTTAGCTTACACAGATACCGCACCTTATGTATCTGTTGATTTAGATACTGACATGTTTACGCTGGATGCAAGTGTGCGTCGCGATACAGTGGAAGCATCAGGCTGGGCCGTCGGCTCAAGTGGTGAAGTGATTAATGTTGATGTATCTGGTGAAGATGTAACTATTCCTGGTTTAATACCAGATGGAGATGCTGAGTATTTAGATTATTCAGTGAGCTACAATTCTTGGACTGTTGGTGGTTTATACAAATACAGTGATGACACCAGCTTTTTCATGCGGGGTTCTCGTGGCGGTCGTTTTAATGCAGATCGTCAAACAATGAGCGGTAAAATTAATCCTGATGGTTCATTAACTCAAGCAGGCCGTACAGCTGCTGTTGATTTTGTGAATCAGTATGAGATTGGTGTTAAAAACCGTGGTGATGTGGGCGATGGTTATGGGTATTATACTTTTGAATTAACCTTGTTACAGGGTGACTTTACCCAAAGTGCTTACGAGCCGACTTCAACTCCTTCGTGCCCTAATGGCGGTTGTGTATTAGATAGTGAATATGAATCACAAGGAGCTGAAGTTTTAGGGACGCTGAGATTTGGTGGGTTGAATTTAATTGCAAACGCGACTATCACAGATGCAAAAGCACGAGCTGCCGGAGATTCTGGTTGGAGCGAAGCATGGGAAATTCCAAACCTAACTTATACCATGTCTGCAAATTATGAGTTTACCGATGAGGTTATTGCCGGTATTAATATGACAGGCCAAACTGAAACTTATGCTCGTGGCTCGTTAGATAAATATGAAGGTTCAACTACTTGGGGGGCTAGCTTACGTTATGCTCCGACAGAGAATCTTGAATTTAGTGTAACTGGTTATAATATTTTTGATCAGTTTGCAGTACGAAGCCCAGGCCAGGTTATTAGCGTGGACGAATCTAGTGAAACTGCCGTGTTATTAGTTAACCCAACATTGGGGCGCACAATAACCGCTTCTGTAAAGGTAAGCTTTGAGTAGTTTATATCTACACTAAGTTGTACCTAAATTGATAAATGATGACAGTAGTAGTTGTTTTAAGTTAAAGCAACTACTACTTTTTATATAATCTGAGTAGTTCAAAAAATTAACTTAAAAGTCCAGCAATTAGGACTAATTTAAGGTTTTGAATATGATGCAGTCATCTACACAGCAAGCTTATTTGCTGATGCAACAATCTAAATTTAAACAAGCGATAGCCCTTTTACAAAAAATCGTTAAGCAGTCCGAAAAGCTCTTTGATGGTTGGAAATTGTTAGGTTTTGCTTATCATGAAATTCAGTCCGAAATGGATGCGATGCAGGCATTTAAACGGGCCTTGGCAATAAAACCAAATGATTACGATACAGCATTGGCCTACGCGCAAAGTCGTTTTTATTGTGGCTTGCCAGCTGTAACTGCATTTGAATATTTAGACAGATTAAAACCTGGAGATTTAAATGCAACACGTGGCTTGGCTATGGCTTTAGCTGCAGAAGGTGATTTATTAAAATCTCATAATTTGTTAAATCAAGTATTAAAGCAGCACCCTACTTGGCTGGAAGGGCACAAATTATATGCCCAGCAACAATATACTCAGGGTGATTTAAATCAATTTACTCAATCTTATCAGCAAGCAATAAACCATAACCCTAATGAAATTGAGTTATGGTTAGGCTGGTTTAGACAGCTTGCGCAACTAAAACAGTGGCAGCCAGCTCTTGATATTATTGAGCGAGCAGAGAATATATTCGGTGAAATTGACTCATTAAAATTGGCTCGTTTGTTTGTAGCGAGTGAATCCGGTCAGTTTGACACTGCACAAGTGCTATTCCAGCAAACAAAGCAAATCCAAGAGCCATTACGTGATATGGCGTTGCTTCGGAGCTATCTTAAACAAGGTTTGTATAATGATGCTGAAAAAATTGCATTAATGTATATTCAGACTGCTCAAGCTCGGGTATTTTGGCCTTATTTATCATTAATTTGGCGCTTAACTAATGCAGATAAATCGTCATGGTTAGATGGCAGCCATAGACAAGAAGGCACTCGTAATTTCATTCAAAGCTATCAGGTTAACTTTAATGCAGCACAATTATCTGCATTAAAAGTAAAGCTTGAGCAATTACATACCGCGGTAAACCCTTTTGCTCAACAATCTGTTCGAAAAGGAACACAAACCGATCAGAATTTATTTTTGCGCCACGAGCCTATTATTCAAAAATTAAAAATAGAAATTCAGAAACAGGTAAAAAAATACATTAGTAGTTTACCCGCTCACGAAACTGGACATCCTTTGTTGGGCGTTAACCGAAATCAATTATCTGACATAGGTATACGTTTCTCTGGAAGTTGGTCTGTTAAATTAAATTCGCAAGGGTTTAACGTTAGTCATACTCATCCAATGGGATGGATCAGTAGCGCTTTGTACGTAGATTTACCTAAATCTTCAGAAATGGGGAATCCTCCAGCTGGATACCTTCAGTTTGGAACGCCTCCACCAGAACTTAATCTTAATTTATCAGCCCATACACAAGTTAAACCGGAAAAAGCTAAATTGGTTTTATTTCCGTCTACTATGTGGCATTCCACTGTACCGTTTGATAAAGGGCAGAGATTAGTTGTTGCTTTTGATGTACGGCCTTAGTTATTAGGAAGAATAATATGAATGACACAAAGCAGATAAAAAAAATAATTATTGTTGGTGGTGGTACAGCTGGATGGATGAGTGCAGCTGCGCTAGCTAATGCTTTACAGCATAATTGTGATATCCATCTAATTGAATCAGATGATATTGGGACAGTAGGTGTTGGTGAAGCGACTATACCGCCTATTCGTAGTTTTAATAAAACATTAGGCTTAAATGAAAAAGAGTTTCTTTGTTTTACTCAGGGCACATTTAAGTTAGGTATTGAATTTATTAACTGGGGTAAAAAAGGGCATAGTTATTTTCACCCATTTGGTAGTTATGCCAGACCGTTTGATATGGTTAATCTGCACCAATATTGGTGGCAAGCGTATCAAAACGGACAAGCATCCGTTTTTGATGATTACTGTATGGCTTGGCAATTAGCCAAAGCAAATAAGTTTCAACCACCTTTGAGTGATCCTCGAAATGTATTGTCTACTCACGAATATGCTTATCATTTTGACGCTGGTTTGTATGCGCGATTTTTAAGAGAGTATGCACAACAAAGAGGAGTCGCTCGGCATGAAGGAAAAATAGTCAAAGTTCACCAACATCTGGAAAATGGGTTTATTGACTCTGTTGAATTGAGTTCAGGTGATATTGTAGATGCTGACTTATTTATTGACTGCTCAGGCTTTCGTGGTCTCTTAATCGAAGGGGTTTTAAAAACAGGTTATCAAAACTGGTCTCATTGGTTACCTTGCGATAAAGCTTGGGCAGTGCCATCAGCAAAAGGACAGCTAACCCCCTATACTCGTTCAATTGCACATGAAGCAGGTTGGCAATGGCGAATACCGTTACAGCATAGAACAGGCAATGGGCACGTTTTTAGCAGCCATTTTACAGATCAACAAACAGCTCAGGATAGGTTAATTGAGCATATTGAAACCGATGTTTTAGCTGAGCCTAAATTGCTAAGCTTTACCACAGGGAGAAGAAACCTATTCTGGCATAAAAATGTAATCGCAATTGGGCTTTCTAGTGGTTTTATTGAGCCACTAGAGTCAACAAGTATTCACTTAATACAAGCAGGGATAGCAAAATTATTAGCTCTATTTCCAGATAAAGATTTTGACCAACTTGTGATTGATGAATATAACAGGATTGCGATTGCTGAAATAGAAAATATTAGAGATTTCATCATATTACATTATTACTTAAATCAAAGGACTGATAGTGAAATGTGGCGTTATTGTGCCTCCATGCAGTTACCCGAGAGCTTGAGCTATAAAATACAACATTTTAAAAGATATGGGCGTTTAATTGCAGGAGAAAAAGATTTATTTGGTAATGCGAGTTGGTTAGCAGTGCATTTTGGTCAATTAAACTTGCCTGAAAAGAGTGACCCTTTAATGGCTTACCGAAAATTTGACTCAGTCGATTGGCTTAATCGTTTAAAAGCAGCCATGCAAGCTGCTGCCTTACAAGCGCCATCTCATCAAGATTATATTAATCAGAGTTGTACATAAAGCAATTTACCTAACTGACACTTTCCTGTTTTTGATCAACATAGGTTATCTGTCCAACTATTCTTGTATGCATAACTGCTAAACTCAATAAACTTAAACCATTTTGTATAATTTTTATTTTTCTTTTTATGTTGTTTTTAAATAATAACTAAAACGTTTAAGTTTTTGTTGATATTTTAAGTTTTTTATCTATTATTAAAAGCACGCACTAACATTATCTATACATATTGAGAGGTCAAAATGATATTTAGCAAGCAAAGCTGGAGTAGGTTAACAGCTTCCAAACATAAGCTTATTTTTTTTAGTATCTTAGGGTTAAACGTATTACCCAATTTTGCGGCTCAAGCGCAAACCTACACATTGTCTTCACCAGACTCAAATATTGAAGTTGAGCTAAATTTTAATCAGGGGTTAACTTATCAGGTTGAGGTGGATGATAAGTTAGTTATTTCGCCATCACAGCTTGATTTAGTTGTCGATAAACACCCAAACTTGTCAGCTAATGTAAAAGTGGTCAATACAGCTACAGAGTCGGTTGATGAATGGCTAGCGCCGGAAGTTAAAGTAAAGTCGGCCAAAATTAAAAATCATTATAACCAGTTAGAATTGATTTTTGATAACCAATATCATGTTCAGTTTAGAGCATTTAATAATGGTGTTGCTTACCGCTTTAAAACAAATATCAATCAAGATATTCAGGTAAATCAAGAAATTGCTGAATTTAACTTTGCAAAAAATGCATTGGTTTATTATCCGCAAGAAGAAGGTTTTTATTCACATAACGAAAGAAGCTATTTAAAAAAGCAGCTTACTGATATTTCAACCCAAGATTTAGCCAGCACGCCTGCTTTAGTTGATAGTCAGGGCATAAAAGTTTTAATTACCGAAACTGCGCTGGAAGACTATGCTGGCTTGTGGCTATTAGGTAATGGCAAAGGATTAACCGGTACTTTTGCAAATTATCCTTTAGCTAAACAAGCATTAAAACCTTTGGTAGATAGAAACGAGCCAATTACCAAACGCGCTGCTTATATTGCTAAAACTCAAGGTAAACGCGATTTTCCGTGGCGTGTACTGGCAATTGCTGAAAACGACGGCCAGCTAGTGACGAATCAATTAACTTATCAACTGGCTAAACCGAATCAAATTGGCGATACCAGTTGGATTAAACCGGGTAAAGTTGCTTGGGATTGGTATAACGCAAATAACCTGTTTGGGGTAGATTTTAAAGCTGGTGTGAATACACAAACATATAAGTATTACATTGATTTTGCTTCAGATTATGGCCTTGAATATGTGATTTTGGATGAGGGCTGGTATCCGCTGGGTGATTTAATGGGCACAGTGCCGGATATGGATGTACCGGAAATTATTGCCTATGCAAAAAGTAAAAATGTAGATATTATTTTATGGACCTCATGGTTAACCCTAAGAGACCAATTTGAGCAGGCAATGGATAGATTTGCTGAACTTGGTGCCGTTGGCATTAAGCCAGATTTTTTTCAGCGAGATGATCAGCAAATGGTTAATTTTTACTGGAAAATAGCAAAAGAGGCAGCCAAACGTCATTTATTAGTTGATTATCATGGCTCATATAAACCAGCAGGGCTTCGCCGTACTTATCCAAATGTTATCTCAAGAGAAGGGGTAAAAGGATTAGAGTGGAATAAATGGAGTGAAGATAGTACACCTGAGCACAATACCACTTTACCATTTATTAGAATGGTTGCCGGCCCTATGGATTATACGCCGGGTGCTATGTCTAATGCGGTTGGTCCAAAAGCGTTTGAAGATATTGAATATGGTGGAAAAGCCGAAGATCATCAGGATTTTGCCATTCGTTTTAATCGCCCTATGAGCCAAACCACCAGAGTGCACCAAATGGCAATGTTAACGGTTTACGAAAGCCCGCTACAAATGATGGCGGATACACCAAGCCGTTATCGTCAGGAAAACGAGTCAGCCAGTTTTATGGCGAAAGTGCCAACGGTTTGGGATGACACTCAAGTTTTACATGGCAAAATAGGAGATTACATTAGCGTAGCTCGGTTACATGCTAATACTTGGTTTATCGGCACATTAAATGATGAAAACGCACGAGAACTTAGCTTAGATTTATCATTTTTAACAGACGGTCAAACTTATCAAATGACCATTTTTGAAGATGGCATAAACGCTGACCGGTTTGCTGAAGATTACAAAAAACGAGTGATTAAAGTGAATAAACAATCTAAGTTAACGATGAAACTTGCCCCCGGCGGCGGTTACACAGCCAGAATTGAAGCACTTTAAACTACCGCTTTAATTCGTTAACTGGGTTATAAATCAATGCGAGCTTGTTAAGCTCGCATTTTTGTTTTAACCGGGTATAATTTGCCGCCTGAATTTTGTATCCAATTTGCGATTGGACTTAAACAAGAGGAAATCCAATGAAATTTGTTGTCGCAGCTTTATATAAATTTACCCGCCTTGAAAACTTTGAAGCCATGCGTGAGCCATTACACAATGTAATGGCCGATAACGAGGTAAAAGGCACTTTATTATTAGCTAATGAAGGTATTAACGGCACGATTTCTGGCCCGCGAGCAGGAATTGATGCAGTTTTAAACTGGCTTAAATCTGATCCTCGATTAGTGGATATTGAACACAAAGAGTCAGAGGCTGACGAGCAAGCGTTTTATCGCACCAAAGTTAAGCTTAAAAAAGAAATTGTGACCATGGGCGTTGAGGGAATTGATCCTAATCAGGTGGTTGGTACTTATGTTGAACCAAAAGACTGGAATGCATTAATTTCTGATCCAGAAGTATTATTAGTCGATACCCGTAACGATTACGAAGTTGCCATTGGCACCTTTGAAAACGCGGTCGATCCAAAAACAAAAACGTTCCGTGAATTTCCAGAGTATGTTGAAAAACATTTAGATCCAAATAAACATAAAAAAGTCGCTATGTTTTGCACCGGCGGTATTCGCTGCGAAAAATCAACTGCTTATTTAAAAGAGCAGGGGTTTAATGAGGTTTATCATTTAAAAGGCGGTATTTTAAAATATTTAGAAGAAGTACCAGCCGAGCAAACTATGTGGAAAGGTGAGTGTTTTGTATTTGATCAGCGAGTCACGGTTGATCATGCACTTAATCAAGGCAGCTACGACCAATGTTATGCTTGCCGCATGCCAATTACCGAAGCTGAAAAACAAACCGAACAGTATCAAAAAGGCGTAAGTTGTCCGCATTGTTTTGATAAAACCTCAGAGGAAGATAAAGCCCGTTTTGCCGAGCGTGAACGCCAAATTGAACTAGCCGAGCAACGCGGCGCAGTTCATATTGGTGATGAAGACGCGGTAAAAGGTTAATTGATTGCCCACCGTATAATGACCAAGCGATTTTAACGCTATCAAATGTTTATCAATCAAACGGCCGTCAGGCCGTCAGGCCGTTTGTTGTTTTATAGGCATTATAGTGAATAGTGGTCATACCTTACATTTGTCTCGCCGTTAAATAGCAGTACATATTTAATCTGTTTTAAAACACCGGCTGGTATTTTATTTAAAATTTTATTTTGAGCTAAATACCGAGTTTTGTCGGTTCGACTTTAGCCGTAAAGTATTATTTATTTCGCCAGAAATGGCGACTTACAATCGAATTTGTAATTAAGTAATATGTCGTAAAAAATACAGCCTGCGTAGATTGTGTACACACCCATAATCATTGCCTTTCCCCTATATTCAAGAAAATGCGCCATTTGCGTATATTCTTGCTTAAAATATCTTTTGTAACAGAAGAAATAATATATCTGGCAAAGTGTTAGCTAATTTGCTAAAAATACAGCAAGTAGATAAATGAGCGAATTTTCGGAAGAAAAATGCGAAAAACGCGCACTATTAAATTGTTAAACCTCATGGAAGGCATATGGAATACGTAAATTCTGACTTCACTCCTCTCTCTATTGAAGAGCAAATGAAATTTTGTTCTTTTAAAAGCTATATTCGTGAGAAAGATAAAGAGGGTGAAGTTCTCTTGCTGTACAGAGGTGAGGAGCAGAAAAATGTAAGGCGTCGTCTCTTTGGTGATCAAAGCGACTTTGAAACTGGTGATCTATTTCAACGTGCATTCTATTTTGGGGAAAAAGCGCGGCATTTTTCAGTGGATCATTTTGATGAAAATCGCGAATTTCTTACTGGTATTAATGATTGTTCGGAGAGAACGTTAGAATTTATATTCGAGAGAATATCGAACGTTATAAATACCCCGGAACGACGCAATCGAGTATTACAGAACACCTCTAGAAAGTTTAGAGACTACTTTAATGAACCACGGAATTGCAGAAATTTTGTAGAAAGTATTAATGCATATACAGAACAAACTAAGTTAAAAGCTCGAGATTATTACCTGTATTGGCTACATATTGCAGGTTCGCCTGGCATACGTATTGAAACACAGTTAGTTTCAACAAGCGTTGAAAAAAGAGTTGCAATGGGTTTTTCAAAAGTTAATAAAAACCCTAAAGAAAAGCTTATATTTCATTATTTTATACCTAAACCCTTCCATGCTCATGCTATTGCACCATGGGTAAGTGACCATCATCAATCGGTTGTAACTGGATGTGGTTTGCCAACGTACAAGGCTTTGGGTTTATACCCTCGCCAAAGGGAAGTTGCAGTTAAAGGTGCTCTTTTCCCTCATTTTATTTTGGGTGTGGGATTAATATCTGAGAACAGGTTTGTTGTAAATTCACACTTTCGTGAAATCGATGAAAATGATTTCGAACAAGTAAGTAAAGTTGGATTTTCAATTGACCAGAGTAATTTTGCTGAACGGATATTTGATACAGGCTATATTCGTTGGGGGCAAACAGATCTTAACGGTAACTTTGATCAATCTGATGTTTAACAAGTGCGAGCAATCGGACGTTTTAGTCTTGTCACTGTTTTTGCAAAAAGACGCAAAAAAATTGCCAAGCCTAAACCGCCGTTGTCACAAGCGTTAGCTTTTATTTCTGATCGAGGTGAATTTGTCCAAACTTAAAATGACACTACTTGAGAACTCAAAAAGTTTTTTTATTGAGTCAATATCAAAAGCAGTTCTGGCAGAAAAGTCAGAAGAACATTGGAAATTTGCAATTTTATTACTCGTACAAGCAATTGAAACTTGTTTAAAAGAAAGGTTAAGGTGGACTCAAGAGGTATTAATATACTCTAATATTGATAGACCAAAACACACTGTAGATCTATGGCTTGCCATTAGCCGGTTAGAAAAAATATCAAAAGTAGAATTGGATTCTTCAGACTTTTCAGCGATAAAAACAGCATCGGACTTAAGAAATCAGATTGTTCACTTTGAATTCAATTTATCAATTGAGCAAATAAAATCAAATTTTGTAACACTAGTAGGCTTCTATACTGAATTTTGCCAAAAACATTTAGATGAAGACATTATTGCCGACTTACCTTACCCCTTAGACCAAGAAGTAATGAAACTTGACAAATATGTCGATGAACTTGAACAAAGAGCAAAATCTAGAATAGAAAATGAAAGCATCAACTCCGAAAATGTTTGGGAATGTAGTGCTTGCAAAAGAGGTTCATTTGTTATTGAAGATGCAATTGACACTTGTTATGTTTGCGGTTATTACGAACCTACCCTTGAGTGCGAAAGTTGCTCGGAATTGGAACTTGAAAGTGAAATACATGGTGTCGATTTCGGTAATATGAAAGGTATTGAAAACTGGAAGTATTTTTGCAAGGATTGCTATGAAAAGCTGGAAACAGAAAACCCATATGATGAGTATTACTAAAAGCTAACAAGGCAATTATGGATGGGACGTCTAAAGCTTGGCTGGCGCTCATTCTTCGCTAATTTTAGCCAAGCTTAATAAGCCCATATTGCGGCGTTGAGCCTGTAGAAAAACCTCAAAATACAGCTTTAAGCGCAGATCTATTTGTGATCTAATAGGATTATCAAATCTTCATAGGAGATTGATTTTGCCTAAGTTTATTCCAGCCAACTACAACCAAACCAGCATGGTCATCAT
>NZ_JAOPFU010000140.1 GCF_025515275.1 Catenovulum sp. 2E275
AACAGGTGTTCTATTTCAATCTGGCGCCCGGATACAAACGCCGCTATCGTTGTAAAGTGTGGCACGCTGTCACAACTGAGCGCTTTAAAAATAATATTGGTTTCACAGCACCACTGAATCTCTCGGCTTGACGTGATGCCCTTTGAATAGGCAAATAAAATGATTTTTAACAGTACTGCCGGGTCATAAGCTGGGCGGCCATTGTCGTCATTTTTATATTTGGGGTAAAACACGCTTAAATCCAATTTGTGTTCAATTAGATAGTGAATGGCATGTTCAAATGTACCGGCTTGCAATTGGTCTTGATAGTTAATGATGACCATGCTGGTTTGGTTGTAGTTGGCTGGAATAAACTTAGGCAAAATCAATCTCCTATGAAGATT
>NZ_JAOPFU010000141.1 GCF_025515275.1 Catenovulum sp. 2E275
GCAGGCGGCTAGAATTTCTGGGTTATATTTTTCTAGCTCTTGTAAATACTGGCTGGCTTTAAACATAAACATGCCACTGTTCCAGTAGTATTCTCCGCTGTTTAAGTATTCTGTTGCGGTGGCTAAATCTGGCTTTTCAACAAAGCTATCTACTTTATAAGCGCTTTGGTGAGTTTGGCCTCTTTTTATATAACCATAGCCGGTTTCTGCGTGGCTCGGTACTATGCCAAAGGTCACCATTGCATTTTGTTTGGCTAGGGTTTCTGCTTGCTCTATTGCAGCTAAAAATGCAGTTTGGTTAGTAATAACATGGTCTGCCGCTAAAATTAATAATATTGGGTCTTCCCCGTTGGCTACAGCTTGTAATGCCGCTAA
>NZ_JAOPFU010000142.1 GCF_025515275.1 Catenovulum sp. 2E275
GCAGGCGGCTAGAATTTCTGGGTTATATTTTTCTAGCTCTTGTAAATACTGGCTGGCTTTAAACATAAACATGCCACTGTTCCAGTAGTATTCTCTGCTGTTTAAGTATTCGGTTGCGGTGGCTAAATCTGGCTTTTCAACAAAGCTATCTACTTTATAAGCGCTTTGGTGAGATTGGCCTCTTTTTATATAACCATAGCCGGTTTCTGCGTGGCTCGGTACTATGCCAAAGGTCACCATTGCATTTTGTTTAGCTAGAGCTTCTGCTTGCTCTATTGCGGCTAAAAATGCAGTTTGGTTAGTAATAACATGGTCTGCCGCTAAAATTAATAATATTGGGTCTTCCCCGTTGGCTACAGCTTGTAATGCCGCTAA
>NZ_JAOPFU010000143.1 GCF_025515275.1 Catenovulum sp. 2E275
GCTAAAAATGCAGTTTGGTTAGTAATAACATGGTCTGCCGCTAAAATTAATAATATTGGGTCTTCCCCGTTGGCTACAGCTTGTAATGCCGCTAAAGCAATTGCGGGTGCTGTATTTCTGCCCACCGGCTCTAAAACAACTGGACATTTTAATGCATTGATGGCTCTTAATTGCTCGGCCACCATAAATCTGGACTCTTCATTACAAATCACTAATGGCGCTGCATGCGCTGACCCTTTTAACCTTAAAACTGTATCTTGCAACATGGTATTGTCGCTGGTAAGTGCTAAGTACTGCTTTGGGTATGCCGAACGTGATAATGGCCATAAACGCGAACCTGAGCCGCCGGCCATAATTACAGGTATAAACATA
>NZ_JAOPFU010000144.1 GCF_025515275.1 Catenovulum sp. 2E275
GTGAACCTGAATAAATTGATAAATCTTTGATTCATCCTAATTTATGCCAGTGCTCACACAGATAAATAAGGTTACCTAATTTTTAAAGAACAGTTTCGTTTTCAGAGGCTTAGCTCGTCTAACGAGGCGCGTATATTACGCGTTATATTTAATAAGTCAACAACTTATTTTAAATAGCTTTCTATTTAAAATAACCTGTCATGGTAAGTTATTTGTGTACGATATGTACTAACTACCTAAACACTTGGTTTAGACCTTATCACTCTGGATAAGAATTAAGAGCCTGGCAGTGTGCTACTCTCACATGGGAACTCCCACACTACCATCGCCGCTATTGTGTTTCACTTCTGAGTTCGAAATGGAATCA
>NZ_JAOPFU010000145.1 GCF_025515275.1 Catenovulum sp. 2E275
CAGATCTTAGTTCGCTTTTTATTGAACGTTGGCTCTCAGACTAAAAACAGACAACGGATTTACTATTAGAAGATTTAAGACTTCAGTACGCCAGATCAAGCGGACTGCGAGCATAGCCAAATTTAGAGCCAATGACATGCGTGTAAATCTCAGTTGTTTTTACATCATTGTGACCAAGTAGTTCTTGAACCGTCCTAATGTCAGCACCAGAACGCAGTAGCTCAGTTGCAAATGAATGTCTAAAAGTATGAGCCGTCACCCGTTTATGTATTCCCGAATTCTTGACTGCGAGTCTGAGTTGTTTTCGAAATGCAGTTTCGTGAATATGATGACGACAAATATAGCCGTCTTGTGGATGTGCGCA
>NZ_JAOPFU010000146.1 GCF_025515275.1 Catenovulum sp. 2E275
ATTTAGAATTTAGAATTTAGAATTTAGAATTTAGAATTTAGAATTTAGAATTTAGAATTTAGAATTTAGAATTTAGAATTTAGAATTTAGAATTTTCAGTCATTAAACTTAAAAACAAGATAAGAATAAAATACTAAGATAAGAAAATTTGGAGCGGCTAACGAGACTCGAACTCGTGACCCCAACCTTGGCAAGGTTGTGCTCTACCAACTGAGCTACAGCCGCATAAGAGAGTTTATGCTTTCCTATAATAGGAAATGGTGCCCGGGGCCGGACTTGAACCGGCACGATCTTACGATCGAGGGATTTTAAATCCCTTGTGTCTACCAATTCCACCACCCGGGCGACAC
>NZ_JAOPFU010000147.1 GCF_025515275.1 Catenovulum sp. 2E275
TTTTTTTGTGATTCGGATAATTCCGCTGAGCTTAATTGCCTAATCGAAGCGTTATCGGAGTCAGAAAAACTTGAGCTAATTACGGCATTAAAAAATAAATTGGCTTCCAAGTAAACTTAAGTTAAAGCTTTTAATAAATGAAAAACTCTATTGTTCTAAACGCCATTTCAGACGTTCATTTAGGATGTTTTGAAAATGAAAACTTACCTGATTTTGCATTTTCTCCTGATTTAGATATTCTCATACTCGCCGGCGATATTATGGATGGCGTTAAATCTCACTATATTGATTGGGTATTAAACTTAAATCCAAATTTACCCATTATCTATACTCCTGGAAATCA
>NZ_JAOPFU010000148.1 GCF_025515275.1 Catenovulum sp. 2E275
ATTTCTGAATTTCCCATATCCTTTGGATGTTTATAATCGTTAAAACGAATAAAAGTACGAACCCAGTGCAAATAAGATTTTTCGGTTGCATAACTATAATGCTTGGTTCTGAGCTCAGTTCTCATTGACTCGATAAATTGAGATTTAGCCATCAATAAATCCTTCAACTTTAATCGCTGTTTATTTATACAGTTATAATAACGATACGCCAAAAACTCAAATTATTTCTCGCTTTGTTTTTAACAAGGTATTGGTTTCATGGAGATGATATAAATTAACAGTCTGATTTTATTTGATTTTTATAATAATAAGTTTACATAACGACCCTATATT
>NZ_JAOPFU010000149.1 GCF_025515275.1 Catenovulum sp. 2E275
CAATACCTCAAAACCTTCAGTATCACGGTTATCTGTATAATAACCATTGTCTCTCGGTCGAAATCTTATCCGTTTTTTGAGTAGCCAAGTCATAAGATAGTTTATTTCGCTGCTTTTCACCGGTTTCGATTAGGTGAGTTATCCATTGAGGTTCGAATAGTAAACAAAAATCGTCGACATCTACATAAATTGCGTCTAAGTTAATCATGCCCTTGTCCTCGGTTCTCAATATTTATCTTGGTCGAAAGATCTGATCACCACAAGGGCATTTAGTTCATTTTCTTATGCGCAGCTCAGGTTTATTAATCATAATGTAGTGCTGTAAAAGTT
>NZ_JAOPFU010000014.1 GCF_025515275.1 Catenovulum sp. 2E275
TTCCTGCTTGAATTCAAGTAATAAGTGCAATGATTGGATAGATAACAATTAATTTAGCAAAATATAAAACATTAATTTATTCACAACCCTATAAAGCAAGTTAAGAAATAGAAGTAACTAACTGAAAATATTTAATTTTAACAGTGAGTGTCATTGTTATTTTCTTTCAAGTAATAAGTGCAATGATTGGATAGATAACAATTAATTTAGCAAAATATAAAATATTAATTTATTCACAACCCTATAAAGCAAGTTAAGAAATAGAAGTAACTAGCTGAAAATATTTAATTTTAACAGTGAGTGTCATTGTTATTCGTCAAGTAATTTGTTAGGTTTTGAATTCACCGTTGTGTATTTTTCGGTCAATTATATTCCGAACCTTACTATTTAACATAGACGAATGAGATATTCTATTTTCAAAATTACCTTGTTGTTGCCACTGCCACTTGCAATCATCATTAATACAATGCACAAGTTGTCCTGAATAATCGTTAAGTTCTAGGCTAGATTTACAATCAGGGCAACGAGGATGAAGATCCCTGATTGAATATTTGTCATTATGATAATTAGGCTTTGACCAGTTCCACGACCAATCAATTCCTAAAATTTGATCTGATTTATAGTTAATAAAAGCAGGCTCACGATCAGGTATTCTTGAGTGAATAAAAGGAATAAGTAATACAAGAAAAGGTACGATTAGGCATAAAGCCCAGACAGGGATTACAACTTCGTATACGAACAAAGATAAAATATAAAACAATATGCTTTTTACTTCAGGCCAAAGAGCAGATATCCACGTAAAACAAGCTGCAAAAATAAATATTAACCCAGCTGAAATTACTTTACTCCATACTGGATCTTTCCATGCTTTCAGTAGAAGACTCTTCATATATCCTCGGTCATCGAAAAAAAACTAACGCCCCGCGCATGCGCGCGAACTTGTGAGCGTCGCAGGGGCCGCAGGCCCCGAATGACGCGGATTGTTAGGCAAACCGTACATCAAAACTGGAATACACTTAACCACTAAAGATCAAAAAAATCACGCATGTTCTGCATAGGCTTTTCACACATATCGTCCCAGAAAAATTTGTAATCAATGTTTTGAGGCTTACTTGCCCACCAACGCTGAGCGTCTTTTCTAATCTTTGCCGAGTGTTCTGGCGATATTTTTGAAGCTATTCTGAATTTTTCAAGAAGCGCCTCTCCATCTTCAGCGTAATTATTTTTCTTTGAAAGCTCTACGCAAATGTAAACCATACCAGAATAGTTTTGCTCTTGTGCTCTCTGAAACTCATGTGTCTCATAATTAGGTATATTATCAACAGCACTATTAGCTCTTGACTCATCGTTAAATAATAAAAAAATTAAGATAATAATGATTTTATGCATAGACATGCCTAACAGCTTATTATCATGAATTCTCGCTTTCCACATACGTGCTGAATAAAGAATCCATAAATAAAAATAATTAATTTCAAAAACTTAGCCTATTTAAATTTAAAGTCAATCATATTTTTTAGTGTAGAAACCAATAAATGTGTGAAACAGAGAATCAATCAGCCTATTATGCAAACCAGTAAATAATTTTAAATCAATAACTTAACATTATAAATGTAGAAAGCGAGCCATTAATATTCTGGAGAAAGCGAGACTGTACTGGCAAAAAATCAATCTTAAAATTAAACCTGTATATAACCATTTTTAGAATCTATCCAAGCTGAATTGCGAATTCGATATTACAGTTATCAAACAGAGAAAGCTTATTTGCATTGGATAAACTATTTCATTCGTTTTAATGGTTACAAGCGCCCGAAAACATGGGAAATTTTGAAATTGAACGATTCTTAACTCATTTAGCCGTTAATAAATAGGTTAGCGCAGCAACTTAAAATCAAGCTCTTTGCGCAATAATATTCGTCTATAAAAATATTCTGAATAAAGAAACCAACAATTTAAATTTTAGATTTACAAAAAAGCAAGCTTCTATGCCTGCTGTATTGTTTGATGCTGGTCTCAGGATTAATAAAGCACTAAGGTTACGTATTAAAGATATTGATTTTAATGGCTGAGATAATATTGTTTGAGAGTATTATTAGACAATTAACAAAATTAATCTATACATAATTGTATCCACCAGCGCCCTGCGTGCGAACAAAGTTAAGCTCAATCTCGTTATCTGGTCAATACACAGAGTTTGATATTAATAACATTATTCACACTCCCAATAGCCAATGGCTGCTTTTAATTGACCATTTACCCATAAATATGGGATATGCGGTCTAAGCCAAACTGGTACTGCTAACTCTTGTAAACATTGCTTAATCGTTTTTGTACAGTTTCGGTATTTTGGTCTGCAAGTTAATTTTACGCTTGGGTTAAATGTCAGTTTAATGGTATCGCCCGCTTTAATTTGAATACCTAATTGTTGCCAGTTAATTGTACAGTTTTGTCCGTTTGATAAATTAATCTGAGTTTGGTTATTTTGTATTAAATCTGCTGGGCTTAGCGTTATATCTTGGGCGATTGTCGCAAAGCCATTAACTTGCGCCTGAGTAAAATAAAACAGTTTATTTTTATATTGCCAAAGCTCACCAAGCTGCAAGCTAACTTTAGGCTGCTGCTCTACGTGAGTTCCAATATTTGTTAAAATTTGCTGAATAACGGCTTGTGATGGCATCGGCTCAGAAAAGCTCTGCAACCAGTATCGCAGCAAATTAGTTTGCCTGGCTATGCTCAACTTAGCTAAAACCGTTAAATCGAGCTGATTTAACGCTTTTAATTTATGAGCATGGTTTTCGGGATTGCTAGACTGGGCTAAGGCTAGATCCTGTATTGCGACTTCTTTTAAAATATCCTGCTCTTGCTGGCAAAGTTCAGCGCTTCTGGCAATACACTTTTGAAATTCAGGCCAACGAGTCTCAATTAAGGGTAATACTTGATTGCGTAAAAAGTTACGCTCAAAATCATCATTTAAATTACTTTCATCTTCAACCCAGCTTAAATGATGCTGTTTCGCGTAAGCCAAAATTGCGGCTTTATTTTGTTTTAACAAAGGCCGCCATAATAATTTGTTGGTATCGGTGTAAGTGTTAAGTTGAGCTTCATCCTTATCTAAAGTAGAGCCGAAAACCGGTAATTCACTTAACTTTCTTAACCTTGCCATTGCGCCTAAACCGGCAGGACCGCTACCTCGTTTTAACCGGAGTAACACCGTTTCAGCCTGATCATTTAAATGCTGTGCGGTAATTAATACGCTGTCATCTAAAGTTAACTGTTCAAATGCTTGATACCGCTCTGCTCTTGCTAGCGCTTCAAGGCTCTGCCGGTTTTGTTTATTTAAATTGACCTTTTTAAACTGAAAAGCAATGTTGCGTTGTTGGCAAAAATCACGGCAAAATGCCAGCCAGTGATCTGCATTTTTACTTAATCCATGATGAATATGAATCGCGGACAAATTAATTTGCAGCGCAAGCTGTTGAGCATTTTTAATTAAACAATCCAGCAATACAATTGAGTCTACTCCGCCGCTTAACCCAACCACTAAAGGTCGCTGCTCGCTGGCAAATTGTTTCAACTGATCCAACTCTGTTTTATTTAATAACATATTCATTTTCATTTACCGTTTAGCTCTAAAACAACAAAACCCGCACAGGCGGGTTTTGTTAGCTGATATTGCCATTAATTTTTTAATTTAAAAATAATTAGCAATAACCAAACGACATTAATTTTTGATAACGGTTAGCTAATAATGCTTCGTCATCTTGCCCTTGTAGCTCGGTTAATTGTGCTTTAATAGTTTGTTTCATATTATGTGCCATTAAAGCAAAATCACGGTGAGCGCCACCTAATGGCTCGTTGATAATATTATCAACTAAACCTAATTCTTTTAAGCGTGGAGCTGTAATACCCATAGCCTCGGCTGCTAATTCAGCTTTGTCTGCGCTTTTCCATAAAATAGAAGCACAGCCTTCCGGTGAAATAACAGAATAAGTGCTATATTGCAGCATATTCACTTTATCACCTACCCCAATCGCTAGTGCGCCACCAGAACCACCTTCACCAATCACAGTACAAATAACGGGTACTGTTAAACGCGCCATAACCTGTAAATTTTTTGCAATGGCTTCACTTTGGCCACGCTCTTCAGCACCAACACCCGGATAGGCACCCGGAGTATCAATAAAAGTAATAATTGGCATTTTAAAACGTTCAGCCATTTGCATTAAACGTAATGCTTTACGATAACCTTCTGGGCGTGGCATACCAAAGTTACGTTTAATTTTTTCTGCGGTATCACGGCCTTTTTGATGGCCAATCACAACAACCGGAATATCATCTAAACGAGCTGTCCCACAAACAATGGCTGGGTCATCAGCAAATGCGCGATCCCCTGCTTGTTCATCAAACTCAGTAAATACACGGTCAATATAATCCTGAGTATAAGGGCGTTGAGGATGACGGGCTAACTGGGCAATTTGCCATGCACCTAAATTTGAGAAGATTTTTTCAGACAGATCTTTGCTCTTTTGTTTGAGTTTATTGATCTCTTCTTCAATATCAATATTTAATTCGCCACCATTTTTGGTAACGTTTTTTAATTCTTCTATTTTTGCTTCTAAGTCAGCAATCGGCTGTTCAAATTCAAGAAAACTTAAGCTCATGGATGTATTTCTACCCTTTTAAAGTCCAATTTATCCCTAACAGCGTTTATTTTAGGGACTGAACGCTAATCAATAATCTGTCGTTTATGAGTCAAATTAAGCCTAATAAACGAGTGAAACCTGTTCTTCTCCAACAATTTGCCGTAGATCATACAGCAAACTATCACTTGGTGTCACATACCATTGCACACCAACTTTAATTTGTGCCTGCGCATTGTCTCTAGTGTAGTTAAAAACTAAAGGGGTCACACCTTCTTTATACGCATAATTATTTTCAGCATCTTTTTTGCTTAATATTGTATTTAGCTGATTAATTGTACTGTCTGTTAAATTTTGTTGATTCAAATTAACAGCCACTGATTTTACGTGTTTTTCCCGCAATTGCACAATATCTTGTAAGCGTTTAGCTGTCATTCCGAGTCCGCCGGAAAAATCATCAAACTCTACTGGACCAGCAACAACCACCACTTTATCTTTAACTAATAAAGCTTCGTATTCATCAAACATATCCGGGAAAATTCTAACATCAATTCGTGCACTTTTATCATCCAAGGTTAAAATTGCCCAGCGTCTGCCTTTTTTGTTAACCATGACTTTAACGCCAATAATTAAACCTGCGGTAGCAACTTCTTCGTCACGACGGGTCGGTGCAAGCTCGTTAATTCGTGCGCTAACATAATTTTTTAGCTCTTTGCGATAACGATTAATCGGGTGACCCGTTAAATATAAACCTAGGGTTTCTCTTTCCCCTTCCAGCCAAACTTCTTCCGGCCATTTAGCAACATTGGCAAATGCTTGTTCAACTTCTTCCGGCTCTGTGGTTAATAAACCAAATAAATCGCCTTGGCCAGACATTTGATCTTTAGCGTGTTGATCGGCAGCGCGCATGGCATCTTCAAGCGTTGCCATTAATGCAGCTCGGTGTGGGCCTTTTACATCTTTTGGTCCAAGCGCATCCATAGCGCCAGCTTGAATTAATTTTTCAAGTACACGGCGATTAACTCGCTTTAAGTCAACTCTGGCACAAAAGTCGAATAAATCTTTAAAAGTACCGCCCTGATTACGCGCTTCAATAATCGCTTCAATCGGGCCTTCACCAACCCCTTTTACCGCGCCAATACCATAAACGACATCCCCTTGTTCGTTTACGGTAAATTTATATTGCCCCTGATTCACATCCGGCGGAATAATTTTAAGTTTCATCCGCTCAATTTCATCAACCAAGGTCACCACTTTATCGGTATTATCCATATCGGCCGATAAAACAGCGGCCATAAATTCAGATGGATAGTGGGTTTTCATCCATAAAGTTTGGTATGAAACTAATGCGTAAGCAGCGGAGTGAGATTTATTAAAACCATAACCTGCAAATTTTTCTACCAAGTCGAAAATTTTCATTGCAAGTTCGGGATCTATCCCATTATTTTTAGCGCCGTCTTCAAAGGTGCTACGCTGCTTAGCCATTTCTTCGGGTTTTTTCTTACCCATAGCACGGCGTAATAAGTCAGCTCCACCCAGTGAATAGCCCGCCATCACCTGTGCAATCTGCATAACCTGTTCTTGATACAGAATAATCCCGTAGGTAGGATCAAGAATTTCTTTTAAACATTCATGCTGATATTGAGCATCTGGATACGAAATTTCTTCACGGCCACGTTTACGGTCGATAAAGTTATCTACCATGCCTGATTGCAACGGCCCGGGACGAAACAGCGCCACTAGAGCTATCATATCTTCAAAACAATCCGGTTGCAGACGTTTTATCAGGTCTTTCATCCCGCGCGATTCAAGCTGAAACACGGCGGTTGTTTCATAACGCTTTAAGGTTTCAAAACTTTTTTTATCATCGGTTGCAATAGCGGCAATATCAATTTCAGGTTTACCCTCTTTTTGCAAACGAACATTAGCCATATCAATTGCCCACTGCATGATGGTTAATGTGCGTAAACCTAAAAAGTCGAACTTAACTAAACCTGCGGTTTCAACATCATTTTTATCAAATTGAGTAACCGGCTGCTTGCCTTCTGAATCACAATATAAAGGCGCAAAATCAGTAATTGTCGTTGGCGAAATAACAACACCACCGGCATGTTTACCGGCATTACGGGTTGTACCTTCTAAAATTCGCGCCATATCGATCAGTGAGCGAACTTCTTCATCGGCATCGTATAATTCGGGTAACCTTGGCTCAACATCAAATGCTTTGGCTAGCGTCATCCCCGGATCGCCCGGTATTAATTTTGAAATCCGGTCAACAAATCCAAAGGGATGGCCTAATACCCGACCTACATCACGTACCACGGCTTTTGCAGCCATAGTACCAAAGGTAATAATCTGAGATACGGCATCCCGACCATACATTTGTGCAACGTGATCAATGACCTCATCTCGTCTGTCCATACAAAAATCGACGTCAAAATCTGGCATTGAAACCCGCTCAGGGTTTAAGAAACGTTCAAATAGTAGGTCAAATTCTAGCGGGTCTAAGTCGGTAATTTTAAGCGCATAAGCGACTAAAGAACCAGCACCCGAACCCCGTCCTGGTCCAACCGGAATGTTATTATCTTTACTCCACTGAATAAATTCCATTACGATTAAAAAGTAGCCAGGGAAACCCATTTGGTTAATACAATCCAGCTCTATTTTTAAACGTTCATCATATTCAGCGCGCTTTTCGGCACGTTCACTCGGATCAGGAAATAAAAAGACTAAACGCTCTTCTAAACCTTCTTGTGACACTTTCACCAAATAATCTTCGGTCGACATGCCGCCGGTTGGAAAGTTTGGTAAAAAATATTCGCCTAAACGTATAGTGACATTACAACGTTTGGCAATTTCCACTGAGTTGGTTAATGCTTCAGGAACATCTTTAAAAAGCTCGCACATTTCATCTTCTGTGCGTAAATACTGTTGATTGGAATAACGTTTAGGTCTGCGTTTATCTTCGAGTGTATACCCGTCGTGAATCGCAACCCTGATTTCATGCGCCGCAAAATCATCAGCTTTTAAAAAGCAAACCTCATTGGTCGCAACCACAGGTAAATCATGTTCAGCCGCCCAATCTATCGCCATGTGAAGATATTCTTCTTCGTTTTCACGGCCGGTACGTAATAGCTCAAGGTAAAAATGGTCAGCGAAATGAGTTTGATAGAACTCAGTAATGGAGCGAGCCATCCGCTGGTTGCCTTTAATTAGGGCTAAACCTAAGTCCCCTTCGCGGCCACCGGATAATAAAATTAATCCGGCTTTATGCTCAACTAACCAGTTTTTATCAATAACCGGTTTATCCTGTACTGAACCTCGTAAATAAGCTTTTGAAATCAATAATGTCAGGTTTTTATAACCTTCATTATTTTTTGCCAGTATAACCAAACGAAACAGCTCATCGCCAAGTTCATCACTTTTAACCCAAAAATCAGCACCCACAATCGGTTTAATGCCGGTGCCATTAGCAGCGCCATAAAATCGCACTAGGCCACATAAGTTCCCCTGATCGGTAATCGCAACCGCCGGCATTTGTAATTCTTCAATTTTGCCAACAATAGGTTTAATTTTGGCTAAACCATCCACCATTGAAAAATCGGAATGAACTCTTAAATGAATAAACTTAGGATCGGTCATTAGTCCTGACTCTCTAATAATTTTTTCACAGGTTTAAAGCTTTTACGGTATGCAGAAATTACACCATGCTCGGCTAATAATGCAAGATGCGCCGCCGTAGGATAACCCTTGTGTTTTTCAAATCCGTATTGCGGAAATTGCTCGGCTAATGCAAACATTTCACGGTCACGATATTCTTTAGCCAAAATAGAAGCTGCACTGATAGCCGGAATTAAATCATCGCCTTTAATAATGGCCTGACACGGAATACTAACTTGTGGCACTTTATTACCATCAATTAACGCAAGTTGTGGCGTTATTTTAAGCCCTTCAATTGCCCGTTTCATCGCTAAAAAGCTTGCTTGCAAAATATTAATTTGATCAATCTCAAGCGGCGTTGCCGTACCAATTGCCCAAGCTAAAGCTTTTTGTTTAATTTCAATTTCAAACGCGGCACGTTTTTTTTCACTTAACTTTTTTGAGTCGCGTAAACCAATAATCGGATTATTTGGATCTAAAATGACCGCTGCTGCAACTACACAACCAACTAAAGGTCCGCGACCTACTTCATCTACACCCGCAATAATGCGGGTTTTCTGCTCGGCTTCAAAGTCAAAATCAATTTGCATTTAAGAGTTCTTCTATTGCTTGTGCAGCCTGTTCACCTGCATTTTGTTTTAATGTTTGATGAATTTCAGTGAATGACTGCTGCATTTGTTCGCTGTGCTTAAGCACGCTTTCGATTGCGGCTAATAAACTTTGAGGTGTAAGTTGATCCTGTAATAATTCTGGGATCACAGCTTGATCGGCTACCAAGTTAGGTAAAGAAAAGAATTTAACTTTCACCATGCGTTTAAAAATAAAATAAGACAAAGCTTTAAATTTATAACAAGCAACCATTGGCCGTTTTATTAAAGCAGCCTCTAATGTTGCAGTGCCGGATGCAATCATAATTGCTTTGCTGGCCGCCATCACATCACGCGACTGATTATCCACATAAATCAGTTCAACATCTGGCGCAAACTCGGCCATTGCGGCTTGTAATTCTGCTTTTCGCTTGTCATTGACACAAGCAGTAATAAATTTAAAGTGAGGATATTTTTGGTTAAGCAAAGCACAGGTTTGAGCAAATACAGGAGATAACAGCTCAACTTCGCTGCGCCTGCTGCCCGGTAATACCGCGATATATTCTTGTTCTGGATTTAAGCCAAGTGCTTGTTTAGCTGCCAGTTCATCATTTTGCAGTGGAATTTGATCTGCTAGAGTATGACCAACAAATCGGCACGGTACATCAAACTTATCATAAAAAGCTTTTTCAAATGGCAATAAGGCTAATACTAAATCTGCCGCCGCTTTTACTTTAAAAACACGTTTTTGTCGCCATGCCCAAATGGACGGACTAACATAATGAACAGTTTTAATACCGGCTTGTTTTAAATGCTTTTCAAGGGTTAGGTTAAAATCTGGTGCATCTACACCAATCATTAAATCTGGCGGATTTTGAATCCAGTGGTTTTTAAGTTGTTTACGAATAGATAATAAACGAGGTAAGCGGCCTAAAACTTCAACTAAGCCCATCACTGCCAGCTCTTCCATATCAAACAATGTTTGACAGCCTTGAGCTTGCATTAACGGCCCAGCAACACCTTCAAAAGCAACAGAGATCCCAGCTTGATTCAGTCTTGCAGTCAGCGTTTGTATCAAATTAGCCGCTAAAATGTCACCGGATTTTTCACCGGCAACAATGGCAATTTTCAACTGTTTTTGAGTCATGATTAACGAATAATGCCGCGTTCTGAGGCTTCGATAAATTCAACTAATAATTGGATGGCCGGTTCTTTATCTGCAACGGTTTTAAGTTCAGCAGTTGCATCTGCTAACGTTAAGCCATTACGGTAAATGGTTTTATAGGCACGGCGTAGCTCTAAAATCGCCTCTTTGCTGAACCCACGGCGTTTTAACCCTTCAAAGTTCATCCCGTGTGGTACCGCATTTTGGCCAGCTACCATTAAATAAGGCAGTACATCTTTAACAACCACTGACCCTACCCCACAAAACGAATAGCTACCGATTTTACAAAACTGATGCACACCTGTAAAACCGCCTAAAATAGCATAATCACCCACGTGGACATGCCCAGCCAGTGTTGCGTTGTTGGCTAAAATATTATCATTACCAACTATACAGTCGTGAGCAACATGCACATAAGCCATCAACAAATTATTATTGCCAATTTGAGTTAAGCTATTATCTTGAATTGTGCCGCGATGAATAGTAACAGATTCACGAATAACGTTATTGTCACCAATCACTAAACGAGTTGGCTCACCAGCATATTTTTTATCCTGACATTCTTCACCAATAGAAGCAAATTGGAAAATACGGTTGTTTTTTCCAATTTGAGTCGGGCCTTTAATAACCGCATGCGAGCCAATAACAGTTCCATCTCCAATCTCAACATCGGCACCAATCCATGTCCATGGACCAACTTGTACATTGTTACCTAATTTGGCACTCGGGTCGATTATCGCGCTTGGATGGATCATCTGTGTCACCTTTACATTACTCGTCTTGCACAGGTAATTTCAGCAGAACAAACAATTTTGTTATCAACTTCGGCATGGCAATCAAATTTCCAAATGCCTTTACGCTCTTTTAAAAATTTAGCGTGTAAATGCAACTGGTCACCCGGTGTAACAGGCGTTTTAAAACGAACATTGTCGATACCAGCTAATAAATATAACTCTTCTTTGTCTGAAGATTGAGTTTCAGCAGCCTGCATTGATTTAAACCCTAAAACACCGGTAGCTTGTGCCATCGCTTCAACAATTAACACACCTGGAAAAATAGGTTTACCAGGAAAATGACCGGTAAAAATAGGCTCATTTACTGTGATATTTTTATAACCATGTAAATAATCAAGCGGCTTATAATCAATCACTCTATCAATTAACAAAAATGGATATCTGTGAGGTAATAAAGTGAAAATTTCCTGAATATCGATCGGATTGATTTCGTTGCTCAAAGTGATGCTTCCTGTTTAATCATTGTTCTTTTACGCGCATTATACATAGCTATGCACCATGATGCGACGTTTAAAATTAATCTTGTTGTAATGCTTTTAATTCAGCTTCAAGCTGCTTTACTTTATCGTACAAGGTATCTATTCGGCGAAGTTTAGCTGTGTTTTTTCGCCATTCTTTATTTTCAACCGCCGGAATACCCGAAGAATAAACCCCAGCTTGTTTAAAAGAAGATGTGACCATACTGGTACCAGTAAAGTGAACATCATTACCAATTTCGATATGACCATTAACAGAGACATTGCCAGCAAATGTACAACGTTGACCCACTTTTGTACTGCCCGCTATTTTTGTGCCTGCCGCTAAAGCTGTGTTTTCACCTAATTCAACATTGTGTGCAATGTGAACCAAGTTATCAATTTTAACGCCGGATTTAATCACGGTATTGTGTATTGCGCCTCTGTCGATGGTAACATTCGCACCAATTTCAACATCATCGCCTAAAATAACTGTGCCTACTTGTGGTATTTTAATCCATTGTCCTTGATCAGGTGCAAAACCAAAACCGTCAGAACCAATTACAGCACCGGCATGAATAATACACTGTTTACCTAGCACAACATTGTGATACAAAACGGTATTAGGATAAAGCTTACAGCCGTCGCCTAAAACAACATTTTCCCCGATAAAACAATTTGCGCCAATTTGGCAATTTTCGCCAATTACAGCACCTTGAGAAACCACTGCAAAAGCGGCAATTTTTGCTGAACTTGCCACTTTTGCACTAGTGTCAATATGCGCTTTTTCGCTCAGTTTATCGGCTGTAGCTGGGGTTGGATCTAACAATTGTGCAATTCGTGCATAAGTTAAATACGGATTTTTTGACAAAATATGATTGCCGCTAAACCCTTGTGCATCTTCTGCACGTAAAATAACTGCACCAGCTTTAGTTTGCTCTAAAGCATCGCGATAACGACTATTAGTTAAAAAGGTAATTTGCTGTTCGGTAGCATCATCAATACTACCAACAGCTTTAATTATCTGGTCGCCATCTCCAACAAAGTCAGCCTCAACCTGCTGAGCTAACTCAGAGAGTTTAAACGCAGCCATTGTTATTTCATCTTACTAACTGTTTCAATGACTTTTTGTGAAAGGTTGTCAGCTTCGTTATTTAAATAAACCACAGCTGTACTTTGCAAAATAATGTCATATTTTTCAGCTTTACCAATTTTATCAACTGAGTCTTTGATCATACCTAATAAACGGTTTTGCTCTTCTGCTTTACGGCGACGCAATTCAGTTTCTAATGGCTTAGCTTTTTCTTGATACTCAGCACTTAATGCACGTAACTTGCCTTCAAGTTCTTTTTTCTCTTTGTCACCCATAGTGGTGCTTTCGCGCTGCTGTTTATCAATATAGTATTTAATATCTGTTTGTAAGCGTTGTACTTCTTCTATTCTGTCTTTAAATTCAGCATTAATACTACTTTCAATTGCTGCAGCTTGAGGTAATTGCTGAAATACAGCCTGTACATCAATTACCCCAATTTTTTCTGCTTGTGCTTGTAGTGAAAATGCCCCGGTTGCCAGTGCTAATAATAGTGCAGCGGCCTTTTTATAAGTTCTCATTTATTACTCCTAAAATATTAAAAGGTTTGGCCTATGTTAAAACTGAAGAATTTTGTATCGTCGTCGTCAAACCGTTTTAATGGTCTTGAAAAACTAAATACAATCGGCCCCATAGGTGATATCCATTGTACAGACATACCGGCAGAAGCGCGATAGCGAGTTGGATCTGAATAATCATCCAGCTTATTTAACTCTGTTAGAGAAAGATTGCCGTATCTTTCATAATCAAACTCTGTATCCCACACGTTACCAATATCCATAAAGACACTAGGTCGGATTGAAGTTGATTCTTCTTCGGTGAACGGGATTGGGAAAATCAATTCAAGGGTTGCCAGTGCTTGTGCATTACCACCGTTTGAAATCGCAGCACTGCCACCACGGGTGTATTTGGTGATGGTATCGAACTCTGGCCCTAACAAGACTTCACCGGTTTCACCAGATGCATCCGGTACACCAATTCCTGTTGTTGATTGGCGATAAAATAGTTTTGGACCAACGACGTTGTTTTCAAAACCACGCATAGTTGACGAACCACCAGCACGGAATAATTCCCAGATTGGTAAAATATAATCATTACCGTCAAACGAGCCATAACCGTTTGCATAACCAAACGATGCTTTGGTCATAAATACCCAGCGGTGGTCACGAGATAACGGGAAATAATGTCTGTCTTCTGCAGTGAATTTATAAAATTGTGCATCAGAGCCAGGAATGGCTACTTTCATACCAACATTTTGGCTAGAGCCCGCGGTTGGAAATAAACCACGGTTTAAAGTTGAACGCATCCAGTTAACGCTCAGCTCATAGTTATCAAAAATTAACTGATTTTGTTTATCTTCCGGATCAGAGTAGACAGTATAAAAGTCGCGCATTTGCTCAGAAGGCTGAGAAAAGTTTGACATTTCGTTATGTAAATAACCCACGCCATAACTAATTCGGCTAGTTTCATTAAGCGGGTAACCTAAAGTTAAACGGGTTGAGATTCGGCTTAACTCATAATCTTCTGAGTTAGAGTAGCTGTTACCATAGTTAATTTCGCTATAGCCAATTGAGCCACCTAAACTTACGCCATCTACAGTAAAATACGGATCAGTAAAACTTAAACTAACTTGTTTTGAATAACTATAAGTATTAACACTAATACCCACGCTATTACCTGTCCCTAAAAAGTTTTCCTGTTGAACACCAAGCTGTAAACTTAAACCAGTTAAGTCACCATAACCGACACCGGCGGTAAATGAACCGGATGGTCTTTCTGTGACATTAAAGACAACATCAACCTGATCCGGCTCATTTGCAAGCTGGATAGTTTCAAATTCGACTTTTTCGACATAAGGTAAACGGGCGATACGTGCTTTTGACGCTTCTAACATCCGGTTAGATAACCAACTCCCTTCAAACTGACGAAGCTCACGGCGTAATACTTCATCGTCAGTCACCGAGTTACCAACAAAGTTAATTCTGCGCACATTAATGCGTTTACCTGGCGTAACCGACATAGTTAATGAAACTTCTTTAGTTTCATCATTAATATCCGGAATCGTTTTTACCTCAGGGTAAGCATAACCAAACGCACCTAAATAATTGGTGATGGTTTCTTCACTGTAAGTAACGGCTGCCGCACTATAAAAATCACCACTTTTAAGCGGAACAATGGCTTCAATGGCTTTATCTAAACCAACTAAATCACCAATAAAGCTCACATCTTTAAGTTTATATTTTTCACCTTCTTTTACATTCAGCGTGACATAAACCTGTTCTTTATTTGGTGTTAGAGCAACCTGACTCGAATCGACACTAAAGCGAATATAACCTTGGTCTTTATAAAAACTTTCTAACTTTTCAATATCACCAGAAAAGGTTTGTTTTTGGTATCTGTCGTTAGATAAAAACTGCCACCAAGGTAAATCGTATTTAGATTCAAACAAACTTAATAATTTTTCATCGGTGTAAAGTTCATTACCAACAATATTAATTTGTTTAACTTTAGCGGCTTTACCTTCAACAAATTCAAAAGTTAATTTAATTCGGTTACGCGGTAAATGACTAATTTTTGCAGTAACTGACGCGTTATATTTACCAATACTCTGGTAAAAATCTTCCAAGCCTTTTTCTAACTGAGTTAATGTCGTTTTATCTAATGGCTCACCAACCCGAATATTTTGATCATCCAAGTTAGTTTGTAATTGTTCTTCTTTTACGTCTTTGTTGCCATCAAACTCAATTTCAGCAATGGTTGGGCGCTCAGATACTTTGATAATTAAAGCATTACCATCACGATAAGCTTCAATATTGTCAAAATGGCCTGAAGAATACAGCGACTTAATGGTTTGGGTTAAACGAAAGTCATTTAAATTATCTCCCACCTGTACCGGGATATAAGTTAATGATGCCCCCAAAGCAACACGTTGTAAGCCATTAACCTGAATGTCTTCAATGATAAAATCTTCAATTGCAGATGCTTGACCTGAAAACCCTAAGGCAATTGCCGATGCTAATACTGATCTTTTTATTGTCATTCGAAACTCAAACTTCTTTATCTTACCAACGAGATAAATCGTTAACTATGGCAATGCTCATCAAACTAAAAATGATGATTACCCCAATTCTAAATCCAACTTCTTGTACCTTTTCCGGTACAGCTCGGCCTGTTACAAACTCTATAAGGTAATAAACTAAATGCCCGCCATCAAGTACCGGGAGTGGTAAAAGGTTAATAATTCCCAAATTAACACTAATTAGCGCCAAAAAGCTTAAAAAGTATGCAATTCCAAGTCCGGCTGATTGCCCGGCACCCTGCGCAATCGAAATTGGACCACTCAGTGATTTGTACGAAACATCACCTGTAATTAGTTTTCCTACCATGGAAAAGCTTAATTCGATCAAACGCCAGGTTTGAATACTCGCCTGAGTTAATCCTTCAACTAACCCATACCTTAACTCAAATCTGTGTGACTGAGGCCAGCTTTCCAATTTAGGCGCAACACCTAAATAACCATAGGTTTGCGAGCCTTGTTCTCTGACGCCTAACTTAACTGAAAGTTCCAGTTGCTGATTATCTCTTTCAATCAACAAAGCTAACTCTTGATTCGCATGCTGGCGAATCCACTGCGACATGGTAATCCAGTCATAATCTTGTCCGGCAAACTGCAAAATAATATCACCTTGTTGCAGATTTGCTAAACTTGCCGGTGAATTTTCTTCAACTTTTGCTATTTCAGCTAAAATTTTGGGGCGATATATCATAATCCCCAAAGCTTCAATTAAATCCCCCTCACTTGGATCAACTTGCCAGCTTGCTAAATTAACTTGTTTTTCAAGCTGATAGCTTTGTGATTTAGGTTGAATAGTTAAAGTGAGATGATCATCACCTAAAGCATCCATTAATTCAATATTAACAGCTTGCCAAGTTTGAGTTCGCTGCTGATTAACAGCGATAATCTCATCACCTGCCTCAATATTTGCTGTTGCGACTGGTGAATCTGTAATAACAGAGCCAACCACAGGTTTAACCTCTGGCGTGCCAATTAATAACATTGCCCATAAAGCGAATACAGCAAACAATAAATTAAATAAAGGTCCGGCGGCAACCACTGCGATTCGCTGGCTAACAGGCTTGTGATCAAAAGCAACGGATTTATCTGACTCTGAAACCTCATCCATGCGGCTGTCTAACATCCGAACATAACCGCCTAAAGGAATCGCGGCAATGCTGAACTCGGTATTATGTTTATTGCGCCAGCTATATAAACTTTTACCAAAACCAATTGAAAATTTAAGCACTTTCACTTTACACCAGCGCGCAACAATATAATGACCATATTCATGTATTGTCACTAAAATGCCAATGGCAACAATAAAAGCGATTAAATTCCAGATTGCACTCATCGAGCAACTCCGGCGGTTGCAACGGCGCGAGCTTCTTGATCAATGGCAAAAATACTGGCTAAATCAGTTGCTTTGTTCGGCTGGAGCTTTTCCATCACAGTCTGGTTCAGCTCTGCAATTTGAGTAAATTTAATTTGGTTATTTAAAAATGCTTCAACATGAATCTCATTAGCTGCATTTAATACTGTAGTCATTTCTTGCCCTGCTTTAAACGCAATTTGAGCTAATTTTAAATTGGGGAAACGATTAAAGTCCGGCGCTTGAAATTCAAACTGCCCTGCTTTAACAAAATCAAAATGTTCACTGCCAGAATAAATACGCTCAGGGAAACCTAAACAATGTGCAATTGGCGTTTTCATATCCGGCGCGCCAAGCTGTGCCATAATTGAGCCGTCGATATAACGTACCATTGAATGAATAACGGATTGTGGGTGAATTAATACCTCAATAAAATCAGGCTCAACACCAAATAACCAGCAAGCCTCAATTAATTCCAAGCCTTTATTCATCATGGTTGCAGAATCAACCGATATTTTCTGTCCCATTGACCAGTTTGGATGCTTACATGCTTGCGCAGGTGTTTTGGTTGCTAACTCGGTCAGTGGAGTATTTAAAAACGGGCCGCCAGAGCCAGTTAAAATAATGGAGTGAACCCCAAAATCGGTGATTTGCTGCTGAAGATAATCGGTTTGATAATCAAGCGGTAAACTTTGAAAAATAGCGTTGTGTTCACTGTCTACCGGTAATAACTTGGCATTATTTTGTTTAACCTGATCAATAAATATCTGGCCAGACATAACCAAAGCTTCTTTATTGGCTAATAAAATAGTTTTACCGGCACGCGCTGCTGCCAAAGTAGACGATAGTCCTGCGCCTCCCACAATAGCTGCCACAACGACATCAATCTCAGCCACAGCAACCAGTTGATCTAATTCACTTGCGCCAACTAAAACCTGAGTCACTGAATTTGCCAAAGTTAACATTTGAGTCAGTTCGCTCGCGGCTTGAGGCTCGATTAATACAACATAAGTTGGTTTAAATTCTAAACATTGCTGAAAAATAATCTCAACTTTAGAGTAAGCTGCTAGCGCAAAAACAGAAAAGTTGTCAGGGTTTTGTCTGACAACTTCTAATGTACTTTGACCAATTGAACCGGTTGAACCTAAAACTGCTAATTTTTTCATTTAAACCAAATAAAAATAAAGGCAAGCAAATACAGGTAATGCTGCGGTTAAACTATCAATACGATCTAAAACACCACCATGTCCCGGTAAAATCGTACCACTATCCTTAATCCCTGCCTGACGTTTTAGCATGCTTTCTAATAAATCACCTAACACAGAGCTAAATACAACAGCCAAAGAAATTAAAACCACTTCTAACCCGTTATGACCAACAAACAAGGGGGTTTGTAATGCTAAAAAAATCAAAGTGGTACTGGCAACTACTCCGCCAGCAAAACCTTCGAGCGTTTTACCCGGGCTGACATTTGGCATAAGTTTACGTTTCCCAAATGCTTTACCAGCAAAATAAGCCCCAATATCAGCCGCCCATACTAAAGCAAATACATACAATAATAACCAAGCGCCGTTTTGCACATCCAGTTCATATTGATTGGCTCGAATGATATTAATGGCAAGCCAAGCCGGTAATAAGGTAAATAAGCCGAATAAACCTTTAATCCAACGCAATCCACGCCAGTAACGAGACGATTTTGGATAGGTAACCACTAACAATAATGCCAGCGCCCACCATGCCAGTGAAATCCACAAAGCGGTTTCCACCTGCGGCTGGTATAAATTAATCTGGCCATAATCAATCAACCCAGACAATTTGGCAAAACCAAACATAGAGCCAACTAAAGCCCCCATTAATACAACTCGGCGGCGCTTATTGCAAAAGCCAATAAAAGGCCCCCATTCCCAAGCACCAATGCTCATCACAATCGCAGTAAAAATAGCAAAAGGAATTAATGGCAACTCAAAAATCGCAATTAACGCCAGAGGTAATAAAATCAAAGCGGTTAATATGCGTTTTTTTAACGTGCTTGATTTTGATATTTGATTAGTTTTTAGCGTTTTCAACCTGATCCCCTGTCAGTCCAAATCGACGCTGCCGATTTACAAAACACAAAAGTGCTTTGGCAAAATTTTCTTCTCTGAAGTTAGGCCATAAATCATCAGTAAAATAAAACTCAGCGTAAGCTGCTTGCCACAGTAAAAAGTTACTGATCCGCTGCTCACCGCCAGTTCGGATGATTAAGTCCAATGATGCAAACTCAGACAAAGATAAATGTTCTTCAATCTGAGCTTCTGTGATTTGATTATTTTGATGGTTCGCCAACGATTGATTAACCGCCTGCACTATATCCCATTTGCCGCCATAATTGGCTGCTACCGCTAAAACTAAACCATCGTTTTGTTCAGTTAATAACTCTGCATCCTGTATTTTTTTTTGTAATCTGGCACTAAACCGGCTTAAATCCCCAATCACTTTTAAACGGACATTATTTTTATTTAAGCGTTTAACTTCTTTACTTAATACCAGCATAAAAAGTTCCATTAAAACAGAGACTTCCTGCTCTGGTCTTTTCCAGTTTTCACTGCTAAATGCAAATAAAGTTAACACTTGCAGACCATGCTGCTGAGCAAATCGAACGGCTGCACGTACCGATTCAACTCCGGCTTTATGACCAAATGTGCGGGGTTTATTTTGTTGTTTTGCCCAACGACCATTACCGTCCATGATAATACCAACATGGCGCGGAAACGTTTCCGGGCTAATTTTTTGTAGTTGTTCTAAAGCTGTTGTCATGAAGATGAGTATTAAGCGCCTGCTTTCACAGGCGCTTTATTTATTATATTTCTAATAATTCTTTTTCTTTATCAGCTAATACTGCATCTACTTGCTTGATAAATTCGTTGGTAATTTTTTGGATTTCGTCTTCTGATTTTTTAGCTTCATCTTCAGAAATTTCTTTATCTTTTAATAAAGACTTCACATCAGAGTTTGCATCACGACGAATATTACGAATAGCAACCCGGCCACCTTCGGCTTCAGCACGTACCACTTTAATTAAGTCTTTACGGCGCTCTTCTGTCAATGGTGGTAATGGAATACGGATCATAGTACCTGCAGAAGAAGGGTTTAAACCTAAATCAGAAGTTAAAATCGCTTTTTCAACCGCCTGAATTAAACTCTTATCAAATACACTCACAGCTAATGTACGTGAGTCATCAACCGTTACGTTACCAACCTGATTTAATGGTGTATCCACACCATAATAAGGAACCATAATCGTATCTAATAAACTAGGGTGTGCACGACCGGTGCGAATTTTAGCCAGTTGATTTTTTAATGCATCAACGCTTTTACCCATGCGCTCTTTGGCGTCTTTTTGAATGTCATTTAACATGGCAATGCTTCCTAATAATAATTAATTAATGGCTTCTAAATTTTCTGAGTGATCAATTAATGTGCCTTCAGTTTCACCCATAATAACACGACGAAGCGCGCCAGGCTTATTCATGTTAAATACACGAATAGGCAAGCTATGGTCTCTAGCTAAAGTAAATGCAGCTAAATCCATTACTTTTAATTCTTTTTCTAACACTTCCTGATAGCTTAACTGATTATATAAAGTTGCTTCTGGATTTTTTTCAGGATCGTCAGAATACACACCATCTACTTTAGTGGCTTTTAATACTGCATCGGCTTCGATTTCGATGCCACGTAAACATGCAGCCGAATCAGTTGTGAAAAACGGATTACCTGTACCTGCTGCAAAAATAACGACTTTACCTGCTTTTAATAAACTAATCGCTTCTGCCCAGTTATATGTATCACAGACACCGGTTAATTCAATTGCAGACATAAGACGAGCATTCACATAGGCACGATGCAAAGCATCTCTCATTGCTAAACCATTCATTGTGGTTGCTAACATACCCATGTGATCGCCGACTACTCTGTTCATTCCGGCTTTAGCAAGACCAGCACCACGGAATAAATTACCACCACCAATTACGATCCCAACTTGAACGCCATATTCGACAAGCTCTTTAATTTCCTGAGCCATGCGATCTAAAATTTTAGGGTCTATTCCAAAGCCCTCGTCACCCATTAAGGCTTCACCACTTAACTTTAATAATACTCGACGATATTCAGTTTTAGGATTCATATTCATTTCCATTAGTTGGCAAAAATTGGTTGGCAAAAAGAAGCCGCGACCAGCGCGGCTTATCAGGTAAAACTTATTGGCCTCTAGCAGCAGCCATTTGAGCTTCTACTTCAGCAGCAAAGTCTTCTGCTTTTTTCTCAATACCTTCGCCTACTTCTAAGCGAACAAAAGAAGAAACGCTTGCGCCTTTCTCTTTAAGCATTTGACCTACAGTTTGCTTAGGCTCCATGATGAAAGCTTGACCCGTTAAAGAAACTTCACCAGTGAATTTCTTCATACGACCAGCTACCATTTTTTCAGCGATTTCTTGAGGTTTACCTTCATTCATCGCGATTTCAATTTGGATTGCCTGTTCTTTTTCTACTACTTCAGCAGGTACATCTTCAGGGTTTACGAACTCTGGCTTACTTGCAGCAACGTGCATTGCAACGTGTTTTAAAGTCTCAGCTTCGCCAGAACCTGAAACAACAACACCAATACGCTCACCGTGTGTATAGCTAGCTAAAGCAGAACCTTCAACGTATGCTACACGACGGATATTGATGTTTTCACCAATTTTTGCAATTAAAGCAACACGTGTTTCGTCAAATTTAGCTTGTAACGCTTCAACACTTAATTGCTCAGCAATCGCAGCATCTGCAACTTGGTTAGCAAATGCTAAGAAGTTACCATCTTTTGCTACGAAGTCAGTTTGACAGTTTACTTCAACTAATGCAGCAACACCGTCTTTTTGTTTGATAATAATTGTACCTTCAGCCGCGATGTTACCTGCTTTTTTAGCAGCTTTCGCTTGGCCGTTTTTACGCATGTTTTCGATTGCTAATTCAATATCGCCATCAGTTTCAACTAATGCTTTTTTACAATCCATCATGCCAGCGCCAGTGCGCTCTCTAAGTTCTTTTACTAGAGCAGCAGTAATTGCCATTTTGATTAATCCTCGTTAAATATTCGCCGTTTACTTATCTGGTTACGTATCTTAATAAACAGGGGCTAAAGCCCCTGTTTTAAATATGACATTCCAGTGTTACAACAGAATTATTCAGTTTCTACGAAACCGTCTTTTTCTGCTTGAGCTTCCAAGTTGTTCTCTTTACCTTCGTTAACTGCGTCTGCAGCTGCGTTTAAGTAAAGTTGGATAGCACGGATAGCGTCATCGTTACCTGGAATTACAAAATCAACACCGTCTGGGTTAGAGTTTGTATCAACTACAGAAATCACTGGGATACCTAAGTTGTTAGCTTCTTTAATTGCAATGTGCTCGTGATCAGCATCAATAACAAAAATAGCGTCTGGTAAGCCGCCCATGTTTTTGATACCGCCAAGGCTTAACTCTAATTTTTCCATTTCACGAGTTAACATTAAAGCTTCTTTTTTAGTTAACTTGTCAAATGTACCGTCTTGGCTTTGAGTTTCAAGATCTTTAAGACGCTTGATTGATTGACGAACTGTTTTCCAGTTAGTCAACATACCACCTAACCAACGATGGTTAACGTAATACTGGTCACATTTTAAAGCAGCTTCTTTAACTGACTCACCAGCAGCACGTTTAGTACCAACGAATAAGATTTTACCTTTACGTGAAGCAACTTTAGATAACTCAGTTAAAGCTTGGTTAAATAAAGGTACTGTTTTTTCAAGGTTGATGATATGAATTTTGTTTCGCGCACCAAAAATGTAAGGTTTCATTTTTGGTTCCCAGTAACGGGTTTGGTGACCAAAGTGAACACCGGCTTTAAGCATGTCGCGCATTGAAACGTTTGGCATAATATTCCTCATTTAAATTGGGGTTGAGCCTCCACATACCCGCTGTATCCGACCGGCTAAAAAGCAGGCACCCCGGACAACGTTGCAGCATGTGTGTGTGGTTAATTAAAAATTGTTTTGACAATTCATTTGCGTATTGTCGGCGCGCTTTATACCATAAGCAGCCTAAAACAACAATTTTTAAATAGACTGTTGTCGTAAAAAAACGATTGAGGCGCAAAATTGACTGCAATTATTAAAACCCCAGAAGAAATTGAAAAAATGCGTGTAGCCGGCAAAATGGCTGCCGAAGTGCTTGAAATGATTGGTCCTTTTGTAAAAAAAGGGGTAACTACTGAAACTTTAGATCGCATTTGTCACGAATATATTACTGAAAAACTAAAAGCGTACCCTGCTCCGCTGAATTATCACGGTTTTCCTAAATCGATTTGTACGTCAGTTAACCATGTTGTTTGTCATGGGATTCCTGCTGAAAAAACATTAAAAGATGGCGACATTATTAATATTGATGTGACCGTTCGCTACGATGAAAATTCACCAGATGATAAACATATAAATGGTTATCACGGCGATACCAGCAAAATGTTTTTAGTTGGGCCTTCAAGCTTAAAAACCCGTTTAGCTGAGCGTTTAATGCAAAATACTCAGGAATGCCTGTATTTAGCCATTGATATGGTAAAACCCGGTGTTTATTTAGGGGATATTGGTCATGCTATTCAAAAACATGCCGAAGCCGAAGGCTTTTCGATTGTACGTGAATACTGCGGACATGGCATAGGGCAAGATTTTCATGAAGATCCACAAGTACTGCATTATGGAAAACCCGGAACAGGTCCTGTGTTGGAAGCAGGTATGTGTTTAACCATTGAACCTATGGTTAATGCCGGTAAGCGCCAGACAAAATTGTTAAAAGATGACTGGACTGTGATTACAAAAGATCGTAGCCTGAGTGCCCAATGGGAACATACTCTGCTTGTGACTGAAACAGGGTGTGAAATTTTGACCCTCAGAGAAGAAGAAACCATTCCACGGATTAGATAATTCTAACAACAGCAAAGTGAGCATAGTGAGCAGTCATCAATTTTATATAGAAAAAATTAAAAACATTGATTCGTTAGATAATATTAGCGCATTAAGGGAACTGGTAGACGAATACCATGAATGGTTAATCAGCAGCTTTACCCAACAACCGATTTCTAAACTGGTACTTGGCAGAGCATTTTATGTTGACAAACTGATTCAGCGAATGTGGCAAATATTAAAATTGGATCAAGCTTGTCAGCTATGCTTATGTGCTGTTGGCGGTTATGGCCGTGGTCATTTAAATCTGCATTCAGATATAGATTTATTAATTTTATCCGCTAACCCGATTGATACCGAGTGCCAGCAACAAGTTAGTCAATTTGTCACCGCATTGTGGGATCTAGGGTTAGATATAGGACAAAGTGTTAGAACCGTCAAAGAGACTATTCAACTGGCTCAGGAAGACATCACGATTGCCACTAACTTGCTCGAATCGCGTTTATTAATTGGCGATAAAGAGGTTTTTAACCAGTTAAACGAAAAAATCAGCAGCAAACGTTTCTGGCCCAGTGTTAAATTTTACAAAGCTAAAGTAGAAGAACAGCAAGCCCGTCATAAAAAATTCCACGATACCAGCTACAACTTAGAACCCAACTTAAAAGAAAACCCCGGCTGTTTACGTGATATTCAAAACATTGGCTGGATAGCCAAAAAACACTACAAAGTATTTGATGGCGATCAGTTAGTTAAAAAAGATTTTATGACTGCAGAGGAACTACGCGAATTACAAGACTGCCGCGAGTTTTTATGGCACATGCGATTTGCCCTACACATGGCCGCTGGACGTAGTGAAAACCGCTTGTTATTTGAATACCAGCCAGAAGTTGCCAATTTATTAGGTTATGGCGATAACAAAGCCGCCGTTGAAACCATGATGAAACGTTTTTTTGTGATGGTTCGCCGAGTCGCTGAGCTTAATCAGGTATTATTACAATATTTTGCGGATGAATTTGTGATTCGTTTTCGCCCGTGGAAACGAAAAAAACTATCCGAAGATTTTGAAATTACCAATGGCTTATTATTAGCCCGTCATGAAGAAGTTTTTGAAATGCCTGCCGGTGTGTTAAATATGTTTTTAACCATAGCTAACGCCAAAGGTATTACAGGGATTCACTCAAGTACATTACGTTTGCTCAGAAATGCCAGACGTAAATACGAAACGCTTGAACTTTGCCAGCTTGAAAGCTGCCGTAAAATATTTATGGAGCTATTAAAGCACCCTAACTTTTTTGGATTAAGCTGGCAGCTTATGCACAAACATGGCGTTATGGCCGTTTATTCACACGACTGGGCGCATATTGTTGGTTTAATGCAGTTTGATTTATTTCACAGCTATACGGTAGATGAACATACTTATCGGGTTGTCCGCAATGTATTTAGGTATACCCAAGCTGAATACAAAGACGATTTCCCACGCTGCACCTCAATCTGTAATAACTTTCCTAAGCTGGAACTGTTATATATTGCCGCTATTTATCATGATATTTGTAAAGGTAAAGGCGGCGACCATTCAGAGCTTGGCAGCGAGGCTGTGCGCGATTTTTGTAGACTGCACGAAGTATCTGAAAGTAATACAGATTTAGTCGCTTGGCTGGTTGAAAACCATCTGTTAATGTCGGTTGTTGCTCAGCGTAAAGATATAAACGATCCAGAAGTTATTGCTGATTTTTGTGACCGAATTTACGATGAAACCCATTTGAATTTATTATACGCCCTAACCTTAGCAGATATTCGAGCAACTAACTCAACACTGTTAAACGAATGGAAAGCATCTTTATTAAAACAGCTCTATATCGGCACATTAAATGCGCTACGCAGTGGTTTAGAAAAACCGGAAAGTAACGAAGTTCAAGAGCAAGAAAGACGTCAAGATGCATTTGAGCTGTTAACTAACTCTAAATTTACTTCAGCAGAAATCAATCAGCTTTGGCAGACATTTCCGCCGGAATATTTTCTGCGTTATAACTCAGAACAAATTGCATGGCATACCCAGTCCATTTTAAAAACAGCTACAGATAAGTTAGTCGTTGGGATCAGTAACGAGATCCATCCGGGCGGCACTGCGGTATTTGTATTTCATAAAGACCAAGATTATTTATTTGCCAGTATCTGTTCATCCCTTGACCGTAAAAATTTCAATATTCACGATGCAATCATCATGAATACCAAAGACGGTTATGCAATGGATACTTTTATTGTATTAGAAGATGACGGTAATCAAGCAGCCAAAAAACGCTTTAAAGATATTCAGGATGCGGTTAAAGAAGCAACCAAGTCACAGTCCGAGCCAAGTGTACCAAATCGTATCCCTCGTTTGATCAAACCGTTCCAAATACCCACAACAATTACTTGGGTTGAACATAAAAACGACAAACGGAGCCGAATGGAGCTAGAAGCACTTGATACCCCAGGTTTACTGGTTAAAATTGGCAGAGTGTTTTTTAATAACAATATTACGATCCATGCTGCTAAAGTTGCAACGATTGGCGAAAGAGCTGAAGACTTTTTCGTATTAACCAATAAAAGCGGTGAGCCATTAACTGATGATGAAAAGTCAACAGTTGCTGATGAACTCAGAGCAGCATTACAAATTAATCCTTCAAACAAGAGATAAGTTATGTCTGATATTAAAACTATCATTGAAAGCGCATTTGAAAACCGCGCTGAAATTACCCCAGCAACAGTTACAGCAGAAGTTAAAAGTGCTGTAGAAGAAGCAGTTGCATTATTAGATAGCGGTAAAGCCCGCGTTGCAGAAAAAATTTCGGGTGAATGGGTTGTTCATCAATGGCTTAAAAAAGCAGTTTTATTGTCTTTCCGTATTCGTGACAATGCACCAATTGCTGGCGGCGAAACTCAATACTACGACAAAGTAGATATGAAATACGCAAGCTACACAGCTGAGCAATTTAAAGCTGACGGCGTACGGGTTGTACCACCTGCGGCAGTTCGTAAAGGTTCATTTATTGCTAAAAACACAGTATTAATGCCATCTTACGTAAACATTGGCGCGTATGTTGACGAAGGCTCAATGGTTGATACCTGGGCAACTGTGGGTTCATGTGCACAAATCGGTAAAAACGTTCACTTATCTGGTGGTGTTGGTATTGGTGGTGTTTTAGAGCCATTACAAGCAAACCCAACTATTATCGAAGATAACTGTTTTATCGGTGCTCGCTCTGAAATCGTAGAAGGTGTTGTGGTTGAAGAAGGCTCAGTCATCTCAATGGGTGTTTACATTGGCCAAAGCACTAAAATCTTTGACCGTGAAACAGGTGAAGTAACTTATGGCCGCGTACCAGCTGGCTCTGTTGTTGTATCTGGTTCATTACCATCAAAATGTGGTACTTACAGCTTATATGCAGCGGTAATCGTTAAAAAAGTTGACGAAAAAACACGCTCTAAAGTAGGTATTAACGAATTATTACGTAGCATCGATTAATTATTTACTCGAGAAATGAAATCTAAAAAGCCCGCCACAAAAATGGCGGGCTTTTTGTTTTCACCTACATACGGCGGGGTAAAGTATTAATTTAATAGTTGTAATCAGCATCATTAAAACAACCTGAGGTTCACACTTTGCTAAGTAACTCCCCTGTTATTCACAGTCGATATTACTCTATTTCATTCAGCGGCCAGACAACAATATAGTCTTCAAAAAAATCTAAATCGACTTCGTTATCTTTAATTACTTTTCCGCGAATAGACATGCCTGCTTGATGCATTTTAGCTTTTTTACCTTTATTAAGCAGTGGGTGCCAGCTTGGTAACCCTTTGCCTTCTTCTAATCTACGGTAGCTGCAACTGGGTGGCATGTAAAAAATGTCGTCTAAATTTTTAGGGGTAAGTTCTACACAATCTGGTACTAATTTACGACGCTTGTCGTAAACCGTGCAGCCGCAGGTTTTATCATTTACGTACTGGCATACTATGTTAGTGTATTCGAGCGTTTCGCCGTCGTGGATCTGGTGGGTGGTTTCTAAATCTTCTACTTGATCATCAGCAATAAATTTATGCAGGCAACACTTGCCGCAACCGTCACAAATTTGTTCCCATTCGCTGCGAGTCATTTGTTCCAGTGTTTTGGTTTGCCAAAATGGTGCTTGCTGTGTCATAAGTAGGTCTTAAAATAAAAATGGTCTGTTAAAACGCTATTTTAACAGACCATTTATGCTCAAGCTACTTAGCTGAGGTTTAATTAGGCGTTATTTAATGGCTGGGTAACCAATGCGATCGGCTAATACACCAACTGACGATACAAAATAATAAGAACGGTTCCAGTGCATTAAGACTTTGTAGTTATCGTAAGCTAAATAAATGCGTCCTTTTGGTCCGTCTGGCTGTACCATTGCTGCTTCAATATCAACAACAGGTAAATCGCTGCCATCCATTCGGCGCACACCACGTTTTTGCCATTCACTTAAACTCGCTTGGGTTTCTTGCCAGCTTTTTAACCATGCGCTACGACCGTTTGTTTTGGTTGGAATAGCATAATCAAAATTAAAGTTTTCCGGCACTTTTACTTGGCGTCCCCAAGTGAGGTCATTATTCCAGCCTTCTGAGCTTAAATAATTAGCTGCACTGGCAAATACATCGGCTTTGTTTTTCCAAACGTCTTTAATGCCGTCACCATCAAAATCGACCGCATAGGCTTTAAATGAGCTTGGGATAAATTGTACCTGGCCAATCGCGCCTGCCCATGAGCCTTTTAGTTGTTCAAGGCTGGCATCGCCATTTTTAACTATGTCTAATGCATCCCATAATTGCGCTTTAAAAAAAGCGCTGCGGCGTTTGTCGTAACTTAATGTTACTAATGATGAAATCACTGGCATGGTACCCTGATATTTACCAAAGCCACTTTCAAGTGCCCACAAAGCAACAATAAAGCGTGGTTGCACGCCGTATTTTTCACCAATTTTGTCTAATAAATCTTTATGATTTTTATATTCTTCGCGCGCTTTTTTAACTGTCCAGTCGGTCACTCGTTTAGCTAGATAAGTTTCTAATGTTTCTACAAATTCTGGCTGGCCTCGGTCGGCTGCAATCACTTTTGGTTTAAATTTAATATCTGCGAAAGCTTGCTCAACCATATTTGTGTCGTAGCCTTTTTCAATGGCTTCTGCTTTTAAGTCAGCAACAAACTGGTTAAAGTGGGCTTCATCGGCAGTAAAGTCAGTTTGGGCATACGCCGGACCAAAACTTAACCCTGCGGCAACTAAAGCGGCTTTAATGAGTTTATTCATTCACTTGTTTTCCTTGTTTTTTTAAGATGGCTTTGTGCTCGTCTAACAGGTTTTCTTTTGGCGGCGGCATTTGCAAAAAGAAACCTTTTGCCAGCAGTTCAGCTTTTACCTTATCAATGTCTGCAATAGCGAGCGAGGTGCGTTTGGCTAAGTTGAGAACTAATACAAATTCCGGCGCACCAAATTTTTCTAATAAAGGCTCCGGCACATCACCAAATTTATCCCGCTCACGAACATATAAATAGCTATCTTCTAATCGTCTACTTTTATAAACAGCACAAAGCACAGTTTTCACCTTCTAAAATTTGATCTTAAATTTGCTTTTTATCAGCAAGTTTTTATAACCGCTCATCTTGCCTTAAAATAACCTATCTATAAAGAGATAAATACTTGCGTTCGCATAAAGCGCGCTATAACATGCCGTTATTACACTTATACCAAATTGTTTTATCCGCAAAAAATAAATCAATTTGAGTTGCAAAGCTGATTATTAAAAATTCTTATAAAAATTTATGTCTGAATCAAAAATTGAATTAAAAGGCAGCAGTTTTACTTTATCTGTACTGCATATTCAAAATGGCGACGTCGCCGAAATTATCCAAGCCCTTTCTGCTAAAATACAGCAAGCTCCTTCGTTTTTTAAAATGGCACCTATTGTAATTAATATTGCTCAATTAGGTGATGATCTTGAGCTTGATTTTAGCGCTTTAAAACAACAAATTGAGGCGTTGGAATTAGTTGCAGTGGGTGTGTCTGGTGCAACTGAGCAACAAAAAATAGCCGCTAAAGCAGCCGGTTTAGCTTGTTTAACTGAGTCTAAATCATCTGCTCCGCAAACTAAAACCAGTGCCGATGGCAAAACTCAAGTAAGATACGAAAGAGTTGAAGTACCGGTTGAAGTAAAAGTGCCATCTTATATGCCAGCTAAAATTGTGCGTCAAAATTTGCGCTCTGGTCAGCAAATTTATGCTCGCGATACAGATTTAGTGATTATAGGTGCGGTTAGCCATGGCGCAGAAGTTATTGCAGATGGTAACATACACGTTTATGGATCGCTCAGAGGCCGCGCGATTGCAGGTGCACAAGGCGACTCATCGGCACGAATTTTTGCCAATAAATTAGAAGCAGAATTAGTGAGTATTAATGGTCATTATTGGACCAGCGAACAGCTTCAGCAACAAAGCTGTGATGGCGCTGGTTTTGTATTTTTAGACGGCGAGCAATTGGCCGTTTCCGATTTAGAAATTTAGTTAGGGAGTGAGCAATGGCTCGAATTATTGTTGTTACCTCAGGTAAAGGCGGCGTAGGTAAAACTACATCGAGTGCGGCAATTGGTACAGGACTGGCATTAAAAGGCCACAAAACTGTGATTATCGACTTTGATATTGGTTTACGTAACCTTGACTTAATTATGGGCGTAGAGCGCCGCGTAGTATACGATTTTGTTAATGTGATTAATGGCGAATCAAACCTCAACCAAACACTAATAAAAGACAAACGTGTTGATGGTTTATATATTTTACCGGCCTCACAAACTCGTGATAAAGATGCTTTAACCCGCGAAGGCGTTGAAAAAGTATTAAATGAATTATCAAAAACATTTGATTATATTATTTGTGACTCACCCGCAGGGATTGAAGCCGGTGCATTAATGGCACTTTATTTTGCTGATGAAGCCATTGTGGTGACCAACCCAGAAGTTTCGTCTGTACGTGACTCTGACCGAATTTTAGGTATTTTAGCCTCTAAATCGCGCCGCGCAGAAGACGGTAAAGATCCGGTAAAAGAGCATTTATTATTAACCCGTTATAACCCAGGTCGGGTTGAACGAGGTGATATGTTAAGTGTGGAAGATGTAAAAGAGATTTTAGCGATTAAACTCATTGGGGTAATTCCTGAATCTCAAGCTGTATTACGTGCTTCTAACTTGGGCGAACCCGTTATTTTGGACGAACAAAGTGATGCCGGACAAGCTTACCTTGATACGATAGAACGTTTATTAGGAAATAAAATTGATTTCCGTTTTATTGAGGAAGAGAAAAAGGGTATTTTCAAACGTTTATTCGGAGGTTAAAGGATTATGTCGCTACTGAGTTATTTTAAACCAAAGAAACAAACCGCAGCCTCGCAAGCCAAAGAGCGCCTGCAAATAATTGTTGCCCAGCGCCGCCGGGCAGACAGTTCAAGCAATATGCTAAGCGAAATGGAAAAAGATATTTTGGAAGTTATTCGTAAGTATTACGACAATATCGATCCTGACGCGATTTCTGTTCAGCTTGAACAAAATGAAGATGATTTATCTGTGTTGGAACTTAACGTTACCCTACCGGATGATAAAAAATAATCGCCTACCCTGTTTAAGCTAAATTAAGCTAAACAGGGTATTTTCCTGCCTGCTTTTATTCTGCTGCTTGATAAGCTTTCAACTCATTTATGAATTTTTTTAGATCCAATCTGCCCGACTTGTTGTATATTACGTAATTGAATATTTTTATAAGTAACCTGAATTTTTAAGCCCTATTCAGGCTAAATAACCTGTAAAAGCAAGTTAGCATTACCTAAGATTGAACGGAGTACATTATGCTAAGTAATGAGGCTAAACTCGTACAAAAAGCATTAATTGAACACAAATTAGAAACCCCAAGTGTTGAGCCTAAACTAAGCAGCACTCAAAAGATTGAAACCATTGAGCAGCTAATGACTCAGGTTTTGCAAACGCTTGAGCTGGATTTAACAGACGATAGTTTAGCCGATACACCAAAACGTATTGCCAAAATGTACGTTGAAGAAATTTTTAGTGGTTTGGATTACACACAGTTTCCAAAAATCACCACCATTGAAAATAAAATGCAAGTGGATGAAATGATTAAGGTGGACGAAATCGCCGTTAACAGCACCTGTGAACACCATTTTATTACCATAGATGGACTTGCTAAAGTAGCTTATATTCCCGCAGGAAAAGTCATTGGATTGTCGAAAATAAACCGGATTGTTAAGTTTTTTGCCCGCCGTCCACAAGTTCAAGAAAGATTAACTCAACAAATTTTAGTTGCGCTACAAACCTTGCTTGAAACCGATAATGTAGCCGTCAGTATTAAAGCAACTCATTATTGTGTTAAAGCACGCGGTATTATGGATATGAGTTCAAAAACCCAAACGACAGCTTTAGGTGGCTTGTTTAAAACCAACCCAAGTACACGTAGCGAGTTTTTAGCAAAATAACAACAGTTAAATTTGCTATTCTGGCAGCTAAACCGGCCTACCGTTATACCCAATAATTGTAGGCCGCGCCGCGTAAAGTGTTAGCTTCCCAAATTAAATTTAAAGCACACCATGTTCGGTTAACAGTGCGGTTAAATCATCTTCGGTTAATATCTCAATCCCTAAATCCTGAGCTTTGGTTAACTTTGAACCTGCGCTTTCACCTGCCACTAAATAATCTGTTTTAGCCGATACACTGCCGGTTACTTTTGCCCCTAAACCTTGCAAATAAGCTTTAGCATCGTTACGTCCCATCGTGCTTAAGGTACCAGTTAAAACAAAGATTTTGTCTTTTAATGGTTGTTCGTCGGCTGAAACCACTTCGATTTGTGGCCAGTTAATACCAGCAGCTAATAAATCTTCAATCACAGTTTGGTTATGCGCTTCAGCAAAAAACGAAACTATATGCTCAGCAACCACTTGGCCGACATCGTTTACTTCAATTAATTGCTCAAAATTTGCAGTTTGCACCGCATCCAAGGTCTTAAAATGTAATGCTAAATTATTAGCTGTTGCTTCGCCTACTTCACGAATACCGAGTGAATATAAAAATTTAGCCAGTGTCGTTTGTTTCGCTTTTTCTAAAGCATTGACTAAATTTTCTGCCGATTTTTGTCCCATTCGCTCCATTTGAGCAATTTGTTCTGCGGTGAGCTTAAATAAATCGGCTGGCGTTTTTATCATCTCTAAATCAACAAAAGCTTCCACCAATTTATTGCCTAAGCCATCAACATCCAGCGCTTTGCGCGAAGCAAAATGTTTAATCGATTCTTTTAGTTGAGCACCACAAATTAAACCACCGCTACAACGAGTAACCGCTTCATTTTCAATTCGCTCAACATGCGAGCCACAAACCGGACACTCTGTTGGAAAAACAATATCCGTTAACTCTGCATCGTCCCGTTTTTCTTCTACAACCGAAACAATTTGAGGAATTACATCACCAGCTCGGCGAATAATGACAGTATCACCAATTTTAATTTGTAAGCGTTCAATTTCATCCGCGTTATGTAAAGTCGCATTTGAAACGGTTACGCCACCAACGGATACAGGCTGTAAACGTGCAACCGGCGTAATTGCCCCGGTGCGGCCAACCTGAAATTCAACATCTAATAATTGGGTGATTTCTTCCTGCGCCGGAAATTTATGAGCAGTTGCCCAGCGCGGCGCTCTGGCGACAAAACCTAATGTTTGTTGTAGTTCAATTGAGTCAACTTTATAAACAACACCATCAATTTCATAAGCGAGTGAGTTTCTTTGTTCGCCAATCCATTGATAATATTCAGCAAGTTGCTGGCAGCCTGTTACTTTTTTGATTACAGGACAAACCGGTAAACCCCAGTCTTTTAGCTGCATCATGCGCGCAAAATGTGAACTGGCAATATTATCTTCTGGCTCAAAATACCCTACAGAATAAGCATAAAAAGCCAAAGGTCTGGCTGCGGTTATTTTTGAGTCGAGCTGACGTAAACTACCTGCGGCAGCGTTTCTTGGGTTGGCAAAAACTTTACCGCCGTTTTCTTTTTGTTGTTGATTGAGTTTTTCAAAGCCCGCTTTAGGCATAAATACTTCACCACGGACTTCAAGCTCTGCCGGAAAATTATCGCCGCGTAATTTAAGCGGAATTGAACGAATCGTTTTAATATTATCCGTGACATTTTCGCCTACTCGCCCATCGCCGCGCGTGGCAGCCTGCACCAATTTACCGTTGCGGTACAAAATAGAAATGGCTAAACCATCTAATTTGGGTTCGCAGCTAAATTCAAGTGCTTGATTATTTTTGAGCCGGTCAAAAATACGCTGTTCAAACGCTTTTAATTCATCATCACTAAATACATTATCAAGCGATAACATAGGTACTCTGTGCTCAACTTGCTCAAATACACTCAGCGCCTGTCCGCCTACTTTTTGTGAAGGTGAATCCGGGCTTTGAAACTCAGGGTGCGCCTGCTCAAGGGCAATTAATTCGCGCATGACTCTGTCGTATTCAGCATCTGGTACACTTGGATTATCCTGCACATAATACTGATAGTTATAATCTTCTAATAAACGTCTGAGTTCGGCTATTTGTTGTTTGGTTTGATTTAAGCTGTCGTTCACTTAGGTTTCCTACGAGTTATTTTGCACGGGCGATAATAAATTGCCATTGTGGTTGCGTGACTGGCTGAACCGATAAACGGCCTTGTTTACAAAGCACCATATCTTCAAGTTCTGGCTGCTGTTTAATCCAGCTTAGCGGAATAATCCGGTTAAATTTTTGCTTAAATTTAAGCTGAAAACTATACCATTTGGGTTTTTCTTGGGTGGCTTTAGGATCAAATTTAGCGTGTTCGGGATTAAATTGAGCTTGCTCAATTTCACCATCACTGATGATTTCAACAATGCCTGCAATTCCGACTTGTTTACAAGAGCTATGATAAATAAAAGCAAAATCGCCGGTTTTGATTTGATCACGAATTAAATTGCGCGCCTGATAGTTGCGGATTTCGTCCCAGCAAAATGAGTCAACTTTAGCAAGATCATCAATTGAATATTCGTCCGGTTCGGTTTTTAAAAGCCAGTATGCCATAGCTGATTTGGTTCTTGGTGGAATTTGGCAAAGATTTTACCTTAAAAAAAAAGCTTGTTCAGCAGACATTTTAAGCAACTGAGCAAGCTTTCTACAATCCTACCAAAATAAAGGAATTAATCGTCTCTTAATTCTCTGCGTAGGATTTTACCCACGTTGGTTTTTGGCAATTCGTCTCTAAATTCTACTGCTTTAGGACGTTTATAAGCGGTTAGATTTTCTTTGCAATGGGCGATTAGCTCTGCTTCGGTTAAACTTTGATCTTTTTTAACCACAAAAATTTTAACGACTTCGCCGGATGCTTCATCTTTTTTGCCAACCGCAGCAACTTCCAGCACTTTTTCGTGCATCGCTACCACTTCTTCAATTTCATTCGGGTAAACATTAAAACCAGATACTAAAATCATATCTTTTTTACGATCAACAATACGGAAAAACCCTTTTTCGTCATATTCCGCCATATCACCGGTGCAAAACCAGCCATCTTTAATTGCTTCTGCGGTGGCTTCTGGTCGGTTAAAATAACCTTTCATCACCTGCGGCCCCTGCACTTGTAATTCACCTGGCTGATTAGGTCCAAGCTCATTGCCTTCATCATCCACAACCCGACAAACAGTTGACGGGATAGGCAAACCAATTGAGCCGTTATATTCTTTAATATTCAATGGGTTAATGGTCACAGCAGGAGAACATTCGGTTAAACCATAAGCCTCTAATAATCTTGTACCTGTTACTTTTTGCCAGCGCTCTGCCACTGGACGCTGCACTGCCATACCACCACCGAGTGCCAATTTAAAGTGCGAAAAATCCACCTCGGCAAACCCTTTCGCATTGAGTAAGCCATTAAATAAGGTATTAACCCCAGTTAATGCGGTAAATGGATGTTTATTCAGCTCTTTTACAAAAGCAGGCATATCCCGCGGGTTAGTAATTAACACATTGGTTGCGCCGTATTTCATAAAATTAAGGCAGTTAGCAAGCAAGGCGAAAATATGATAAAGCGGTAATGCGGTAATCACGGTTTCTTTGCCGTATTCAAGTGTGCTATCCAGCCAAGCGGCGGCCTGTAATAAGTTAGACAACATATTGCGATGCGTTAACATAGCGCCTTTAGCGACACCGGTTGTCCCACCTGTGTATTGTAAAAAAGCAATATCGTCAGATTCAATTGCAACCGGTTTAAACTGCCCTGCTTTACCTTGTTCAATCACTTGATTAAATGCAATAGCATTTGGCAGACTAAACGCTGGCACCATTTTTTTAATGTGTTTAACAACTTTATTAACGATAAAACCTTTTACACAGCCAAGTTGGTCACCGAGTTCCGTTAAAATTACATTTTTAACTTGAGTATCAGCAATCACTTTTTCAAGGGTATTGGCAAAGTTGGCAACAATCACAATGGTGGTGACACCGGCATCGGTTAACTGATGCTTTAGCTCTCTGGCGGTATATAACGGATTGACGTTGGCAATGGTGCAACCTGCTTTTAATGCACCAAATAATGCAATTGGATATTGCAATAAATTAGGCATCATTAAAGCTACTACATCGCCTTTACCTAAATTAAGTTGGTTTTGTAAATAACTGGCAAAAGCATCTGATGCCTGATCAAGCTGCTGATAACTGAGCGACTTGCCCATGTTTATAAAAGCGGTTCTATCTGCAAAACGTTTGCAGGCTTCATCCATAACGTCAATCAGATTGGTATATTGATCCGGATTTATCTCTGCCGGCACACCTTCGGTGTATTGCTCTAACCAAATTTTTTCCATTGGATGGCTCCACAATTTAATAATCTAACAGGCAGCGACAGTGAAAAAATTGTATTCGCCTAATCGCTAACAAAGTGTAATTAAGATGTTATTTATTGCTAAAGTATTACAGCATAACACTGAATAATCAAACACTTATTATTGTAATTTTTGCTGTTTAATAACTCGGTAAGCCCAGTTGATTTGCTGTAGATCGGCCACTTTTCCACCTTTATCCGGATGGTGTAAATGACATAATCTTTTATAAGCTGATTTGATGGTTTGTTGATCATTTTGCGGTGAGGTTTGCAAAATATGATGGGCCTGATTTACTTCGGTTGGAGTGAACTGAGGTTGGGTAACTTGCGCCCAAAAATCATCCAGCATTTGATTCACCGTTTCAGTTTCGGTATTAATCAAATGATTTAAATCAAGATAATATGTTTGTAATTCATCTTGGCGGGTAACTTGACTCAGACTTTGTTGCTCTGCACGCGGTACAATTTTTATTTTTGCTAAACCGATTTCTAAATCAATTCCATGCACTGCACAGTTTTGTTTTAACTGGTACAAACTATGATACAAAATAAAATGTACCTGAAATAAAGCCAAAGTATCGTCTAATTTATAGCAAGGTAATAATTGATAAGGCGGATTTTGCAGTTGGCGAATCAGCTCGATTTCACTGAAGGAATGTTGCGCAGGTGCGAGATTATTCACAAATAGAATATCACCTAAAGCAAGCTGAATTTTGGCAGATAAGTTTTTAATTTGCTGAATAGATAACTGCATAACACGTTAAATTAGCCATTAAAAAAGGCCCGCAATTGCGAGCCTTTTTCAGCCAATTATTTCTTAGCAAGCTTCTCTTTAATACGAGCTGCTTTACCAGTTAAGCCACGTAAGTAGTATAATTTCGCTTGACGAACATCACCACGACGCTTAACTTCAACTTTCTCAACTAATGGGCTGTAAGATTGGAACACACGCTCCACACCTTCGCCACTAGACATTTTACGAACTGTGAAAGAAGAGTTTAAGCCACGATTTCTTTTAGCAATTACAACACCTTCATAAGCCTGTAAACGCTCGCGGTCACCTTCTTTTACTTTAACACTTACTACAACTGTATCACCAGGAGCGAAAGCTGGAAGCTCCTTAGTCATTTGCTCTTGTTCGAGCTGTTGAATGATTTTACTCATAATAAACCTCTTTACCTAGAATGCACTGCCGTTCTTGCCGTTTTGAGTTTGAAAAGCTTTCAATAACTCAAGCTGCTCATCAGTCAGAGCTAGGGTTTCAATTAAGTCTGGGCGTCTTAACCAAGTCCGGCCTAATGCTTGTTGCAATCGCCACTCATCAATCTTTTTATGATTTCCACTGAGCAATACTTCAGGTACTGCTTTACCGTCTAGTGTCTCCGGTCTGGTGTAATGTGGGCAGTCCAATAATCCATTTTGAAATGAATCTTGCTCTGCTGACAACTCGTGTCCCAATACACCCGGTACTAAACGGGTCACTGCATCAATTAATGTCATGGCAGGCAATTCGCCGCCACTTAATACATAATCCCCAACCGACCATTCTTCATCAACTTCAGCTTCAATCAGCCTTTCGTCAACGCCTTCATAGCGACCAGCAATTAACAGCAATTTAGGTTGTTTAGCCAACTCAGCAACTGCATTTTGATCCAGCTTTTTGCCTTGTGGCGAAAGGTAAATCGTTTTGACACCCTCGCCCGCTTTAGCTTTAGCGGCTCTAATTGCATCTTGCAGTGGCTGTACCATCATGAGCATCCCCGGTCCGCCACCATAAGGTCTGTCATCAACAGTCTTATGTTTATCGTAGGCAAAATCTCTTGGATTCCAACGATGAAACTCAAACAAGCCTTTTTTTACAGCCCGACCTGTTACCCCGTATTCGGTAATTGCGTCAAACATTTGTGGAAAAAGGCTTATCACCCCAATCCAATTTAATGCTGGCATCAATTAAAAATCCGCGTCCCAGTCAACTGTAATTTGCTTTGCATCTAAATCAATTGATTTGATGACTTGGTCTTCAACCAATGGAATTAAACGCTCATTAATTGAAAACGCATCATTCGCATTAGCTTTAACCACCAACACGTCATTTGAGCCAGTTTCTAATAAAGACTGTACAGTCCCCATATTGTAACCTGTTGTATTAACAACAGATAAACCAACTAAATCACGCCAGTAGAATTCATCTTCCGATAATTCTGGAAATTGCTCAGGGGATACACAAATATCCATACCTGTTAGCAATTGGGCTTTTTCTCGAACATCAACGTCTTCTAATTTGACGATGAGTCCTTTGTTATGTCGACGCCACTCGACAATATTTACTGTTTGCCACAACTTACCTTTTCCGATAGTCCAAGGGTTGTAGCTAAAAATGTTTTCGGGTTCATCGGTAAAAGATGACACTTTTAACCAGCCTTTAATGCCGTATACCGCACCAAGACGACCTACAACAATTTTATCTTCTGGTTGGGCCATATCTTACTCAAATCACCAAATTAAGCCGCTTTACGAGCGTCTTTAATTAAACTTTTTACACGATCAGTGGTTTGCGCACCTTGCGAGATCCAATGATCAACGCGTTCCAAGTCAAGACGTAAAGTTTCTTCTTGACCACGAGCAATCGGGTTAAAAAATCCAATACGCTCAATGAAACGACCATCGCGAGGGCTACGGCTGTCCGCTACTACTACTTGGTAGAAAGGACGCTTTTTAGAACCACCACGAGATAAACGAATAGTTACCATATCGTACCCATAGTTGATTAGTTAAAAAATAAATAATAATTGGCTGCTTTTCGACCTTGGAATGACCCTAGTTCGAAAAGCCCGTGAATTTTACACATATTCGGGGGTAATGCAACTTAAAAGCCATGTAATGACTGAGGTTTTGCCCAAAAAATACGCTTTTTGTGCAATCTAATAAACAGGATAAAAACTTTGTGAGGATAATAAACAAAATGCAGCGTTTAAGCTGCATTTTAAATAAAACTAAAATCTAGCAATTAACGGCCACCAAACATGCCACCCATTCCACCCGGTGGCATCATGCCTTTCATACCGCGCATCATTTTCATCATGCCACCTTTACCCGACATTTTTTTCATCATTTTCTGCATTTGGGTAAATTGCTTTAATAAACGGTTTACGTCTTGAATTTGTGTACCTGAACCGGCAGCAATACGCTTTTTACGCGAGCCTTTAATTAAATCAGGGTGACTTCTCTCTTTTGGCGTCATTGAGTTAATAATCGCTTCCATTTGCACAAATTGTTTGTCGTTCACTTTATCTTTAACATTATCCGGCAAATTACTCATGCCAGGTAATTTGTTCATCATCGACATCATCCCGCCCATATCACGCATTTGGGCAAGTTGGTCGCGAAAATCTTCTAAGTCAAAGCCCTTTCCTTTTTGAACTTTGCTCGCCAGTTTCATGGCTTTGTCTTTATCTACTGTACGCTCAACTTCTTCAATCAGCGACAGCATGTCACCCATGCCTAAAATGCGTGACGCAATTCGGTCTGGATGGAAAGGCTCAAGCGCATCAGTTTTTTCACCAGTACCAATAAACTTAATCGGTTTGCCTGTAATATGACGAATAGATAAAGCTGCACCACCACGCGCATCACCATCGGCTTTGGTTAAAATCACCCCACTTAATGGTAAAGCTTCGTGGAATGCTTTGGCAGTATTAGCCGCATCCTGACCTGTCATTGCGTCAACAACAAACAAGGTTTCAATTGGATTAACCGCTTGATTAAGTGCTTTAATTTCATCCATCATGTCGCTGTCTACGTGCAAGCGACCTGCGGTATCTAAAATAACAACATCAAAAAACTGAAGTTTGGCGTGTTTGATTGCGCCATTGGCAATATCAACCGGTTTTTGTTCAACTGAACTTGGGAAAAAATCAACGCCGATATCAGAAGCAAGTGTTTCTAACTGTTTTATCGCTGCTGGACGGTAAACGTCGGCACTGACAACTAATACTTTTTTCTTTTCACGTTCTTTTAAAAACTTAGCCAGTTTACCAACAGAGGTCGTTTTACCTGCACCTTGCAAACCCGCCATCATAATCACGGCTGGTTTTTGAGTTGCTAAATTAAGTGCCTCGTTAGCTTCACCCATAGCGGCGACTAATTCAGCATTTACAATTTTTAAAAATGCCTGACCCGGATTTAAGCTTTTATTAACTTCTAAGCCTAATGCTTTGGTTTTTACGTTTTCAATAAATTGTTTAATAACGGGTAAAGCAACGTCGGCTTCTAATAAAGCCATACGAACTTCACGCAGGGTTTCTTTTATATTTTCTTCGGTGAGGCGACCTTTACCTGTGATATTTTTTAGTGTTTGACTGAGGCGGTCTGATAAATTTTCAAACATATTAATTGATTTCCTACCGGCCGATTTTCACTATTTGTGTCGGCCTATTTTTGACAAATTGGAATTAACTCTAAAAAATTGTTGGCATTATATACTTAAACAAAGCCCAGATGCGAGTTAAACAACGATTTAGCACTTGTACAAGTTCAATCAAAACCGTTAAAGTACGCTTTTAAATACCCATACTTAGATTAGATGAATATCAGGCAATTTTTGGTTAAAATAAGCCAGTTTTAATTTTGCCAATAATAAAGTAATAAATAACAAAGGATTCAAGATGAGTTTTGCGCCTGTGGCGATTGGCTGCTATTTAGTCAGTTCAATTGGTCTGCTCTTAGCATTATTTAATAAAAGAACCATCAATCTGTTAAGTTTAACAACCATTGGCGTTTTCGGTTTGTTTTTTCACAGCATTTTTGTTGGTCAGCATTATCAGTTAAATGATGAGCACGCGTATTCTATTATTTTGGCAACCAATGTAGTCAGTGCGACTGTCACATTAATTGCATGTATGTTTGCTATTTATAGTCGTAACTACTTTGCTTTACCGGTTTGTTTATTATTTACCGCTGCTATTTTATTGCTCAGTTTATTTATTCCAATTGAACAAACCAGTGTAACCACTTGGACGGTTGAAATGCTGGCTCATATTAGTATGGCGATTATTAGTTATGGCATTTTATTAATAGCAACCTTATTAGCTATGCAATACAGCATTATTTCAGGGCGTTTAAAGCACCATGATTTATCGGTCCTCTCACTCCCGATGCCATCGCTAGATGCAATTGAAAAACAAATTTTTACTTTGCTTAAATTTGGCTTAATTACTTTAACCATATCAATTGCAACAGGTTTTGTATTTTTAGAGCACTTTATTGGCTCAGGACAAGCACATAAAGTGGTACTAACTTTACTTGCTTGGTTATGTTTTATGTGCATTTTAATCGGCCACTTAAAACTAGGTTGGCGTGGTAAACGCATACTGGTTTTAAGTGTAACTGGCAGCGCGTTATTAACTTTAGGTTATTTTGGTTCTCGTTTAATTAAAGAAATAATTTTACGATAACGCTTGACTCTAAGCTGTAGAGTTCATATTTATATGGCTGAATTTATTTCAAACTAACAAAATAGGATTAACTGTTGGACGATATATCCACGAGTACCTTATTTATAATACTAGCGGTACTCATTATTATTTCTGCATTTTTCTCAAGCTCTGAAACCGGCATGATGTCTTTAAATAAATATAAATTAAGACATCTTACACAAAGTGGTGATAAATCAGCTAAACGTGTACAAAGCCTGTTAGAAAAACCGGATCGCCTGATCGGTCTTATCTTAATCGGTAATAACTTAGTTAATATTTTTGCCGCCTCAATTGCCACCTTTATTGGTATTCGATTATTAGGCCAATATGGTGAAGCGTTAGCAACCACAATTTCGGGTATTGTATTAACGGTTGTCATTTTAATTTTTGCGGAAGTAACGCCAAAAACACTGGCGGCTTATTTTCCAGAAAAAGTAGCTTACCCTGCCTCTATTATTTTAGGGGCTTTACTGATCCCGTTTTATCCTTTTGTTTGGGGTTTAAATCAAATCACTAATGGGGTTTTAAGACTATTCAGAATTAATCTGGATAATCGTCAGGATTCATTAACCCATGAAGAATTACGCAGTGTAGTAAACGAATCCGGCGCATTAATTCCTCGCCGTCACCGCGATATGTTATTAAGTGTATTAGATTTAGAGAATGTCACGGTTGAAGACATTATGGTGCCGCGTAACGAAATTGCTGGCATTGATATAAACGATGACTGGAAAGATATTGTAAAACAACTCACTCACGGCACGCATACCCGCATTTTATTATACCGGGATACGATAGACGATGCAGTTGGTTTTGTGCATTCGCGCGATGTTTTACGTTTATTAAGTAAAACCAAATTTTCTAAAGAAACTTTATTACGTGCGGTCAGAGAAATTTATTTTGTACCGGAAGGCACGCCACTAAACGTTCAGTTACTTAAATTTCAGCGCAATAAAATCAGAATTGGTTTAGTCGTTGATGAATATGGTGATATTCAAGGTTTAATCACACTAGAAGATATTTTAGAAGAAATTGTGGGCGACTTTACAACCACAATGGATCTGCCAACTACGAATAATGTTAAACAGTCCGATGGCAGTTATTTAATTGAAGGCAGCAGCAATATCCGTGATTTAAACAAACAGTTTAAGTGGAAACTACCTGAAGATGGCCCAAGAACGCTTAATGGCCTGATTTTAGAGCACTTAGAAGAGATCCCAACTGAAGCCTTATGTTTACGCCTGTATGGTTATCCGGTAGAAGTATTAGAAATTAAAGATAACATGGTTAAGCAAGTTAAAGTGATGCCTCATTTATATAAGCGCAGACGTAGTTAAGCTATACCTGCTAGCTCAAATAACACCCACAAAAAAACCGGCGATTGCCGGTTTTTTATGCTGAAAAGAATTTTAATTAATAATCTGAATTGCCAGATGATTGATTCTTCTCTGCTTGTATTCTCATATAAATTTCTTCACGGTGAACCGAGATCTCTTTAGGTGCATTTACACCAATTCGAACTTGATTACCTTTAACACCTAACACAGTTACAGTGACTTCGTCACCAATCATCAGTGTTTCACCAACACGTCTGGTTAAAATTAGCATATTGTGCAGCTCCTATTCCTATTCCTAAACCGTCAACAGCGGTTGCACCTAGTGCTAAAGTTAGCTCAAATTATCTGAAAAACCAGTGTTTTTTTGAAAATCCCACAAATAAATCAGACAAAAAAGGTACAACCAAAGATTAGCTATATTACTGGTTTACAGTTTTGTTGCAAGCCAAGATTCAACACTAGCTAATGCTTTTTCTAAATTTTCTGGCTGACTACCACCAGCTTGCGCCATATCCGGGCGACCACCGCCTTTACCACCAACCTGCTGTGCCAGATTTGCAATTAGCTCTCCGGCTTTAACCTGTTTAGTTAAGTCGTTTGTCACACCTGCAATTAAGTTGACTTTATCTGCATTTTTTAAGCCCAGTACAATCACACCAGAACCAATTTTTTGTTTTAATTGGTCTAACGTGCCACGTAAAGCTTTTGCATCTATACCTTCAACTTCTGCTGATAATAGCTTAACACCTTGCACTTCAACAGTATTATTTAATAAATCTGCACCGGCTTGGCTGGCTAATTTATCCTGTAACTGTTGTAACTGCTTCTCTAGCTGTTTATTTTTATCTAATGCCTGACGAACTTTATCCAGTACGCTACCCGCATCAGATTTTAATAAACCGGCGATATCAACTAATTTTTGTTGCGTTTGCGCCACAAATTCACATGCGCTGTCACCCGTCACGGCTTCAATACGGCGAATACCGGCAGCAATACCCGCTTCTGAGGTAATTTTAAATAAGCCAATATCACCCGTGCGCTCAACGTGCGTACCGCCACATAACTCAGTAGAAAACTCACCCATGCTAACTACTCGAACTTCGTCATCATATTTTTCACCAAACAATGCCATAGCGCCCGCTTGTTTAGCGGCTTCTAAATCCATTAATCGGGTGGTTAATTCATGGTTTTGACGAATTTGCTGGTTAACAATCGCTTCAACTTCTGCAATTTCAGCGGCTGTCATGGCTTCAAAATGAGCAAAGTCGAAACGCAATTTATCGGCCATCACTAATGAACCTTTTTGCGAAACATGCTCGCCTAAAACTTGACGCAATACAGCATGCAATAAATGCGTAGCTGAGTGATTTAATTTAATGTTTTGGCGGCGTTGATTATCAATCACTGCATCAATTGAATCACCAACAGCAAGCGAAGCTTTGGTAACCCCTTTATGGGCAAACGCTTTGCTTAATTTAACCGTATCCTGAACTTCAAATACTTCTTGTTCGGCGCTGACAAATGCGCCTGTATCACCAACCTGACCACCAGACTCAGCATAAAATGGCGTTTGATTTAAAATCACTAACGCTTTAGTGCCGGCATCAACTGATTGAACCGATTCATTCTCTACAAAAATCTCAACAACTTGGCTTGAGTCTTTAATTTGGGTATAACCGGTAAATTCAGTTTCGTTATCTGAGCTGACAGAGTCGTTATAATCTTTACCAAACTGATTAGCTTGTTGCGCACGTTGACGCTGCTGCGCCATTGCATTTTCAAAACCTGCTTCATCAATTTTAAAATTACGCTCACGCGCAACATCATTAGTTAAATCCATTGGGAAACCATAAGTATCATATAACTTAAATACAGTTTCACCCGGAATGGTATCGCCTTTTAACTCAGCTAAAGCTTCGTTTAAAATCGCTAAACCACGATCTAAAGTTTTTAAGAATTGCTCTTCTTCTAAACGCAAAACTTTTTCCACCACAGCCTGCTGAGTTTTAAGTTCTGGATAAGCTTCAGCCATTTGATTGACTAACGACTGATAAACTCGCCAGAAAAAGACTTCACTCGCGCCTAGCTGATTGCCATGACGAATTGCACGACGAATAATACGGCGCAGAACATAACCACGGCCTTCGTTAGACGGCATAACACCATCAGCAATTAAAAAACCACATGAACGGATATGATCAGCAATTACCCGCAAAGATTTATTGGTTAAATCCGTTACGTTCAACAGCTTAGCAACGTCTTTAATCAAATTATCAAAAATATCGATTTCATAGTTGCTATGTACGTTTTGCATAATCGCAGCAATACGCTCAAGACCCATACCTGTATCAACCGACGGTTTAGGCAGAGGATCCATCCGGCCATCGGCATGACGGTTAAACTGCATAAATACGATATTCCAGATCTCGATAAAACGGTCACCGTCTTCTTCTGGTGATCCCGGAGGCCCACCCCAAATATGTGCACCGTGATCATAAAAAATTTCGGTACAAGGACCACAAGGGCCAGTATCACCCATAGACCAGAAGTTATCTGATTCGAATTTTTTCTCAGGCGATTTATCACCAATTCGGATAATACGTTCAGCCGGAACGCCTATTTGATCTTTCCAGATAGCATAAGCTTCATCGTCTGATTCATACACAGTTACCGTGAGTTTATCTTTTGGTAATTTAAGCGATTCAGTTAAAAAGCCCCATGCAAAGTTAATTGCATCCTGTTTAAAATAATCACCAAAACTAAAGTTACCTAACATTTCAAAAAAAGTATGATGGCGAGCGGTATAACCTACGTTTTCTAAATCGTTATGTTTACCACCGGCACGAACACAGCGTTGTGATGAAGTTGCACGAGTATAGCTGCGTTTATCGTTACCTAAAAAGCAGTCTTTAAATTGGTTCATCCCGGCGTTTGTGAATAACAAAGTAGGATCATCTGCTGGAACCAAAGAGCTGCTTGCGACTACTTGGTGTTGATTATTTGCGAAAAAATCTAAAAAAGCCTGCCTGATTTCAGCAGTTGTCATCGTCATTTGTCTATCCTGTAAACGTCAATCAAACTGATCATAAAATGGAATGGATGGCCGGTTTTGAGAGTAATTCTCAATTAATCTAAACAGCCAAAATTTTGCCCCGAAATGTACCATAAGCAAGTGATTTAGTTAATAGTTAAGCAAAGAATAGTTAGCTAAAACTTGAAAATACCTGCTGGATAAAATCAGAATCAAAACCACGAGAATACAAAAACCGATAGCGCTTTTGTTTATCTTTAAAATCTTTAATCGGCTTTTGCCGGAATTTTCGCTCGTAGCAGTCATTAACAACTTGCTGCCAGTCAATTTCAGCTTCTTCGGTTAAGCTGTTTAGATCGGCCTTAATTTTGTGCTGATAAAAGAGCTGTTGAATCACTTTTGGCCCATAACCACTGCCTGCTTTAGCTTTGAGTAAACTGAGTGCAAATCTGTGATCACTTTGCCAGTTATTATCTGCAAATTCGGCTAACAAGCTTTGGCTAATTTGCGCCGGACATAATCTGTTATCCAGCTTGTTTTGCAGTTCATGCTGAGAATATTCACGCCTTGATAATAAATAAAACAAATATTGTTTGGCTTGCGAATAATCTGTGATCGGTGGTATGTCTTTATTCATATTTAATTAAATTAACATAAGGCAGATTAATAGTCACTGCGCTAACCAAATGACTAGCCATTAACTCAAGATATGTAACGATTGTGTCTTAACGTACACACAAAAAATATTGCACAATATAATTTAATTTCTTTCAGTTTAATAAATTTGAATGTCAAGCCTTACTTTTATTCAAATCCGGCATTTGCGATAAAGCGGTATCAATGCGAGATAAAACGATTACCCTTATATTTATATGTTAAATAATTTAATATTTTAAATGGTCTAAAAAGGGTAAAAAATCGCTTTAAAATACAAAAAAACAACAATTTTTTATAGTTTTTCTATTTTTCTCTATTAAAATAATGAATTATTCTGCATAATGAAAGGTGTAACGTTTTACCCACTTTATGTTTTGCAGATAAGTCCACCCTTTGGATTTATAAATCAGAGTATCAAAATAATATGAATTACATTGAAATAAGCTTATTTATAATAGCCGTTGCCGGTGTTATCGGTATGGGTATCTGGAAGAGCAAACAAGGCGTAGATGATTTAGAGCATCAGTCTAGTAGTTCTTACTTTTTAGCGGGCCGAGGCTTGTCTTGGTATTTAGTTGGTTTTTCATTAATTGCAGCCAATATATCAACTGAACAATTTGTTGGTATGTCGGGTAAAGCCGCCGACTGGTTAGGCATGGCTATCGCCTCTTACGAGTGGATGGCTGCAATTACTTTAGTGGTGGTTGCATTTGTATTTTTACCCCGCTTTTTAAAAGCCGGTATTTATACCGTTCCTGAGTTTTTGGAATATAGATACGGCTCATTTTCTCGCACAGTCATGGCGGTTGCTACCCTATTAATTTTAGTGGGTGTACCAACAGCATCGGTTATTTATTCGGGCGCAAAAGTGATTTCCGGTTATTACCCTGACGTATTTATTTTAGGCAACCTAACTGCTGCATGTTGGCTTATTGCTTTACTGGCTGCTGGTTATGTCTTTGTTGGTGGTTTAAAAGCTTGTGTGTGGACAGATTTAGTCTGGGGCTCTGCACTGATTATTGGTGGCGGTATTGTTGCTTATTTAGCATTTCAGGCTTTAGGCAGTGCAGATCCTGCATCTTTAGTGCAAACTGCAACCCTTAAAGATGTCACCACTGAGCAATTACAAAATGCCGGAAGTTGGGAGCGATTTCAGTTATTAAATGCAGGTACAGCCGAAGAAGGTGGCAAACTGCACATGATCCGCCCAATTGATGATGCTGAAATTCCGTGGACAGCTTTAATTATCGGTTTATGGATCCCTAACTTTTTTTATTGGGGCTTAAACCAATACATTATCCAGCGTACTTTAGGCTCTAAATCGTTAGCGGAAGGCCAAAAAGGGATTGTATTTGCTGCTTTTTTAAAACTATTAATTCCTTTTGTTGTCGTGATTCCGGGGATTTTAGCTTTTAACCTTTATTACGAGCAACTTGCCTTACAAAATGGTGGCTTTGATTATGATGCCGCATTCCCGACTTTATTACGTAATTTAATTAAACCTTATCCTTGGGTTTCATGGTTTATTCTTGCCGCTATTTTTGGAGCGATAGTTAGCTCACTGGCTTCAATGCTTAACTCAGCATCGACCATTGCTACTATGGATTTATACAAAAAAGTAAAACCGGATACCCATGACGATAAACTACCGCAAATCGGACGTTTATTTGTAGTGATTTTTGTGATGATCTCAGCCTTAATTGCACCCACATTAAGTCATCCGGGGTTTGGTGGTATCTTTACTTTTATTCAGGAATTCCAAGGCTTTATCAGCTCAGGTATTATCGCTATTTTCTTATTCGGGATGTTAGTGCCAAGAGCGCCGCGCTTTTTAGGCTGGAGCGGCATTTTATTAAATGTTGTGCTGTATGGCTCTATTAAGTGGATTTTTGGCGATATGATAGTGGACGCTGGTTTATGGTTTTCAAATGAAATTGCATTTTTAGATCGTATGGCAATCTGCTTTATTTTAGTCATGCTTTATTGCGCAATTGCTACTTTAGTTAAGCCTTTAGATAAACCAGTTGAATTACCGGTGAATAGCGAGATTGAACTGGCGTCATCCAAGAGTGCAAAAATTGCAGGCGTGTTAGTGGTGTTAATGACAATCGGCCTGTATATCCAGTTCTGGTAATAAATAACCTCAATTCGGTTTAATGAATATGTAGAATTATAAGGTTAAATAATTCAATTAGTTAGAATACACCTTAACCCGAGTTGAGGTTAATTAATTGACCGAATTTGCGAGCCTAGTTTGGTCAGTCAACGATTAGTCGTGTGGTCCAGGGAAGGACATTTCTACATATCAAAGCGTGAAACTCTGGATAAAAAAGCTTTGAGTTTAATTTCGTTTTATACTTGGTTATTTAGCTGCTATTTTTTGCAAATAACGGTTTAAAATTTTATCCAGTTCATTAGCAAAATTTCGGCGGTCTGTTTGGCTTAAACTCGCAGGTCCTCCGGTTTGAATGCCGCTCGAACGTAAAGTTTCATAAAAATCCCGCATGCCCAATTTTGCTTTAATAGTTGCAACAGAATATAACTCACCTCTTGGGTTAAGCGCCATGCCCCCTTTATTAAGCACTTCGTAAGCCAGCGGAATATCTGCGGTTATGACTAAATCATCTTGATTACAGCGCTCTACAATTTCGTTGTCTGCCTGATCAAAACCAGCAGAAACCCGATACATTTTAATATAAGGTGACGATGGTACTTTTACATTCTGGTTGGCAATTAGAGTGGTTTCTATTTTTGTGCGCTGCGCGGCTCTAAAAATAATCTCTTTAATTACCGCAGGGCAGGCATCAGCATCAACCCAAATTTTCATTACATCATTCATTAAAATAACTCAATCTCGCCAACTTCTAACATACTGTTACCAAAGCCATCACCATGTATTTTGGCAACGGTATCAAAACTAATAATGCAGTTTTTACCCGATTCTTTAGCATGGTTTAAAGAACGAGTTGCCCGATCAATTAATTCACTAGTTAATATTCCAGGCAAGGTCATGGTATATCCAATACTGACTGTAATAGTTTCAATTCTAGGGAAATTTGATTCAGAAACTCGTAATCGAAAACGCTCTAAAATATCTTCGGCGCTGCGTTTACTCACATACCGGATTAACACCGCAAATTGTTCTCCATTAAAACGACATATTAAATCACTTTCTCTGAACGAAATTTCCATCAGACGCGCGAGTTTAATTAATACTTCATCACCAATTGAGTGACCAAATCTTTCATTAACGCGTTTAAAATCATCAATATCAATTAATACCACTGCATGTGAACTAGGCAAATGTAAATCATCACGTCTATCCTGTTCCACTTTAATAATGCTGTCATCTTCAAGCGACTGATCAGAATAGAATGTATTGCCGTTAACCGCATCTGAAAAAATGCTTGGCGTAAATAAACCAGTCAAATTATCCCTTTGGTAAAAATATAAAACCGACAATTGATTGGTCCAAATCGTAATAAGTGTATTAAAAATATTGATTCGAGAGATATCAGCATTTTCTAGTCCAACTTTAAAAGCAAATAAAGCAAAGCAAGACCCCTCATTTAATACACAAAAATATTGCACGCCCTGCTCTTCAAAATGACTTGGGATACTTTTTCGCCCTAATGCCATTTCTTTTACTATTCTTGACTCGTTATCTGAAATATCACTTTTTCCGTTAATAAATGCTAAATCTAATTCATCTCCATTATGCATAAGCTGGTTGATATAAATGCGATATTCATACATTGATATAATTTGTCGGCAAAATTTTAACCCCAGAGTATTTAACTGTGTGATTGAGGTTTGTTTGGTCATTTTATCAAATGCCTGATGTAGTTTTTCCCACTTCATATTAAGTTCTCTGTTGGGTTAACTCATAATAAATAAAACTTGTGCTGTTTTAGCAGTCAATAAACGTTAGAATACGCTTTTAAATTTAGTTTATACAACAGTATACATGCAAACCTGCTTAAAAATGTCCGTTGCGCACAAAACTGAAGATTTAATTGATATTTTTTATCAATCACTTGGCAAACAATATAATACCCGAGTGATAAAAGGTAGTGATGAACCTATTTATTTACCGGCCAATCAATCCACCCCATATCATCAAATTGTATTTGCACACGGTTTTTATACCAGCGCCCTGCACGAAATAGCGCACTGGTGTTTGGCTGGTGAAAAACGCCGCCAGTTAGAAGATTATGGTTACTGGTATTGCCCAGACGGACGCGATCAAACTCAGCAGACCGAGTTTGAGCAGGTTGAAATAAAACCACAGGCAATTGAATGGTGTTTATCAGTTGCTGCTGGGCTTTCATTTAACGTAAGCTGCGATAATTTAAATGGCAGTTATACCCCAAATCGGCACGCATTCAGAGCAAAAATATTTAATCAGGTAAAACTGTATTTGGCTCAAGGGCTTCCTCCCAGAGTACACCAATTATGTCAGGCATTAGCAGAGTTTTATCAGGTAGAATTTCCCTTAAAAATATCACAATTTAATGAGTTTGAGCGGTGAAAATATTTAAATTAGGATTAATCATTAACCCCATTGCCGGCATTGGCGGCAGCGTAGCGTTAAAAGGCAGCGATGGTGAGCAAACCCAGCAACAGGCTTTTGCCTTAGGGGCAAATAAACTAGCAAATCAAAAAACCCAAATAGCGCTTGAATATTTAACCGGATTTAAAAATAAAATTGAAGTTTACACCGCAAATGATGAAATGGGCGCGGCTTTAGCTCAGGGGTTAGGGTTTACCACACATATAGTGCATACAAGCCCTGCTCAAACCAGTGCAGAAGATACTAAAATATGTGTGCAAAATTTAATAAATGCAGAGGTTGATTTAATTTTATTTGCCGGTGGCGATGGCACTGCGCGCAATATTTGTGAAGTTGCACCAGAGCATATTCCAGTTTTAGGTATTCCGGCAGGTTGTAAAATTCATTCTGGGGTTTATACCATCACCCCAAAAGCCGCCGGCGAACTTTGTCAAAAGTTAATCAGCGGCGAAATGCTCACTCTGGCCGAAGCCGATGTGATGGATATAGACGAAAATCAATTCAGACAAGGCATTGTTAAAGCTAAACGTTATGGCGATTTATTAATCCCGATGGATTTACGCTATGTACAAGCTGTTAAACAAGGTGGCAAAGAAACCGAAGAACTAGTTTTACAGGATATAGCTGCAGATATTATCGAGCTTATGGAAGAAGATGAAAACTGCCTGTATTTAATTGGCTCAGGTTCAACCACCCAAGCGATCATGCAAGCCTTATATTTAGACAATACTTTACTTGGGGTTGATGCAGTTTATCAGCAAAATTTAGTTGGCCGTGACTTAACTGAAAATCAAATTTGGCAATTAATGCAGCAATATCCAAAAACCAAATTAATTATTAGTTTAATTGGTGGTCAGGGTCATATTTTAGGGCGTGGTAATCAACAAATCAGCCCACGGATTATTGCTCAAATCGGCAAATATAACATTCATTTAGTGGCAACCAAAAGCAAATTACAAAAGTTAGATGGCAAACCCTTAATTGTAGATACATTAGATAACTCAATTAATGAATCTTTAGCCGGATTAATCAAAGTCACCACTGGCTTTCATGACTCTGTGCTTTATCCGGTCGGTTAATTAAACAACCAAAACTCAAATAAAAAGATATAAAAGGTAACAAAATGTCGCAACAAGAACATCAAGCAGCAGAAGCATTTATTGAAAAAATTGAAGCGCAATTAGACCAAATGGTTGAAGATGCAGACGCAGATACATTATTTATTTCCGGCTATTTACGCGGTCATATTATGCTAACAGCCGGTTATTTAGAAATGGAAAATCAACTCAATATTCAAGATTTAATCACCAAAACCAACGACTCACTAGAACAAGCAATCGCAGGCGGTGAATTGGATGAAAACGATCAGCTTTTAGTTAAAAATATGTGGCAACAACTACAAACCCTATAAATGGTAATCAGTTATAAGCTTAGTTTTAATTAACTCACAATAACGTTTAGCTTGGTTTCCGTCATAAAACGATTGGAACAACTCAAGCACGAATAAAGCGTTTAAAAGCATTGCTACGTAAAATTGTTTATAAGTTTTACCATTTTTTTGAATGACGCTCGATAATTTTTTTGAGAACGAGGTTTTTCTACAGTCTCGTTAGGTGACCTAAATATGAGGGGGAAATTTTGAATATATATAGCTCTCCTAAAAGTGAATTACAGACACAAGAGATGCTTAACAACAAGCGCGTAATGCTAGGGAGAGTATTTTGTTTCCTCAGTTTACTGATGCTCTGCTCTATTATTGGTTTATACCAAACATTGAGCGCACTGATTGGCATTATTCAAGATGTTTCTTCATCTAATGCAGCAGACCCAAAAGTAGTAGCAGGGAGAATAAGTCAAGCATTTGTGTATATGGTTCAGTGGTTATTTTTGGCCGTCTTTGGTTGGCTATGTACTTTAGTCGCCATATTTTTCTCTAGTTACCGCTCAAGACGTTATTTTGCTGTTTGGCTACTTTCTTCGGTCATCCTGATAGTGTCAATTCCATTTGGTTCCTTGTTTGGTCTTATTTTAGCGTTAGTCCTCTTTTTTAAACGAAAAGAGTTCAAAAAGCTCAGCTAATAACTTATTGCAGCGATTTAGCATTCGCCCAGAAGCCGGATGTTAATTCGCTAATCACGCTAGATTCAGCATTTAATAATATCGCAAACCCTAAATCTAAATCTGGTGAATAACCAATTGCCGCGCGATATCCCCTCACCCAGCCAGAGTGAAAATAAACAGGATAATCATCAAACTGATAAATTCGCCAGCCATAGCCATAATAAGCATCGGTTAAATATTCACGCCAATAACGTTTATTTAGCTCGCGAGTGGTTTTTATTCTCGGTTCAGTTAATTCTGCAAGCAAATTTTTAGATAAAATATCCGGCTGATAACCTAAATTAGCGATTAACCAATTTGCTAAATCTGAAATACTGGCATTAACGCCTGCGGCCGGTTCGACTTTGTAAAAGTCGGCATCAATGGCCACTTGAGTCCAAATATATTTGCCCTGTTTTTTATCAATTAACACATGCGGTTTCGCATAATTGTCACCACTGATAAAAGGTTTTAAACCAACCGAAGCATCGGCCATTTTTAACGGCGCAAAAATACGCTCATTTAATAGCTCAGCAAAAGGCTCTGGCTGAATGGTTTCAATTGCTGGCTGTACCAAAGAGTAAGCAATATTCTGATAGCCATAACATTGATCTGGCTGGCACAAAGGGGTAATTTTATTAAACCATGACAAAATGCGCTGCATATCCCAGTTTTCATGCAATAAATTGTCATAAGCATTTGGGATTAAACCGCTGGAATGGCTTAATAAATGATGGATCTGAATTTTATCTGCCGCGGTTTTATCTGCCAGAGTAAACTCAGGCACATATTTGGTAATCGGATCATTTAAACTGAGTTTATTTTCCAGCGCCAGCATAGTCGTCACGGTTGCCGAAAAGGTTTTAGACACCGAGGCTAACCGAAAAACCGTATGGCTATTTACTTTTTGCGACTGGCTTTGATCTGTATATCCAAAAGTTTCAAGCGCAGCTATCTGATTATTTTTAACAATCACATAAGCGCCACCGGGAATACTCATTTGCGCGAGTTTTAACGCAACTTGCTGTGAAAACCTTTGATTAAAATCAGTGATAGATTCAGCTTTTACAGTAAAGCTGAATAAAAATAGAACAGGAAAAAGCAGATAAAAAGTTAAGCGAACAGCCATATAAAAAGCACTAAATTAAATATCTCGAACAGATTAAAAAGTGCATTATTCTAACGTTAATCGCTTAACTTAAACAAATATATTTTAACAGCTCACTCTTTTATAAATGATTGTTCGAATATCATCTACACTATATCAACAGAAAACAGACATAAAAAACCAGCTTTTTGAGCTGGTTTCTTGTCAGTCGATAAACTTAAATATTATTCAACTAATGCTTTAACTGTATTGATTTCAAAGCGGTTTGTTTCACCTTTTGGTGAACCTGGTGCGCTTTTAGCAACAACCACTAAGCTGTTTTCAGTTAAGGTTTTATTTTCAACTAATGGGCTTAATGCTTTATTTAATACTTTAGCGCGTTCTTCAACACTAATTAAATAAGCATCAACACCATAGCTTAAAGATAATAGTCTAAGTGGCTCTGGCTCGTAACAAGCAGCATAAATTGGCGCAGCAGGACGATGCGAAGCAATTTGACGAGCAGTTGTACCCTGACGAGTTGGCACTACAATCGCATCTACATCTAAATCGCGTGCCGCTTTAGCAACCGATTTTGCAATATAAGCCTGTAAATTATCACGGGTATCTTCGATATCAAAGTTGATACCTTTAGCTGTTTGTTGCTCAACATGGCGAACAATTCGCGCCATAGTTTCAACTGCTTCAAACGGATAATCACCGTAAGCAGATTCACCAGATAACATTACTGCGTCAGTACCATCTAAAACTGCATTAGCAACATCAGAGATTTCTGCACGTGTAGGACGTGGGTTTTGGATCATGCTTTCAAGCATTTGAGTTGCAGTAATGACCGGGACTTTAGCGCGGATACATTTTTGAATCATAGCTTTTTGCACTAATGGTACTTCTTCACCCGGAATTTCAATCCCTAAGTCACCACGTGCAACCATAACGCCATACACAACTTCTAAAATTTCATCTAAATTATCAACCCCTTCGCGGTTTTCAATTTTAGCGATAATTTTAATTGGCGAATTTTTTTCATCCAAGATTTTTTGAACATCTAATACGTCTTGTTTATTACGTACAAATGAGTGAGCAATAAAATCAACACCCGCGTCAATTGCCATTTCAATAAAGCTGCGGTCACGCTCAGTAACAGATGGTAAACGAATCGCAACACCCGGTACGTTTACGCTTTTCTTTTTCTTAATTTTGCCGTTGTTTAAAGCCGTTGTGTATAAAGCTTCATCATCTTTGCTGTCTACAACTAACTCTAATAAACCATCATCAATTAAAATATGAGCACCAACTGGTACGTCTTTAACAAAACCTAAATAGTTAACCTGAACCGCTTCACGTGTAGTTGCTACATCTAAACCATCGGCACGGAAAGTGACTTTTTCACCCGTTTTAATGGTTAAATCTTCTTCGATTTTTAAATTAGTACGCATTTCAGGGCCTTTGGTATCAACCAAAACCGCTAATTTTTCACTCACTTTACGTACGTTTTCAATAACAACACGGGTATCTTCCGGTGTTTGGTGAGCTGTATTTAAACGAATTACGTTAACGCCACGCTTATATAATTCGCCGATAAATTCCACGTCGCCTTTCAAGTCTGAAACGGTTGCGACTATTTTAGTCTTTTTACTCATTTATATTATTCGCCATTAATTGTTTAATTATAAAAATTGTGCTGCATATTATACGCAGTTTTGTTTGTCAATTCCGATAAAAAAATGAAATATCATAATTAATTCATCATTATACTCGACATAAAATGACAAAATATACTTTTACATGATTTTATTTCCTGCAATTAAAAGTTAAAATGTAAACAATCTAGATCCAACCTCTTAGCGTGTTTGTTTAATAGCACCTATAGTTACATTTTAACTCCACTTCGCTGATTCAATTTATTTTATCAAAAGGATAAAAGGATATATGTTACGTAATATAAACCTAAAAACTCGGCTGTTATCTGCGTTTGGTTTGGTTATTTTACTACTGATTATTTCAAGTTTGTTCTCCCTTTCATCAATGAAAAAAATAAGAGAACATGCAGATATTATTGAGACTAATCTATTACCTGCCATCAGCAGCTTAGGTCATCTAAATTCAAGTGTATTAGAGATTAGAATTTTAACGTTTAGGGTATTAACTGCAAAAAATAATGCTTCGCTCAGAACAGACCTTGAAGAAATAACTAAAGTAAAAAAACAAGCTGCAATTTATTTATCTGATTATGAAAAAACTATTTATCTAGAAGCTGAAGCCCAAGCATTTAAAGAATTTCAGCAAGCTAAAAATAACTATCTGAATAATCAAAATCAAATTCTGGAATTGATTCAGCAAGGACAAACTAACCAAACAGAAAAATATATTCCCCAAATGAATAAAGCAGCGGATACAATGAATTCAGTGCTTAAAGAAATAATAAAAATTAATCAAGAAGCGGTTAATGAAGCTAGAGCGCTTTCTATTTCTGCTTACGAAAATAGTTTTTGGGCTGTTATATTAATCGCAAGCTTAGCAATTATTCTAGCTTGGATTATTGCCTTATTAATTTCATCTAGTATTAATAAACCTTTACTACTTGCGCTAACTTCAGCCGAACATATTGCGAAAGGGGATTTAACTCAACAGATAACAGTAGATGGAGATGATGAAATCACGCGTTTATTAAATGCACTCAAAGCTATGCGAGGTCACTTGCATACAACAATTACACAAATTGCCCACTCATCAGATCAACTGGCTTCTGCCGCAGAAGAACTTAGCTCTGTTACAGACGATTCATCTAAAAATTTACAATTGCAAAATGATGAAATTCAACAGGCAGCTACAGCCATTACTCAAATGAGTTCAGCCGTAGATGAAGTTGCAGATACAGCACAGAAAACATCTAGTTCATCCAGTGAAACAAAAAGATTAGCTGGTGAAGGCCAACAAAAAGTAAAAGAAACAACACAAGTCATTGAATTAATGAGCCAAGACATGGCACAAAGTACACAAGTTATTAATCAATTAGCTGAAAATGTTGCCTCTATCGGGCAAGTCTTGGATGTCATAAGAGCCGTTGCAGAACAGACTAATTTATTAGCACTAAATGCCGCGATTGAAGCTGCGCGCGCGGGTGAAGCTGGTCGAGGCTTTGCAGTTGTAGCGGATGAAGTTCGTAGTCTAGCGCACAGAACTCAAGTATCTACCGGAGAAATAGAAAATATGGTGCGCTTAGTGCAGGAATCGGCTCAAGAAGCAGTTCGTACTATGCAAGACTCAAATTCAAAAACAGAGCGAGCTCAAACTGTAGCAAAAGCAGCCAGCGATGCATTGAATCAAATTACAGAGCAAATCAATCTAATTAGTGATAGTAATCATTTAATTGCAACAGCAGCAGAAGAGCAGTCAAACGTATCAAGGGAGATTGATGCTAACATTGTTAAAATTAGTGATCTGGCAGCACAAAACGCGGCTGGCGCTAATCAAACTAGTGCAAGCACCAGCGAGTTAACCCGACTTGCAATTGCCTTAAATGAGCTAGTCAATAAATTTAAAATTTAGCACTCCAACTATACATAAGTAATTGAATATCATCTGACCACTATATAATATAAAAAGCATATAGTGGTCAGCGATGATAGAGTCAATAATTTATTGAGTAAGTGATCCTAAATAGGCAATTTTACTAAGATTAAATTTTTAACAAAAACTATAGATTCACAGAGTTACCCCATGTGGATTTGGAAATGCATAATTCTAGTACTTCGTTTTCATGCCTCCATGACTTAAATATCATTTTTTAAATCAGCCTTAATTTTATTAATTTCTAAGTCAAATACCTGATTAACTGCATTCATAGTTTCGGTTGCTAAAGCAAAATACTGTTTAGCATCTAAGCTGATTTGTTCGCTTTCGATCATCTGGCATTTTATGGTTTGGCATAAATCCGCTATTTTCTGATGAGCAGCTTTAAGCTGATTCATACTGCTTTGCTCAGTTTGCTTGGCATTATTAACAAAATTTTGGTAGGTAAATTGACTTACCTCTTCAATTTTTTGATATAAAAAACCCAATTTAATTTTTTCTACCCGCGTACAACTTTTTGCAGTTGCAACCCCTGTCCCTAATGCTCTGGCTTGACCAATATATTCACTCACCTGCAATAATTCGCGCCATAATAAACCTATATTTGGAAAATGATGCATCGTTGCCGAAGTAAGCTGATAATGTTCAGCCATATCTTCTAATAAATACAATAAGTTACCTATTAGCTGGGTATGTTGAAAAATACTTTGTTCAGGGGTTAAATCGGCTATTTTTTGGTGTAATCGCTGCCAATGCTCAAGATTAATAGCCCAACCCTCAAATTTAAGAATCAATCCATTTTGAGCTAACTGATGACTAATTTGGGCACATAAATTAACTAATTGTTTTATCTCGCTTAATACACTTTTATCGCCTCTAATATAAGCAACGGATAATCCTCTATGTTTTTGAATCGTACTAATTAAATTTCTCAGCAATAAAATTTGTTCGATTCCACACACCTGCTGGCTTCTACGTTTTTTTGCGGTGTGTAAAACCAGCATCATTAAGCCCAAAACTAAAAATAAAACAAAGCTGACTGGCATTAAATATGTCATTATGGCTACCTTGTTTGGATAATTTGATTTTGGGTAAGCGATTTTAAATGATTAGCAATTGCCCCCGCCTGTTCTGCGACTTCAGCATTGGCCTGAGCGCCAATCACGACTCTTTCAATATGTTCTGAAATTTCCTGATTTGCTTGATTTTGTTGCTCGGTATTACTAGCTATCATTTGCATTTCAGCTTGTACTTGCCGGGTTTTATCATGCATGTTGGCAATAACAATTTCGGTTTGACCAGCCGTTTGCAAGCAACTGGTGCTGCGATCAACCACTTGCTTCATATTAAAATTAACCAAACGGCTTTTTTCTAAAACCTGTTTTACATTACCGGTAATTTGGTTAGCAGCCTGACTACTGCGATCAGCCAAAGCTCGAACTTCATCTGCAACTACGGCAAAGCCACGGCCTAAATCACCAGCGCGAGCGGCTTCTATCGAGGCATTTAAAGCCAATAAATTAGTTTGTGCAGAGATATCCTGAATTATATTCGACATATCAGCCACAGATTCAGCTAATGTATCCAATTCACTCATTTGAGTTTGTGTGGTATCTGCATCCGCTTTAACATCTTCAATTTCTTGTTTTAATTGTGTTAAGTAGCGTTTGCCACTTTCAGAATCCGTTTGTGCCTGCGTTGATAATTCAAACGCAGCTTGAATTTTTTCTGAAACTTGCTGCAAAGACTGGTTCATTTCTAAAATTGCAGCGGCTGTTGAATTAGTAGAATCCGATTGATTTTGAACATTATGAGCAACTTGCTGAGCCGACTCAATTACTTGTAGAGAGGCATGTTCAACCTCATTTATTTTGGCTTTAAGTGCGTTATTTTGCCGGCTTAGTTCACGCAATAGCTCAATTAATTGAGTAACAGGTTTACCCAAAGCTAACGCATTTAGCTCTAGTTTTCGGTAATCGTAATCAAATTTTTCACCCTGTTTCAGTTTTTGCTCTAAAGTAGATAACTCTTTTAAAATAGCGCTAAACAATAAAGCTAATATGATTAACCCTAAAACCGTAAAAGCCGCAGCGAGCCAAATTGGCATTAAAAACGCAGCGACAAAACAAACTAAACTCAATAACCAGACCAAACTAAAAATTTGTTTAAGCCCAGTTTTTCTCAGTATATAAACCATAACAATCACTTAATACCAAAGTCAGTGTGCCCGAACATTCCTCATTAAATGTTTCACCTGACAACAAATACTTAGGGTAATTAGCAATTGATATGCCAAAAATTAGTGCAAATAAAATAAAGGGGGATAATAAACAAAAAAAACTTAAACTATTGATAAATTTAATAATATTAAAATTAAATGTGGTTAATGATGGTTGATTCAGGCGTTAATTTAACAACAAAAAGCAGGATGAACTAAAACAGGGAGAACAGATTAACTTGGGCATAATAAGCCGCACAAATAAAGTGCAGCTTATTATTAAACTACTTAATAATCACGCCACTGCTGATTCCAGTTGCTATGACAAGCCCACTGAATAACAGAATCGCCATTACTGGTGCCACCAGCATTAATATCTAAACATTTACCGCTGTGGCGGGCTTTAAGCCGGTAATAACCATCACCCATATCTTCTTTAATAAATTGTTGGTTATAACCACCAGAGCAAGTCCACTGCACAACATTTGCACCATTGACAGAGCTATTAGCATTTACATCCAAACATAATCCACTGTGTTTGGCTTTAATCTGGTAATAGCCACTATCGGTAGCAATAAACTGCCATTTTTGGTTATCATTGTTATGACAAGACCATTGTAGCGCATCATCACCATTAGCCGTGCCTGCACCCGAAATATCAATACAACGATTACTAACCCGTGATTGAATACGGGTTTCACTGGCTGATGTTGAACCAGCATTTTCTAAAAATGCATCTAATGCTTGAGTTGGTCTGCCGGTATTAGGATCCCACGCCCCTAAAGTATATCCATTCCAATTAGAGGCTTGAGGCTCCCAATAAAAAATACCTAAACCTCGGCCGTTATTGACCTGACGAACTTTAGCTATCATGTCGGCAATAATATCTTTTGCCTGCGCATCGTCCCAAGGAGCACCAACTTCGGTTACCATTACATCTTTATCGTAACGGGAAACCATATCATTTAAGTTACTTAAACACTGGTTATTGGTTTGTGCCCAAGTTGCGCTGGTATTATTGGTTGGATAAGCCGATGCGCCAATCACATCATATTTTGCACCGTATTGATTAATGCCATCAAATATCCAGCGAAAGTTAGCATTATCATGACAGTTAGCCAAATGCACTATGACCTTAGTATTAGGAAACACATCTTTTGCAGCATCGTGCCCGCTGTTAATAAGCCATGCAAAATTTTGCATACTATTCGTTGCTTTGCCTTCTTCCCATAACATACCGTTATTGGTTTCATTACCAACCTGTACCCACTCAGGTGTAATCCCGGCATTTTTTAGCGCATTGAGTGAATCGTATGTATGCCACCAAACCGCAGACATTAATCCATTAATATCATAGCTTTCCCAATCAGCCGGTTTATATTGTTTACCCGGATCGGCCCAGCTATCGCTGTAATGAAAATCGATCATAATTCTCATACCTGCATTTTTTGCCCGCTGCGCTTTGACAATCACATCATTAATATCACTCCAACCGTTTGCTGGATTCACCCAAACCCTTAAACGTATGGAGTCCATACCGTGATCTTTTAAAATTTGTAAAACATCTTGCTCGGTACCGGAGTCATTATAAAAATTGACACCATAGTATTCCATTTCGGTTATCCAACTAACATCAGCCCCTTTAGCAAAGGCAAATGCTTCAGACTGAATACACATAAGTGCACCAGCTAATAAATACTGTTTGAAGTGAGTTAATTTTTTCATTTTATAACCTTTGTTAGTTCTTTAAATTTCACAATAAAAATCAAGTTAAAAACACTTAATTAACATTAATTACAAAAGATACTACAATAAAAGGTAAACGTTTAACAACAAATAAAACCAGATTTAATTAACAAATTAATCATTTAAAAACATATAAAACGAAATATATAGTTAAACGATTAACTTAAAATTTAGATAAATCAGCAAGATGCAAACGGACTAATACAAATTTACAGATAAGATAAAAAGAATAATTTTTTAAACAAAATTTGGGGGAGCTAAGGCATTTTTAATATTCTACCGGAGAGTTCCGGTAGAATCAGGAAAGGTAATGACAAGAAAATGGGAGGAAAATTTATTCAAGCTCATCCAAAAAAGCTTCAAAGTCAGCTTCGTCCACTTCTTCATCTTGTGGTCTGGGCGGATCGCCATCGTATACTTTAAACTGAGTATTCTGAAAATACGCTTCTTTTACAAATATATATTGATCAAAACTGTCTTCAAGCATTTGCTCCTGCGCCATCAACTGCACTCTGGATTCCAGCGCATCTATACCAAACCTAAAAGCCGACAACCAAATAGTTAAACCATCCAGCGGAAAGTAAGATGAGTCCACTAAATCACCAGCTACTTCTCTTGGCACCGTCGGCCCATAAGCAGGAACCATTAAAAATGGACCAGTATTAACGCCCCATTTACCTAACACTTCATCAAATTCTTCTTGTTTAGGTTTTAAACCAATATATTGAGCAACATCCACTAAGCCCAATAAACCAACCGTTGTATTAATCAAAAACCGCCCCGCACTGGTTGCCGCCTCTTTTGGTTTAGCTTGCAATAGGTTATTGATCATCGAAGATGGCTCTTCAAGATTAGATGACATATTAACCAAACCAGAGCGCACAGGTTTAGGCACATATTTTTGATAAGCCACCGCGGTTGGTCTTAAAATATTTTTATCTAAAACCTGATAATTAAAATCCCACATGGTGCGGTTAACAGATTCAAGCGGATCGCTCAGTTCGGTTTGTGGTTCACCCGTAGTAGCACAGGCAGATAAAACCAGAGCAAAAATAATAATCAGGTATTGTTTGAGCAACATACGACTTTATATTCCTTTTGATATTCCTTTACAGCGATAATTCTATGCTCTGAATTTTATCAGATAATTCAAAAGCTTCGCTATGAGTTTCTAGCTCACCTTCTGTTAGTGTCACATCGGCATCTTTAGATAATCTAACCGTTACATATACCTGATTTAAATCAGATAATTTAAAGGTCGGCATCATCGCATTTTTATCACTCAATGTTATTTGTGAAGGTACTTCACCATTGATTGGCATTCTAACCACAGCCGCCGGAGGACCAGAAAGTTGAGGTCTGGCAAATACCACTAAATATTTAAACTGAGCTAATGCTTGCTTCGTTTTTTCGTTTAATGAAAGTTTAACAATCAGTTGCTTCGAATCTGCTGTACCAGGCGTTTGATTTGATTGAGCTGGTGTGCTGTTAGCGGCTCGAATGCCAAACTCCTGCGCTAAATCAGGCATGGTTTGAGCAATAGCTGCAACCCTATTATCTGATTTATCCAATAAAGATAACGCACTACGCCAATATTGTTTGGCCGTATTTTTATCTTTTAATTGAAACGCGACATAACCTGCCATAACTAAAGCTTCTTCATCACGTGGAGTGCGGGTTAAAATTCGCTGATAAACAGTTAATGCCTTTTTAAAATAGCTTTCATCATTAATCGCAATTAATACTTGGGCATAACTCATTTGAGCTGAATATTTATCAGGTTCAATCGCCAATACCTTTTCAAAAGCATGCATTGCGTTTTCAAGCTGGCCTTGCGAATAAGCAACCCGGCCAAGTAGCATCCACCCCATTGCATCGTCTGGGTTGTTTTTAAGTTTATCACGTAATCCAATGTAAAAAGATTCAAGCTCAGCCTGACTAAAAGATTCATTACCGGCCAATAATTTTTGAGCAAAATCAGCGGTATTTTCTTTTGCATGAAAAAACTGCTGCATTTGAGTTAATTTACCTTGCCAAGCATAAATCGCAATCGCAATGGCGAGTGTAATTAGCGGCAACATCAATAAATAACCGCGCTTAACCTGAATTGAACTGCTGTTTTGCGACTTGGCAAGTTCACTGGCTAGTTGAAGTTTTAAATCATCCAGAGCGGTTTGGTAGGCTTGCTCATCTATATTGCCTGCTGCTAAATCTTGTTTTAATTCAGCTAATTTATCCTGATATAACTCAGTTTGGCGGTTTTGATTAACATGCAAACCATGCGGCTTTTTATACCAAGGCAATAAAATAACAATACAAAATAATAGGGTAAGCAGAATTAAAGCTGCAATTAAACTAATCAAGGTTAAACCTCTTTATCTTGTTGACTGGGTTTGTGCTGGGTTTGTGCTGAGCTGATTCGAGTTGTTTTAACACTTGCTCTGCTTGCTTTATATAATCATCGTCAATCTGCGGGTTGGCTTCTTTGTTACGCTTAAACATAAAAAATAATAATGCGAAAAAAATCATCCCCGGCACAATCCATAACCAGATGGTTAACATATTTAACGGCGGATCATAATGCACAAACTGGCCATAACGCTCCACCATAAAATCAATCACATCCTGTTTAGACTTGCCCTGCTGTACTAGCTCGTAGGTTTTATTTTTTAAATCAATGGCAACCATCGCATTAGAATCTGCAATATTTTGGTTTTGACATTTAGGGCAGCGTAATTCCTGAGTTAACTCTTTAAAAACCACCTGTTTATTCTGGTCATCAAAAGCATAGTTTTGCTCAACAGCACCAGCACTCAATGAAAATAAACAAATCACACCAGCCAAGAATTTAATTGATCTCATTGGCTGGCTCCACCTGTAGCTTGTTCGATTAAAGGCTGAAACTCTTTTTGCCAAACCCGTTCATCGATAGCACCGCGGCGATGGGCAATAATCACACCGTCTTTATTTAACAAAAAGCTTTCCGGCGCGCCTGTTACCCCTAAATCTAATGATAAATCCCGCTTTACATCATAAATATTAAACTGAAATGGATTGCCTAGCTGGGCTAACATTGCTTTTACTTCTGCTTGGGTTTGCGCTAAGTCAACATTACCAAATGCTGCCTCTGCTGCATTATCATAATATACCCCAACAATACGCACTCCCTGCTCCCGTAAACGAGTCATAAAAGGCAGCTCAACCCGACAAGTAACACACCAAGTTCCCCAAACATTAATTAATGTGGTTTCACCAACTAAATCTTGCTTACTGTATTGTTTAGCAGGTTGCATTAAATCCGGTAAATTAAACTCAGGAAACGAGCGCTGCATGTTGGCATTTTCAATATTGGTCGGGTCAGAAAACAAACCTTTATATAAAAAAATAGCGGTTAATAAAAATACACCAACAGGAATAAATAATCGCATTTTGTTCATATTAGCCTCGCCCGTTTTGAGGTTTTAATTTAGCGGCTAAAATACTGCGATAACGTGGATCAGCAATACATAATCCACCGGCTACCACCATTAAAATACCGCCCAGCCAAATCCATCTAACAAAAGGTTTTACAAATACACTAACAGCCCAGCTTCCATCATCTAACGACTCACCCAGCGCAACATATAAATCGCGCCATAATCCAGCATCAATACCGGCTTCGGTCATCACATTAGACTGTACGTTGTAATAACGTTTTTCAGCGTGTAAATGAACTTGTTTATCGCCTTGATAAACTTCAAATTCGCCCATGTAAGCGGAATAATTTGGCCCTTTTACTAAATCAATCGATTCAAACTTAAACTGATAATCATAAATTTTAACTGATTCACCCGGATGCATTCTGACATTTTGTTCTACACTGGCAAATTGAGTCACGGCAATACCTATCACTAATACAGCAAACCCTAAATGTCCAAATACCATCCCCCAGTGAGATAAGGTCAGTTTTTTAAGCGACTGATTTTTAATGACTTCCAGTACGGTTAAACAAATAATCCAACTTGCTAATACAATGCCGGTTAGGGTTAACAAATTATCTATCGCCAGCGCTAGATAAAAGGTCAAACTTAATAAAACAGTTAATACACCGCCGATCATCAAGGTTTTAAAATGACGCGATAATTTATCCTGTTTCCAACGGATAAAAGGCGAAATCCCTAATACAATTGAAAACGGAATAAACCAGATTGAACTGATTTGATTAAAAAACGGTGCACCAATAGAAATTGAGCCTAATCCAATTTCTTTATGTACTAAAGGTAATAAAGTACCAAGTAGTACCACAACCAAAGCAACAACCAATAATACGTTGTTGATAAACAATAAAACTTCGCGTGAAAACCACTTGTATCTGTGCGTGCTCACCACTGTTGAAGCGCGCATTGCATATAAAGTTAATGCGCCACCAATCACAATTAATAAATAAATAAGAATAAATAAACCGCGGGTTGGATCACTGGCAAACGCATGAACCGATACCAAAATGCCGGAACGAACTAAAAATGTGCCTAATAAACTCAATGAAAATGCTGAAATTGCTAACAAGACAGTCCAGCTTTTAAATGCCCCGCGTTTTTCAGTCACGGCCAAAGAGTGAATTAACGCTGTGCCGGCAAGCCAAGGCATAAAAGATGCATTTTCAACTGGATCCCAAAACCACCAGCCACCCCAGCCAAGTTCGTAATATGCCCACCAACTGCCCAGAGTAATACCCATGGTTAAAAAGCCCCATGCAGCTAATGTCCAAGGACGTGACCAGCGCGCCCAAGTTGCATCTAACTTGCCACTAATAAGCGCTGCAACAGCAAATGCAAATACCACGGAAAAACCAACATAACCCATATACAACATTGGAGGGTGAATAATCAGACCAAAATCCTGTAATAACGGATTTAAATCGCGTCCATCCACAGGGAAATTAGGAAACGTTCGCTCAAACGGGTTAGAGGTAAATACCACAAATGCAATAAACCCAACTGCAATCATCCCCATTACAGCCAGCACACGGGCCACATCCACATCGTCTAAACTGCGACTGAAAATAGCCACTGCAATTGTCCATAACGATAAGATCCAAACCCAAAGTAATAACGAACCTTCGTGAGCGCCCCAAAGCGCCGATAACCTATAATACCAAGGCAACTGGCTGTTTGAGTTCATCGCAACATAAGTTACTGAAAAATCGTTAAAATAAAATGCCCATGCTAAACAACACATAGCTATGGTTAACAACGTAAAGTTGGCATAAACCAAAGGTTTAGCCAGCGCTGTTAAATCCGCATTATTTTTTTGAGCACCAATAAGGGGTAATACAGACTGACAAATAGCAAAAACTAGGGCGATTAATAAACTAAAGTGTCCTATTTCTGGGATCATTCGTATGCCTCTGTTAATGCTGGGTTATTCTCTGGTTTAACATGCTTAATCCCTTTCATGGCCTCGGCTAAATCTGGCGGCATATATTCTTCATCATGTTTAGCCAACACTTCAAATGCTTCAATGGTAGTTGCACTTGTTAAATAGCCATTAGCCACTATGCCCTGACCTTCTCTGAATAAATCCGGCAAAATCCCATCATAAACAATGACAATATTTTGTTTTGAAGCGGCATCAGCCAATTCAAACTGAACTTTTAAGCCTTCACCTAATCGTTTTACACTTCCCTCAACGACCATTCCACCAATACGTAAACGCTGACCTACTTGTGGTTTTACGCCGGTTTCTTTTTTACCGTTAACAATTTCATTTGGTGTGTAAAATAAATCAATGTTTTCTTTGAGTGCATATAACACCAAGCCGATTGTAATGGCTAAACCGGCAACTAAAACTAAAGCTGTATATAAACGTTTTTGGCGTCTTGGGTTCATAAACTCATCTCCGACTGGCTATGTTGTTTACGAGCCTGCTTAACAGACTCTTGTTGTTTTATCTCTTTAATCACCTGCTTACGCTGATTTTTAGACCAAATTAATAAAACAACGATTAAAAGTAAGGTTAAGCCATACGACATCCATACATAAAATGCATAACCATTCATGTTTAAAAAATCAGAAAAAGATTCAAATACGCCCATAATCAATTACTTAGTTAACTCTAAAACCCACTTTCTATGACTTTCATTTCTCAAAACTTCAGTTGAAAAACGATACGCAGTTAATGCAATAAAAAAGAGCATTAACGAAAATATATTAACCAATAGCGGCCATAACATTTCACCGGCAATAGACGGCTTATCAAACTTGGTAATACTTGCCCCCTGATGCAGGGTATTCCACCATTCAACCGAATAATGAATGATCGGCACATTAACCATGCCAATCACAGCTAAAATGCAGGCGGCTTTTGCACCATAACGTTTATCATCAAAGCTATGAAACAAAGCAAATACACCTAAATATAAAAATAATAAAATCAGTTCAGAGGTTAATCTGGCATCCCATACCCACCAAGTTCCCCACATAGGTTTGCCCCACAAAGCGCCGGTAAATAAAGCTACTGCGGTAAATACAGCCCCAATTGGCGCCATTGCAATTACGCTTAATTCCATTAAGCGGATTTGCCAAACTAAAGCACAAAATCCGGCAATGCCCATCGACATATAAACGCCCATAGACCAAATAGCGGTTGGAACATGAATATAGATAATGCGAAAAGAATCACCTTGCTGATAATCAGCAGGCGCAAACATTAATCCCCATAAACAACCGGCAAATAAACCAATTATCGAAAGAGGCATTAAATATTTAAAAACAGAAAGAGATAACAGATAAGCTTTTTCAGGTTTAGCGTAAGGGTGTAGCCACTTGAACATAGTTGTAATTATCCTAAATTAAGTTTTAACGCCTGAGCCGTTGCCAGCGGCGCAACCGTTAATGCAAATACCGCCAGAGCAAATAAAATTAAAATCGGGCTGGTATAAGGCAAAGATAAACTCGCTGCATCTTGCGCAGCACTTGCAAAAATTAGCGCCGGAATTAACAAAGGTACAATTAATAATGCCATCACGCCGCTCCCCTTACGGCTAGACACTAATAAAGCACTTGCAACCGACCCTAAACAAGTCATTAAAATACTGCCGCACAGTAACGTTTGCAGCAATACCCACCATAATTTCAGTTCAAAACTAAAAAATGGCACTAACAAAAAACTACTTAATACCAAAGGTAAACAGTATAAAAACCAAAAACTAATCACTCTGGCAGTTACAATTAAACCACCCGGATAACCGGATAAAAAAAGCTGCTCCAGCCAGCCGTTTTCATAGTCTTCAGCAAACATTCGAGGCAGCGCAATTAAGGTGGCTAAAATCACCGCAATCCAACCAATACTCGGTGCAAGCCGAGCCAATAAACCAGCTTCTGGCCCAAGCGCTATCGGAAACAAAATCAGCACCAGAATAAAAAATAAAATCGGTAATCCCAGTTCGTGCTTTTGAGTTTTTGCTAACTGAAAATCGCGCTTTATCATTTGATAAAAAAAATGGCTATACGACATAACTAAAACCGGTATTCTAAATTTAAAGTGCGATCAACCAGATTATCAGGCAAAGTTTGATGACTGGTGACTATCACATATCCACCATTTTGTTTGTGTCTTAAAAATAACTGGTTTAAAACATCCACGCCTTTGATGTCAATTGACGTAAAAGGTTCATCCAAAACCCATAATTTTGCATTTGATTGCCACATTCTGACCAAAGCGACCCGTCTTTTTTGCCCGGCTGATAAAAATTTAACCGGTAAATCCATTAATCCGCCAAGTCCAACCTTGTTCAGTAGCATCTCACAGTCGGCGGTTTGTCCGCTTAATTCAAACCAGTGGGCTAAATTTTGCTTGGCCGACAGCCACTCGTTTACGGCGGGTTTGTGGCCTATGTATAAAATTTGTTCGCTACAGTCTGAAATTGGCATATTATCAAGTAACACCTGCCCTTGCTGCAAGTGTTGCAAACCAACCAAACTTCGCAATAGAGTCGTTTTACCAGCGCCATTTGGGCCGGTTAAATACATTAACTGCCCTGCTTCGAGTTCAAATGACAACTCGTCAAATAAAATGCGCTGATTTCTAATGCAAGTTAACTGATTGGCCGATAACAAAATAGACTTCTAAATTTGATAGTTAAAATGGGGTCGAATATTACCATAAACGGGTAAATTAACCACAGTAAATCTGAGTATATAGCGGCAAAAAAACTGTACATATTTATGACACATAACACTTATTTTCAACAATTAGAGCCAAATATCCGGGCCAGTCAATTAGGCTCAAATAAAGATATTGTTCAATACACAACGCAGCAGAATCAATTCCGCCAAGCCGCGCTGGTAAAAGTTGATCAAGTAATGAGTCAATTAAAATTTCCGACCGGACAGCGGCTTGATTTAAAACTCAATCCGGCTCAGCAGGCACAATTTCAAAATAATGCTCAGGTTGAGGTTAGCCTTCAGGATCAGGCACTAACTATTCGCCAAAGCGGCCAAACTTTACATAAACAACCTATGTCACCCAATCAGGTAACTAATTTAGCAAACCAAAGCATTGAGCGTTTTGAGCCAAATCAAAATAAAGCGAATTTGGTATCGGCACAGGTTAAGCAAAATCAGGCTTATTTTAATTTTGAAGGTAGACAATATCAGCTCAATGTACCGCCTCAGCTACAACAGCAACAAACAGTTTTTTTATTAGTAAAACCAAATAAAAATACGCTAGAAGTGAGTTTTGTTAACCAAGAGCAAAACTCTGTTAAATTAACAAACAGTGTAGCCGCTGAACAAAATGCCAATAAATTGATAATCGGTGGGCAAAGTTTTGCCAAATTATCGATTCCAAATGCTCATTATCAGGTATTTTTGCAATCCGGTGATGCTGTTTTTCAGGCCGCTAACGGGCAGCAATATAAGTTTGAATTAAATCAACTATCTGCCAAACTCAGCCAGTTTTTATTACAATCACTAAATCAGCAAGCCCAGCTTTATCTCATCAAAAATATTGATATTTCAGATCAGCTAACGCTTAATATTGCCAAACAAAATATCGCCTTAACCCCGCCTGGTTTAAAATCACAAACATTTTCGGCCGAGCAAAGCTTGCAACTAGCCAATATAAAAATTACAGCCAGTCAGGCTGAAATCATGCTTGCCAACGGGGCTAAATTTCAATTTGAGCTACCACTTAACGCACTTGCTCAACAGAATTTAAATTATTTATCCGCCACCCCTAAATATTTGCTTAATCAGCTAGTTGCATTAAATGTATTGGAAAAAGCGCAGGCAAATTCAATTTTAAATCAGCTAAGCGATGGCCAAATCATTAGAGCGCAGTTAAATAAATCGTTAAATGGTCAAACCCATTTAACTTTATCCGCTCAGGCTAAAGGCTCAATTGAAATCAATTTAACTCAAGCGTTAAAAGCGCAGTTAATTGACAGTAAGTTATTTAAGCTCGCCAACCCGACTAACCATTCGGATGCCGCCAGCAATACAACTGATAACTTAATATCGCCAGATGCTTTGCTTAAACAGTTGAATCAAAATAAAACACCGGATTTAGCTTTATCGGCAACCCAGCTTCAGCAGTTAAAACAACTGGCCCATCAGCAGCAAAATAATTTGAGTCAGAGTTTACAAACTTTGCTGGAGAGCCTTAACCAAAATAAAACTCAATCGCCCGCTTTGCTGCAAAGTTTAAATTCACTCAAGCAGCCGGTTTCTGCTGAGCAACTTCAAACACAAATTCAAAGCCAGTTACAAATTCCGACTCTGCTAAGTAATTTAACCAACCTAAATGCGCCTCAATCAACAGGTTTAGCTGGTCAACTTATACAGGCTCTGCAAATTTTATTTACCGCCAAAGCTAAAGCTGCATTAACCCAAAACAAGTTAAAAGCAGATAAAGCGAATGTGGCTAAATCACCCACTAGCCATCAAAACAATCAGCAAGTTAATCAAAAGCAAACTCAAAATCTTGCCGATTCAGTTAAACATTTTCAGTTTAATCAGCTTAAAACCGCGGAGCAGCAAGCCCAAGGTCAAAATCAAATTTACGCCAGTATTCCGTTTAATTTTGCCGGAAAAATTGAACACGCCGAAGTATCATTACAATGTAAAGCAGACGAATTTAATGACGAAGAAGCCCAAGCCGTTAAACTCTGGAAATTTTCAATTAAGTTTAATTTTGACGAACTCGGCAAATTATTAATTAAAGCGGCATTAGTAGAAGATAAGCTCAAACTAAATGTTTATTGTGAGCAAACCGAATTAAATCAACTGGCTCAACAAAAGTTAGACTGGCTGAAAAAACGGTTGATATTATTTAATATTCAGCTTGAGCAAACTGGATTTAATTTGGGTAAAATCCCAGATCATTTATGGCAAGAATCAGCAGTAAGGATGCAATATCGCCTATGACAGAGTATTCAAAAAAATCGCCAAAAACGGCGATCAGCTTAACTTACCCTGCCCCACAAACACCAAAAGTTGTGGCAAAAGGCTATGATCATTTAGCTGAGCATATTATTGAACAGGCTAAACAAGCTGGCATTTTGGTTCATCAGGATCAAGAACTCGCCGCTTATTTAAGCAAGCTGGATGTAGGTAGTGAAATACCACGCGAAATTTATATTATTATTGCTGAGTTAATCGCATGGTCTTATATGTTACAAGGTATGGAGCCAGATGAATGGAATAATATCCATAACCGGATAGATCATAAAATTTAATTCACCCAACATAAACTAATGAATCAAATCTAATAGAGGCACGGTTAACGGGTGATGTAAGCTTAATTTAGATTCTATATACAATTCATCCGTTGCAACGCTAATATGATCATCATCAATTAATACATTCCAGTTAATGTTTTTACTGGTTTGTAGGGCGAGTTGTGTAATCATTTCGGCGGAGATTTCAACCAACTGTAGGTTGGGATGTTTATTGATATTTTTTAATAACTTACTAACTTTGTCCTGATCTGTATAAAACAGCCAGATATGTTCAGATTTGGCTTCGGCTTTTTCGAGTCGGTCGGGTAAAAAACTATCAACTTCAATCCAATGCTGATATTGGGCTTCACTGCGTTTAACAAATAAATCCGGTAATTCACTACTTTGGGTTGCTCGCCCTAACTGAATTTTATCCTGCCCCAAAATATCGTGGCGAAATAAAGCCCAGCTTAACAAACGTAAGGTAAAGTGTTCAGCACTTTCTTCGCTATCTAATGCAATCACATCCATTAAATGAAGATATTGCTGTGAATCAAGGTGCGATACATTAATATCGGCTTTAACCACAATTGATCCAGAAACCATAGCCCACCCCATTTCAGTTTTTGGGTTAGTTGCTTTAAGTTTAATGTAATTTTTTGAATTTAGCGTAGTTTTTAATAAAAACGTGAATGGATTAACTAATCTGTCTTGCCGCATGCATTTTTCTTCGGCTGAAATTAGGCATTTTGAGGCAGCACGGATATTAAAATTTAGCAATAAAAAAGGCGCTTGAGCGCCTTTTAAATAGATAAGGTTAACCTAATTTGGTATTTAATCTTTTTGTTCTTCTTTACCCCAACTGTCACGTAAACCAACAGTACGGTTAAAAACTAACTTATCAGCTGTGCTGTCTTTGCCATCTTTACAAAAATAGCCCATCCGCTCAAACTGTACCGCTTTTTCAGCTTCTAGTTCAGCTAAATCAGGTTCAACATAAGAGTTTTGCAGAGTCACCAAACTTTGAGGATTTAATGCCGTTGCAAAGTCGTCTTCTGCTGCTGGATTTGGCACCTGAAATAATCTGTCGTATAAACGAACTTCAGCGGCTTTAGCATGAGCTGCGCTTACCCAGTGAATAACCCCTTTAACAGAGCGACCATCAGCTGGTTTTTTACCTAAAGTATCGGCATCGTAGCTACAATAAATGGTTGTAATTTCACCGTTTTCGTCTTTTTCGACACGTTCGGCTTTAATCACATAAGCGCCGCGTAAGCGGACTTCTTTACCCAATACTAAGCGTTTGAATTTTTTATTGGCAGATTCTCTAAAATCTTCTTTTTCAATCCATAATTCACCGCTAAATGGTAGATCTCGTTTGCCAAAATCATCATTTTGCGGATGGTTTGAAACTTGTAATATTTCGCTCTGTCCGGCCGGATAGTTTTCAATCACCAGTTTGACCGGATCAAGTACCGCCATAGCCCGCGGCGCATTTTCATTTAAATCTTCACGAATACAAGCTTCTAACATCGCCATTTCAACCATGTTATCCATTTTGGTTACGCCAATCCGTAAACAAAACTCGCGGATAGAAGCGGGTGTATAACCACGACGACGTAAACCGGCAATAGTTGGCATACGAGGGTCGTCCCAACCAGCTACATGGCCTTCATCCACTAATGCATGTAATTTGCGTTTGCTCATTACTGTGTATTCTAAATTTAAGCGCGAAAATTCATACTGATGCGGTCGCGTTTCAATTGAAATATTATCTAATACCCAATCGTATAACCGGCGGTTATCCTGAAACTCCAATGTACATAACGAGTGTGTAATACCTTCTATCGCATCCGAAATACAGTGCGTAAAATCATACATAGGGTAAATGCACCACTTATCACCGGTTTGGTGATGGTGCGCAAACTTAATACGGTATAACGCTGGATCACGCATACACATAAAAGGTGATGCCATGTCGATTTTTGCACGCAGTGAACATTCGCCTTCTTTAAATTCACCCGCTCGCATTTTCTCAAATAACGCCAGATTTTCTTCAACCGAGGTATCCCGATAAGGGCTGTTTTTGCCCGGCTCTTTTAAAGTACCGCGATACTCACGCATTTGTTCTGCATTTAAAAAACAAACATAGGCTTTACCAGCTTTAATCAACTCAACCGCATAAGCATAAAGCTGATCAAAATAGTTAGATGAATAACACACCTCACCTGCCCAACTAAACCCTAACCATTGCACATCGTTTTTAATTGAGTTGACAAAATCGATATTTTCTTTGGTTGGATTTGTATCATCAAAACGTAAGTTACATTGTCCGCTGTAATCTTCAGCGATACCAAAATTTAAACAAATTGATTTTGCATGGCCTATATGTAAATAACCGTTTGGTTCAGGCGGGAAACGGGTCTGAATTTGCGTATGTTTTCCACTGGCAAGATCTTCATCAATAATGTTTCTAATAAAATTGCTTGGGCGAGCGGCTGTGTCGACCATAAAACTGTTTTACCTCTCTTTATTAGCCAGATAACAAATTCGTTTTGTAAATTTAGGATGTATACAAAGCTATACACATCGGACAAAACATAAGATAACCGGATTGTACCGTATTTTTGCTGTGGGTATAGCTAAACTCGCCGGAAAAGTTAAAAAATACAGCAGTTGAATAGATTTAACCGGCTAAGCTAATATTTTTAGTGTTTTAAAGTCGTAAATTTTGTTATAAATAATCCGTTATCAAAAAACTGACCAAAACAATAATAAAGGTCAGTCAATAAAACAAACCTGAGTGCTATTAATATAAAATGAAAATCACATCCTTTGATACTTCTCCAGATGGTTTTATTTTAACAAATTAACGCTCAGGTTTAGATAAGTCAGCTTATGACATTACTAATTTTTGATAATTTATGATTTAGCTGTATTAGTCACTAAAGGGACAACATGTTTGTCAGTATTAGAACAAAATTAATCTCGGTTTCGGTGTTAACTATTATCGCCTGTGCTTTTGCTCTGGTTACACTGGCATTAAACGAACACGAAAGATTATATAAACAAGCAATTAGTCAAGATGTTTTGGCTGTCAGTAATAATCTGGCAACCGAAATGATTGAGCACTTCTCAATTACGCCGCCCGATGAGTTTGCAATTAGCACACAGTTGCTTCAACTTGATCATTACCCTTATATCCGCTTTGCATTGGTACTAGATAAAAATAATCAACTGATTCAGCCTTATATCAACCCTAAGTTTTATAGTCAGGCACTGACGCAAGAAATAGAAAATCAATTAAATAATCACAATATACAGTCGATTCCCTTAAATCAAATTAGTATTCAGTTTCCCTATTTAATGATCCGTCAAACCATTGGAGATACTGGTTATCCTGTTGGTACATTTATTATTTCTGTCGATTACCAAAACCAAATAAATGCAAGTCAAAAGCTATTTTTAGCTAAAGTAATTCCATTGACATTAACAGTAGTTGCAATTGTTATTTTGTTATTTATTTGGTTACAAAACAACCTTACTCGGCCTCTAATTAATTTAAAAAGAATAGTCGCAGAGGTAAAAAAAACCTCTAACTATAAATTAAGAAGCCCCAACAAAGGCAACGATGAAGTTGCAAGTTTGGCTAATAGTATTAATGAAATGCTAGAGACAATAGACAGAGAAAAACAAGCAAATACAGCTCATACTGACACATTATTATTACACCAGGCTAAGTTAACCCACTTGGCTAACTTTGACCCTTTAACTCAATTACCTAATCGTAAATTATTCTATGAGAAAACGGCTGAACGTCTTAATAATAACTCAATACCTTTTGCCATTTTATTGCTGGATTTAGACGATTTTAAAACCATCAATGATACATTAGGTCACGCTAATGGAGATATATTACTCAAACAAATTGCTAAACGGCTCAGATCAACTCTGCCAGATGACTGTACTGTGGCTAGGATCGGTGGGGATGAATTTGCGGTTATTATTCCAAATGCTGAGCATCCTAACGACGTTGTTTATTTAAACCAACAAATTTTTTCTATTTTCGCAAATCACTTTGCCATTAATAATTGGAATATTAGCACCAGTGTTAGTATAGGGATCGCATTTACTGAAGCAGGGGTAGATTTACAAACATTATTTGGCAATGCAGATATTGCTATGTACAAGGCCAAAGCAAATGGCCGTAATCAGTATGTTATTTACGAGCAAAGTATGAATCAGCAGCAGCAACGTAGATTAGCTATCGCAAATTCATTAGACCAAGCACTTAAAAATGATGAGTTTTTTATTGTGTATCAAGCTAAAGTTTCACCAGAAAAAGGTGCCGTTGCAATGGAAGCCTTACTTAGATGGAATAGCCCTGACTTAGGCTTTGTGTCCCCAGCTGAGTTTATTCCGATTGCTGAGCAGTCAGGCAAAATAACTGAGTTAACAAAATGGCTTATTAACAAAGGATTTAAAACTATCACTAAAAACCCTGCTTTAGCCAAATGTTCAATCTCATTTAATTTATCAACATTTGATATTGTAAAGCCTAGCTTTTTAAATGATTTAATAAAAAAAATTCGAGAGTTTGACCTCTCACCTAAATTAATTGAATTTGAAATTACTGAATCCATTTATATGGAAAACTTTACGTTGGCTAATTTATTTATTAAAGAAGTCAAAGCATTAGGTTGTAAAATTTCGTTAGATGATTTTGGTACTGGCTATTCGTCATTAAGTTATTTAACTCAAGTATCAGTTGATACAATAAAAATAGATCAATCATTTATTCGTAACTTACTTAATTCAGATAAAGACAGACAAATTGTTGAAGCTATCATCAAACTTGCGAAAACACTTGGGTTAACTGTATGCGCAGAAGGCGTAGAAACTCAAGAGCAGTATGAAATTTTACAGCAGGCAAGCTGTGACTTAATTCAGGGTTACTTATTTTCTAAACCACTTGAAGCAGAGCAAATTACGACCCAAGTAGCCCAGATAAATGAGCAATTAAAAACAAGCCAAAACAAACAGGCTATTTAGCACTAATCCGAATATAGTTATGAAGTCACTCTTGGTCGATTCGAGTTGAGCCCAAAGGAGTTATGATTTAACCTAAATAGCGGCCCACATAACTCCCCTTCGGCATTATATTCAATGTTATTCAATCCCAACCCGATACACGATATGAAACTTTGAAATATCAACCTGGCTGTCGGGTAAATACGCCAGTGTACCTGGTATTGCCAATACATTTTCTACTAATTTGTTAACCGTGTTGATTTCAGCAGGTGCAGTTCTGCGGCCGGTAAAGTTCATTTGCGCCCAATATGATTGAATTCTGGCTTCATTTAACCCCATCACTTTGGTATTGAAAACAGTACGCCATTTATTACCCACAGGTAAAGCTAAAGGCTGAAGATTCATTCCATCAATAGAAAGACGGGCGCCTAAATATAATTGCTTTATTTGTTGACGAGTTAATTCAATTTTGTGTGTTTTTGCAGTGACAATCAAAAGTTCTGAAACAGCAAAAGCAGGGCTAACGAATACAAAACAACTAAGAATAATAAATACTTTAGTTAAAATACCCATTCTACACTCCCTGTTAATAGTGTAGCTTGGCCATCAAACTGAGCTTTGCTTGACGTTGGCAAATAAATTTCAGGTTGCCCTTTAATTAACCTTAAGTCCAGCTTAAATGCCAATCCAGCTTTATAATCCCAACGGCTACCTAGAGTAATACCGGAAGAATTAAAAACAGGCCGGTCGACGGCTAAGTTATTATAAGACTGAATCAAATAATCAATCTGCTCATCACCAACTACTGGTAATTCTGGGTACTGGTAACTATAGCTGCTTTTACGTTCACTAAAAGTTAGGTGATAAGTAAACTGGTTATGCTGATAACCAGCCATTATATAGTAGCCTGTTAATTCAACCAGTAACTTGACTGAATGGTCTATTTTTGTCCATTCTCCACGGATAAACCAATCTAATGAGTCATAAGCTAAACTTACTTGATTAAAATCTACTTTACCTGCAACATTTAAAGCATCAGCAACCTGAGAAAAAATAGGGTTATTGAGGCTCAAGTGATTAAAAATTTGAATTACTGGTTCAAGCCCTACATCATCAACTTTATAATCACCAACTGTTTTTGAAATTCTGCTACTAAAAGCTCCGCGATTAAGTTGAATAGCAATGCCATTAAAATAATCGACATTAACATCAAACTCGTCACCTGATACTTCTATTTGTTCATCAACCTGGCCAAAATAAGATTGTATAGAAAGGTTAAACTCAGATCCTAACCGAGAGTACTCAACTAAACCACCATTAAAAGATGAAAAGAAAAATGTATCGTAAACCTCTGTTGGTAAAACGACCCATGGATAAGCATATCCAACATTGATGACATCACTATAATCAAAAAACGGGGTATGTAACTTACCTAGTTTAAATTGCCAGTTATCATCTAAATGGTAATTTAAATAGAGCCATTGTAGACCTGAATTAGGGGAGTTAGCCTGCCCAATAACTTGAGCTGTCGCTGATAATTTGGGGTTATCAAACTGATAACTTGCCTGCAAACCAAGTAAACTGTGTTGATCCACATTTAACTCAGAATCATAACCAGAAACAGGATCATTGTCTGATAAAGTAAGACCGCCAACTAAACGGGCAAAACCTGAAAATTGAATCGCTTCATCTCCAGCAAATGTTGGTTGTACATAAAACATCAGCACTGCTGGAAAAAAGATATTGCAAAATCGCATTAATTACCCAAACCCTTATTATTTTTATAATTTCCAAACCTTAGTTAAGTTAGGAGATAAATTAAAATTTAACAAATCAGTTATTTATGTCTCTTAGTTTAAATAACTCTAATTAGAATGCTAAATATATAAATTGTTAATGTATAGCCTATTAATTTCTGAAACTAGCGATTCTCACATTAAGTGAATAACAGTCATCTACCTGAAAGATATCAAATATAATAGAAAATAACAGCAAAGAATACACACAAGTAATGTGTAATTTGAATTTTTGAACAAATAAAAAAGCCTGAAATAAGATATTTCAGGCTTGAACATTAAAGATAGAAAAACATTCTGTTTTCGAATAATTTTAAGCCGATATAGTCTAAATAGCACGCCACCAGTTTCTAACCTGATACGCCATTAAATAATTAACGGGCACTAATAACAGAGTCACAAAAGTAGCAAATATAATCCCGAAACCTAATGACACGGCCATTGGAATTAGGAATTGTGCCTGTGTCGATTTTTCAAATAATAAAGGCATTAAACCGATAAAAGTGGTTAATGAAGTCAGCATAACCGGTCTAAAACGAGCTGCCCCTGCGGTTAATACCGCATCTTTCACACTCATGCCTTCATCTCGCTTTTTGCCAATATAATCCACTAAAACCAAAGAGTCGTTAACCACTACCCCAAGCAGTGCTAATAAACCCCAAATACTCATTATGGTTAAATCCATTCCCATTAACCAATGGCCACCCATCGCACCGATAATCCCAAACGGAATAATCGACATCACAATTAACGGAATAGTATAAGAGCGAAGCGGAATGGCTAATAAAGCATAAATCGCAAAAAATACACCAGCTAATCCCCAGTATAACGAGTTAAAGGACTCTTCCTGCTCTCTGGCTTCCCCATCCATCATATAAGTAACACTTGGATACTGAGCAATTAACTCATCTAAAAACTGGCGTAGATCTTGAGTTAATACTGTCACATTGGTTTGCTCTTTATCTAAATCGGCAATAACCGTTAATACCCGATTACCATTAATCCGGTAAATAGAGGTTGGACTTTTACCCGGCACAAAACGCGCCACCTGAGATAAAGGAACTTGTTTACCCTCGTCTGTATTAATCAGCATATTATTCAGGTTAGCAATTGAGTTACGCTCACTTCGCGGAAAACGCACCATAACCCTAACATCGTCACGACCACGCTGAATACGCTGAGCCTGCACACCATAAAAGGCTTGTCTCACCTGATTAATAACTTGTGAACGGGTAATCCCCAATAAATAAGCTTCGGGTTTTAGTTCAATCTGAATTTCTTCTTTACCGTTTGCCATCGAGTCATTGATGTCAAATACGGTTGGATAAGTTGCTAACCGCTCTTTAACTAACTCACCTACTTTGTTTAACTGAGCAAAATCATTGCCTCTGAGCTGAATATTAATTGGATCACTCGAACGACCAATCTCAGAGCGGAATGTGACTTCTTCAGCACCCGGAATTTCACCTACTTTATCGCGCCATGCTCGGGAAAGTTCCTGACTAGAAATTGGAAAATGAAGCTCTTCGGGCGGTGTAATCTCAAATCTAACCTGCCCTCTAGCTGCATCGCCTCCGCGACCAGTTTGCGATAAAATATGTAAAATGACACTCTCGTTAGTAACGGGGTCAATGTATTCTTTTTGTAGCTCTCTGGCAGCTTGAGTGATCCGCTCAATATGATAATCGGTCACTTCAAACGGCGTACCATTGGGCATAGTCACACTCACTTCAACCGTTTCACCCGGAATCCGTGGGAAAAAGATAAACTTAGTATGACCAACCATAATGGCAGCAATAATGATCCCCAAAATACCACTAAAACAAACTAAAGTGCTGCGCTTATTACGTAAACTCAACTCTAAAACCGGTTTGTAATATTTTAAAATTGCAACCTCAAAGCCAGTTGCAAACTTTTGCTGAAGTTGCTGTAGTTTGTTTTGAGTGGCAGGATCCTGATTTTGACGAACCTTCAAATACTTTAAATGCGCCGGTAATACAAATTTGGATTCGATAAGTGAAAATAATAAAACCGGAATAACAACGGCTGGGATTTGTGCAAAAATAGCGCCGCGATTACCTTCAATAAATAATAATGGTGTAAAGGCCGCAACCGTAGTTAATACACCAAAGGTCACTGGTGTTGCGACTTCTTTAGTCCCAACAATTGCAGCTTGCAAACCGTTTTCGGCATTTTCCAGATGTTTATAAACATTCTCCCCGGTGACAATTGCATCGTCCACCACTATCCCGAGTACCACAATAAAACCAAATAAACTGATAATATTTAAGGTGACACCAAATAATGATAACACCATAAATGAACCTAAAAAGCTCACCGGAATCCCGATAAATACCCAAAAAGCGACCGCCGGACGTAAAAATAACCCCAGTAAAATTAGTACCAGAATACCACCCTGAATGGCATTTGTGGTTAACGTAGAAATACGTTTTTTAACCACAACTGAGTCATCACTCCAATAACCTAAATGAATACCATCCGGCAATTTAGTTTGCTGAGTTTGAATATAATCTTTTACTTTTTGTGCAACCTCAATCGCACTTTGGTTACCAATACGATAAACCGATAAAGTAGCGGCTATTTCACCGTCAAAACGGGTGCGGATTGCGGTTTCTTCAAAGCCGTCATAAATTTGGGCAATATCACCTAAAGTTAAAACCGTACCATCCGAATGTGTTTTTAAAACAATGCGCTCAAACTCATCCTGACGATACGCCTGCCCTTTTGAGCGAATTAAAACATCACCGCCATCGGTTTTAATATTACCGGCAGATAAATCAATTGAACTTTGCTGAATTGCATTCGATACATCAGATAAGGTTAAGTCATATTCACGTAAGGTATCTTGCGGCAGTTCAATCGCAATTTCATAATTACGTACACCGGCCACTTCAACCTGAGTAATTCCGTCAACTCTTAACAAATCATCACGAACTTTTTCGGCTAGCTGACGAATTTCTTTTTCGCTCACATCACCGGAAACCGTGACATCAATAACATCCCGCTTCCACATAGCCAACGCAATAATTGGCCGCTCGGCTTCACCCGGTAGCGTATTAATCGCATCTACCCGATTTTTAACATCATCCAAAATTTCTCTTGGATCATAACCTTGTTCAACCTCAACAGTGACACCGGCACTCCCCTCTGTTGAACGGCTGCGGAGCTCTTTTACCCCTTCTAAATCCATTAATGCTTCTTCGATTCGAGTCGCTACCGATAATTCAGCATCTTCTGGGGTTGAGCCTCTTAATGTGACATTAACGCTGATCGTATCAGCTTCAAAGGTTGGAAATACTTCTAACGGAATTTTGGCAATTAAATGATATGCACCAGAAGCTATAATGCAGATCATTAATAAATTAGCAGCAACATGATTTCGGGCAAACCAAGCTATCATTTGATTTCACCTCGGGTATTTTCTGCTGGCGCTGTAACTGCCGATTGCTCAGAAGCGGCCTGTTTTAATTTTACTCTAGTACCGGTCGAAACTTGACCAAGTGGCGTAGTGACTAATACATCACCATCTACCAAACCAGATTTAATTAAAGCGATTTTATTGTTTTGCCACATAATTGTAATATTGCGACGCTCTAAAGTACCCTCTTTAAGTACATAAACATAAGTCCCTTGATAGATGGTTTTATTGTCAATAATAATCACATCTTTTAAGGTTTTACCCTGTATTTTTGCAGTCACATACTGACCGATTTTTAACGGCATTTTACCGTAAGCTTTTTCACCATAAGGGTCGTCGATTCTGGCAACCACATGTAATTGACGGCTTTCTTCGTCAATTGAGCTGGCTGTTCTCACCAATTTACCCTGCCATGCTTCATTGTCAGCAAGCTGTGAAAAAATGCGAACCTGAGCATGCGCATCTTTACTCGCACCGCGATAATCTTCCGGTAAATTAACCAATGGGATTTCATTATTTTTTATTGGTAAGCTGACTTCAATCGCACTGGTTGAATAAATTTCGCCTAGTTGAGTGCCGTTTGAAATCACTTGCCCTAAATCAACTGAATTAGTTAACACACGACCCGCATAAGGTGCCGTTATTTTGGTTCTGGACAGGTTAATTTTGGCTTGTTTATAGTTTGCATTAGCTGATGCTAGTTTCGCTTTTGCAGCTGATAATTGCGGTTTGCGCAATACCAAATCTGGTGCATCGTCACCATTACCTAACCTTTGCCAGTCTTTTAATGCCTGATCCGCTTGCGCCTGTTCTTCGGCCAACGCTTGTTCTGCTTCAACTAAATTTGCATACGCAATATCTACTTCAGCCTGATAATCTACCGCTTCAATTTCGATTAATAACTCGCCTTTCTCAAAAAAGCCGCCACCACGCATAGACTCTGAAATAAACATAATTTTGCCGCCCACTTGAGACGTCAATTTAGTTTGAATTTGCGCTTCAACTAACCCATAAGTATCTATTTCAATTGGGTAATCTTGTGCGTTTAATTTAATCACATCAACTGAAATTTGAGCTTCTGGTGGCGTAAAATTTCGCTCTACCGTGGGTTTGCTGTAAAACATAAACCAAATTAAAATGGCAAATATAACAATTAAGATAAGTGTGATGTGTTTTTTGATTATTTTTAACATGATTAGTTTTCCTGCGTAGCGGTAGCTAAAGCTCTTTGCTCAATCGCAAAATCGCCGCCTAAAGCCTGATGAAGTGCAATTTGATTATTTATAATTTTACGTTTAATTTCAATTACTTGATTTTTTGCTGTAAACGCTGTTCGTTGAGTAGATAAATAATCAGAATAATCAGTTAACCCGCGTTTGTATTGCTCAAATGCTAACTCTTCGGCTAACACAGCATTTTCGCTTGAAATCAAACTGGATTTTAACTGACTCTCTAATGCTTTAAATTGATTAAGCCCGGTTTCAATTTCTTCAAGTGCGGTATAAACCGTTTGTAGGTAGCTTAATTCAGCCTGACTTAACTCTATTTTGGCTTGTTTTTCTAAAGCAGCTAATCGCCCCGCATCAAAAATTGGTTGGGTTAAACTAGCAGCTAATGACCAAGCAATGCCCTGACTAAACAAGTCCGAAAAGTTTGACTGGCGATCATTTACATCCGCTGTTAGTTGAAAGCTCGGAAACCTGTTTTTATGAGCAATAGCCAAATTAGCATTATTCATTAATACACTTAGCCAAGCAGCCTGCACATCTGGTCTGCCCATCACCAGTTCTGAAGGTAATCCTTGCAATAATTTAAAATCGACTTCCGGAAAAGTCTCGCCAGCCCATAAATCCTGCTTGGGATATTCACCCAATAATAAAGCTAACTGTCTGCTCTGTTCTGCAAAATTAGCTTGCTGTTCTGTTAAGTTAGATTTTTCATCTTCTAAGTTATTACGGGTTAAATAGACATCCAACGCCGTATTTAAACCGGCTCTATAACCGTTTTCGATAATATCCAAATTGCCCTGCACATTTTTCAGTTTTTGTTTTGACAGTTCTATTTGCTGATATATAGCTAACATTTGCAACCAAATATCACTAACTGAAGTGGCAAGTTCTAATTCAGCTTGCTTTAATTGGCTCACTGCATTTTGATAAGAATATTGAGCTGCTTTTTGTGCATCCGTCAATTTCCCCCAAATATCTAACTCATAGCTGGCCGACAAACCCGCTTGAAATTGATTACTGGGCACTTCATTCACTTCTTGAGAGCGAGTCGCACGTAAAGAAAAGTCTAATTCAGGCCAAAAAACGGCTCCGGCTCTGTCTAAATCCAAATGCGCTTTTTCAACATCTAAGCGTTTAATTTGAATCGACTGATTATGCTGCATAGCCTGCTGAATTAACTGGTTTAAACGTTCTGAATGCAGCCATTGCACCATAAGTGTGCCATTGGGTACCTCTGGAACGGAATTTTGCCAGCTTGGCGGGATCTCTAATTTTTGTTGAACATTGCCTTGATAATTCGATTGGCAGGCGGATAAACATACCGAAAAGGCAATCAATTTAATTTTTTGCTTAAAATTCATACAATTCATCATACTTATTGTGGCGTATCAAATAGTACCAAGCGACCTTAAATAATCCCATTAATTAAAGTCTAATTTACACAATCTTTACGCTGATAGAACAGTTCACTTTTGATTTTTTGTTTTGGTGCAATACGAGCATGCTTTTCCATTCAAAATAACTCAGTTATAAATTCATCTTGTTCAAAGCACACCGTAAAAACATATAAAAAACAAAATAATAACATTTATTTTTTAAACAATCATAGTTTAAAAAACCTACAGTTTTGTTGCATAAAAAAGTCAATTGGTCATACCTATTTGCCAAAACTTATGTTAAAGTTCGCGCTCCCAATTAGTGCAACTCCATCTGAGGTATTGATATAATATTATGCCCACACAATCGCGCAAATTCTTTGCCAAATCTGTAACTGTTTTACTCTCTTTATTCGCTTTATTTCTAACGCCTGCTGCTTTTGCTGCTGCAAATGTCGAAGGCAGAATTGACCTAACTGATCACTTTATCGGCTATTTTGCTGTCACTATGTTTATTGTGGCTTATGCATTAGTTATTGCTGAGGATTATCTGCATTTAAGAAAATCAAAACCTGTGCTGGTTTCTGCCGGTATTATTTGGTTTGCTTTAGGCTGGATTTATACTCAACACGATCTGCCTGAACTGGCTAAACAAGTATTTGAGCATAACCTGTTAGAATATGCCGAATTGTTATTATTCCTACTTGTATCAATGACTTACATTAATGCAATGGAAGAACGCCGAGTCTTTGACGGGATCCGTGTATGGATGATTTCAAAAGGGTTAAGTTTACGTAGTTTATTCTGGTTGACCGGTGTATTAGCCTTTGCTATTTCATCTTTTGCAAACAACTTAACAACCGCAATGTTAATGTGTGCAATTGTGTTAAAAGTGGCAAAGGGTAATAAAACCTTCATCAGTATTGCTTGTGTCAATATCGTTGTTGGCTCTAATGCTGGCGGTGCATTCAGCCCGTTTGGTGATATTACTACACTAATGGTATGGCAAGCAGGCTTAGTCCATTTTGAAGAATTTTTTGCTTTATTTATTCCGGCCTGTGTTAACTTTTTAGTACCAGCTGTGATTATGAGTTTATTTATTAGTAATGAACCAAGTAAAGTCATTAAAGAAGAGTTTGAACTTAAACGTGGTGCTAAACGCATTGTATTTTTATTCGTTTTAACCATTGTCACCTCGGTTATAGCCCATAGCTGGTTTGGTATGCCGCCAGTGTTAGGTATGATGACAGGTTTAGGTTATTTAAAATTCTTTGGTTTTTACCTGCGCCGCAGCTTACCACGTTCACTTGCCAAAAAGCGTACTGAAGCTGAAAAACGTAAAGATGAAAAAGCACTTAAACGTTTGGGTGAAGTGGTTCCGTTTGACGTATTTGATAAAATCGCCCAAGCCGAATGGGATACTTTATTATTCTTCTTTGGGGTAGTAATGAGTGTGGGTGGTTTAGGCTTTATCGGTTATTTATCACTGATTTCAGAAGCTATGTACACCAACTGGGATCCAACTTACGCCAATATTGCAGCCGGTGTATTATCCGCCATTGTTGATAACATTCCGGTAATGTTTGCAGTTATTAGTATGAATCCAGCAATGGGTGTTGATCAATGGCTATTAGTTACTATGACTGCTGGTGTTGGTGGTAGTTTATTATCTGTCGGTTCTGCTGCTGGTGTTGCTTTAATGGGCCAATCAAAAGGTGCGTATAATTTTATGAGCCATTTAAAATGGAGCTGGGCAATTGCCTTAGGTTACGCTGCTTCCATTGGGGTTCATTTATTAATTAACCACTAAGTATTTTTTTAAGCAAAATTAAAAATCCCGGCTTTGATTACCATCAAGCTGGGATTTTTTATCTTCTTGTCCCTTTTTGCCTATCTATTTAATTTTTGAATTATTTTTTACCTACTGTTTGTTATCTTCTACTATGCCTTTAATATCGCTTTACAGACTGAATGCTCTTTAGTCTTATGTATCATGATATACAACCAAGTCTGTATTAATAATACTAATACAACTACAACCATTCTTCACAGATAGAAGTCTGAAACATAACCAGTGTAAATTGGTTCCATACCTCTATGCTAGAACGATGACTGAAGAAACACCTTTAAAACTCATATTTGAGTTATGGGTGAAGTTTATTCGTATAAATATACTCAGTTTATTGTCCATAAATCTGATTGAGTATATCGGAAATTTTCCGGTATGGAGGATGAAAGATAACAGCTTTGTTCTGGTTAACTAATTATTATACTGGTTTGGTTTTTAGTAATATGTAAAGTAACCAGATAATCAAGATAAGATATCTCAACAAAAGACGAGGGAGAATCCCTATGATACTCAAGCGAAAATATCTAGGGTCTGTTAATCTTTTGAGTAAAATTTTACAGCAGTTTGTTTGGCGTTTAGGTTCTAACTAAACTTGTACATCAAACGTCAACAGCCCCTAGCAATGCTTAACTTTTAATTTGCTCTAATAAACTACTCGCTTCTTCTTTTTGGCTTTCATCACCATTGGCGATCACTTCTGCAAGCGCTTGTTCAGCTGATTCAATATCATCTATTTCAATGTACGCTCTTGCCAAATCAAGCTTAGCCTGAATGCCGCTAATGTCATCTTGATCAACATCAAAGCTAATTGAATCGGTTTTGTTGATATCATCATCTAAGTCGAATTTAATTTTACTTTGATCATAAGGCTCTGCATCCGAATGAGCATTTTCTAAATCGTCTAAAATATCATCAACTTCCAAGTAATCAGCTTTATCCGTTTGATCAGAATTAAAGGATTCTGTTGAATCAGCTAGCTCGGTTAATTCTGCGTCTTCGTGGCTTAATAGCTCATCAAGTTGTAATGTACTAACAGAATCCGGTAAGGATTCATTGGTAATGTCTTCTTTTAATGATAATTCACCTAATAAATCATCAAAGTTGGTATTTTCATACTCATCTAATGTTTGTAAATTAGGGTCATCACTTTCTATTTCAGGCATAGCTGCATTTGAACTAGGCTCTGTTTCAGTTGCAGCTTCGTCTTCAGCAAGTAGTTTATTAATATCAAAACCATCTAATGAATCATCATCCGCTACCGCTAGATTATCCTGAGGTTCAGGCTCAAAATCAGTGGCTAAGCTTTCATCCGTTAATTCTTGATCATCCAGCCAGTTATCCAGTTCATCATCTGCTGTTTGTTCAAACTCAACTTCATCAGCAATTGAATCAAACTCAGATAACTCGTTATCCAATTCAGGATCAAAACCTTGCTGGGCCAATTCATCAATATCAATTGCAGCTAATTCTTCATCCGATAAGTCAAACTCATCCAATTCATCAATAACCTCATCTGTCTGCTCTGCTACTAATTCATTTTTGTCAGAGTCAGCAGCAGCTTGCAATTCAGATTCAAGAGCATTTGTGTCAATAGCTTGTGTTTCAGCCCTTTGGCCTTGTTCATCCGTTTGATGATCAGTTTCATCAACAAGCTCATCATTGCCTTCATATAAACTGGATTCAACCTCAGGCTCTAATTCTGGTTCTGGTTCTGGTTCTGGTTCTGGTTCTGGTTCTGGTTCTGGTTCTGGTTCTGGTTCTGGTTCTGGTTCTGGTTCTGGTAGAACAGTCTCTAATTCAAAGTTAGATTGTGCTGCTTCTGCTTCGCGACTATCTTCTTGCTCTGTATTCTCAAGTGAATTAAGTAGATCATCTTCTGGCTGATTTTCAGTATTCTCAACTTCATCTAAAGTTAATGCTGAGTCATCACTATCTTGCTCAGAGTCTATTTCAGCTAAACTATCATCCAAGTCATTTGCACTGATTTCTGGCTTTGCAACCTCTTTATCATCGTCATTTTCTAAATCAAGATCATCCAACTCCGATTCGATTTCTTGATCTTGCGAGTCAATTTCAGATAAGTCATCATCCGCTAAACTGTCAAAATCATCAGGAAATTCCATTTCAGCAGAATCAGATAACGCTTCACTATCCGCTGCTTTTGACTTTAGTATATCTGGCGCTGAACCTTCATTTTCTAAAAGTTCAATATCTGCATTTTCACCTTCAAAATCGACATCCATTTCAGTATTGGTTGTGTCTATTTCAGCTGGTTCGTCAGCTTTTGACTCCGAGCTCTCCGCTTGAGTGCTCAAATCTGCTTCGATATCTGACTCAAACTCTACATCTAAACTCAATGGGTCATCTGCCGATTCTGTTTGTTCGGCTAATTCAGCTTGATCAACGTCTTCATCCATTTCTGAAACAGCGTCAGTTTGTGCATTATCAATTAATGCATCTATATCAAACTCGTCATCCTCTGCTGATTCAGCTTGCTCAACGTCTTCATCCGTTTCGACAACAGCGTCAGTTTGTGCAT
>NZ_JAOPFU010000150.1 GCF_025515275.1 Catenovulum sp. 2E275
GTTGGAATTTTTTAGCCAATACAGTTGGTAAACAATAGGAAAATACTTAAACCAACTATCTTATATAAATAAGAACGATGGTGGTTTAATTTAACTACTGGTGGTTTAATTTAACCACTGGTGGTTTAGAGTAGACAGTTGTGGTTTAGTGTAACCTTCTGTGTGCTCTTATTACTTTTTAAGGTTGACTAGTTGGCTTTATTGGTAGGATTAAACTAGGCCTGCTCTTATAAGGTGTAACGGTCAACTAAATTTGGAGACATGTTTAGGCACTTTTTAGTAACTTCTGCTCATATTGAACAGGTGAAATATTTCCCAGCTTATAGTGT
>NZ_JAOPFU010000151.1 GCF_025515275.1 Catenovulum sp. 2E275
TGGTGCCCGGGGCCGGACTTGAACCGGCACGATCTTACGATCGAGGGATTTTAAATCCCTTGTGTCTACCAATTCCACCACCCGGGCGACACAATCACAGATAATCATTTCATAAGAAATTGGAGCGGCTAACGAGACTCGAACTCGTGACCCCAACCTTGGCAAGGTTGTGCTCTACCAACTGAGCTACAGCCGCTTAATATTTGCTCTATCACAGCTCTGCTAAACTGTGAATGGTGCCCGGGGCCGGACTTGAACCGGCACGATCTTACGATCGAGGGATTTTAAATCCCTTGTGTCTACCAATTCCACCACCCGGGCGACACA
>NZ_JAOPFU010000152.1 GCF_025515275.1 Catenovulum sp. 2E275
ATGAGACTAAAAAAGAATTGGTTGCGGGAGCTGGATTTGAACCAACGACCTTCGGGTTATGAGCCCGACGAGCTACCAAGCTGCTCCATCCCGCGCCAAAAAGACAAGACTTCCTGTAAATTAATTTGAAATCCATTCCAAATTTTGCGCTATTGATTTACCTGTTTTCCAGAGATTATAAAGTGCAGCCTGAGGGCGAATCTCTTTTATTCCAATCTTTAATTAAAAAGGAATTGGTTGCGGGAGCTGGATTTGAACCAACGACCTTCGGGTTATGAGCCCGACGAGCTACCAAGCTGCTCCATCCCGCGTCAATAGTGCCGCT
>NZ_JAOPFU010000153.1 GCF_025515275.1 Catenovulum sp. 2E275
TTTTTTCGCGGGTACTGCGTTAAATTCACTTGCAATAGACTAGCTATTGACGCGTGAATTTGCCTTGTCCACACAAAAAAATTCTCGTTAGAAACCATGTGGAATTATTAGGTTAAATAATTCAATTAGTTAGAATACACCTTAACCCGAGTTGAGGTTAAATTAAAATACATACAAAAAAACGGGTTAATAATTAACCCGTTTTTTTTATCCGAAAACCTGCTAGTTAACCTCAACTCTGGATAAGAAGTTAGCTAAAGCCTTAAATTTATTGGTTTTTAGTTTAAGTTCTTTTTCTAGTGAGGGATTTTCTCTGAGAACA
>NZ_JAOPFU010000154.1 GCF_025515275.1 Catenovulum sp. 2E275
GTAAAGGGAATAAAGATCGCTGTACATTGTTGCCCGAAAATTTAATTGTCTTTTTACAGGCTCAAATTGAAAAAGCTAAACAGTTACATCAACAAAACATAAGAGATGGTTTTGGCCTTACTTCAATGCCTATCAGTTTGATCAAAAAATACAAGTCTGCGGCCAAAGATACTGCTTGGCAATATATCTTCTCATCAAGTGTTCGTTGCGCACATCCACAAGACGGCTATATTTGTCGTCATCATATTCACGAAACTGCATTTCGAAAACAACTCAGACTCGCAGTCAAGAATTCGGGAAT
>NZ_JAOPFU010000155.1 GCF_025515275.1 Catenovulum sp. 2E275
ATTCCCGAATTCTTGACTGCGAGTCTGAGTTGTTTTCGAAATGCAGTTTCGTGAATATGATGACGACAAATATAGCCGTCTTGTGGATGTGCGCAGCGAACACTTGATGAGAAGATATATTGCCAAGCAGTATCTTTGGCTGCAGACTTGTATTTTTTGATCAAACTGATAGGCATTGAAGTAAGGCCAAAACCATCTCTTATGTCTTGTTGATGTAACTGTTTAGCTTTTTCAATTTGAGCCTGTAAAAAGACAATTAAATTTTCGGGCAACAATGTACAGCGATCTTTATTCCCTTTAC
>NZ_JAOPFU010000156.1 GCF_025515275.1 Catenovulum sp. 2E275
CTTGTGTACGCCCGACATGGGCATTAACTAATGAGGTGAAAGTCCTCTGTAGGAAGATCACCGTTTAAATAACTGATTGTTATTAAACGATAACTACTAGCGAATGGCAAGTGCAAATCCGCGAGGGATTGTATGGAGGAAGCCGCTAGCAAAATTGCGAGCTGATGAACAAAAACATCATATTAGGCGTAGGCTGAAGACGAGTTAGCACAAGATAACGAAGTCACGTGATCTAACGGCCACCGTAAATGATGCAGTTGTGCAATGAAAGTTAATGTTCTTATTCGGGGAGAGCTGGAT
>NZ_JAOPFU010000015.1 GCF_025515275.1 Catenovulum sp. 2E275
TTTTTTCGCGGGTACTGCGTTAAATTCACTTGCAATAGACTAGCTATTGACGCGTGAATTTGCCTTGTCCACACAAAAAAATTCTCGTTAGAAACTATGTGGAATTATAAGGTTAAATAATTCAATTAGTTAGAATACACCTTAACCCGAGTTGAGGTTAATTAAGGTAAATCAAATACTAAAGCAATAGTCGCCTGTTGGCCGTTATTATTAAGCGTTAACTCTGATTGATCAGATATTTTAGCGCCATCACCCGGATTCATGGTTTGCTGGTTAACTTGAAGTTGCCCTGCAATTAAGTGAATATAAATTTTTCGAGTGAGTGCTACAGGCAAAATTAACTCAGTCTTGGGCGCTAAATAAAGCTGGCTGACGCTGGCATCTTGCTTAATTTTTAGCGTACCGTTATCACCGTTTGGGGTTATCACCTGAGTAAGCCCTTGCGCCTGAGCAAATGCTTTTTGCTGATAACTCGGTTTGCCACCTTTTGTTGCTGGCTCAATCCAAATTTGTAAAAATTTTAATGCTTCAGTAGTAGACGCATTATATTCACTATGAGTTATTCCGCTACCAGCCGACATTAACTGAAATTCACCTTTGGGCAAACTTTGAATATTACCCATACTATCTTTATGTTCAATTGTCCCCTGAGTTACATAGCTGATAATTTCCATATCTCTGTGACCGTGGGTGCTAAAACCAGCACCCGGCGCAACTGTATCATCATTAATTACTCTTAAGGCTGAATAACCCATTTGATTAGGATCATAATATGAGCCAAAAGAAAAAGTATGTCGGCTATTCAGCCAGCCAAAATCGGCTTGGCCACGATCTTCTGCTGCTCTAATATTTATCATATTATCACCTTCCATTTTTTATTAATGAGTTCATTATGAGCGGGTTAACTTGTTAACTATCACATTATCCGCTGATAATTTGCCTGCACCAGAAATCAATAAAGCAACAGAGGCCGCTAATAAAGCCAAACCAAATTCATAACCGTTATTTGCCATAAATAAACCATTTTCAAAATGCACTGTAAAAATAGCGACTAACATAGTGAATGCTGTCACTAATGCCGCTGGACGAGTTAATAAACCTAATAAAATAAATACACCACCAAAAAACTCACCGCTACCAGCTAATAAAGCCATTAAATAACCCGGCTCTAAACCAATTGAAGCCATCCATTGTCCGGTGCCTTGTAAACCATAGCCACCAAACGCACCAAATAATTTTTGTGCACCGTGGGCAATAAAAATGATCCCAATAGGAATACGTAAAGCTAATGGGGCTAAACCGGCATTTGAGGTGAATAAACGGATTAAAGTTTGTTTGTTCATAACTAAGCTCACTATATTTTTTAGTTAAAAAATTTAAAAATAAATAACTTGGCTAAAAACTAAGTTATTCAGCGTTAAGTTAACTATAGTTGGCTTTTTGAAAATAAAAAATCGGAACTTTTTGGATTAATAGTTCAATTTTTTTGAATTAAATGAGATTGGATTTAAAAGACGGAATGAAAAACTATTAAAAGCCAGCATTTAATAAAATATGCTGGCTAAGTTGGTTATTTCTTATTTACCGATACAAAAGCTAGAAAATATTCTACCTAACAAATCATCGCTGCTGAATTCACCGGTAATTTCATTTAAGTGATTTTGGGCAAGGCGTAATTCTTCGGCAACCAATTCGCCTGCTTGCATTTCTTCAAGTTGATAAAGTGCATTATTTAATTGTTCTAATGCTCGGTTTATTGCGTCTATGTGGCGGCGGCGGGCTAAAAACTGGCCTTCGGTTGAGGCTTGGTAGCCCATTATTTTTTTCAGGTGTTCGGTTAACAGATTAATACCTTGACTGGTTTTAGCCGACAGCCGAATAATTGGGTAAGGGCTGGCATCTTCAAAACCTAATGTTTCACCACTTTGATCAACTTTATTACGAACTACAGTTACGCCAACCGCTTTAGGACCTAAACGCTCAAAAAATTCTGGCCAGTCTTGTTCTACTGCGTGTTTGCTTTCTGTGCTGTCGACCATTAATAAAATTCGGTCTGCTTTTTCAATTTCACCCCAAGCGCGTTCAATCCCAATTTGCTCAACTTCATCCGGGCTTTCACGTAGGCCAGCGGTATCAATAATATGCAGCGGCATGCCGTCTATATGGATATGCTCGGTTAATACATCGCGTGTCGTACCGGCTATATTGGTGACAATTGCGGTTTCTTTTCCGGCAAGTGCATTTAATAAACTGGATTTGCCAGCATTTGGTTTACCGGCGATGACAACTCGCATGCCGTCTTTTAATAATGCGCCTTGCTGAGCTTTATTTAATACAGTGTGGGTATTTTCCAAAATTTGTTTTAGGTCGGCTGATATTTTTCCGTCCGATAAAAAATCAACTTCTTCTTCAGGAAAATCAATTGCAGCTTCAACATAAATTCTTAAATGGATAATTTCTTCGGTTAATGAATGCACTTGTTTTGAAAACTCACCTTGCAGAGTTTGCAATGCACAGCGTGCTGCTTGTTCAGAAGATGATTCAATTAAATCGGCAATGGCTTCGGCTTGGGCTAAATCGAGCTTATCATTTAAAAAGGCGCGTTCAGAGAACTCTCCCGGATTCGCCATGCGTACATCTTTAACTTTTAATACTTGTTGGAGTAATAAATCCAGAATAATGGGGCCACCGTGGCCTTGTAATTCAAGTACATCTTCGCCGGTAAAAGAGTTCGGGTTTTGAAAAAATAGGGCAATACCTTGATCAATCACATTATTGTCTGAATCATAAAATTTAAGGTATTCAGCGACTCGGGGTTTTAGTTGTTTTTTTAATATGGTTTGAGCAACCGTTTGTGCAGCTTTACCCGAAATACGAATGATACCAACACCACCACGGCCTGGCGGTGTTGCTATTGCGGCAATTGAATCTTGAATCATCATCATAAAAAAACTTATCTAACCTGAAATTAAACAAATTATACCGTTTTAAGCTTGGCTTGGCATAGGGGTAAAACAAAAGCCTATTCGCTTAGAGGATGTGAACTTGTACTCATTTTTATTTGATGGTTCTTATTTATATTTTTATAACATTATAAGTTTATGAAATATAATGATTTTATATTTTTTATTTGCAGATAAATTTTACTTGTGTTTTAGTTAAATTAAGCCTAAATTTTTTGCAGTTAAGTCTAAATTTGACTTTATTTTTGTAAGGAAAAACATGCACGCTAATTTGATTGTGGTAGATGATTTGGCTGAGTTATCTGGTTTTGAACTGGATGGTTATTTAATTAGTTTTGAACAGTATTTGGCTGATCACCCTAAAAAAGGGGTTAGTAAAGCGCGGTTAATTAATTTATGTAACTCTACTCAGTATTTAAGTAAAGGTTATTATTGCTCTTTATTGGCAGAAGCGCGTGGGCACAAGGTGTTGCCGTCTGTTAATACGATGAACGATTTGCGTAACGAGCAATTATATAAACTGAAAATTAGTGGTGCATTATTACCTAAAATCTCTAAAGACAGCCAAATTTATCAGGATGAAACTTTAGAGTTTTATATCTTTTTTGGCCAAACTCAGGTAGCTGGATTTGAAAGTTTAGCCAAACAGTTATTTAGTATTTTTTCTGCACCTATTTTGCATTTAACGCTGGAAACAGGCGTGTGGTCGATTAAGTCGATTAGTTTTCGCTCATTGAGTGATTTAACTCAAACTGAAAAAGAAAAGTTTGTGGAAGCTTTATTTAAATTTAATCAAAAGCTTTGGAGCCAGCAAAAACCTAAAAAACAATATCGCTGGGACATGGCCATTTTGGTTAATCCAGAAGAAAAATTACCACCGAGTGATAAAACTGCAATTAATAAAATGCTTAAAGCGGCAAATAAAGTGGGCATAAATGCTGAGCTTATCGGACCCAATGATATTTCGCGGTTAACCGAATTTGATGCTTTGTTTATTCGTGAAACCACAGCAATAGACCATCATACTTATCGCTTTGCCCGTAAAGCTCAGTTAGAAGGTATGGTGGTGATTGATGATCCAGCCTCTATTTTACGCTGTTGTAATAAAGTATTTTTGCAGGATGCTTTTACCTACAACAAGGTACCAGCATTAAAAACCATTTCAGTTTCAAGTAGCTGTGAAAATACGGTTGCAGAAATAGAAAAAGATTTTAGCTACCCAGTCGTATTAAAAGTACCGGAAGGTGCGTTTTCATTAGGTGTATTTAAAGTAAAAGACAGAGCCGAACTGGTTGAATCTTTAAATCGATTATTAGAAAAAAGCGCCTTGGTTTTAGTACAAACTTATATGTATACCGAGTTTGATTGGCGCATTGGTGTGCTTAACAATAAACCTTTATTTGCCTGTAAATATTTTATGGCACGTAACCACTGGCAAATTTATAACCATAGTGCCAAGCGTGGTGTGTCGGGTGGTTTTGAAACTTTGCCAACATTTGAAGTACCAAAAGTGGTATTAGATGCTGCACTTAGAGCCTCTAAAGTTATAGGGAATGGTTTATACGGAGTTGATATTAAACAGCAGGGTAAACAAGCTTATGTTATTGAAATTAACGATAACCCAAGTTTGGACTCGGGTGTTGAAGATGTTTATTTAGGGGATGAACTGTATATGATTATTATGTCTGAAATGGCGCGTCGGTTAGAGTTAAGAGGGCGTTAAGTTTAATCTCTAACCGTTGTTCCTCTCTAAATGCTGGAATTTTCTTAGGTTTATTCCAGCAATCTTTTATTTTTCCACCACGAATGCTTATTTACTGATTACTAAAACTGAGCTGAGTTTTCCTTTGCCAAATACGGTCATTTTTGCAAAATCTTGTTTGGTAATTGGTAAATATTGGCAGGCGAGGTGATTTATATCATCATCTTGTGGATCTGGATCGTGCAGATAAAAGCAGTTGTCATCAACGCCAGAAATAGTCACCCAATGCGGTGCTTTTTTACCGTCAAAACGGTAGCTGCTAATTAAAATAACTAACATTTTACCTTGTTCTAAAAAGCTTTGTAGTTGTTCCTGACTGACATTATGTTGATGGATTTGCAAATGGGTTTGTTCCGCCAAAAGCCTAAACTGTTGATCAACAGTTGTCATTATTTCTCTTTTATGTGGGTTACGCACACCATCTAAAAATAAGGTTTGGCTCTGGTTTAAATACAGTTCACATTTAAAGCCTCTTTTTTCCACCGCTAGCGCGAGTCCGATTGGGTGACAGCCGCCGTGACCGGATGTCATATAAATTGTGGTGGCTTCGCGCCAAATATCCAGCTCTAACGCTTGACCCATTTCAATTGTTGGGCAAAGTGCTGACATCGCCATCATGCAAGCTGCTGGACCACAGGTAAATTCAGTTGTTTGCTGATACCAAGGCACATTTGGGGTGGTGAGTTTATTTGGCTTGTAATACAAACGCTTTTGCATTCTGAGTGCATCCTGATGATCTTCGTAATAATCTAAATACACATCAAATACTTTGTAGCCTAAGTTTTGATATAGCTTAATAGCGGTTTCGTTTTGTTTGGCAACTTCTAAGCGGATATATAGCTTGGCAAATTGGCTGGCGGCTTGCTCAATTGAGTTAATTAATTGGCCTGCTATGCCTAAACCTCTGGCTTCGGGATGAACGGCAATTGAATATAATCTGGCGAGTACACTGCCTTTGTGTAACAGCAGCAGGGCATAACCTTGCACTTGTTCTGCAACTTCTGCGACTAATAAAATGCCATTTGCTGCACTTATCCAGTGTTTTAAGCGGCGTTTAGATAACCTATCGGTTTTAAAGCAGGTTTGTTCAAGTGCATTTAATTGGGATAAATCAGACGGGCAGGCAGGGCGGATAATAACTTGATTCAAGGCAAAACATCCACAAACTAAAGTGTTATTATTTTAGCTGATTGTTGAATTATTCAACAGAAAAATTATTGATTAGGCAATAAAAAACCCGCTGAAATTAAGCGGGTTTTTTGAGAAATTAAAAACAAATAACAGGGCTATTTAGCGCCTAGACCTTGTTTTTGAATGGACTTATTAATCATTAACATTTGGATAATTGAAATAACGTTACTGACTAACCAGTATAAAACTAAGCCTGACGGGAACCATAAAAAGAAGAAGGTAAATGCAACAGGCATATACTGGAAGATCTTTTGTTGAACCGGATCTTGCACTGGCGTTGGTTGTAATTTTTGCATTATAAACATACTTACACCCATTAAAATAGGCAGTACATAATATGGGTCTTGTTGTGATAAATCGTGGATCCATAAAGCAAACTCAGCATGGCGTAACTCAACACTTTCTACAAACACCCAGTATAAAGCTAAGAAAATTGGCATTTGAATTAAGATAGGTAAACAACCACCCATAGGGTTTACTTTTTCTTTACGGTAAAGCTCCATCATAGCTTGTGAGAATTTTTGTCTATCGTCACCATAACGGCTTTTCAGCTCAGTTAATTTTGGTTGAAGCTGACGTAATTTAGCCATTGAGGTATATTGTTTTTTAGTTAAGGTGTACATACAACCTTTAACAATGATAGTGATTAAAATAATCGCCACACCCCAGTTTGCTACTAAGCCATGTAAGAATTGTAATAAGTGGAATAATGGTTGAGAAATAAACCATAACATACCGTAATCAACGGTTAATTCTAATGATTCTGCTAATTCAGCTAATTTATCTTGATCCTTAGGACCTGAATATAAAGTTGTTGATAAGCTAATGCTTTGACCCGGCGCAATCGATTTGGCTGCATCTTTATAGGTAATGAGCGCTAAACCGCCAGATAAAGATTTAGTTGAAATATCAATTTGCTCATCGGCTGCTGGAATAAAAGCAGTTACAAAATAATGTTCAATCATAGCGATCCAGCCACCTGTGCTATGCATGTTGATATTTTTATCGAAAATATCGTCAAAGCTGGCTTTTTCGTACTTTTCTTCGTTAGTTGAATAAGCCGCACCGTGATAGGTTGGCATCATCATTGAGCTTTTAGCTTGTGCTGAATGTTGTTTTAACTGAGCAAACAACTGAACATTTTTAACTGTATTTGAATTATTTTGAATATCAAAATTAATTTTTACTATGTGTTCGCCTTTGGTAAATACAAAGGTTTTAGTCACAGTTAATCCGTTAGGGCTTAAATAAGTTAACGGTACAGATAACGTATCGCCTGTCATGGTGTAGTTGGTTTGCGCTGCTTTATATAAAGGGCGACCTGAACTGCTGGCATCTGGGCCATCAGTGCCGGTTAAACCAGACTGAGCATGAAATAATTGAGCGCCAGATTCAGACAATAAGGTATAAGGTTCTTCACTGTCTTTTTCTTTGGCATAGTCTAATAATTTAAGGTCAATTACGTCGCCACCTAATAAGTTGATTTTAGTTTTCAACACATCAGTAGTAACTTCTATACTCGAATTAGCCGGACTGGTTGCTGCAACTAGCTCATTGCTAGAAACTGGCACATCACCATTATTTAAACCAGCTGTTGGGCTAACGCCAGCTGCAGTTTGCTGAATTTGTGCAGGCGTTGGTGCCGGCTTAGGGGCGTGATCAACTTGCCATTGTTCCCACAATAAGTAAGACACGAGCGCAAGACCAATCAATAAAAAACTTCTTTGCGATTCCATAAATCTTTATTTCTCTTTAGGTTTAGATTCTGGGACGGGATCAAGCCCGCCAGGCGAAAACGGGTGACATTTTATAACGCGTTTTAAAGTTAACCAACCACCAATCGCAACTCCGAAGCGATTTATTGCAATTATTGCATAATTTGAGCAGGTTGGATGGAACCGACAGCGAGGTCCTAACAGTGGACTTATCACTACTTGGTAGCTTTTAACTAAAAAAATAAGCAGTTTAGCTAAGATTTGTTGGCAACACGTTTTAATTTTTTCCACGTAAAGTCCAACTCTTGGCGTAATTGTTCATTTTCTGCCTGTGCTATACCTTGTTTAGCAATAAAAACCATATCAACTGCCGGAAGTTCATTATGAGTTAAGCGAAATTGTTCGCGCACTACACGTTTAACTTGATTACGGTCTGTTGCGTTTTTGGCTTTCTTTTTTGAAATGGTAAAACCAATACGGGCATAACCTAAATTATTGGTTGCCGTTAAGATGGTATAGTATCGACAGGAAAATTTTTTAGGGTGAGCGTTAAAAACGTTTTGAAAGTCAGCGGGAGTTAGTAATCTAAACTCCCGCTTGTATTTATAAGTATTCACTTATAATGACTTAGGCACTTAAAACTTTACGTCCTTTAGCACGACGACGAGCTAAAACTTGACGACCGTTTTTAGTAGCCATGCGTGCACGAAAACCGTGGTTACGTTTACGCTTTAAGTTACTAGGTTGAAAAGTACGTTTCATTGCAATATTCCGATTAATCTAATGTGCCGAAGCACAACGCCTTTAAAGGGGCGCGAACTATAGCAAATAATTATCTTAACAACAAGCTTAATTAAAATATCCTGATGAGATTTAATAAGAATATTTTATCAATAGTGTATAACTTTGCTAATTTGATTATATTATCCACATTATCTTGTATTGAAGCTAAGTTTGAATCCCCTTTTTGAGTTGTCGTCAAGTTAATTTTTTAAATATATTTTTTTATTATATTTCAGTTTGTTAACTTGTTTTTTTTAGGTGGTTTAAGATTCTTTATTTGTCAATATTGAAGTTGTGGATAAAATCTGGTTTGATCTGTCACCTGATAATTATAATGGAGCTGGAATCCTTGGCCGATAATCTTTGGCAAGCATGTTTAGATGCTTTGCAGCGCGAATTGCCGTCCCAACAATATAATATGTGGGTTCGCCCTTTGCAGGTTCAAACAGTTAATAATGATCTTATTTTATTAGCGCCTAATCGTTTTGTTTTGGATTGGGTAAGAGATAAATATGCAGATCGAATTAATGAACTGTTAATAGAATTTGCAGGTCAGGATCATCCAACTTTAAAAATGGAAGTTGGTTCAAAATCTGCCGCGCCTATTGCTAACCCAAAACTTGAGCTGGGCAATAAAAATACTGCGCAATCTAATGTAGTGCAACAGCCGCATAGCCATTTTAATGGTGGTGGACACGGGCTTAATTTTGCATCTGCTGGAAATGTTAGCAAAATAGGGCAAACGCCACCGCAAAGCTTAAAATCAAACCTGCGTGAAAACTATACTTTTGATAACTTTGTTGAAGGTAAATCTAACCAATTAGCTCGCGCTGCTGCCACTCAGGTAGCGGATAACCCTGGCACTGCTTTTAACCCGTTGTTTTTATACGGCAGTACAGGTTTAGGTAAAACTCACTTAATGCATGCTGTGGGTAATGAAATTAGAATGCGTAACCCTGATGCAAAAGTGGTTTATATGCATTCTGAACGTTTTGTGCAGGACATGGTAAAAGCGATTCAAACTAACTCGATTGAAGAGTGGAAGCGCCATTACCGTAGTGTGGATGCATTATTAATAGATGATATTCAATTTTTTGCTGGTAAAGAGCGCTCGCAAGAAGAGTTTTTTCATACCTTTAATGCTTTATTAGAAGGTAACCATCAGGTTATTTTAACCAGTGACAGATACCCTAAAGAAATTGAAGGGGTAGAGGAAAGGTTAAAATCTCGTTTTGGTTGGGGTTTAACCATTATTATTGAGCCTCCAGAATTAGAAACGCGGGTCGCTATTTTGATGAAAAAAGCCCAAGAATCTAATTTTGATTTACCACACGAAGTTGCGTTTTTTATTGCCAAACGCTTACGCTCAAATGTACGTGATTTAGAAGGTGCATTAAACCGAGTGATTGCCAATGCCAATTTTACCGGTAAAACAGTCACAATTGATTTTGCAAAAGATGCACTTCGCGATATGCTCGCTTTACAGGAAAAACTGGTTACAATAGATAACATTCAAAAGACAGTGGCTGAGTATTATAAAATTAAGCTTGCGGATATGTCGTCAAAAAGCAGAAGTCGCAGCGTTGCTCGTCCTCGTCAAATCGCTATGGCTTTGTCAAAAGAATTGACGAATCATAGTTTGCCAGAAATTGGCGCAGCTTTTGGTGGGCGTGATCATACAACTGTGTTACATGCGTGTCGTAAAGTTGTAGAACTTAGAGAAAAAAATCATGATATAAAAGAAGATTTCTCTAATTTGGTAAGAACACTATCGTCGTAACTAAATATTGGACAAGAATAATATGAAATTTTCAGTTAGCCGAGAAGATATACTCAAGCCACTCCAACTCGCAACAGGTACTGTTGAACGCAGGCATACATTGCCAATTTTATCTAATGTATTGTTAGATATTTCAGATGGTGTTTTATCATTAACCGGTACCGATTTAGAAGTTGAACTGATTGCATCGGTTGAATTAGTGCAAGCTTCTGACGATGGTAAAATTACGGTTCCGGCTAAAAAGCTGTTTGATATTTGTAAAGGGTTAAATGATTCTGCTTTAATTGAGTTCACTTTAGAAGACGATAAATTACGCATCCGTTCTGGCCGTAGTAAATATTCCTTATCGACCCTTCCGGCTAAAGATTTTCCTAACTTAGAAGAATGGCAAAGCGAAATCAATTTTGCGATTAAACAATCTGACTTTAAACGCATGATTGATAATACGTCTTTTTCTATGGCGAATCAGGATGTTCGTTACTATTTAAATGGTATGTCGCTTGAAACTTCGGGCAACCAAATTCGTTGTGTTACAACTGACGGACACAGACTGGCATTAACCCGAGTCGATTTAGAAGAAACCTTAGAAGAATCTCAAGTCATTATTCCTCGTAAAGGGGTGACTGAGATCAGTCGTTTGATTGAAGATTCTGACGATAATGTTTATATCTCAATTGGTAGTAACCATATTAGGTTAAGCAGCTCTGGTTTTACATTTACCAGTAAATTAGTGGATGGCCGTTTCCCTGATTATCGACGAGTATTACCAAAAGGTGGCGATAAAGAAATTGTTGCTGATAAAAGCGTTATAAAACAAGCGTTTACACGTGCGGCTATTTTGTCTAACGAAAAATTCCGTGGCGTTCGTTTAAACTTATCTAGTGGTGAGTTAACTATTACTGCAACTAACCCTGAGCAGGAAGTAGCAGAAGAAGTTGTCGAAATTAATTATCAGGGTGATGATTTAGAAATTGGCTTTAACGTTGCTTATATGATTGATGTATTAAATGTTTTAGAGTCTGACGAAGTTAAATTTACGTTAGGTGATTCAAACAGCAGTGCATTAATTGAAGACAACTTAGATGATCGATCTGTCTATGTTGTTATGCCAATGAGACTCTAATATAAGCTTTTAATGTACATCAGTAAATTAGCCATACACAGGCTTAGGTGTATTAATAAAATGGAAGTTGTGCCACATTCTAGTTGCAACATTATTGTTGGTGAAAACGGAAGCGGTAAAACTTCTATTTTAGAAGCTATTTATATGTTGGGGTTTGGCCGTACATTTAGAAAATCTAAAACGGCGGAGCTGGTTCAATTCGACCAAAATGATTTAACTATTTTTGCTGCAACTGAATCTGATTATCAAGATACTGCGACATTTGGTATTCGCAAATATAAAAATGGCAGTAGCGAAATAAAAGTCAGAGGAAAAAAAGCAAAACGGCTTAGTGAATTATCATCTGAATTTCCTATCATTAGTTTCACCTCTGATACAATTGACCTCATTGATTCTGGTCCATCGGGTAGACGAAAATTTATCGACTGGTTAGTGTTTCACGTGAAACATAGTGAAGATGTTGCTGAAATTTACCGTCAGTTTGATAAAGTGCTTGAACAAAGAAACGAAGCGCTTAAGCAAGCCGATCTTAAAATGATCCAAGCTTGGACCCCAAAGTTTGTTGAGTTGAATTTACAGATTCAATCTATGCGAAATGAAGTTATCTCGCAGTTACAAGATTATTTAAATAAATCTTATCGTCAGGTTGAATCTAGTAAAGTTAATTCGTCACCAACTATTACTTATAAATTAGGCTGGAATAGTGAATTTGATTTAGCTGAGCTTTTGGCGAAAAACCAAGGCTTTGAAATCAAAAGACGAAGTTGTAACTATGGTGTCCACAGAGATGATATAATATTCCAACTGGACGATACGCCAGTGAAAAATATTCTCTCTCGTGGAGAAACCAAGCGGTTTGTTTTAGCTTTATTACTGGCCGCTGAAGCGTTATTAGTCACTAAAAGTCAAAAACATTGTATTTGGGTTTTAGATGATATTGCTGCTGAGTTGGATTACCAATCTATCGTTAATGCGTTTTCGGTAGGTAAAAGCCAAAATAACCAAATGTTTTTTACATGCATAGAAAAAGATTTGGCGATAATTCAACAAGCTATTAATTTTGAACATGCAGTGTTTCACGTGAAACATGGGCAATTGTTAAACTAATGAAGGTCTAAAAATGTCAGAGCAGGTATACGACTCGTCATCGATTAAAGTATTAAAAGGCTTAGATGCTGTACGTAAACGTCCGGGTATGTACATAGGTGATACAGACGATGGAACTGGTTTACATCACATGGTATTTGAGGTGGTGGATAATAGTATCGACGAAGCATTAGCCGGACATTGTTCTGATATTCTGGTCACAATCCATTCGGATGGTTCTGTTTCTGTTCGTGATGATGGCCGTGGTATTCCTACCGAGATCCATGCTGAAGAAGGGGTTTCTGCTGCACAGGTTATTATGACAGTGTTGCACGCCGGTGGTAAATTCGATGATAACTCTTATAAAGTTTCGGGTGGTTTGCACGGTGTGGGTGTGTCTGTTGTAAACGCCTTATCGGATGACCTACAGTTAACTATTCGTCGTGGTGGTAAAGTTCATCAACAAAAATATAAGTTAGGTGAGCCGGTTAAACCATTAGAAGTGATTGGTGATACTGATGGCTCTGGTACTGAAATCCGTTTTTGGCCATCACCAACTATATTCAGTGATACGGTTTTTCATTACGATATTTTAGCGAAACGTTTACGTGAATTAAGTTTCTTAAACTCTGGTGTATCAATTAAATTAAAAGATGAGCGTGACGGTAAAAACGATCATTATATGTACGAAGGTGGTATTCAAGCCTTTGTTGAGTATTTAAATAGAAATAAAACGCCAATTCATAAATCTGTTTTCCATTTTAATTTAGAGCGTGAAGATGGTATTACGGTAGAAGTGGCTGCTCAATGGAATGACTCTTTCCAAGAAAATATTTATTGTTTTACAAATAATATTCCACAGCGTGATGGTGGAACTCACTTAGCTGGTTTTCGTGGTGCATTAACACGTACCTTAAATACCTTTATGGAAAAAGAAGGCCATGCGAAAAAAGCTAAAGTTGCGACAACCGGTGATGACTCGCGTGAAGGTTTAACTGCGGTTGTTTCGGTTAAAGTGCCAGATCCTAAATTCTCTTCACAAACTAAAGATAAGTTAGTTTCGTCTGAGGTTAAAGGGGCGGTTGAGCAAAGTGTGGGTGAAAAGTTAAATGACTTTTTATTAGAAAACCCAGCCGAAGTGAGATCTATTGTTACCAAAATTATGGATGCTGCACGCGCGCGTGAAGCGGCTCGTAAAGCGCGTGAAATGACTCGCCGTAAAGGTGCATTAGATATTGCTGGTTTACCGGGTAAATTAGCCGATTGTCAGGAAAAAGATCCATCTTTATCTGAACTATACATAGTGGAGGGTGATTCTGCGGGTGGTTCTGCTAAGCAAGGTCGTAACCGTAAAAATCAGGCTATTTTGCCGCTTAAAGGTAAAATCCTTAATGTAGAAAAAGCGCGTTTTGATAAAATGCTTTCTTCTGCCGAAGTTGGTACTTTAATTACTGCAATGGGTTGTGGCATTGGCCGTGATGAATATAACCCGGATAAATTACGTTATCACTCAATTATTTTAATGACGGATGCTGACGTTGATGGTTCGCATATCCGTACTTTATTATTAACTTTCTTCTATCGTCAAATGCCTGAAATCATTGAACGTGGCCATGTATTTATTGCACAGCCGCCATTGTTTAAAGTGAAAAAAGGTAAGCAAGAGCAATATATAAAAGATGAAGCTGCTTACGAAGCTTATTTAACTAATATTGCTTTAGATGGAGCTGAGCTTTATGTAAATGATTCGGCTCCGGCGATTGCTGACTCTGCATTAGAGCAGTTAGTTAAAGATTACCAGACAATGGAAAGTATCATTAAACGCTTGTCTCGTAACTATAATTTAGATCTATTAAACCAGCTTAAATTTGCTGAAACATTAACTGAAGAGTCGTTAAAAGATGAAGCTAAAGTGAAATCTTGGGCTGATGCATTAACTGCAAAATTAGAATCATCACAAGATGGCAGCTCAATTTTTAAAGCTGAGCTAGTATTTGATAGTGAAGTTCAGTTATATGTACCAAGATTTAATGTACGTACTCATGGTGTTGATTATCAATATAATCTGGATTTAGAGTTTATTAATTCTGCCGATTATAAAACAGTTTCTAAAACCGGTAGTGTAATCGCTTCATTAATTGAAGAAGGTGCTTATGCTAAACGCGGTGAAAGAGTTTTTGAAATAAGCTCTTTTGAACAAGCATTAGATTGGTTGATGAAAGAATCGAAAAAAGGTTTATACATTCAACGCTATAAAGGTTTGGGTGAAATGAACCCAGATCAACTTTGGGAAACAACAATGGATCCTGAAAGCCGTAGAATGTTGAAAGTAACAATTGAAGATGCAATTGGTGCAGATCAATTATTCTCAACCTTAATGGGTGATCAAGTTGAACCTCGTCGTGAGTTTATTGAGAAAAATGCATTAAATGTAAGTAACCTAGACGTTTAGACTTTAATTAATTTTAATTTTATTGAAAGCGGCTACCTTTTTAGGAGCCGCTTTTTTTATATACATAAATATTTGGTAGTAGCGTTGTTTATTCGATTAACCCTATATAAAATGAGGTTAATACTCTAGATGGATTTGTTTTTATGAAAAATAATACGCAAGTAATAAACCAAGAAGTACCTTATAGTGACAATGAAGAACTGGTTTCAACAACTGATCTTAAAGGTGTAATCACTTATGCAAATCAAGCTTTTTGCAAAGTAAGTGGTTACTCTAAAGATGAATTAATTGGTCAGAACCATAATATAGTACGCCATCCAGATATGCCTAAAGCCGCTTTTGCTGATTTATGGGCTCATTTAAAAGCCGGTAAATCCTGGCGGGGCATGGTGAAAAATTTAAGTAAGGATGGCCGCTATTATTGGGTGGATGCTTTTGTTACTCCAATTCGTGAGAATGGCCGGTTAGTTGGTTATCAATCTGTTCGGGTAAAGCCTGATAATATTTTAAAACAAAAAGCAGAATCCTTTTATCAGGCAGTAAACAATAATAAAAAGTCAGCTAGTTATGAGATACCATTCAAAACTAAAGCGGCTTTGGCTGGTTTGGTAGGTTTAATTGCTTTTGTTTTAATTGGATTAAACATTAATTGGCTGGCAGCAATAGGCTTACTCATTACACTGGTTTTATTATTGGGGATTTTTGCAGAGGAGTTGATCAAGCTACCAGCAAGCTTAGCTAAAATTCGTCAACAGCAAGACAGTGTTTCGCGGTTTGTTTACGCCGGTAAAGGTAATTCAGCTTTAATTGAATATGCTGATTTAATGGCAAAAGCAAAAAACAGAACTGTACTAGGACGTTTTAATGATTTAACTGGCAGTTTAAATTTAGTATCAGCTAATTTAAGTGAAAGTATTACACTAGCAAGCCGAGGTGCTAAAGAACAAAAGTTTGAGTTAACTCAAGTAGCAACTGCAATAAACGAAATGTCAGCAACAGCGAGTGAAATAGCAAAAAATACAGCTCAGACAAATGAACAAATTAGAGAGACCAACAGTGAGTGTGAGTCAGCTTGTTCGCAAATTAATAATACAGCCCAAGGTATTTCTGATTTAGCTAAACAATCCAAAATAGCAGCGAATTCGGCTGATGAATTAAAAGCTCAGGCTGAGCTTGTGCAAAATGCAATGAATGAAATTAGAGGGATTGCAGAGCAGACTAACTTGTTAGCTTTAAATGCGGCTATAGAAGCCGCTAGAGCCGGTGAACAAGGGCGAGGCTTTGCGGTAGTGGCTGATGAGGTTAGAGCGCTTTCTACACGTACTCAAGGCTCAGCAGAGAGCATTCAAAAAAGCATAGAGGGTATGCAAGCGACAATTGCTGATTGGCTTAAAGTGATGCAGCAAAACTTAAACCTAGCTCAGCAATGTAATGAGTCTGCCGAGCAAAGTAACCATATAGTGCAAAATATCAATAATATGGTGAATCAGATTTCGGATATTTCTCTACAAATTGCAACCGCAGCAGAAGAGCAGGAAAGGGTATCAGAAGAGATTAATCAAAATATTCAGTCTATTGATAATTTATCTGATGAAAGATATAACAATGCACAAGCGTTAGAAGTTCAAGCTAATAAGTTATTAGATACGACTGATTATATTAATAACGTAAGCTCAACTTTTAGTGATAAATAGTTGAAATAGAAATCATCGAAAAAACAAAAGCCGGCATCAATCGCCGGCTTTTTTGTTGTTATTTTTCATATACAGACATATTAATCAGAAGCTAGATTAATAAAATCTGAAACATTGACTGAAACCGCATCGCACTCATTTGTGCCTTGATCATAAAAATAATTAAGCGGCACACCATTTTCATCATATTCAGCGAGTTGATAATTTTGCTCAGCTGTGCGACCAGCATACAGTGGGGTCATCCATAGCTGTAATTTAAATTGGTTTAATAACTCAGGGATAGTTGAATAGTCAGTTAAGTTATTTAAATAAGTTTGGTTATCTAAATCGTAAACTTCTACGATTGCATCATCGCTTACTGTAATTCTGACTTTGGGGCTGGCGACTAAACTTGGGCAGTCAGTAAAACTTTGCTGATAGTTAAATTGATAATCTGTTGCCGATAAACTTTCCCATGTATTTATATTTGCTTTAACCTGATGAATAAGCGCATATTTATAATCATCAGGAATGACTTGATATTCGCAGTTAGGATTAAATTGAGCCTGAGGCAACGTATTTAACGGCGCAAAGCCAAGTGATTCAGCCGTTGCTAAATCGCCTTTATGAATCGTAAAAACATTAATACTGCCAGTATCTGAACCACATGATTCTGGGTAGGCAAAACCATCATGGGCTTTTTGGCTACAATGAATCTCGATATTTTCTTGGGCTAAACTTAACGCGCTTTGAGCTAATGAAATGGCTGTATCTGGTTGGCAAGATAATTGTTGGTCGTCCTGATAAACCCGAATATGTTGGTAATCTTGATCTATTTTAAGATCTGAATCTAAGTCGCAGGCTGTTAATATAAATCCAGATGCTGCAATTAAGCTGACTTGGTTGAGTTTATTCATTGTTTATCTCCTTTAAGCTAATGCACTGTAATATTTTTAGCTTAGAAGAGAATGAATTGAAGATCTGTTATCAAGTGTTATTGTTTGTAACCTTAAACACTTAAACACTTAAACATAGAGCTTACCCTGTTTTAATCTTACTTTAATCGAATCTGTGGATGTAAGCCTGAATTTCAGCTAAAAACCGATCACCGTATTTTTCAAATTTACGTTTACCAACACCACTTACTTGCAACATTTGATGTTTGTTTTCTGGCATTTGCTGGCACATATCAACTAGGCTGGCATCGTTAAAAATAATATAAGGTGGTACATCGTGTTCATCCGCAATCGTTTTACGGGTTTGGCGCAGTCGTTCAAATAATCTTTTATCGTAGTTTAAATGGGCAAAGTTATTAGGTTTTTTATCTTTACTTATTTCGCTGGCAATATTTATTTGTGGGAGCGCAAGCTCTAATTCTATGTCGCCACGCAAAATTGGTCGGGCTAGTTCCGTTAGTTTTAAATGGCCATTGTCGGTAATATCAATAATTAATAAACCACGATGAACTAACTGGCGCAAAACGCTTAGCCAATATTCGTTTGATTTAGCTTTACCTATGCCATAAACCGATAATTTATCGTGTGAAAATTCGCGTACTCTTTGAGTATTAGCGCCGCGTAATACTTCAATTACATAATTAAAACCAGACTTTTGACCCGTTTTATAAACACAAGATAAAGCTTTTTGTGCATCAACTGTCCCAGAGTATTTTTGTGGCGGGTTCAGGCAAATATCACAGTTTTGACAGGCATTATCTTTGCTCTCGCCAAAATAATTAAGTAAAACAATACGTCGGCAAGTTTCACTTTCCGCAAGAGCCGTCATTGAGTTAAATTTATGATGCTCTATATCGGCTCTTTGTTGATTTTCATTTTGATTAATTAACCAGCGAACTCTGTCGGCATCTGAAAATTCATAAAACATAATCGCTTCGCTGGGTAAACCATCCCGTCCGGCGCGGCCTGTTTCCTGATAATAGCTTTCAATAGAGCGTGGAATATCATAATGAATAACAAAGCGTACATCTGGTTTATTAATACCCATGCCAAACGCAACTGTAGCAACAATAATCTGCACATTATCTTTTAACCACTCAGTTTGTGATAGTGAGCGTTCGCTTACATCTAAGCCTGCATGATAAGCTCGGACTTTAAATTGATGTCGGCTAAGATAATCCGCCACTTCTTCAACTCGTTTTCTGGATGTGCAGTAAATAATGCCGCTTTGGCCAGATTTTTGTTTTAAGTATTGCTCAACTTGTTGTAATGGTTTGAATTTTTCTTGTTGAATATAGCGAATGTTTGGGCGGTCAAAGCTACCGATAAATTGAAATGCATCCTGCAAACCTAATAATTGATAAATATCCTGTCGGGTAGCGGAATCAGCAGTTGCGGTTAAAGCTATAAAAGGAACTCGACTAAAGCTGTTTTTAAGCAAGCCTAGCTGAGCGTAATCTGGTCTAAAATCGTGTCCCCATTGAGAAATACAATGCGCTTCATCAATTGCAATTAAATTAGGTGGCATTTGCTCTAACTGCGCTAAAAAGTGCTGCTGCATTAGTTTTTCTGGCGCTACATATAATATTTTAAGTTGCTGGTGACTCAGTTGAGTTAAAATATCTTGCTGCTGCTGGTAATCGAGAGTTGAATTAATATAAGCCGCGGGCACGCCAAGCGCTTCTAATTGTGCAACTTGATCCTGCATTAAAGCTATTAAAGGTGAAATAACAATAGCGTAGCCGGGTAAAGCAATTGCCGGAATTTGATAACACAGGGATTTACCACTGCCTGTTGGCATGATTGTTAAACAGTCTTGTCCGTGTAGCAGGGCGTTGATGACTTCCTGCTGACCACTGCGAAAAGCGGTATAACCAAATACGTTTTGTAAAACTGAAATTGCTGAATTAGACAAAGCGGCTCCTTAAATCTGAGCCGCTATTTTACTGAAAGCGAAAAGGGATGGCTATCTAACTAGCCTATTTAAGTTGTTTAATTAAATCTTGTTCGATTTGTTCAAGTGGTTTTTCTCTGGAGTTATAAACTTTAACCACTTTACCTTGCGGGTTAACCAGATATTTATAAAAATTCCATTTAGGCGATGTATCACTTTGTTTTATTAAATTTTTATAAAAATCATTAACATCGCTACCGCGTACGGCGCTACTGCTTAACATGGTAAACGTTACGCCATAATTGATATAACAGACTTCAGCGGTTTCTTTTTCGGTATCTCTTTCTTGAAAAAAGTCATCAGACGGAAACCCGATAATTTCAAAATTTTGCTCTTTATATTTTTGATATAAAGCTTCCAGCTCTTTAAATTGTGGGGTGAAACCACAGTCGCTGGCAGTATTAACGACCAGTAAAGTTTTGCCTTTAAAGGTCTCACAAAAATCAATTTGTTTGCTGCTATGTAATTTTTTTGCTTGGAAATTTAGCAGTTCTGGGCAACTGTTTTCTTCTGAGGTTGCTAACGGGCTTTGGGCTAACAATAGCAAAGCCAAAGCTGGTTTAAATAACTTATTGTTTAGTAAAGCTTTCATTATTTTTCTCCATTTATTTAAGGTGCACGCTGAGGTTTCATAATGAAAGTTACGAAATCAACCTACCTTATACAGAGTTTTACCCAATTCAGTTTAAAAGTTATCACTCATTTTTGAGAAAATAACTGACTGGCACATTAAAAAACTCTGCAAAACATTGAATATGACGCAAGGTTAACTGACGTTTACCATTCACTAATTCAGAGATAATACTTTGTGGAACTATATGCGATAGTTCTTTTTGTTTTACATTAGCCTGTTTCATTAATTTAGCAAGCACCTGATTTGGTGTTGTTTGTTCACAGGCTTGGTATGCTTCAATGCTAGCTATTAAATAATCCAGAATGATAACTAGAAAAGCATTTTTGTCCGTTTCTAGTTCACTTAAATCTTCTATTAATTGCAATTTATCTAATAGCTCAAGCTCATTGTTGATAACACTTTGAGAATAATTTAATAACTCAACTAGTTCTTTTGCTTTTTGATCACTGCAATTAGAAAAAAAATTCAGAGTATTGTTAATTGATTTTATATCAACTTGATATTTTGTTTCCATGGCACCCTTATATCTCAATATGATATTTTATGATTCTAATACATTTATCAATGTTTGATGAAGTTTATTGACATCGAATGGCTTAGGTATGTGGGCTAGCATCCCTGCTTTTAAACAAGCGGCTTTATCTTCTATAGATACATTTGCTGTCATCGCTATTATTTTACTGCTATTTGCATTTGGCAGGGCTAATATTTGTTTTGTTGCTTCTATTCCATCTAAAACTGGCATTTGAATATCCATTAAAACCAGCTTAAAGTTACGGGTTTTACAGTATTCAACCGCCTCATAACCATTTTCGGCTAAGGTAACATCTGCCCCTAATTGCTCCATTTGGAAAATAATGATTTGTTGATTGATTTCGTTATCTTCGGCAATTAAAACGGGTTGTCCTTGTAAAAGCTTTTTTGCTCTCAGCGCGTAATCTATAATTTTTTCAGGCTGTTTGCTCGTATTGTAGCCGGAGGCGCTTTTTTTCATGGATAGCTCAAAGTAGAAGCGACTTCCTATCCCAAATTGACTTTCACAACATAAACTTCCGCCCATCAGTTTTATTAAATTGTTACTAATACTTAACCCTAATCCTGAGCCTCCAAACTTTCTAGTTATACTGGAATCGGCTTGAGTAAAGGATTCAAAAATACTTTGGATTCTATCTTGTGGAATACCTGTTCCGGTATCGCTAACCTCAATATACAAAATTAATTTACTGTTATCAGATTGGCTAGTTTCATGTTGTATTGTTAATGTTATACCACCGAATTCGGTAAATTTGAGCGCATTACTGCATAAATTCATAATTACTTGTTGAAGCCTGTGCTCATCACCTAATATTTTATCATTGACTAATGGTTTGTAGTTGATTTTAAATGCTAAACCCTTATTTTCAATTTGACTGGTGAATAGTTCTGACATTCGGTTTACCAGTCGATTTAAAGAGAAAGGGGCAACCTCTAGTTCTATTTTTCCGGTCTCTATTTTAGATAAATCAAGAATATCGCTAATTAAAGACAGTAGTGTTTTAGACGCAGTTCTAATTTTCCTGATGTAATCTTGTTGAGTGTTATTTAACTCACTGCTATTGAACATATCTGTTAGCCCCATGATCGCATTTAGGGGCGTTCTGAGTTCATGGCTCATATTGGCTAAAAAATAAGTTTTTTGGAGTGTCGCTTGCTCTGCTTTTTCTTTCGCTTCATTAAGTTCTTTAGTTTTTAAACTTACTTTTTGTGTGATTAAATTACGGTTAATTGATAACCATATAATAAAGAGTTGAATACTAAGGGTTATTATCGAACCAATCACTAAAATCACCCAGCTAGCCCAATCTTGTTGTTGAATTAAATTCTCTTGAGGTAAAGTAAGTTTTAGTTGCCAAGTTTGATTAAGAATATCTAGCTGAATGTGGCTAGTATAAACAGGTAAGGTTTTATCTAAATTATCATATTGATAGAGTTGTATATGATTCAAAAAGTCTATTGATATTGCATAATTGGAAATCCCTTTTTCCTTCATATAAAAATTAGTTTGAGAAAATAAATCTTTATATTCAATAACCAATGTGATCAATCCCCTCAATTTTTCAGGGGGGGTATCTTCGTACACGGCATGAAATAATAAAGCGCCTTTATTGCCGTTTTGACTCTGTAGTAATGTCACAGGCTCAGAAAAGCTGAATCCATCTGTCGTCAGAGCTTTCCTGATTGCTGTTGAGCGCTTAGGTTCTGTTGCTAAATCTAGCCCAATGATTTGTGAGTTTTTGGTTTTTGGGTAAGCAAAAACAATAGCGTATGTAACATCTGGGGAGTTGTCATCAAAAAACTTATAGTGTATTTCGGTGTGGTGTAGCTCGCTTAAATGACTATAAAAATCTGATTTTTCTTGCGCATTTACGGGTTCTATCCATTCAACGGCTTGAACAATGGTTTTATTATTTAATATTTTTTGAGAAAAATTTAGAAACTCTTGCTCTGAAAGCTCTTTGTTGCTTTGGATAAATGCACCTAATGCTTGTAGGTTAACTTGATAGAGCTCAACTTGTGTTTTGATTAAGTGAGTTATCTCTTGAGTTGTTGCGGATAAAGCTTCTTTTTGATTATTAACAAACTGAGATCGACTAAATACAAAGGCTGTAGCAACAATGCTAAAAACCAAAAATGTAGGGATTAGTTGCATTGGGAGTTTATTTTGTAAATTAAGCTCCTTACGATAATTTATTAAAATAATGATAGGAGAAATTATTAAGCAGCTTAGGGTGTCTCCTAGCCACCAAGTTAACCAATTATATAAAATATTACTTAGGTTTAGATAGGCAAGTTTAGTTAGTATTAATATGCTTATTGTTGAAGATATTAAACAGCTAATAGGAGCTACTTTGCAAAAAAAAGTAATCAATTCATAAGGTTTTAGCTGAACGAATGATTTTTTTAATAATTTTGATACTAAAACTGAAGCACAAAAAGCTTGTATGCAGGTTGCTATAGATAATCCAATAGTTGCTATTGTTGCGTTTAAACTTGGTTCATCAAAAGATAAAAAGTAATAAATAAGTGAAGCGGTTAATAACGCTGGCAGGACTCTATAGGTCCAAATGATGCATAATCCAGCAGCAACACCTGCTGCAGGCCATATTGGGCTTGATATTTCAGAGGGCAAAGCAAATAAAGCACCAAACATTGCTGCAATAAAATACAGAAAAAAAGCAATAATATTTTTAGTTATAATAGAAGGCATAATCTTTATTATAGTTTTATCTGGTTTAGCTTTATTTTTTAAGTGTATACATAATTTAGCATTATAAACTGCCCAAATATAAAAAAATAATCCTGAATGCCAAAAAGCTGCTTACAGCGCGGTTTTTTTTGCGTATCCTCTATTTAATTTAAACCAGCAATATTTTTATTTATGCAATATAAAGATTTACGCGATTTTATTGCCCAGCTTGAAAAACAAGGCTTATTAAAAAGAATCAAACAGCCGGTTTCTACTTATCTTGAAATGACAGAGATAAGCGATAGAGTGCTTAGAGCAAAAGGGCCTGCGCTATTATTTGAGAATCCAATTGGGTTTGATACGCCTGTGCTGTGTAATTTATTTGGTACACCAGAGCGTGTCGCTATGGGGATGGGGCAAACCTCGGTTGAAGCGCTGCGAGAAGTTGGCAAATTGCTTGCTATGTTAAAAGAGCCTGAGCCACCGTCTGGTTTTAAAGATGCGTTTGCCAAACTGCCGGTTTATAAACAAGTTTTAAATATGGCGCCCAAAAAAGTTAAAAAAGCAGCCTGTCAGGATGTCGTTTTAACTGGCGAGCAAGTTGATTTAACTCAATTGCCGATTCAGCATTGCTGGCCGGGTGATGTTGCGCCATTAATCACTTGGGGTTTAACCGTTACGCGCGGACCTCATAAAAAACGTCAAAACCTAGGCATATATCGTCAGCAATTATTAGGTAAAAACAAAGTTATTATGCGCTGGTTATCGCATCGTGGTGGCGCGTTAGATTTTCAGGAATGGCAGCAACAAAATCCAGGTGAAAAATTTCCGGTTGCCGTTGCTTTAGGGGCTGATCCCGCAACCATTTTAGGGGCGGTAACGCCTGTACCTGATACTTTATCTGAATATGCTTTTGCCGGTTTATTAAGAGGCAATAATACCGAAGTTGTTGATTGTATTAGCTGTGATTTGCAAGTACCGGCAAGCGCCGAAATTGTTTTAGAAGGCTACATTGAGCCGGGTGAGATGGCGGACGAAGGGCCGTATGGCGATCACACCGGTTATTATAACGAGGTAGATAGCTTTCCGGTATTTACCGTTACCCATATCACACACCGTAAAGACCCAATTTATCACAGCACTTATACTGGTCGTCCACCAGATGAACCGGCTGTGCTTGGTGTGGCATTAAACGAAGTTTTTGTACCGATTTTACAAAAGCAATTTCCTGAAATTGTTGATTTTTATTTACCGCCAGAAGGTTGTTCGTATCGTTTAGCGGTTGTAACTATGAAAAAACAATACGCCGGACATGCTAAACGGGTAATGATGGGAGTTTGGTCGTTTTTACGCCAGTTTATGTATACCAAATTTGTGATTGTTTGCGATGATGATGTAAATGCAAGAGACTGGAATGATGTTATTTGGGCGATTACGACCCGAATGGATCCGGCTCGTGATACCACTTTAGTTGAAAATACACCGATTGATTATCTTGATTTTGCCTCGCCAGTGTCTGGGCTTGGTTCAAAAATGGGGATGGATGCGACCAATAAATGGCCGGGCGAAACAACTCGAGAGTGGGGCACTGCCATTGAGATGGATGCAGAAGTGAAAGCTAAAGTTGATCAAATTTGGGATGAACTAAATATTTTTGCCAAATAATGAAAAGTTGCACAGTAACGTTAAAGCCAAGTAATGTTCAATTTACAGTCGAACCACTGGAAACTATAGTTGAAGCTGCATTAAGGCAAAATATAGATTTTCCGTATTCTTGTATGCAGGGAACATGCGACTCTTGCGTTTGTAACTTATTAGCTGGCAAGGTAAGCTATGGCGATTTACCCTATATTTTTACCCAAGAGGAAAAAGAGCAGGGTATCACCTTTGCTTGCATTGCATATCCGCTGACAGATATTGTGTTATATCAGCCAAATGTGCACCTAACTAAGAGAATTTAGATGTCTAATATTGAATGTAAAGTTGTAGAAATTAGTCCGCTAACCGAGCATGTTGCTAAAGTTTTATTAAAGCCAACAGAACCCGTTGTTTTTATTGCCGGACAATATATTGAACTGGTTATATCAGAAAATGATAAAAGACCATTTTCAATAGCCAACTCACCGCTGGACAATGAATATATTGAATTACACATTGGTGCAGCAATGAGCGATGAGTGGACATCGGCAGCGTTAAACCACATTAAAAATAATTCGGTTGTTTATTTAAAAGGCCCTTCTGGTAATGCAGGGTTAAGAGACAATGATAATCGTCCAATTATTTTATTAGCCGGTGGCACTGGGTTTAGCTATACCAAATCAATTGCCGATACTTTACTTAAACAAAATCACCAGCAGCAAATTTATTTTTATTGGGGGCTGCGTAATACAACCGCAGCGTATCAATTAGAATATTGGTTAGAAAAACATAATGAGTTAGACAATTTTCACTTTATTCCGGTGATTGAAACAGCCAATGCTGACTGGCAGGGACGAAGTGGTTTAGTGATTAATGCTGTGCTGGAAGATTTTGAGAATCTGGCAGATTATCATATTTATTGTGCAGGTCGTTTTGAGATGGTTGGTAAAGCCAGAGACGAATTTGTTAAAAAAGGCTTAAATGTCGATCATATATTTGCCGATGCATTTGCCTTTATATAAGTTAATATTGTTTACATGGAAAGATAATTATATCCAATAATCATTTAAATCTAATTTTTAATTATTCGCAAAAAATATCAAATTAGTTATACTTTAGAATAGCTTATAAAATTTAATTAAAGATGTCTCTGGCTACTTCTTAATTTTATTTTGCTTTTTAAAGCCAAACAAAGCTGCACAGGGAGGTGAAGTATAATCATGATAATGTACAGGTCTGATTCTGATATAGAAGCTCAGTTACCGGATGGTTTTTTATCTAAACTGAATATTGCTATGGTTGGGCTTAATGCTGATGAGTATATTATTTTTGCAAATCAGGCCGCTGAATCTTGTTTAAAAGTTGAGCTCTCTCAACTTTTAAACACACCTGTTGATACTCTTTTCCCTAATGCTAAAGTTTTAATTCAAAATGCTCGGCAACATAAAATTTTTCAGTGTAACTCTATCGCTTGGAGGCGTTTTTCAGATCCTTTTGACGCCAAATTAAGTTTTTCTTTTTTTGAAAGAAGCTATCCTCAAAATGATAATGAAATATCAACATTAATATGTTTTGATGAGATAACAAAAGAGCAGTTAAATTTATTAAGTAGTCAAACTGCTAGCCAGTTTGAAATACTAAGTTGTTACTCAGGTGAAATAGCTCATGATTTAAATAATATTTTAAATATTATTTCTGGTCACCTAGAGATGCTAAAACTTGAATCAACAAGGCAAGCCAAACTCGATAAAAGAATTGTGGCTGCTCTAAAAGGAATTAACCGGGGTCGAATTCTTGCCGCAAGGTTAGGGCATTTAGCTTATTATGATAAAGCAGATGCAAGTGTCTGTAATATAAATAAAATTATTTTAGATAATACTGATTTACTTCAAGATACAGTCGCTGCTAATGTCTCAATCTCATTAAATTTAACCCCTAATGCAATTAGAGTTAACTTAGATACTAGCCATTTTATTGATGTTCTATTTAACCTTTGTATTAATGCCAGTAATGCAATGTCTGGAGAAGGGGTTATATATATAAAAACGGCCTTTGCTGAAAGTGAGGTGTTAGATGAAAATCAGAACTTAAATATAACAAAGTATGTATGTTTAAGTGTTGAAGATTCTGGATGTGGTATAGCTCAAGAAATCCAGGAAAAAATATTCGAACCTTTTTTTACGACTAAAATAAATAATAAAGGAACAGGAATCGGATTAAACTTAGTTAAAAGCTATATGAAAATTCATGATGGATTTATTAAATTAAAAAGTGAAGAAGGTGTAGGTAGCTGTTTTTCACTTTATTTTCCGATAGTAGAAGAAAATATATCTGAAAGTGATAGTAAGGAACAAAACATGGAAATAGAACAAAAACTGAGTGGTAAAAGTGTTTTGGTAGTAGATGATGAGGCTCCAATTCTATTTTTGTTAAAAGAGTTTTTGGGGATTTATGGCTTACGGGTACAAACCGCACATTCTGGACGGGAAGGCTTAGATTTAGCGACAAGTCAAAATTTTGATTTAATTCTAAGTGATTTGGTAATGCCGGGGGATCTTGATGGTGCTGAATTTGCCAGTTTACTTTTAAAACAAAAACCTGATTCATCTATTATTTTTATGAGCGGCTATACAGATAATAGGCTAATAGATAAAGATGAGCTAATAAACATTCCGGTAATTAGTAAACCATTTAGGAAAAAAGAGCTTCTAAACCAAGTAGAAGTTGCTTTGTGTTAGAGGTTATTCACTCTTGCTCTAAGGAAAGCTAATGCGAAAAATATTAGTAGTAGATGACGATGAATTAATTAACGAGTTTATTACAGATGCGGCTGAATTAATCGGTGTATCTACTACAGCTGTAACCAACGGAACAGAAATTCAAAGTGTTAATTTAAATCAATTTGAGCACATACTTCTTGATTTATCTATTCCCGGAGCCGATGGTGTACAGCTACTCAGGTGGTTAAAAAATAAAAATTATAAAGGTGCAGTTTCAATTACTTCGGGCTGTGAACCATCTGTTTTAAACTCTGCTCAACAAATAGGGCAGAGTTATGGCTTAAAAATGCATTCTCCACTAGTTAAGCCGTTTCCATTAGAAAGGTTATTAAATGTTCTTCAAGATGATGAAATTAAGCCTCAAAAGCCTATAAAAGCTCATCGAGCCACACAAGAGCAGGTGGATTTATTACCTTTATTGAGAGGGGCGATAAAAAAACGGACAATAGAAGTTTATTATCAACCTAAATTTGATATTCATCAGTTACATATAGTAGGCGTTGAAGCGCTTGCTCGGTGGAAGCTACAAGATGGAATTATGATTCCGCCCCCCATTTTTATTGAACTAGCAGAAAAGCATCATTTGATTGATGAGTTAACTCACTGCATTATTGGAGAGGTATTGCCTCAGTTGCGGGAATGGATAAATATTAATCCAAATTTTAAAGTCGCAATTAATTTATCTGCATTTAGTCTGAATAATTTAGACTTTCCTGATTATTTGGCTAAGCAAGTCGCATTATTTCAAATAAAAAATAAAAATATTGTCCTTGAGTTAACTGAAAGTGCTTTAGCTGAAGATGCAGAAAAATCAGCTGAGATTTTAACTCGGCTGAGAGTTAAAGGTTTTGGGCTATCTATAGATGATTTTGGTACGGGGTACTCCTCAATTCAGCAATTGCAGGATATTCCGTTTAATGAATTAAAAATAGATAAATCTTTTACGGCCAATTATTTTAACCGCCCCCAAGTTAGGACTATTATTGAATCTACCATTGAAATGGCACATAAACTCGGGATTCATGTTGTCGCGGAAGGCATTGAAGATATGGCTACCTTGGACTACCTTAAATCGGTTAATTGTGATCAAGGGCAAGGCTTTTATTATGCCAAACCTATGCCTGCATCAGAATTCGATTTATGGATTCATAATCACCCAGAGTTTATTAACTCCGACAATAAGAAAGTATTCAAGCAAAAGCTATTATTATTAAGCTCAGACTCTAATTTTAAACAAACAATAGTAGATACTCTAAATATAGAGTTAGATATTATCGAATTTTCAGATTTGGCTGGTTTAATGACAGCACCACAATTAAATACAGGTGCTGTAATCCTCGTAGATGTTGAAAGCACTCAAGATGGTTTTACTGCTTTTGAACAATTAAATGAAATAGTCGGAATCGATAAAAGTTTGATGATCGCGTCAGGAACAGACGACAAATCATTAAAACTCAATGCTTTTTCCGCTGGCTGCGAGGATTATATTGTTAAAACAGACTCCGTGGGCCAGTTACTAGCTAAATTTCGGGTTATAAAGCAATTTTATATCAGTAGGCAAAATAATTTAGATTGTTCTTTAAAAAATCAATCATTTACAACTTACTCTGAATTAGAGTATTACCGTTTGTTAATTAAGCTATTTACTCAACTGATGTCCTGTAAGAATAAAAACGAATTTGTTGAGTATATTTTTGAATTTTCTAAAAATTTAGGTTGGCAAATTTGTTTAAAAGCTGATTCTATCGACGGTGAAAAAAGCTATAGAGCTCCGGGGATATTGTGTAGCCCAATGGAAGATAGTGCATTCACTTTATTAAAGGATGCTGGCCAAATTTATCATTTTAACCAAAGAGTTATAGTTAACGCCAAACACTTCAGGATGATTATAAAGTCTAGCCCGAATATGACGCAAAGTTGGTTTGACGATTTCTGTATTAACATGATTGTCGGCTTAGAAAAAAAATGGAGAGAATTAAATCAGCTCAAAGCTCTGTTAGAGATGTGTGATAATTTGGAGGGAGTATTAAGCAAACTGAAAAAGAAAGTTTCTAAATTTGAACAAGGAGCACATCAAATTATTGATGAATTATTACTGGATATCAGAGCTAATTTATTATCTCATTCCGCAGATGAAAACTTAGAGCAAAAATTGGTAGATTTAGTTGAAAGCAGTGTTGCTCAAGTTCTTACTTTAGGCGAGGATGGTCGGGAGATTGAAATTGAATTTTCACATATTATTACTCAATATAAAAATCACCATTTTGATAGCTAAAAAACATAATAAGTAGATACTCATGGGACAAATTTTCGAGTTTTTTAAGAGTCAGGTTTTTTCTGCTGAAAAGGAAGAAAAATATCAAGCATATCTTGAGAAACGAACTCGCCCGGTTGTTGCTTATGTGTATGCTATCGGTGGTATCATCCCTTTAATTTTATTGTGTCAATCTTATGTACTATCAACTGAAGAGTTTAATCTGGTGGCTCCTGCGAGAGCTTGCTATTTACTAGCGTGGGCAGCTATTACTTGGGCTACTTTTTCAACTAAACCGCTATTTAACTCAAAAACATCTCTAATCATTTATAATATTGTTGGGGCTGTTTTTATTACGTATTTAAATGCGTTTTTAACTCAAAACCATATTTTAATCGTTCCTAGTTTATTAATGTTTCTAATTGGGATTGTGATTGCTCAGGTAGGTTCAAAAACGCAATTATTATCAGGGGTTGTTAGCTTTTTTATTCCTCTGGTATTAATAATAGCCAAGCCTCAAATTACAAAAGAAGATATTTCTGTTTTAGTGTTAATTTTTATTTGGGCTGTAATTGCGTGGATAGCGAGTATTATTTTAGAGCAAGTTAACCGCCGTTTATTTAACTATGAACAGGCACTTACTCAAGCCAATGAACACAAACAAATATTACTAGAAAAAGAAGAAGCATCAAATAATTTTAAAAGCCAATTTTTAGCAAATATGAGCCATGAAATAAGAACCCCTTTAACTTCAATTATAGGGTATGCCGAAGCTTATATTAATGCCGAAGAAAATAAAATTAAAAATGATCAAGTTCTAAACACTATTTATATTAATAGTAAGCATTTGCTCACTATTGCTAATGATATTTTAGATTTGTCTAAAATAGAGGCTGGTAAATTAGAAGTTGATATTGAAGAAACTAATTTATTTGCTCTTTTCCAAAGAGTAGAGCAAAACCAACAAGCTTTAGCAAATCAGAAAGGTTTAAATTTTTCTGTTAGCTACTCTTTTCCTCTACCTAATAAGATTATGACTGATGGCACACGTTTATATCAGGTCTTGCTTAATTTAACTAATAATGCCATTAAGTTTACATTACAAGGTGGGATTCATGTTCGAGTGTCTTATTCTAAGCAGTCAAATAATTTGCATGTGAAAATCAAAGATACTGGAATCGGTATGGAGCAAAGTGTTCTGGATAAACTTTTTTGTGCATTTCATCAAGCTCAAAGTAGTCAAAGTCGAAAATTTGGTGGGACGGGGTTAGGGCTGTATATATCAAAGGAATTGATAGAAAAGTTAAATGGCCAGATTAACGTGAGTAGTGAAGTTGGAATTGGTTCAGAGTTCAGTTTTACAATTAAGGCTGAGGTTTCAAAATCTGCTGTATGGGAAAGTGCTCTCCCTGAAATTGAAAGTTATCCAAATATGGATTTATTCTCCAAACAAAAGTTTAAAGGGACAGTTTTATTAGCGGAGGATCACCCTGATAATGGGCGTTTAATTGCTCAATATCTTACTGAGCTTGGTTTAGATGTTTGTTTAGTTGTTAACGGTGAGCAGGCAATTGAAAAGTGTTTATTATTAGATTTTGATTTAATTTTGATGGATATTGAAATGCCCGTTATGGATGGTATAACTGCAACGGGTTTAATCCGAAAAAATAATGCATCCATACCAGTCATAGCTCTTACAGCCAATGCAATGAAAAAGGATATTGATAGCTACTTGCAAAGAGGATTTAATGGTCATTTAAGCAAACCTATCGAGCGGCATTCATTTATCCAAGTATTATCTCAATTCTTAGCTATTGCGCAAGAATCTGAAGAGGATGAAGATGAGTTTTTATTTTCAATTGATAGTGCAGAATTTTCAAAAATGGTAGCTGAATATAAAGACGGTTTACCTGAGCAAATTGAAATTTTAGAAAGCGCACAGCAGAAAAATGATTGGAAACAAGTCTTACAGATTGCTCATAATATAAAGGGCTCTGCTGGAAACTTTGGGTTTAATAAGTTAACCGAAGTTGCAGGCTTACTTGAGCATAGTATTAGGCAAAATAATATCGCAGAGGGTCAAGGGTATTTTGCTCAACTTATATCAGAATTAAATCAAGCTGTTGTTGTCTCTGATTCATAAATATCACCATAAAAACAAGTCAAAAGTTTATTTTTATGATTTTACCTCCTTATTTTTTCTTATTGTTATCTATAGCTGGCATTGTCGATATATTTGATTAGACTAAGCGAAAATTCTTAGGAGTGATCTTGTGATTCAGTACAAACATGCAAAATTTAAAATTAGTTCACCAAATATAGATGGTTTAGGTGATGATTCTGGTTACGAAGTCGCTTTTGCTGGGCGTTCTAATGCGGGTAAATCAAGCGCTTTAAATACACTCACAGAACAAAAAGGGCTAGCCAGAACAAGTAAAACACCGGGACGTACCCAATTAATTAATATTTTTGAGTTGGATGAAGAACGGCGGTTGGTAGATTTACCTGGTTATGGTTTTGCAAAAGTGCCGTTAGAAGTTAAGAAAAAATGGCAAAAGTCTTTAGGTGAATATTTACAAAATCGTGAATGTTTAGCAGGATTAGTGGTATTGATGGATATACGGCATCCACTTAAAGACTTAGATCAAGATTTGGTTTTTTGGGCTGTTGATAGTGGCTTACCAGTCCTGATTTTATTAACTAAAGCAGATAAATTAAAACAAGGTGCCCGTAATACAGTATTAAAAGAGGTTAGGAAAGCCAGTATTAATTTTGAAGGTGATGTTGATGTCGAGCTGTTCTCGTCGTTAAAAGGAATAGGGGTTAAACAGCTTAAAAACAAATTAAACCAATGGTATAAAGCCGAAAATATCCAAGCTTCTGAGTAACGATTGTGAAGCTATGAATACTCAATTTAAATATAGATTAAGTGCAGCTATTAACTGCACTTAATTTAAATTTCTACTTTAAAAGATTTGTTCTATTTCTGTTTCGGCCACTTCACCTGATTGTGTTGAATTTAGCATTTCTATTTGAGGTGAGTTATCTGCAAACTGGCTAGGTTCTGTTCCTGATATAAAATATTCGAACATAGCTGTATAATCCGTTTTGTTGCTGAGTTTCCCTGTTTCCGTATCTATTCTGACAGTTGAAATATCTTCCGGTAGCTGGTTGTCATTCTGTGGAATACCATCAAGCATTGTTTGTAAATATGTAATCCATGACGGCAGTGCTGTTTGTGCACCAAACTCTTTACCATAAACCTGATCCTTACCCAGATTATTATTGTAAGAACTCGCCCCTAGAGCACGTCTATGATCATCAAAGCCGACCCAACTAGTTACAACTAAATTGGGGGCATAACCACTGAACCAAGTATCTTTTGCTTCGTTAGTTGTACCTGTTTTACCGCCGATATCTTTACGTTTTAAGGCTCGTGCACGCCAGCCTGTCCCATTCCAACCTGTTCCTCGGTTCCAGTCTCCGCCGCCCCAAATCGTACTTGTCATTGCATCTGCGATTAAAAACGCATTTTGTTTTGAAATTGCCCGTGGTGCATAAATTAATTCTTGTTCTATTGTTTGAGTTTCTGTTGGAGTAAATTCAGCGATTGAATCTTGCGGTTCACAGTTTGGCCGACACAACTTTTGAATTGGCGCTTGGTAGATCATATTGCCGGCAGAATCTTCAACTCGTTCAATAACATAAGGTTTTACAATATAACCGCCATTTGCAAACGCGGTATAAGCTGTTGCTAATTCCATTGGGGTAAATGATGCTGAGCCTAAAGCCAATGATTCATTTCTTGGAATATCATCACGCGAAAAACCAAATTGAGTTAAATGATTAACTAAGTTATCAATTCCAACAGCTCTTAATAAACGTACTGAAACTACGTTTTTAGATTTAGCTAATGCCGTTCTTAACCTGATAGGACCATCATAAACAGGAGGAGAGTTTTGTGGACGCCAAACTGTCCCTTGACGTCTATCCCATTGATTAATCGGTGCATCATTAACAATACTGGCTAAGGTAAACCCATGTTGAATTGCGGCAGAATAAATAAAAGGTTTAATATTTGAACCGACTTGACGTTTGGCTTGAGTAACTCGATTAAATTCACTTTGCCTAAAATCATAACCACCCACTAAGGCTTGAATAGCTCCAGTATTTGGATCTATTGCAACTAAAGCTGATGAGGCGTCAGGAAATTGAGATAAGTGCCATGTTGAGTCAACTTTTCTTACACTAACGACCTCACCAACATGGACAATTTCGGTAACAGATTTGGGTTCATCTCCTTGGCTATCGTCATCAATAAAAGCTCTGGCCCACTTCATTCCATCCCATTCAACAACTCCAGTCTGTCCATTTTTACGTAGAAAAGAAAATGTATTTTTTTCATTGTCGATGTGAATAACTGCAACATTTTCCAGCCAACCAAAATCAGGCTCATTTTTTAGGGCATTTATAATTTCTTTGTTATCTGGTTTGCTTTCTTGATTCTCTATCCAGAGAATCTTTTGAGCTCCTCTGTAGCCATGCCTTTCGTCATAATTATGCAAATTTTCTCTAAGGGCATGTAAGGCAGCTGACTGAGATTTAAGTGTTACAGTCGTATAAACTTGAAAACCTTGGGTATATGCTACTTCTTCACCATATTTATCAACCAACTCTTGTCTTACCATTTCTGCGATATATGGACTATCCAATTCGATTTCGGCACCATGATACCTTGCGCTTAAAGGCAGCTCTAACGCTTGCTGATATTCTTGTTCGGTTATATATCTTGCATCTTTTAAACGCCACAAAACGGTATTTCGTCTGAAAAGAGCTCGTTCAGGATTTCGCAATGGGTTGTAAGCGGTTGGTGCTTTTAATAAGCCGGTCAACATAGCCATTTGAGCTATATTGAGCTCATCTATATTTTTACCGTAATAAACTTTAGCTGCGGCACCAAAGCCAAATGCTCTATACCCGAGCTCAACTTTATTAATATATAACGTCAAAATTTCTTCTTTAGTTAGCTCTTGCTCCATCTTTAAAGCAATAAAAATCTCTTTTATTTTACGTATATAAGTCTTATCTCTGTTTAAAAAGAAACCTCTAGCTAATTGCATGGTTATTGTACTTGCACCTTGCTTTTTAGAGCCGCTGGTCAATACTGTAATAGCGGCTCTAACCATACCAATAAAATCAACGCCGTTATGTGAATAGAACCTGTTGTCTTCTGTAGCTAATAGGGTATTGATGAGTTTAGGTGGTATTTGCTCGTAAGTAAGAGGGATTCGTCTTTTTTCACCAAACTGAGAAATTAGATAGCCATCTGCTGAATAAACTTGCATAGGAGTTTGGAACTCAACATTTTTTAAAGTTTCAACATCAGGTAAGTCATTTTTAATATATTGGTAAGTGGCGTAAACAGTTAAGCAGCCCAATAAACTTGAGATAATAAAAAAATAAAATAAATACTTAATCGTTTTTTTCACAATGAGCATCCGGGCTTAGGAATTGGTTAGCGAATATAAATAATATCAAGTTTCAACATGGTTATGTTACAACAAATTCTGAATATGCCAAGTATTCGGCATTTTGTTGTGGTGGATTGGCATAAAAAAAGCTAACCAGACTTAACCATATAATAATGAAAATAAATGGTCATTTACTATGTTTGGCAAGTTATTAGGAAAAAAAAGCTCAATTTTAATTGGTGTAGATATCGGCTCTTATTCTGTTAAAGCTGTTTTAATGGAGCGGCAAGGTCATGATTATCGGCTATTACAATTTGAGCAAGAGCCTATGCCAAAAGGATTAGTTAATGATAAAGATATTAAAGACATTGAAGCTGTTGGCCGAGTTATAAGTCGACTTAGAAAAAAAATATCTCGGCAATTTCAAGATGTGTCTGTCGCTGTATCTGGCTCTACAGTAATCACTAAAACAGTTTTTATGGACGCTAGCTTTAGTGATGATGAATTGGCAACTCAAATAGAAATAGAAGCAGATAGTTTAATTCCTTATCCAATTGAAGAAGTTAGTATTGATTTTGAAAGGATCGAAGCAGTCAACACAGATAATAAGAAAGTTAAAGTGTTAGTGAGTGTTGCTAGAACGGAAAGTGTAACAGCTAGGGTATCGGCTATGGAAATAGCGGGTTTTAACGCTAAAGTTATGGATGTTGAAGCTTATGCTTTGGCTCGTGCCGCGAAGTTATGTTTACCCCAATTACCTAAAGGCTCTGATGATGAGCCGTGTATTGCGATGGTAGATTTGGGGGCTCATATAACATTAACGAGCATTATTAAAAAAGATCAGGTTATTTATACGAGAGATCAGCCTTTTGGAGGAGATGTTCTTACCAAAAATATAGAGAGTTTTTATCAAAAAAGTTATGAAGAAGCGGAATTAGAAAAACTTTCTGGTGATTTACCACAAAATTATCAGGCCGAAATTTTAGGGCCATTTCAAAATTCAATAATTCAACAGATTAGAAGAACAATCCAAATGTTCACTACATCAACAGCAGAACAAAAAGTTGATTATATAATTTTGTCTGGTGGTTGCGCATTAATTCATGGCTTAGCTGAACAGATCACGCAGGAACTTGAAATTCCTTGTATTTTAGCAAAGCCTTTTTTACAGATGCAAAAGGGAGATAGTTTGGTTGATTCTGAATTTAATAAGTCAAATTCAGAATATTTAATTGCGACTGGATTAGCCATGCGGAGTTTTGATTTATGCCACATATAAACTTACTACCTTGGCGTGAGCAAGCAAAACAGAAAAAGCAAAAATCTTATATTGTTATTTTGGTTATGGTAGGAATTAGTGCTCTAGGATTAATGTTATTAGTAGATGCTTATTACAGTCATTTAATTGCAAATCAGCAAATGCGAAATCAGTATCTGCAAAATGAAATTTTGGTATTAGACGCTAAAATTGCTGAAATTAAAGAGCTAAAAGCCAAACGGAAAAGCTTAGAGCAGCGCATGGAGCTGATTGCCGACTTACAACATAACCGTAATCTGGCAGCTCAAGTATTGGCAGAAATTACCACTACCGTTCCTGCTGGTATCTTTTTTACTGAACTTGAGAAAAAAGGGAATTCGGTTTTTATTACAGGTAAAAGTGAATCAAATAATCGGGTTTCTAACTTAATGAGAAATGCCGAAGCGTCTTATTTATTTGAATTGCCGCTACTCAATACCATAGTGGCCGCCAAAGCAAATGCCCAAATAGATTTATTAAGCGACTTTAAAATGTCAGTTCAGGTTAAGCCTTTTGCCGAGCGAATATCGGCGGCGGAGGTTAACCCATGAGTTTAAAAAACTTTGATCTTAAAAACCTAAATGAGCTAGAGCTTGATATTAACGACATGGGTAATTGGCCTAAGCCAGCTAAAGTTTTTGTCGCTTTTTTATTAGCTATTGTGGTCGCTATTTTGAGTTATCAGTTAATGATTAGTGACCAAATTGAAAATTATAAAACAATAACTGAGCAAGAAAATGAACTTAAACTAGAATATCGAGCTAAATATCATATTGCGATAAATGCTGATGCATATAAAACTCAAATGCGCCAAATGGAGCAATCTTTTGCTGAGCTATTAAAAACATTACCAACAGAAACAGAAACCCCTGGTCTGTTAGACGACATTACTTATATAGGTACAACAAACGGATTAACTTTTACAAAAATAAATTGGGAACCAGAAATTGAGCGAGAGTTTTATACTGAGCTACCGTTAAAGTTAGAAATAACAGGTAGTTATCATGATTTTGGTCACTTTTTAAGTAAAGTCGCGGCCTTACCCAGAATTGTTACCCTGCATGATTTTACGATCAAGCAAAAAGACGGCAATTTAATTTTAAGTTTATTAGCAAAAACGTATAGATACAAAGAGGTTAAAACCAATGATTAAACCACTTTGTATATTTATCGGGAGCTTATTGCTGTTTGGATGCGGTAAAGATTTAACTGACTTGCAGGCATTTACTCAGCAAGTACAAGCAAATGCCCAAACGGATATCGAGCCAATATTAACCGTAAAAGAATTTACCAGCTTTGAGTATTCAGTTGAGCAAATGCGTAGCCCGTTTGTAAAACCACAACCAGAAATGTTAACCCAAACCAAACAGGCCGATTTAAATTGTTTGCAGCCAGATTTTAATCGTGACAAACAGGCTTTAGAGAAATATCCGCTCGATACCATAAAAATGCGTGGCACTTTAGGCGAAAAAGGCAAGCTGTACGCATTAGCATCGGTTGCTGGTGGTCAATTATATCGAGTTAAACAAGGCGATTATATCGGCTTGTTTCATGGGCGAGTTGAACAAATTACCCCTGAATATATCAAGCTGCGAGAGCTGATTCCGGATGGCAGTGGCTGCTGGGTAATTCGGCAGGCTGAAATTTCGATTTTTGCTAAAAGTGATACGGCAGGAAACCAATAATATGAAAAATAATAAAACATATCTTTATAGCTATTTGTTTTTAATCTGTTTATTTTATTGTTTACCGAGCCGGTTATATGCACAGGAACAGGCTTCACCCACGCTTTATGAAATAAAATATCAGCCAACTATGCGTGATGCGATTGAAATTGAATTGGTATTTGATCAAATCATCGCAAAACCTGAAATTCAGGTGAGTAATAATCCTGCTGCGATTAGTTTAAATTTTGACAATGCAAAATTTGAAAACTACCTAACCACCACTCAAATTGATCATGCCGGTGTCAATAAAATCAATGCTCGCCAGCAAGGTAAAATACTGACCTTGAATATTGAATTAGAATATTTAAAAATTTACAAAACCCGCTCATCCGGCAATCGTTTTTTTATTGCTATTGCCAATAATTTAAATACAGGGGCAAATGATAAAACCGCACAGTCCAAATATATTAACTCATTAGATACCATTGATTTTCGTCATGCAGAAAATAATAGCGGTCGAGTCTTGGTATTTATGAAAAATAAAGCGGCGGCAATCGATGTTACTGAGCGGAATAACAAAATTATTGCGGTTTTTCATAATACTCGAATTTTAGATGAGCTTTTGTATCAGATGGATGTGACCGATTTTGGCACGATAGTCGATAATATCGAAACCTTTAGAAATGACGACAGTGCGCGTATTGAAATTAGCATGAATGCGCCATTTGATTATAAATATCAACAAATTGACAGTATCTTTAGTCTAGATATTGTGGCTGAGAATAAAAACAAAGGTGTCTCAAACCGATATAATGGCAAACCTATTTCACTGAATTTTCAGGATATTGAGGTGCGTTCTGTTTTACAGATTATTGCAGATTATAATAACTTTAATTTAGTAACCAGTGACTCGGTAAGCGGCAATGTGACTTTGCGTTTAGATGGAGTGCCGTGGGATCAAGCGCTGGATATTATTCTTAAAATTAAAGGTTTGGATAAACGCATGGAAGGCTCCATTTTGTTGGTTGCACCTAGCGAAGAGATTGCAGCCAGAGAAGCAAAAGAGCTGGAAACCCGAAAGCAAGTTGAAGAATTATCACCGTTATATTCTGAGTTTGTTCAGATTAACTATGCCAAAGCAACAGAAATCGCAGCTATGTTGCAGGGTGAGCAAAGCAAAATGCTGTCGGAGCGTGGGGCTGTTTCGGTTGATGAAAGAACTAATACATTATTAATTAGGGATACCGGCAGCAATATCGAAAACGTTAAAAAGCTGGTTAACATTTTAGATATTCCAGTAAAACAAGTCACAATTGAATCCAGAATTGTGACTGTGAATGATAATTTAAGTGAAGAGTTGGGCATTCGCTGGGGATTTAGTGATCAGCAAAATTCTGATGGTGTTTCCGGTTCATTAGAAGGGGCAAATACGATTGCATCTGGTGTGATCCCGCCGCTAAATCAAAGAATGAATGTGAATTTGCCGGTTGCTAATGCTGCGGGAAGTATTGGGTTAAGTATTGCCAGATTAAGCGACGGCACAATTCTAGATTTAGAGTTAACCGCACTTGAGACTGAAAATAAAGGCGAAATTATTGCCAGCCCGAGAATTACTACAGCTAATCAAAAAACCGCTTATATAGAGCAGGGTACTGAGATACCGTTTGTGCAAGCTGCTTCAAGCGGCGCAACCGCTGTAACGTTCAAAAAAGCGGTTTTAAGCCTGCAAGTTACACCTCAAATTACACCGGATAATAAAATTATTCTGGATTTAATTATTACTCAAGATACTCGTGGTGACACTGTGGATACTTCAACCGGCTCTGCTGTAGCCATTGATACGCAGGAGATTGGGACTCAAGTATTAGTCGATAACGGTGAAACTATAGTATTAGGTGGTATTTATCAGCAACAAATCGTTAATACCGAATCTAAAGTTCCGCTGCTGGGTGATATTCCTTACGTTGGCCGGTTATTTAAAAAAAGCAGAGAATTTAATGAGAAAAAAGAGCTGCTTATTTTTGTTACCCCAAGAATCGTAACAGAAAAGCTTTAATTACAGCCAGATTACAGTAAAATCCGCATAGTTGAACTTGGGTATTTTGTAAAAAAGCCCGCAAAACTCAATTTATGCATGTTTATTATTCCAAATTTAGATTTTTTAGGCTTATTGGCTTCATTTTTGGCTACTAAGCTTGCTTTTACTTGCTAATTATTGGGATAATCGCGGCTCTTTTCAGGATACTGGATTTTCGGAGCAACTTAACTTAATAGATGTGTAAAAACTAAAATGGCCGAGAAACGTAATATATTCCTTATAGGCCCGATGGGGGCCGGTAAAAGTACCATTGGTAGACAACTTGCAAACGAACTTCACTTAGAATTTTTTGACTCTGATGCCGAAATTGAACGTCGCACAGGCGCTGATATCGCTTGGGTATTTGACGTTGAAGGTGAAGCTGGTTTTAGAGTGCGTGAAGAAAAAGTAATTTTCGATTTAACCGAAAAACAAGGCATTGTACTTGCGACCGGTGGTGGCTCTATTTTAAGCAAAGAAACACGAAACCGTCTTTCAGCTCGTGGTTTTGTTGTTTATTTAGAAACAACCATTGAAAAACAAGTTGCAAGAACTGCGCGCGATAAGCGTCGTCCTTTATTGCAAACCGGCGAGCCGCAAGAAGTTTTAGAGAATCTTGCCGAAGCCAGAAACCCGCTATATGAAGAGATTGCAGACTTAACGGTTAAAACAGATAACCAAAGTGCCAAAGTAGTCTCTCGTGAGATCATCGATAAATTAGGTTTTTAATTAAGATTCAGATATGAGCAATACAGAACTTCAAGTGAGTTTAGCTGAGCGCAGCTACCCGATTTTAATTGGCAGCGGTTTAATTAATCAGGCTGAGCTATTTGAAAATGCTATTAAAGGCAAAAGAGTGGTGGTGATTACCAATACAACTATTGCGCCTTTATATCTGGATAAATTAGTTAATAGCTTAAATAAATTTGATGTTTTGACTTACCAACTACCGGATGGTGAGCAATATAAATCACTCGAATACTTTGAAAAAGTAAATAGCTTTTTGCTTGAACATAACTGCGCCCGAGACGTCACTTTAATCGCGCTTGGTGGTGGTGTTATTGGTGATTTAGTTGGTTTTGTCGCTGCTTGTTATCAACGAGGAGTTGATTTTATTCAAGTGCCGACGACCTTATTGTCTCAGGTTGATTCATCTGTTGGTGGTAAAACAGCGGTTAATCACCCGCTTGGCAAAAATATGATTGGAGCTTTTAAGCAACCAGAAGCTGTATTTATTGATATTGATACCTTATCAAGTTTACCTAAGCGTGAATTTGCTGCTGGTATGGCTGAAGTGCTTAAATATGGGATCGTTTTTGATCGTTCGTTCTGGCAAAGTTTAATTGATAACAAAGTGCAAATATCTGCTTTAGATAATGCTGAGTTAACCCGAATTATTAAACGCTGCTGCGAAATTAAAGCTGAAATAGTTGCCGCGGATGAAACTGAAAAAGGTGCCAGAGCGTTATTAAACCTGGGCCATACTTTTGGTCACGCAATTGAAGCCGAAATGGGTTATGGCGTATGGTTACACGGCGAAGCTGTTGCTACCGGTATGGTATTAGCAACTCACTTAGCTCATTTACGCGGCTATATTAATGCGGATGATTTTGCTGAAGTGACCGCTACAATCGAAAGCTATCAACTACCTGTTGTTAAGCCTGAGCAAATGTCGGTTGCTGATTTTGTAAAACACATGAAGCGAGATAAAAAAGTGCAGGCTAATGTCATGCGCTTTATTATTCCGACAAAAATTGGTCACTGCGAAATTATGGACGACGTGACAGAAGCTGAGCTTGAAGCCATTTTAAATTAATTTATGTCTGCTTGGCTCAAGATAATAATTGGCATAATTTAATATAAGGCATTTAAAGATGAGGCCACAAAACTGGGATCGTCTGTTTTACAACTTGTCTTTTACCCACGCTGTTATTTTATATTCTGAGCCTAAAGACCCGCTAATTCGTTACTTAAGTGATATTCAGGATGAGTTTTGCTTAAGTTACATTCCAAGCCTAACTGGCTTATCTGACGATAAAATTATTCAAACGATTGCTAAACAGTTATTTTCTCAACCTGTTGGTTTGGGTCAGAGTGATTTAAAATTTTTATTAGATCAGTTTGATAATAATGATATTTGTTATGTTGTTGCCATTCAGGGGTTACCAAGCGACTCAGTTATTAATCAGTTATTACAGGCGATGCGATATTTAGCTGGTCGGTTTAATGTTATTTTTGAAATAACCCCAGCGCAGGGCGATAAATTTATTAATGATTATCCCAGCCAAACAGTAAGTTTAATTGGCTCAGGCCAAGCTGAGACTAATGCTAAAGATAATCGTGCGAAAAGTAATAACGCTAAAGATAAAAAAACAGTTACAAATACATTAGCAAAAACAAAAAGCAATAAAGCTGACGAGAAAACAAAATCAACTCAGAAAAAAACGGGTTTATATGTTGGTTTAGGGGGAATTTTAATTCTGTTTTGTGGTGCACTTTTTTGGTTATTAAACAAAGCAGAAACAAAAGACCAAGCCAATGCCAAAGCTGAAATTCAGCCCTCATCTCAAGCAGAACAAGTGGATAACCCATCAATTCCGCAACAAAATGCCGGCACTGCAAAACAACAAATTGATGCCATTGAAAATAAAGCGATTATTCAAGAAAACATGGATTTTGTTGATAAAGCAACGGCTGAAAAAGATATGACAGCGGCTGAATTTTTTGCCCGCCAAGCAAAAAATCAAACAAGTGAAAAGGCTGACAAAATACAGAGTGACGCTAACGGACAAAGTGTGACAGAAGCTGGCGATGCTGATGATAAAACGGCGGATAACCTAGTTAGTGGCTCTAACTCTGATTCTGAATTAACTCAAACAGATAAACCGGAACAAGTTCAGTCTGAACACAGCGAAACCAATCATCAGGCGAATGGAAATCAAGCAAACGAACCTGAGTTAGCTGAATCTGCGCTAAATCAAGATGAAACCCAAGCCGATTCCGGCTATTATGATAACCTTTGGTTTAAGGCTCAAAAAGCCGATGCTTATGTAATCCAACTCACCTTGGTTAGTTCACAAAAAGTATTGGATGAGTATCTAGCTTCATTAAAAACAACTGAAAAATTAAACATATATATGAGTGAAAAATACTTTGGGGTAACTTACGGTATTTATGCTACTCAGCAGCAGGCAATTAAAGCGATTACACAATTACCCGAAGAATTAACTCGCGAAGGGGCTTTTGCTAAATCTGTTGCAGCAATACAAAAACTAATTTCTGACAAGACTGAATTTTGAAAAAAACACGAGCATTTTTAAAATGGGCCGGTGGTAAATATTCACTGGTTGAATCTATTGTTGATTTGTTACCAAAACGCGGTACAACTTTAGTTGAGCCTTTTGTTGGTGCTGGCTCAGTGTTTTTAAACAGCAATTTTAAAAACTATATTTTAAATGATATTAACCCAGATCTGATTGCATTATACAAACACCTTAAAGCAACGCCTGAGCAGTTTATTTTTGATTGTAAAAATATGTATCAAGAAAAATATAATCAGGCAGATGCTTATTACCAGCTCAGAACTGAGTTTAATCAGGAAACAGATAGCTATCGTCGCTCAGTTTTATTTACTTATTTAAACCGTCATGGTTATAACGGTTTATGTCGTTATAACAATTCAGGTTTTTATAATGTGCCATTTGGAAAATACGTAAAGCCGTATTTTCCTGAACATGAAATGTACTTTTTTGCCCGCAAAGCCCAGCAAGCTGAATTTACACTATTAGACTTTGAAACTTGTATGCGGCAAGCCCCTAAAGGGAGCGCTATTTATTGTGATCCGCCGTATATTAGCTTGAGCGAAACCGCTAACTTTACTCAATATGCTAAATCTGGCTTTAATATTCATGATCAAAAACGTTTAGCTGATATTGCCCATGAATTATCCAGCACAGGTAAAAATACGGTATTAATTAGCAATCATGATACACCGGTGAGCCGTCATTTATATTTACCGGCAAAAATTCAAACTAAAAAAGTATCCAGAGTGATTAGCCAAAATGCAGGCACCAGAAAAGCCGTTAATGAAGTTTTAGCTTTATATAAAGTGAATAAACTAAAGCAACCTGTGGTTTAAACCGAGGTTAAATAAACCGCCAGTTTCACCAGCATAATTAGCCCCAAAATAAATATCATTAATAAAATAATGCCAGTTAGGATAAAACCTATGGCAGATTTTTGCTTAAAATCTTTTTCTCGGTTGGCATGGCTTTGTACACCAATTAATGCGGCCAGTGCAGATAATAGGTATTGGAGTTTATTGGATAAGCGGCTCAAATCAATTCCAAAATAAGTTTATTTGTTTTGAGTTTAGCTTAAACAAAAAAGCCCGCAAAAAGCGGGCTAAAATTAGAGAAGATAATTTTATTATTATAAATCGAAGTCGATTGCGTAAGAAACGTAAGCTTCTAAACCTTGGCCGTCACGATCTGTTTCGATTAAACCAAATGTGAAACCATCTTTAGATAAAGATGCACCAATATCTACACCTTCAACAGCAAAATCACCATCGTAAGAACCAATATGGAAAGCTGCTTCTAAACCTTCTGAAACTTCAAATGCATAATCAGCAGAAACATAAGTTGAGTCACCAAAGTCATACTCGCTAGCTTCTGTATTTGCTAATACTGCTAAACCTAAAGTTAATGCACCAAAAGTTACGCTACCATATACTTCACCAAAATCAGCCGCTTGGCCTGCATTGGCATAGTTAAAATATACATAACCTACGTCATAGCTTAGGCTTTCAGTTTCACCGCTAAAACCTAAATATAAATCTGTTTCAGTATCACCTGAACCAAAGTTTACATTTGATACCCAAGTACCAGCATAAAAACCAGATGCTGCTGCGTAATCAATACCACCAGAAACCGCTGCTTCATCAGCTGCTTGAGTCATACCACGCCAGAAGTAGTTAGATGTTACACCAACGTTTGCTGATAAACCCTCAACTGCCATTGCTGAAGTTGAAGACATTGCAGATACTGCACCTAAAATTGAAGCCACAAGTAATGTTTTTTTCATGCTAGTTCTCCCAATTGGATTTTGTATTTAAAACTTAATGTGCTGAATCAGTGGTAGCAATCACTGTGCCTATTTTAAATATAAGTTTAAAAAATAATTTAAGTCTTTGTTTTTTAAATGGTTAAAATAATAAAAAATATTAAAATGGAAAGAGGTAAGGAATATTAAGCCTTATACTAAATTTATCAGCTCTAACCAAAACGGTGCGTAGAAAAATGCAATTGTTATATAATAGTGCACTGTTTTGGTTCAAAGCAATCTTTGCACCATTTTTATGAAATTATTGTAAATTTTTGAGATTTGCTCAGTTTGAAAGCTTGTGTAAAATACCAATAAACAGATGTGGCTCAAAAGCCGCGAGACTCAAATTAAACAGACAGGTTGAGTATGAATCCTTATTTAATTGCACCTTCAATTTTAGCGGCAGATTTAGCTCGTTTAGGTGAAGAAGTAGAAAATGTAGTAGCGGCAGGCGCGGATATTGTTCACTTTGATGTGATGGATAATCATTATGTTCCAAATTTAACTTTTGGCCCGGCTATTTTAGAGGCTTTAATTAAATACGGGATTAAAGCTGAGTTTGATGTGCATTTAATGGTTGAGCCGGTAGATGATTTAATTAATCAATTTGCTGATGCTGGCGCCAGTTATATTAGTTTCCACCCCGAAGCAAGTCGACACATTGACCGCTCTATTAGTTTAATAAAAGACAGAGGCATTAAGGCCGGTTTAGTATTAAATCCAGCGACTTCTTTATCTGTATTAGATTATGTATTACCTAAGTTGGATTTTGTTTTATTTATGTCAGTTAATCCGGGCTTTGGCGGGCAGTCGTTTATTCCTTATACTTTGGATAAAATTCGCCAGTTAAGAGCCAGAATTGATGAATTAGGTCTAAATACCCGAATTGAAGTAGATGGTGGTGTTAAAACCAATAATATCGCTGAAGTAGCTGCTGCTGGTGCGGATATGTTTGTCGCTGGTACTGCAATATTTGGTGCAGATGATTATAAAGTTGCAATTGATGAAATGCGCACAGAGCTGGCTAAAGTGAATTGCTAATTTATACCTAAGCAGTTTAGGTTTAGTTGTAGCAATCAAGATAACATAAAAGGCTAAAAGTGATTGTCACTTTTAGCCTTTGTTTAATTTAAATCGCTTTTTTATAGAGATTTAAGCAGTTAAAACTTTATCTTTAACCGCTTAAACACCGAGCTATATTTAACGGCTCAAAATTAACTGCTCAATCTCAACTCGGGATAAGAAGTTAGCTAAGACCTTAAATTTATTGGTTTTTAGCTTGATTTCGTTTTCTAGTGAGAGATTTTTTCTGAGAACAAGGCGAATTTGCGTACGTAATAGCTGGCTATTACTAGCGAATTCAACACAGTTATCGGGGAAAATACCCACTAGAAAGCAATTTGTTATCACGAGTTGAGGTTGACTAACATAGGTTTTAAAAATCTGGCCGTATGTGAGCGTTTTTCTTTGGTAAGATCTTCCGGCGTACCGCTAAATAAAATTTCGCCCCCACCACTGCCACCTTCAGGGCCTAAATCTACAATCCAATCAGCCGTTTTAATGACATCTAAATTATGTTCAATAATAACCACTGTATTGCCGTGATCTCTTAATCTATGCAAAACTGCGAGCAGTTGTTCAATGTCATAAAAATGCAGACCTGTTGTTGGCTCATCCAGAATATATAAAGTTTGGCCTGTATCTCGTTTGGATAATTCCCGCGCTAGTTTTACCCTTTGAGCCTCACCACCAGAGAGAGTAGTTGCAGCTTGGCCTAAACGAATATAACTTAAACCAACATCCATCAAAGTTTGTAATTTACGGGCTATTGCTGGTACAGCATCAAAAAATTCACGCGCATCCTCAACTGTCATATCCAGAGTTTCGTGAATATTTTTACCTTTGTATTTTATTTCCAATGTTTCACGATTATAGCGTTTGCCTTTACACACATCGCAAGGCACATAAACATCTGGTAAAAAGTGCATTTCAACTTTAATTACCCCGTCACCCTGACAAGCTTCGCAGCGGCCACCTTTTACGTTAAAGCTAAACCGGCCGGGTTTGTAACCTCGTGAGCGGGCTTCTTGGGTTGCTGCAAATAATTCTCGAATCGGGGTAAAAATACCGGTATAAGTTGCAGGGTTTGATCTTGGAGTACGGCCAATTGGACTTTGATCAATATCAACTACTTTATCCAGATGTTCTAAACCTGTAATGCTTTTATAAGGCGCAGGTTTATTGGTGCTGGCTTTATTTAGCTGGGTTTGTGCCAAACTAAATAAAGTATCGTTAATTAACGTGGATTTACCTGAACCGGAAACTCCAGTAATACACGTCATTAAACCAACCGGAATCGTTAAATCGACATTTTTTAAATTATTACCGGATGCACCTTTTAATTCTATCCATAAATCTTGGTGTTGATGACGTTGAGCAGGGATCTCAATTGCTCTTTTTCCTGAAAGGTATTTACCAGTGAGTGAGTCTTCACTTTTTAGTATGTCGTCCAGTGTTCCCTGAGCGACAATTTGACCACCATGCACACCTGCACCTGGGCCTATATCTAAAATATGATCGGCACTGCGGATTGCATCTTCATCGTGCTCAACCACGATAACCGTGTTACCTAAATCACGCAGATGAGTTAGTGTTTTTAATAATCTTTCGTTATCTCTTTGATGCAGTCCAATTGAAGGCTCGTCTAATACATACATCACGCCAACTAAGCCTGCACCAATTTGGCTGGCAAGACGAATACGCTGCGCTTCACCGCCCGATAAAGTATCTGCACTACGCGACAGGTTTAAATAATTCAATCCGACATTTACTAAAAAGCCAAGCCTGTCATTAATTTCTTTTAAAATTTTGTCGGCGATTTGCGCTTTTTGGCCGGTTAAATTCAACGATTCAAAAAAGGTTTTGCAAGCTTCAATTGAAAGCTCGGTAATCTGTGGCAGGTTGTTTTCGTTAATAAAAACATGACGTGCTTCTTCACGTAGTCTGGCACCATTACAACTTGGGCAAGCCTGATTGTTTAAAAATTTTGCCATTTCTTCGCGTACCGAGTTAGATTCGGTTTCGCGGTAGCGGCGTTCCATATTAGTAATAACACCTTCAAAAGGATGATGACGGGTAATAATGTCACCTCTGTCATTCATGTAATTAAATTCAAGTTCCTGTTTACCTGAGCCATAAAGCACAATGTCTTGAACTTTTTGATCTAACGATTGCCACGGAGCACTTAAATCAAACTGATAATGAGTCGCTAATGTTTTTAACATTTGGAAATAATAAAAACTGCGTTTGTCCCAGCCTTTAATTGCGCCACCGGATAAACTCAATTCTGGGTTAGTAATGACTCTGTCGGGATCAAAATACTGTTTAATCCCCAAACCATCACAACTCGGGCAAGCGCCAGCTGGATTATTAAACGAAAATATTCTGGGTTCGACTTCTGTCATGCTGTAGCCACAAGAGGTACAGGAAAAATTAGCAGAAAAAACCAGCTCGTCTTTTTTGGGATCGTCCATCCAGCCAATAATAGCAATGCCATTGGCCAACTCTAATGCGGTTTCAAATGATTCAGCTAAACGGGTTTGTAGATCTTCGCGAACTTTAAATCTATCTACCACTACTTCAATCGTATGTTTTTTATGGAGTTCTAATGTTGGTGGATCGCTTAAATCACAAATTTCGCCATTGACCCGAGCGCGAATAAACCCCTGAGCCGCTAAATTTTCAAAAGTTTTTACATGCTCACCTTTACGACCACGAACAATTGGAGCCATAAGCATTAATTTGCTGCCTTCTGGCAAAGCTAATACTTGATCAACCATTTGGCTAACAGTTTGTGCGGCCAAAGGTTGTTTATGAGTAGGGCAGCGTGGCTCACCCACACGGGCAAATAAAAGTCTTAGATAGTCATAAACTTCTGTGATTGTACCAACGGTTGATCTTGGGTTATGAGAGGTAGACTTTTGCTCAATTGAAATCGCCGGAGATAAACCCTCAATATGATCTACATCCGGCTTTTCCATTAACGATAAAAACTGGCGGGCGTAGGCAGATAAAGATTCCACATAACGTCTTTGACCTTCTGCATACAAAGTATCAAATGCCAGTGAAGATTTACCAGAACCGGATAATCCGGTGATCACAATTAATTTTTCTCGTGGCAAGGTGCAGCTTACATTTTTTAAATTATGTGTACGTGCACCACGAACTTCAATTTTATCCATACCTATCCCAATAAAAAATAAAACGTACAATATGTTCGCATAGTTTTACAAAAAAATCTGGTTAATTATACAGTACAAAAACATATCACATGATATACTCGGCAACCTGATTTTATTGCAACTGACTTTTCTTTTTAGTATTTCAATATGTCAAACGGTTTAACTCAACACGAAAAAAAAATAGCAGCCATTTTAGCCAGCATTTTTAGCCTGCGTATGCTGGGACTTTTTATGATAATGCCCGTTGTTGCCATTTATGGTCAGCAACTTATTGGTTATTCACCTATGTGGGTTGGTATTATTATTGGTGCTTATGGTTTAACTCAGGCGTTGCTGCAAGTGCCAATGGGCTTATTGTCCGACAAAATAGGGCGTAAACCGGTTATCTTAATTGGCCTCACTTTATTTGCGATTGGTAGCATTGTAGCTGCGGTTTCTGATCATGTTTTTTGGGTTGCAGTCGGTCGATTTTTGCAAGGTATGGGCGCAATTGCCAGTGCGGTATTGGCCTTAGCTGCCGATTTAACTCGCGAAGATCAACGCTCAAAAGTTATGGCTATTATTGGTATGTGCATTGGTTTATCTTTTGCTGCGGCTATGGTGGTTGGTCCTTTATTAGCGAATAAAATTGGCCTAAGTGGATTATTTGGTTTTACCGCCGTATTAGCTGTGATTGGAATTTTAGTGGTTGTGACTCTGGTACCAAATTCAGTCACTAAAAACAGTAATCGTGATGCAATTCCGGTTCCGGCTCAGCTTAAACAACTGATTCGCCATCCTCAGTTGAGAAAACTCAACCTAGGTGTTTTCTTTTTACATACCCAATTAACCTGCTTATTTGTTGTTGTTCCGGGTTTATTAGTTGGCGCAGGCTTTAAATCTGAGAGCCACTGGATGCTGTACTTTCCGGCACTGTTAATGTCTTTTATTGTACTTGCCCCTATGATGATGTGGTCAATGCGCAATAATAAAGAAGCAGGCATGTTCCAAATTTCAATTTGGTTAATGGCGGTTGCTATGCTGGTTATTTATTTATTTGGTCAGTCCAGTGTGGGTTTAATCATAGCGTTAATTGTATTTTTTGCGGCATTTAACTTTTTAGAAGCAAATCTACCGTCATGGGTGAGCCGTATTGCGCCAGCCGGACAAAAAGGTTCAGCAATGGGCGCTTTTTCAAGTAGCCAATTTGCAGGCGCTTTTTGTGGTGGTATGCTAGGCGGTGTTCTATTACAACATTTTGGGCAAGTTGGTGTACTATTAGGTGCAGCAAGCCTTGCATTGCCGTGGTGGTTAATTAGCCGGACATTGGTTTTACCACACAAAACAAAACCCAAAATATTGAATGTATTAGTTAATAGCTCTGCCGATGCAGAAAAAATGGCACAACAACTTACTGAAATCCAAGGGATAGAAGAAGCCGTTGTGATTGTTGAAGAGCAATTAGCCTATTTAAAAATATTACCCGCAAAGTTGGATGAAAAAGCATTAGCTTTTTGGCAAACTCAACATGCAAAACAAATTTAGGAGAATATAATGGCATCGCGTGGCGTAAATAAGGTCATTTTAATTGGTAACTTAGGGCAAGATCCTGAAATTCGTTACATGCCAAATGGCAATGCAGTAGCAAACTTAACTATTGCAACCTCAGAAAGCTGGAAAGACCGAAATACAGGCCAGTTACAAGAAAAAACCGAATGGCACAGAGTCGTTATTTTTGGCAAATTAGCTGAAATTGCTGGTGAATATTTACGTAAAGGTTCACAAGTTTATTTTGAAGGTAAACTGCAAACCCGTAAATGGCAGGATCAACAAGGTCAAGACAGATACACCACTGAAATCGTGGTTGATATGAATGGTGTCATGCAAATGTTAGATCGCCGTTCAGATAATCAAGGCGGTGGTTATAGCCAAGGTGCCCCGATGAACCAAGGTGCGCCAATGAATCAGGGTTATCAGCAACCAGCTGCACAACCTCAATATAATCAAGCGCCACAACAAGGCGGTGGTTATAATCAAGGCGGTCAACAAGGTGGTTATCAACAACCGGCACAGCAAAATAAACCAGCACCACAAGCTGCTCCACCAAGCGAACCTAATTTAGATTTTGATGATGATATTCCGTTCTGAGTTATAACAAAATAGTGAAATGTTGAAAAATAACTGAGAAAGCCGCTATTAAGCGGCTTTTTTGTTAACTAATCAGCATCCAAACGCCGGCTAAAATCATAAATAAATTCTCGGTTAGTGAAATAAAACCTAATGGAACTCTGCTATTGCCACCAACACAGGCGCATTTCAACTCTCTTTTGTCTATGTAGACGGCTTTAAAAACGGATACAGCTCCAACTGTACCAATAAATAAAGCTATAGGGGCCACTAATATTGATGGTAATCCAGCAATCATTCCAATACCTGCATAAGCTTCAAGAAAAGGATAAATATAAGCGTATGGAATTAGTTTCATAGCGAGTAAATCATAAGTAATAAATGAGTTTGAAAAGCTAAATAAGTCCTGTAGCTTTTGTATTGCGAGTATACTCATTGAAATTGCGATAAAAAATTTCAAGCTTAAAAGTGTGATGATTGAACCTTGAATAACAAAAGCAAATGCTAAGCTTAATAAAAGAGCAATTGAAAAGATGGCTATAACAGGGCTATATGTGGTTCCTTCCTGCTTTATTGGTGGTAAGTTAAAATAGCTTCTGAGCTCATCATAGCCACCAATACGCTGTTCATCTATAAATATTTGAGGTGTTGTTTTTACTTGATATTCATGCTTAAAAGCATTAGTTTCTTCACGATTTTTCAGCAAATGATCATTTATCTTATAACCTTGTTTTTTTAGCAAGTATTTTGCTTTTAAGCCAAATGGACAAATATGATCTTTAGTTTCCATTCGGTATAATGCGGCTATTTTTTCCATTTCCTCCTCCTAAGCATATTAACTTTTATATAAAAATTACAATCAATTGTAATTTTTGCCTGTGGTTAATTTAAAACTTTGGATTGGAATATACGACTAATCCAACTATAACAATAATCCAAACCTAGTATTTAAAATCTAAAAACAATATTCGTACCAGTTTGGAAATCAGGAATTTAATTATTATTGTAGACCTTGTTCACACTCTGTCTGGATATTGCTAATTTAGTTTTTCATGCTAGGCTATAATTGTTTTGAACATACTAATTTAACGGAGTAAAACCATGAAATTAAAAAATTTATTAGTACAAATGGCTTTGGTTTCAACTGCAGTATTTGCATTATCTGCTTGCGAAGAAAAACCAAAAACAGCAGGTGAAAAATTAGATAGCATGATCGAGTCTACAAAAGATGCCGCTAAAGATGCATCAGACAAGACTAAAGAGATGGCTGAAGATGCGTCGGATAAAGCAAAAGAAATGGCTGAAGATGCATGTGAAAAAACAAATGAAAGTTTAGAAACAGAAATGGATTGTTAATTTACAGCTATTTAAGTTTTTAACACATTCAAATTGATGAGCCGGCTATATGTCGGCTTTTTTTGTTCTAGCTAACCGCAAAAAAAACAGGTATTACCACAATTGAGTTAATGGGGCAGTGAGTTTTATAATCGCTTTATAAAAGGCAAAAAAAAAACCGCCTTCAAAAATTCTAAAGGCGGCTACACGGGAGATACAACAAGGAACACACTTTAAACACACATCACAAGCCAGTTAACAAACACACATATCAACCAGCTTGTATAACTATAGAGTTAGCCTTTTCAATTTAGTTCACCAAATTTTTATAATTTTTTAATTATTTTATTTTTCCGCTGTTATTGCATGATTGTTTACAGAATAAAGTGTTGACAAAATAATCAAACAGTTTATTTTGAACGTTGTTTTTTATTTTGTGTTAGAGATTATTATGGCCAGACGCAGCGATCATACCCGAGAAGAGCTAAGACAACTTATTTTAGGTGCATTAACTGAACACCTTAATGTTGCGCCTTATCAAACTTTAAGTATTCGTCAGCTTTCACAAAAGGTAGGTTATGTTCCAAGCTCTATTTTAAATATATTTGGCAGCTACCAGCTTTGCTGGCTTGAAGTTTGTGCCAGTGTTTTAGATGAACTCCATCAGGTTTGTGAGCTGGCTTTAGAGCGAGTTAATACTGAATCAGCAGATGTTTATCAGGAACAAGTATTAGCGGTTGCTTTGGCTTATTATTTTTATGCTAAAGAAAAACCGTATTTTTGGAAGTTGGTATTTGATCTACGGCTGGCTGAAGGAGATGCAATGCCAGAATGGCAAAGCCAGCGAATTGAAAAACTATTTATTTTATTACAAAACGTTTTGCAGCAAATTAAGCCCGATGAGCAGCCGCAGGCGATTGCAGATACCAGCCGCACTTTATGGGCGTCGGTGCATGGTATTACCCAATTAACGCTGGAAGATAAATTATTTTCAGACGGAGCTGCAGGTGATCAGCTTATTCAGCAGTTAATTACCCATTTTTTATTAAGCTGGCAAAAACTCAGTTAGGTTTGCAATGAAAAACTCAACTTTCTCATTATTAAAACAACGCACTTTTTTACCTTATTTTTGTACTCAGGCATTAGGGACGATGAACGACAATGTTTATAAAAACAGCTTGTTGCTCATTGTTGCTTTTATGCTGCCGCAAGCGTTACCTGCGAGTTCTGATTTAATTATAAATATAGCGGCGGCTTTATTTATTTTACCTTTCTTTTTGTTTTCGGCACATGCGGGTTTATTGGCCGATAAATTTGAAAAATCGACTTTAATCCGAGTCGTTAAATGGTGTGAACTTGGCATTATGCTGGTGGCTGCATGGGCGCTAATCAGTCAAAATGTAATTGCTATGCTGTTGCTATTATTTTTAATGGGAACTCAATCTGCTTATTTTGGCCCGGTTAAATATGCTTTGTTGCCACAGCATTTAAAACCAGAACAGTTACTAAAAGGCAATGCCTTGGTTGAAATGGGCACATTTTTAGCTATTTTGCTTGGTACTTTATTAGCTGGCGTATTAATCGGTTTGGAAAATGGCGCACATTATGCCGCTTGGGTGGTGGTGGGGTTAGCTTGCGCTGGCTTGTTGACAGCTTATTTTATTCCTAAAGCGAATGCGCTAAACAGTGAATTAAAGCTGAGTTTTAATCCATTTAGTCAAACCGGTAAAATTTTAAAATTAGCTAAACAAAACCGAGCTGTGTTTTTATCTATTTTAGGTATTAGCTGGTTTTGGTTTTTAGGCGCAACTTATTTAACTCAGTTTCCTAATTTTGCCAAAATTTATTTAGTTGCAGAGCCTGAAGTTGTCTCTGTTTTATTGGCTATTTTTTCTATCGGTATTGGGCTGGGGTCACTGCTGTGCAGTAAATTATCTGGCGATCAAATCGAATTAGGCTTAGTACCAATTGGTTCAATTGGGCTAACTATTTTTGGTGCGCATTTAATGTTTGCTGTGCCGGATGTTTCAGAGATCAGCAGTCAAAGTTTTAGTGCTTTTATGCAAAACACTGCTAACTGGGTGGTTATGTTAGATTTAACCTTAATCGGCCTATTTGGCGGTTTATATATAGTGCCTTTATATGCCTTAATCCAGCAGCGCACTCAAGCCTCAAAACGCGCCCAAATTATTGCCGCCAATAATGTTTTAAATGCTATTTTTATGGTTGTTAGCGCCATATTTGCAATTGTGTGTTTATCTGTGATTGGGTTAACTATTCCGCAATTATTTTTAGTGTTAGCTGTACTCAATGCTTTGGTTGCTGTTTATATTTATTATCAGGTACCTGAGTTTACTTTGCGCTTAATGATTTGGTTATTAACTCATTGTATGTATAGGGTAAAAGCCAGTGGTGAGTCGTTTATTCCCAAACAAGGGGCGGTTGTATTAGCGGCAAATCACATCAGCTATGTTGATGCATTGATTATTTCGTCTGTTTGTCGAAGACCAATCCGGTTTGTTATGGATAAAAGCATTAGTGAATTACCGCTTTTAAAATATTTTTTTAAACATGCTAAAGTGATTCCTATTTGTCCGCCAAGACAAAATAGAGAAACGTATGATCAGGCTTTTATGAGTATTAAACAAGCGCTGGAGAGTGATGAAGTCGTTTGCATTTTTCCAGAAGGGCGATTAACGCCAAATGGCCAATTAAGTCCTTTTAAAAAGGGAATCGAACGGATTTTAGCAAATAACCCTGTACCTGTAATTCCGGTGGGGTTAACTGGTTTATGGGGATCTTTCTTTAGCCATAAAAATGGTCATGCATTAACTAAATTACCGAGCCGGTTCTGGTCTAAAGTGAATGTTGAAATTGAGCCAGCAATAGCAGCGCCACAAGTTACCGCTGAACGTTTACAAGATAAGATTCAGCAGATGTTAGATCGCACAAAGTAATTAACCTTAACTCGGAAGTTTAGGTTAATTAAAGGAGAATAAAATGCGTATGATCCGTAGTTATTTTAGGCTGACAGTATTTGCAATTGCGCTATTATTTGGCGTGCAAATCCCGGGATTTATTCAGCAATATACTTTGGTTTCAGAAGCCAGATTAGCCGAAGCACAACAAAATTTATCTGGTTTTCAAAAAACCGCAGACCAGTTTTTTGGAGGCAGCCTTGAAAAATTGATTGTGTATTATCAGCAAAATGAGGATCAAATTATTAATGCTGACGGGCGCAATATAGATGCGATTTACCAAAGAGTTGAATTACTAAAACAAGAGCAACTCATTTTAAAACAAAGCCAATATAAAGTGGTTTGGCATTTAGCATTTAATGCTAATCCAGAAATATTAGAGCAAGCCAAAACGCACTATAGTTATGTTGTTCCACTTAATGTAAATGCAATTGCGTGGGGCGTGACTGCTGCGATTATTTTTGCTGCCTTATTTGATGTAATCAGTTTGTTTTTTGTTGGCTGTTGCCGCAAAAGTTATCGTTTAGCATTTAAACGGAGCTAATATGATTCAGGCTATTTTTATTGCTCAGCAGCATAAACAAGCTTTGTCTGAGCTTGAATCAGTTCAATGTGCTGCTGGGCAAGGCATTTGGGGCGACCGAAACTTTGGTAAAAATAAATGGCCGGGGCAAAACTTAACTTTGATAGAAGCAGAGGCGATTGCGCAGTTTAATCAAACTTTTCAGCAAACGATAAGCTGGGATGCGCCGCGTCGTAATTTAATTACTCAAGGTATTAGGTTAAATGATTTAGTAGGCAAAAAATTTAAAATTGGTGAAGTTGAACTACTTGGTATCGAGTTATGTGAGCCTTGCTCTTTATTGGGTAAATTATTAGAAAACAATACAATCAGCCGCCATCAAGTGATTGACGCATTTAAATTATCCGGCGGCTTACGAGCTGATATTTTAACGGATGGATTTATCGCAAAAGGCGATAAGTTAACTTTGATATAAACTTATAAAATATCGAGTTGATATTTTTAAGGCTTAATCGGATAAATAATATTCAATAGTTGAAACTACTCTAATCTTTTTAATGTGCGGGTTATTTTTATCACGCGCACTAATACTAAAACTGCCTTGTGATGCGCGTTTAATTTTACCTAACTCGCTGTTTGAATCATCGGCAAATTTTAATGCAACCGCACGGGCATTTTGGGTTGCTCGCTCAATCATCTCTGGTTTTATTTCATTTAAGCGATTAAAAATATATTCAGTTCTGGCTTGATAATCATCACCGGTTATAACAATACCTTGTTTACCAAGTTCAGACATGCGTGGCATTAACCCGCGGGTTAAATCAATTTGTGGCGAATATACAGTTACAGTTTGAGTCGCAGTGTAACGATACTGGGTATTATTATTGCCATAATTTTGGGCTGATTTATCGTGAATAGAAGGCGGTGCTACACTGATTTCATCTTCTTTTAAGCCGTTTAATAATAAAAACGCTCTGATTTTTTGAGTGCTTTGCTCGGCTTGTTCATATAGTTTTGCTAAATCATTACTGGCAAGGGTGAACTGAATTGGCCAAATAATAATATCGGCGGGCAATTCTTGTTCCGCCAAACCTTTAACAGTTACAGTTCGCTCATATTGTTTAATTTGCAATGCCGCATTTGAAACCAGCGCGCCTAAGCCAATTAATCCAATAATTAAACCAAGCGCCAAAACCCAAGCTGAGCCTTTTAAATGTTTGCGCATACTGTCACCTTTAAAGCCTATTATTCAAAAAAATTACTTTGCCATATTTTTAGTCCGGCAAATAATGAAATAATTCAGAAATTTGCTGTTTTGTGAGCTGATTCATTTTTAAAATATTTTGCTGTGGAATGGCATCAACATTTGGGTGGCTCTCAACCGCTTTATCTAATGAGTTTTCGCGTAATAAATGTAGGAGTGGGAAAGGCGAACGATTGGTTAAATTCTCAGCATCGGCTGGGTTTGTACCGGCAAACTGATAATCAGGATGAAAGCTAGCTATTTGAAAAACACCGCGCCAATCATTATTGTCAATGAGTTGATCGGCTAAATCTAAAAAATCATTATATTGGTCAAAATCTATTAAATGCTCAGTCATAATGATAATGCTGGTTTCTATTTCTGACTCTGCGGCGTTATCGAGTAATACCAGTTGATCATACAACTCGGTTAATAAATCGTAATCGTTGGTTGAGTCAGTAACCAGATAATGAATTTGTTTTTGTTTAAATGGTTTTTTGGCAAAAGGACACAAATTGAGTCCAATAACAATATTTTCAAGCCAGTCTTTTACTTGGTTTAGTGCGATATCTTGCTGAGTTGTTGGCATTATGGGTTTCTTCAAAGTACAGATAAATGCTATTGTATGGCAAATTTGTAGCCGGTGCGATGCCGGTTAAAGCTGAACGATAAAATATAATTAAACGAGGACAAATAATATGGTGATGACAGCCTCAAATATGATGGATTTAGGGACAAAAGCGCCGGACTTTACCCTTAAAAATACAGAAGGTTCAACTACTTCACTGGCCGATTTTAAAGACGCAAAAGCTTTAGTTGTGATGTTTATTTGTAACCATTGCCCTTATGTTATTCATATTGCGCCAAAACTGGCAGAGCTGGCAAAAAGCTATCAGGAGCAAGGTGTTGAGTTTGTTGCAATTAATAGTAATGACTCTAGCGCTTATCCCGATGACAGCTTTGACAAAATGGTTAGCGAAAAAGCACAGCGTGGTTATCCGTTTGCTTATTTGGTAGACGAAGACCAAATGGTTGCCAAAGCTTATGATGCTGCCTGCACCCCTGATATTTTTGTATTTGATCAGGATAAAGTATTAGCTTATCGCGGTCAGTTTGATGCCAGCCGCCCGTTTAGAATTTCATCTGGCAATTATGATTCCACTAAAAATCCGGCAACAGGTGAAGATTTAGCTTATGCATTGGATTGTATACTAGCCGGCAAAACGATTGATAAAGATCAACTTGCATCGATTGGCTGCAATATAAAGTGGAAGCCGGGTAACGAACCTAGTTAAAGGGATTTTATTAAACTGTATTGATTACGGCCGGTACTTTTAGCTTGATACAAAGCTTTATCGGCTTGATTTATTAACTCAGACGCATTTGGTTTACTACTATTGCTATATAGATAGCCGCCTATTGTTAAAGTCACTTTATTTGAAATTTTAGAGCCTTTATGCGATAGGTTTAATTTATTTATCTGAGATAGTAATGACTCCAATTTTTTATTTAATTTTCGCTCGTTTATGTTTGTTAAAACTAAAATAAATTCATCTCCGCCAAATCGAGCAACTAAATCGGTTTGACTTGATATCACTAATTTTAGCTGTTCGGCGATTAATTGTAAGCACTTGTCCCCAGCTAAATGACCATAGCAGTCATTGTATTGTTTAAAATAGTCTATATCGATGAGCAAAACAGCGATAGGTAATAAGGTCGGTTGAGGTAAAATCCTGGAAAAAGCAGATTCAAAATAATGTCGGTTATTTAGCTTAGTTACTTTATCGTGAGAGGACTGGTAGAGCAATTCCTGATTGAGTTTATGTATTTCTGCTAATGTATCTTTTTTGCTTGTTATATCTCGGCAAATACCAATGATTGCTATAGTCTCATTCTGCTCATTTTTGAATGGGTATTTTATAGTATCAAACCATAAATCCCCTTTACTCGGGTGCTTACAATTTTCTTCAATTTGAAATGTTTGTTCTTCTATAAATACTTTTTCATCCCATTTTCTAAACCAATTGGCTTGCTGCTGATCTGAAAATATTTCAAAGTCAGTTTTCCCAATAATATATTCACGTTCAGCGCCTACAAAATGACAGAAAGCGTTATTACAGCCAATATAAATAAAGTTTATGTCTTTAACAAAAATGATATCGTCAATTGAATCTAGGATATTTCGCAGTAAAATTTGTTCCATTTCTTTGTACTACTCTGAATTCGATATGCATAAACACTATTTTCCCAGTAGTGTAGCTGATTATCCCCTTTGATGTTTGAATTTGTTGTTTTTTAATAAAAACACCCAGTTTTTAAAGCCAATTATTTTTTCTCCCCACTGAATATCAAAACCGGCATGAGCTAAATGTGTTTTTATTAATTGCGGCTCGTGGTCTGTGTCTGGCACAAAATTTAAATAGGCGAAGCCGTTTGGTTTTAAAATGCGCTTTAACTGTAAAAAATAATTTTGATCTAAATACGATAAAACGGAAGATTCAGATTTAAATAAATCCGTGATGATTAAATCGTATTGGTTTTGATCTGCTAAAATAAATTGCTCAGCCGATTGCTGAATAATATTAAACTGGCATTTATGCGGATTAAAATAACGCTCACACCAGTTTATAACAACTGAACTTTGCTCGATTATGGTTATCTGACAATCTGGCTTTTGCTGTTTTATATAACGGGCGTTACTTGCGCCGCCTAAGCCAAGTTCTAGTACCTTAGCATTAATCGGAATTTCATCGACCAAAGATTTTAATGGTTGTTGATGTGGCAGAGTTAATAGGGCTGGCAGTTGCTTATCCATGACAGACTGCACAGTATTGTTCATTAACAACCATTGATATTGTTGATTATGATAAATTTGCCAGACGGCGGTATTATCCTTTAAGTAGCTTAATAAGTAGCCATTTTTTAATGCTGAATTAAGATCGACAAGCACTGGTTTTACCGCTAATCTGCTAATTAATAAAAATCAAAGCCTAAAATATTTGGCTATATATAACACAATGTAAAGCGCTATGTATCATATAATTACACCAAAAACAGAAGCTGAGTTTGAAAAATACTATGATTTTAGATGGCAGGTATTAAAACAGCCATTTGGATTTGCTCAAGGTTCTGAAAAAGATGAATACGACAGCTTAGCTCAACACAGAATGATTTGCCGAGAAGATGGCAAAGTGTTGGCTGTTGGGCGAATTCATTTTGTTAGTCAGGAAGAAGCTCAAATCCGACATATTGCGGTATGTGATCAATGCCGCGGTAAAGGTTTGGCATCTATGCTGATGACCACTTTAGAGCAGGCTGCCCGCGAGCACAGTATTCAGCGAGTTATTACCTTTTCAAAGCTGGATACAATCGGCTTTTTTGAAAAATGTGGTTACGAGGTACTGGATAACCCAATTATTGATATTGCCAAAGGCACCAGCGGGCAACGCAAACAAATGTGTAAAAAGCTGTCAGAATACGATGTTATTTTGCGTCAGCCATTTTGGTGTAAAGAGTTACAAGAAACCTGGCATAACCTGATCCCAATTACCCAACAAATGGGAATAAAAATATTTCAATACACAGGTGCTTTTTTAGAGGTGCGTGCAGTATTAAATGCCAATATTAATATGCATCAAACCATGTTTGCTGGTTCGGTATATTCAATGGCAACTTTAGCCGGTTGGGGCATGGTGCATTTATTAATGCGTGAAAATACTTTGCATGGCGATATTGTGCTTGGTAAAGGCGAAATCAAATACAATAAACCTATCACTAAATTGCCGCGTGCGATTGTGAGTATTAACTCTGTAGAGGGCGAACTGTCGGTATTAGCTAACAATAAAAAAGCCAACTTAAAATTAACCGTCGAAATTTTTGACCAGTTTAATAAAGTCGGTGAGTTTTATGGCCATTACTTTATTTTGCCAGCAAAATAGCTTTTATTGGCACACAAGCAAAGTTTGCAAATTATCCAGCTAACGTAAAGCTTTGGTAAATTTACTCGACTGATAATGCACTTATTTATATTGTTAGTTCAATTTTAATAAGTCAAATAGTCATTTGGGTAAATATATGACAGGGTTAAAGAAAAGTTCTGGTCGCTGGTTTTGGCGATTATTGATAATTGTAATAGTGGCAGGCATTAGTTATGCCGCTTATGGTTATTTTTTTAAAAGTGATTCCCCGCAAGAAAACGCATTATTTGCGCCAGTAAAACTTGGCTCGATTGAAAAAACAATTGTATCAACCGGTTCACTAGAGCCTAAACACTATGTTGAAGTTGGTGCGCAGGTATCTGGTCAGGTTGAAAAAATTTATGTAGAAGAAGGCCAGAAAGTTGAAATGGGCCAGCTTTTAGTTGAAATTGATGCAACCGTTTTTGAAACCAACCTCCAGCAAGCAGAAGCTTCGCTCGAAAGTAAAAAAGCTCAGTTAACCCAGTTAGAAGCCGAGTTAAAACTGGCTGAACTTAGAGCGAAACGTAATCAGTCGTTATACGAAAAACAAGCCGTTAGTGAAGATACCTTAGTCGACAGCCAAACTAATGTGATTGTGCTTAAATCTAAAATTCAAACCAGTATTGCCCAAATTAAAGCCGATGAAGCCGGAATTGAGGGTGACAGAGCCCGTTTAGGTTATGCCAAAATTTATGCGCCCATTTCAGGGACGGTTGCAAGTATTGCTGTTAGGGAAGGTCAAACCCTAAACGCTAACCAAAATGCGCCTGTGCTGCTTAAAATATCTGATTTAAGCACAATGACACTCAGAGCCGAAGTGTCTGAAGCGGATGTCACCAAGTTAAAACAAGGCATGCCGGTTTATTTCTCTACGCTGGGCGATTCTAAAAAACATTGGTATACCGAGGTAAGGCAAGTGCTGCCAACCCCAAATGTGGTTAATGATGTTGTTTTGTATCAAGCCTTAATGGATATTGAAAATCAGAATGGCCAGCTAATGGACTCAATGACTACTCAGGTATTTTTTGTTGAAGAAAAAGCCGACAATACATTAGTTGTGCCATTAAGTGCAGTAAGAGAAACCCCAAGAGGCGCGTTTGCTCAACTAAAAACACCGCAAGGTATTGAGCGGGTTAAAGTAAAAACTGGCGTTAAAAACCGTACTCAAATTGAAATTTTGTCTGGCTTGGAAGTTGATCAGGAAGTGATTATCGGCCAAAAACGTAATCAGACAGCAGCTCCGTCAGATGGTGGTTTTCCACGACGAGGACGTTTTTAATGTCGCAAAGCATGCCATTACTTGAGCTTAAAAATGTATGTCGTTATTACTCAAGTAACGACATCGAAGTAAAAGCTTTAGACCAAATTAATTTAACGATTGAGCGAGGTGAGTTTGTTGCCATTATGGGGCAATCCGGCTCGGGTAAATCAACCTTAATGAATATTTTAGGCTGTTTGGATAAACCAACTTCCGGCGAATATTTTATTAACGGGCAATCGGTTGCCAGTTTAAATGCGGATTGTTTATCTGCGCTTAGGTTAAAAACCTTTGGCTTTGTTTTTCAGCGTTATCAATTATTGTCTAATTATACCGCGCAAGAAAACGTGGCGATGCCAGCTATTTATGCTGGTATTGATAAAAATGAGCGCTTTGCTAAAGCGGATGAGCTATTAGCAAAATTAGGTTTGGAAGATCGAGGTTTACATAAGCCAACTGAGCTTTCCGGTGGTCAGCAACAAAGGGTATCGGTTGCCAGAGCATTAATTAATGGCGCAGAGGTCATTTTAGCCGATGAACCCACAGGTGCATTAGATTCAGCCAGTGGCGAGCAGCTATTAGCTTTATTAAAGCAACTGAACCAAGAAGGGGTCACTGTGATTTTAATCACGCATGATCCCGAAGTTGCAGAGCATGCTGATCGGCTGATTCAGGTTAAAGACGGGGTTATTTTATCTGACTCGCAAGACCAGCAAGCGCAAGCCGAAACACAGCAAAATCGAACCGCTAAATCACCAATTAGGGCGCTGCCGGGCATAGCAACATTAGAATCTATTGTGATGGCGTTTACTGCTTTACACGCTAATTGGTTTAGAACTTTATTAACTCTGCTGGGAATTATTATTGGCGTTGCCTCAGTAGTCACCATGATGGCGATAGGTGAGGGTGGTAAGCAACAGGTTTTAAAACGAATAGAAGCAATAGGAACCAATTTAATTTTGGTGATTCCCGGTGGGGCAAATATTCGCAGCACAGGTGAAAATGCCAGTTTATCGCTAGAAGATGCCGATGCTATTTCTCAAATTGACGGTATTTTATATACCGCGCCAGAGCGTTCTACCAGAGCAACTATTCGTCATGGTCAGTATGATTTTCGTGGCCGAATTAAAGGCACAAACTCAGATTATAAAGGCACTAAAGATTGGGAAATGGCAAAAGGGGTCTTTTTTACCGATGACGATTTAAAAAACTTTGCCCCTGTGGTGGTAATTGGCTCAACTGTGGCTGACCAACTTTTTCCCAACGGTGAAGAACCAATTGGTAAATATGTATTAATGCAAAGTGCGTTTTATCAGGTTATTGGTGTATTGCAGGCCAAAGGTGCTACCGCCGGTGGTAATGATATGGATGACGAAGTATTAATCCCAATCACTACCGGCCAGTTAAAAGCATTTGGCCGCAGCTTTTTAAACTCTATTTTGGTGAAAGTAGAAGAAACCGATAAGGTGGATCAAGTCACTGAAGCTATTAAAGCTAAATTAATTGCCCGCCACGGACAAGAAGACTTCATGATCCGTACAACGGAATCTTTGGTTGAAACCATTAGTGAAACCCAAGATACCTTAACTTGGTTATTGGCCTCTGTTGCGGGCATTTCATTGTTTGTTGGCGGAATCGGGGTGATGAACATTATGTTGGTTAATGTATCTGAGCGCCGACGCGAAATTGGGTTACGCATAGCAACTGGTGCGAAACCGCGCGATATATTAAAACAATTTAATATTGAAGCTTGGGTGGTTTGTATTTTAGGTGGCTTAATTGGTATTGCCTTTGGTTTTATTACCTCGCTTATTTTAATGGGGTTTGATATACCCATCGCCTTTACCATGATGCCGCCAGTATTAGCCTTTATAACATCTTTATTAGTGGGTCTTGTTTTTGGTTACGCACCAGCCCATAAAGCCGCTAAGTTAAATCCAATACAAGCTTTAGCAGAGGATTAAATGAAATCAGTTTTAGCAACTTCTTTAATCATTATTTTATCCGGCTGTGCTTATCAGCCAAACGAATATGATTTAACCATGGCAATGCCAAATTCTCTGACCGAGCAAAGCCAGCAAACCGTAGTGAATATTCAACAAAGTGTGTGGTGGCAGCAATTTGGGTCTGCTCAGTTAAATCACTTAATGGCGCAACTAGCTAACGATAACCTTAATTTACAAACAGCCCAATTAAGGTTAGAAAAAGCACATTCTGCTTTGGCTCAGCAAGAGGCTGAAAACTGGTTTAGCATTAACTCAAGTGCCAGACAAAGTTATGGTTATGGCTTTGATAACAATAGTGAATCAAATAGCAACAGCTTAGGGTTTTCTGCCGGTTATGAGGTAGATTTATGGGGCGCTCGTGAGGCCGCTAATGCCAGTGCAGAACTTAATTTAGTTGCAACTCAGCAGCAACTAGAAAGCACTTTATTACAATTGCAAAGTCAGCTAGCCAGCTTGTATTTTAATCATATCTCGCTACAACAACGGCTGAACATTGGTGAGCAAAACTTATCTGCCAGTGAATCATTATTAACTTTGATTCAAACCAAATTTGAAGCTGGTAGTGTCTCTGGAATAGAAGTTAGCCAGCAAAAAAATTCTTATTTAAGTGCGCAAAGCCAGTTAATGAAAGTAAAGCGTGACTTGCAAGTAAGCGAGCGAGCTTTAGCTGCATTATTAGGGCAAAGCGATATGGCACTCGCGCTGAATAATGAAGATATTAATGCACTGTCTATTCCGGCTATTTCTGCACAGCAATCCGCAGAACTATTAATGAGAAGACCAGATATCCAAATTGCGCAAACCCAGTTAAAAATGCAGGATGCTAGTTTATATCAAACAGAGCAAAGAAAATGGCCGAGTTTATCGATTAGCTCTGGTTTAAGCTCCTCTGATTTACTTAATTTAGGATCTGGCTGGGCTGCAAGTTTAGCGGCTGGATTAAGCATGCCAATATTTAATGCCGGACAAATTGATGCTCAAATTGAAGCTGCTAAAACCGATGTTGATATTGCCGTAGTTAATTACCGTGAAACCGTAGTGCAAGCGGTAAAAGAAAGTTTAGACACCATTACCGATTTAGAGTATCAAAATACGCTATTTGGCATTAGAGCAGAGGAGCTGGCCAATAATCAGCAGCTTTATGAATTGGCTCAAATTCGATTTGATTCTGGCGATACTGATTTTATCAACCTATTAAACGCACAGCGTAGCTGGTTTAGCGCTAAGTTAACGTTTGCCACCGCAAAACTGGATGTACTGCAAGCCAATGTGGATGTGTTTAGAGCTTTAGCTGGTTCACCAAGCTTAACTGCACAATAAAACGGTTTTGTTAAATAGCCTGTAAATACAGGCTATTTAACGGTTAATTTATCGGATTCAAATCAGGCTGGCGCAAAGTGCCAAAAGCAAAATATATTAGCGGTAAATTATTTTAGATCAGCTAATCGTAATTAGCAGTCCCACATAAGTTTTTTGTTAGGTATAGTATTACTCCCAATGCCCTTTTACATTCACAACTTTTCCATTGACGATAGTGATGTAATTATATTTACCCGATTTGTATTCAATATTATTTTGACTCAGAATATCTCCATTTTCAGTTTGGATCTCAAGGTCAAAATAGCCATGCTTATTCGGAGTCAGAAATTCTAGGGTATTGCCCATTGTATCAAGAGATTCAAAACTTAATTTACTGAATTGCAGTTGATAATTATCAAAGTTGACTGAAATTGTTTTAGGTTTTACATCAACAAATTCAAAAGATAGCGTAAATGAATTCTCACCAATATCAGTAAAAATCTTTATCAAAGCAATAACAATTAAAGTAAATATTATTCCTTTTATAAACTCTTTCCACTGAGTTGTTACACTGGCATACTTGCTAGACCTACCTGTTTTTATCATGAATTTTCGTTCACACTAGCATAATCTTATTTGTAAAAATTTAAGATTAGATTTAAGTTTTGCTATCTTGGTCTGTCGGTTTAATAATACTTGGCTTACGCGCCTGCGGCGCTAAACCAAGCTACCTATTATTAATATATAAACTGCTATTTAGTTTTCGGTTTCTATTTCAAGGCCTAGGTTGGTCATACCATCGGCAAGTGCGATTTTTTTGAGTTCGCGGCATTCTGCTTTGGTAAAGGTTTTTATTTTTTCTACTGCGTCTAAAAACTCATTTTGGGTTTCTATTTCCCATTGCATGTGCGGGTGGGCTAGCGCTTCTTGGCTGTGTTCAACTTCTGCGGTGGTAATTAATAGCCGCTCAATTGTGCCTTGCGAAATTAATGACGGTAGGGTGATTTCTTTATGGCGGTAGTCGCTGTCTTTTAAAATACTGATGTTGGCAATTAATGCCATGCTAACATCTATTGCTGCGTATACACCTATGCCGTCATCCGGTTGGGCGGTTGGAATAACAGCTTCAATTTTTTCCTGTTGTAAATCCTGATCAAGGTTAAATTTTGGGGTGTATAACCATTGCCAGATCAAATCACTGATATTTTCTAATACTTTTATATCGCCAGTTTGGGTGAGTTCTTGGTAAAGCGCATAATTAGGTAACATTCGGCAAATTAACATTTGATTAAACGCAATTTGTTGTTTGGGTTTTAATGCGCGGATTCTGGCAAAAGTGGCTGGTTTTTTCATGCTAACGTCTTGTTCAGTTTAAGAAAGTGGATCATGACTGCAATGCCAGCAAATTTCAAATGTTGATTCATTTATTTCGTGGCATTTATTGCATTGCCATTGTTCTCCGGCAGCTGATTCGTAAGTTTTAATTATTTGTCGTGCCTGATTTAATTGGGTGTAAAAAACATATAACTCAATATTTAAGCCTGTGGCGGGGAGTTCGCCAATCGCACCTTGCAGGGCTTCTCCGGTTATTTGGGTTTTTAAACCAGATTGTTCCAACAAGCCCTTTACACAATGCGCCTGCATTAAATTGTCGGTTTGATAAGCTTTTGTCCATTCTGTCATGTTTAAGCCTGCTGATAGTTGAGTTGTTGATCTAATTCTGCTTTTAGCTTTTGAATCGTTTTTTGTGCATGGGTTAAGTCAGCCTGACTTTGATTTAACTTGGTTTGGGTTAATTCCAATTGCTGAGCTAACTTATCTGCTTGCAACTTTTGGCTGTTAATTTGCTGCTTTTGACCTTTTACTTCTTGCTGTAAATAGGTGATTAACTCATCCTGTTTTCGCAGGGTTTGACGAGATTCTATATTAGCTTCTTCCCTTAGTTTTATTTGCTGGCTTAACTCTTTTTCGAGTTGGGCTAATTTTTTATCAGTTTTATATTGCTGCTCTAAGAGCATTTTTTGCTGATATTGTTCGTGCTCTAAAGCTCTTTGATGCTGTTGTTTTAATTGCTCTGCTTTATAAGCTTGCTCGTTACTTAAATGATGAAGTTTATCTTCTTTTTCGAGCAGTTGGCTTTTGGTGGTATTGAGCCTTTGTTCTAGCATTTTGATTTTGTCAGTCATTTCTTCTAGTTTAGACTGATCATTATGATTAGTGGCGGCCAGCAAGTTGTTTTTGTCATCAAGTTGACTGGCTAAATGAATGTTCTTTTCAGTTAGCTCGGTAATTTGTTTGCTGAGTTGCTGCTGGTTTTTTTTATAATTTTGTTCGGCACTTTCAAGGTGTTGCTTTAACTCTGTATTAAGCTCTGTCAGTTCGTTTATTTCTTTATGCAAACTGTTGGATAAATAGGCTTTATCTTCTTGGTTGTATTGTTGTTTTTTTGCATCACTCATTAATTGTTCATTGGCAAATTCCAGCTTTTGTTCTGCTTGATTTAAACTGGCTTTTAGTTCTTTTATTTGTTGGTTTTGTGAGCTTATGGTGTCATCTTGAATTTTGGCTTTGGCCAGCCATTTAGCCTCAATTTGTTGATGGTGCTGCGATTCACTATTATGATGGCGTTTATGGTCAACAATTTGCTCGGTTAAAACCCATTTTTGTTCATCTAGCTTTGAGGTTAATTCTTCAAGTTGTCGCCACAAACTACGGTTTTCTTCTTCTTTTTGGTCAATTAGGTGGCGGCTTTGCTCTGCCTGTGAATACACTCGATCAAACTCTGCCTGTAATTTATTATTTTGAGATTTAGATTCTGCTACCGACTGTTTTAAATCATGCACTTGTTTAATCAATTTGCTTTGCTGATCAAGCGATTGATTATATTGCACAGAATACTGTAAATGCAGGTTTTCTATTTTATGTTCAGCTTGTTTTAAGTGTTTGAGCTGTTGCTGTTCAATGCTATTTAACAGGGCGGTAAAGCTGGTGGTGAGTTCTTGGGTGAGTTGATTATCGAGCAGCTTATTTTGCTCAGCATCGGCAGTGTTTAAATATTCCTGCCATATTTGCATGCAGTCCTCTAAATGCTCCCATTCAGCAATTTGGTTAAAAGCACTGCGATCGATGATTTGTCCTTGCTGGCGTAACTTGAGGGCAAAGTTAATAATGGTTTCTTTGTTGGGGTGCATCTTGAACCTCGTCCATTTACGTCTTACTTAAATTTAAGTTTAGTCAGTCCAAACTAAAGCGCAAAAGTTCAAAAATATAAAATGAGCCGTTAGCGGCTCATTTTATGCTGACATGCTAAATTGACTAATTAAGTTGGCTTCTGTCATTACGGCTTCTTTATGCTCTGCTTCGGCTTTTAACCGAATAACATCCTGCTTCATTCGCTCTTGTTTGGGCAATGCTTTACGCGCTTCTAATACATCGAGGTGCTTTATTTTTTCATTAAGCTGATGAACGGCTGGGTAGCGCTTTGGATAATCGGCGGTGGTTGAGTCTGATAAATGATCAAATAATACAGCCAAACGTAATGCGCCTTCACTTACTTCGCATTGCTCTTGCTCTACAGCCTGAGCTATGGTTTGAATGCTTTCAATAATTTTGTTATCTCGTTTTTGTTTTGCCGCTTCAACTGCTTGAGTTTGCGCTTTAAGCTGAAACAGTAATTTGCCAGCGTAAAATGCAAGCCCTGCTAAAATTAAACCGCCAAGGGCGATTAAAATGTAAATCCAAGTATCAGTCATAATTAATAGTCGTCGTTTTTAAAATCAGTTTTTTCCCATTCGTCAAACAGGGCTTCGTCTTCATCCATTTCTATTTCATCAAGGCCAAGTTTTTCCATTAACCAAGCATGGCGAGCCATTTTTTTGTTGAGTTCAGCCAATTCTGCTGCGGTTAGTTTGTCGTTATTGTCATAACGATCTAACAAGCTTTGTAGGTTTTGATCATTTTCTAATTGAGCTAACTCTTGTTGCCAAGCCTGTGTTGGTTCTACGACTTTTTTCTGTTTATTCAATTTAGCCTGTGGCTGCATTGGGGCATCAATTTTATTGGTTTGCTCTGGTGTTTGACCAAATAAGTCAATGGGCTTTTTGCTACCAATTTTTGGATCTTTAGTAGAACCTGTTTGAGTATCAACCGGTTTTTTAGCTTCTAGTTGACCATTACGAGTGCCTGATTTTAATCCTTTGCGCTCATGTTTACGCGTTTCTGCGGTTGATTTCTCTGGTCTTTTGTCTGCTTTGCGTGGGCCTAATGAGCCTAGCTTTCTGGTTTTTTTGATGCGAGTCATATCGGATCTGTCTAGCTTTGAAATAGATAAGTTAATTTTACCATGTTGTCGATATATAGCTAAATTAATTTAAGTTGGCACTATCAGAGCTATTGTTTAGTAGGATTATGACAATTGTAGCTTGTTGATCAAAACAAATAAAAAAAGCGGCAGAAGCCGCTTTGTATAAAGTTAATTTACCTGTCGATAAATTAGATAATCTGAGCTCATTTCCGTATAAAATTAGACATTCCCAGTCTACGCTCTCCAATCTGTTTTTATTATGTCCGGTTTGTTATTAAGGTAATTCCGTTACGTTTATCAAGCTTCCATATATGCTGTGGTTTACGTGTCACCCTTGACTAAAATCAACCATCCTTATTCAACCAAATTGTCCACTTTGTTATTAATGTTTCCTTACCAAGTTTCCTTACCAAATATTTCCAGTATTAATTTTATCTGTTGACGTTACTCCATGTAACGTCAGTAATATTACGGATTAATTCGGCTATCACAACGGCTTAATCTGTTTAATTTGTTTTTTGTGAACTAATCCCTAACTGAGAATTGTTTACGTTTATGATAATAAAGGGGTTTTATTTCAGTATTATTAAATTGATTCGTTATTACCGAAAGTTTTTATATTAAATTTCTTACAAGTTTTGTGAGATATCTCTCACATTTTTATATTGACTATGATTTGATTGAATAAAATGAAGGTATCAATAACATTGAAATAAAAAGGAATTTATTGAAAAAGAGAATTTTTTAATAATTTAAATGAAAGTAGGCCAGTTATTTATTGGGATAACTGGCCAGTATTTATTTAGTGTAAACCAGAAACGTAGTTAGATAATAATTTAATATCTTCGTCTGTTAGTTTAGCTGCAATGTCTTGCATCATGCCATTTAAATCATTAGTGCGCTGACCGTCACGGAAAGCTTTTAACTGAGCTTCAACATAAGCTTGGTTTTGGCCTGACAACTTAGGAAAACCGGCTAATGGCATACCGCTACCGTCTGGTAAGTGACAAGCTGTACAAGCGGTTAAACCACGAGATGCATCACCTGCGCGGTATAATTGTTGAGCTTTGGTAATCATATCTTCCGGAGTTGAGCCAGCTGATGTTTCTTGAGAAGCGAAGTAAACGGCTAAATCTTTCATATCTTGATCAGATAATGGGGCAACCATTCCAGCCATAATTGCGTTAGCACGACCTTCGCCACCAGATGCTGCTGATTTAAAGTCTTTTAATTGTTTATATAAGTATTCAGCACTTTGGCCTGCAATTTTTGGGTTTGCAGGAATTACACTGTTACCGTCAACAGAATGGCAAGCCGCACAAGTCGCTGATTTCGCTTTACCCGCTTCGGCATCACCTTTAATACTAGACGCCTGACTAGCTGCGGTCAGACCAAAAAACATCGCTAATGCAATTGCTGATTTCTTCATGGCTCCGTTCTCATTTAAAATATTCAAATAAATAGGGCTGTGTATTTTTTTACTCAAAGTTGAGTTTACCCACTACACAGAAAAATTTTTCGTATTTTACACGAATCGAGCCAAGTAAAAACCTTGAAAACACAGTTTCGTTTGATCTAAGGCACTTTTTTTTAATTTTTAGCCATTAAATAGCTTATAAAGAGGGATTTACTGAGTTTTTGCTTAACCAAAAAACAATAAATAAATGTGTCCTAACCAAACGATTAATGCAGTAAGTAAACTCAATGCCACTGCGGCCGAGCCCATATCTTTAGCCCGGCCTGCTAATTTATGGTGTTCTAAACTAATTCTGTCTACGGTTGCTTCAATTGCGGAATTTAAAAGCTCGACAATTAAAACCAAAATTAATACCGAAATCAGCGCCATGAAGCGAGTTAAAGTATCGCTGGTGAATAGAGCAATAGGTACTAAGGCTAAACATAAAATGAGTTCCTGACGGAATGCGGCTTCGTGCTTAAATGCTGCCCTTAACCCTTTGAATGAGCAACTTGCCGCCCTAATAATGCGGTTAACTCCGGTTCCATTTGGCTTAAATGGGGTTGCATGACGTTGCTCGGGCATGGTTTTGCTGCTCTTTATTTTGCGAGGTTTATGGTAGTCTAGTTTTAAATAATTTTTGTTAACTTACAATAACGCTTTGATGAATTTGTCATGACAGTGTAGGTAAGGCTTTTTGATTAATATGTCCAATGCTTATTTAATGCCTGCTGAGTTTCATCAGGTGGAAGAAACCATAAAAAACAGCCGTTTTATAACTCAAATTTATCCGGTTCAGTCTGCGCAGCAGGCAAAAGATATTATTAAAGAAGTGAAAGAGCGTTTTCCTGATGCCCGCCATCATTGCAGTGCTTTTGTTGGAGGCGCACCTTATGATTTTAATCAAATGGGCTTTTCAGATGACGGAGAGCCCAGTGGTACAGCGGGAAAGCCCATGTTGGCGGTATTGCAAGGTGCAAAAATCGGCCATATTTTAGCTGTGTCTATTCGTTATTTTGGCGGGGTTAAACTCGGTACTGGTGGTTTGGTTAAAGCTTATGCCGGTGGCGTTAAGTTAGCTTTGAATTCTTTAGTAACCAGTTGGGTGATCCCTAAACAAAAATATACTTTGTTGTGTGATTATCCGCAGTTTGATCAGATCCAATATTGGCTTAACCAAGAGCAAGCCGATATATTAGAGACACAATATTCGGATAAAATCGAATTGCTGCTTGCGCTTACTGACACAAGCAGCGACAATTTGCAGACCAAATTAAATGATCTTCAACTCAGTTTGCAGCCTTTAGAGCAAAAATAACAATATATGAAATATCGCGCGATAACCCGTATTCTCGGCATTCTGGTCGGCATTTTTAGCATATTTATGTTACCACCGGCATTGGTCTCACTTATTTATAAAGACGGTGGGGGTTTAGCGTTTGTTCTGGCATTTGTTGCAACTATTACCGGCGGTTTATGTTTATGGTATCCAAACCGTAATGATCGCAGCGAACTAAAAGCCCGTGAAGGGTTTTTGATTGTAGTTTTATTCTGGAGTGTACTGGGTTTAGTTGGAGCTTTACCTTTTGCGTTTTTAGACGAACCTTCCATTTCAATGGCAAACGCCATTTTTGAAAGCTTTTCAGGCTTAACTACAACCGGGGCAACTGTATTAACTGGGTTAGACTCTTACCCCAAAGCCGTTTTATTTTACCGCCAGCAATTACAATGGTTTGGTGGTATGGGTATTATTGTATTGGCCGTTGCGATTTTACCTATGCTCGGCATTGGTGGCTTGCAGCTTTACCGCGCTGAAATCCCAGGGCCGGTTAAAGATACTAAAGTAACGCCGCGAATTGCAGATACCGCCAAACATTTATGGTTTATTTATTTGTCGTTAACCATTGTTTGCACGCTCGCATATTGGGGCGCTGGAATGACATTTTTTGATGCAATTTGTCATTCATTTTCAACTATTGCGATTGGTGGTTTCTCAACTCATGATGCCAGCATGGGGTACTTTGACAGCGCCTTAATCAACTGGATTTGTATTATCTTTTTAATTATCTCCAGTGTTAATTTCACACTGCATTATGGTGTGCTTAAAAGCCGCTCTATTTTAAATTATTTAAAAGATCCTGAATTTAAAGCTTTTTTATCTATTCAGTTGGTAGTCACTTTAATTACCTTTTGGGTATTGCTCGACCGGCAAGTTTACGACTCTGCCGAAACTGCTTTAAATCAGGCTGCATTTCAGGCTGTTTCAATTAGTACAACCGCAGGTTTTGCGACCGATGCTTTTGCCCAGTGGCCTGTGTTTTTACCTATTTTACTTATTTTCTCCAGTTTTATTGGTGGCTGTGCTGGTTCAACTGGTGGTGGTTTAAAAGTGGTTCGGGTTGTTTTGCTTTATTTACAAGGCGTACGAGAGCTGAATCGTTTAGTTCATCCAAAGGCGGTTTATTCAATTAAGCTGGGTCGCAAAGCTTTACCGGATAAAGTGGTTGATGCGGTATGGGGGTTTTTCTCCGCTTATGCGCTTATTTTTGTCGTGATAATGATCTCGTTAATTGCAACTGGCTTAGATGATTTAACTGCATTTTCGGCAACGGCTGCATGTTTAAATAACTTAGGTCCGGGTTTAGGTGAGGTTGCTGCTCATTTTGGCGATATTCCTGATTCCGCTAAACATATTTTGGTGGTTGCTATGTTATTTGGTCGTCTTGAAATCTTTACCCTGTTAGTTTTATTTACACCAACATTTTGGCGATCTTAGTTGTTATAGTTAACTGATTTAGGAGAGGGTTAAAAATAATTAAAATTTTTTAACCCTGTTTGTCTGCTTCAAACGTTTTGTAGAGGAATAAGATAAATATTCGACAAAACGAGGATATGAAGCATGATCAATACACCAAACTATAACCAGTTTCAGCCAACACTACCATCCATAAAAATCTATTTAACTAAGGTTCAATCATTATTAAAAGCTACGGTTTTTAGCTTAGCCGGATTAGCGATTAGTTTTGCTTTATTTGTTTTAATGCATACATTGACATATAAAGAGTTTTCCGAGCCTCCAGCTACGCCTGAAAGCATTATTATTCCTAATATTGTGGTAGATAAAACACAGCCAAAAGCAAATGAAATAGAAAAGTTACCACCACCGCCCAAGCTTGCCCCACCTCCACAAGTTAAACCTGCTTCGGCAGACAATAATGAATTAACATCCACCAACACTATAAAGTTAGCTCAACTTGAAACACCGCCAGTTGATTTAGGTAATAAATTATTTGCATTACCAGCTAATTCACAAGCTTCGCCTATGTTTAGAATGGAACCTAAATATCCAACCACAGCAGCGATGCAAGGAATAGAAGGTTGGGTAAGGTTAAGTTTTGATATTGGTTTAGCCGGTGAGGTTGAAAATATCAAGGTACTTGATGCTGAGCCAAAACGCGTATTTGATCGGGCGGCAATTGCAGCGCTGAAAAAATGGAAATACAAACCTCAGTTAAAAGAGGGCAGAGCGATTGTTTTGACAGGTCAGAGTGTTGAGCTTAAATTTAATTTAGAGCAAAACTAAGTTTAAACAGCGTTTTATCAATTATCTCAACTGTAGCTTTTAGGACGATTAATGCTGAAACTGCTTAAATTACCATTTTGGCAAACCTCTCAAGTTTCGAGTCACGATGCAATGCTTAAGTTTATTCAAACTCAGGATGCGTCTTGGCTTGAAACATTGGTACACCAACATCAAAACAGTTTATATAAATTTATTGTTCAGCAATCAAACCCTGATTTAGCAGCCGATATTTGTCAGCAGGCTTGGCTTAAATTAATTGAAAAACAATATTTATATTCAGCAGAGCATGAGTTTAAACCTTGGTTATATACTATCGCCCGAAATTTATTATTAGACGAATTTAGGCGGCAAAATAAGTTAATTTTGACTGGAGATGAAGCGATACAACAAGCTGATTTTATTGAGGTGAATAATGAAGAATTAGAGAGTGTGGAACTTGGGTTATATCGCCAAGCTTTATCTAAACTCGCTTTTATTCATAAAGAGAGCTTATTACTTCAGTTGCAGGGATTTTCATTAAACCAAATCAGTGAGATTGTGGGTGAGCCGCAAGAAACAGTTAAAAGCCGGATTAGATATGCTAAACAAACACTTAAACAAATTCTGTTAACTGAATTAAATAAAGTACAGTGAAAACAAGAGTTAAGTTATGAAACCAACAACTCATGAATCTAAATTAAATTCAAAAGTAGATAACTCAGAGTCAGATGAGCAGTTTGAATATGCGCTGTTACGCTTGCAGGCTGACAATGAATCACAGATAAAACCGGATAAAAATTTAACTGAGAATATAATTCGTTCTGTCAATTATAAAGTGGAGCAAAACAATAAAAAATCAGTGAACTGGGGAAGTTGGTTAGCGCTGAGTTGTGCTCTGTTTATTGCGGTTATTTCGGTGAAAATGTTGCAGCCAGAGATAAAACCAAACAATTCTTATATTGAATTAAGCCAATTACAAGTGATTCCGCAACAGAGCAAACCAGAGTTTATTATTAAGCTGGAACAGGATATTGCAAAAAATCGGGCGCAGGTAATTGCGCTTAACCAAAATTTAAAAGAAGAGTTAGCGCGGTTAGATCAAACTTATTTAAATCGTAGTGATAATTTACTTTATAGCCGGATTGCTCAGGTGATGCAAAGTAAAAATGAAAACGCGTTGGTGTTTTGTAAAAATAGCCAGTCTTTTATTTATCAGCCTGCTGCACAAAACAGCAGACAAGTTCAAGTTAACTGGGACAAACTCAGCAGACAAAACCAATTGGTACAAGTTGTATTTGATAAAAATGGCAAAATTGTTGCACTTGTAGCAATCGAGCCAACTGAAAATACCGTAACTTGCCCTGTATAGCTGTTGCTCGCTTTGTTAGTCGATATCAATAATTTAATGATCTTTGTATTAGAAAAATATAGCTGATGGCTGGAATAGCTTTTCTACATCACTTACATATTTCTTTTCAACCAAAAACAGAATGACATGATCGTTTGACTCTATCACTGTATTGTTATGGGCGATGATAACTTCGTCTTTACGCACGATTGCGCCGATAGTCGTGCCGGGTGGTAATTTTATATCTTTAATTGCGCGGCCAACTACTTTTGAGGTTTCTTTGTCGCCATGTGCTATTGCTTCAATAGCTTCGGCTGCGCCACGGCGCAGAGAATATACGTTTACAATATCGCCTTTACGTACATATGTTAACAAGGCTGAGATGGTGGCCTGTTGAGGCGAAATGGCAATATCTATTTCGCCGCCTTGTACTAAATCAACATAAGCGCTGTGTTGAATCAGTACCATTGTTTTTTGTGCGCCTAAACGTTTGGCGAGCATGGCTGACATTATGTTTGCTTCGTCATCATTGGTGACCGCAATAAATACATCAACCTGTTCGATATGTTCTTCGTTTAATAGTTCGGGGTCAGAAGCATCACCACAAAATACAATGGTATTTTCAAGGTGTTCTGATAAATAAGCGGCACGCTCTGGGTTGCGCTCAATTAATTTTACTTTATGGCTGCTTTCAAGTTGCCTTGCTAAACCTTCACCTATGTTACCACCACCAGCGATCATAATTCGGCGGTATGAAGCTTCAAGCTTTTGGAGTTCACTCATTACCGCCCGGATATGTTTGGTTGCGGCAATAAAAAATACTTCGTCGTCGGCTTCTATCACGGTTGTCCCCAAAGGTCGGATAGGTCGCCCCTGACGGTAGATTGCCGCTACTCGGGTTTCTACGTTTGGCATGTGATCGCGCAGCGCAGATAACGCATGACCAACCAGCATACCGCCATAATAAGCTTTTACCGCAACTAAACTGGCTTTACCGCCAGCAAACCCCATTACTTGTAAAGCCCCCGGATAGTCAATTAAGCGTTTAATATATTTGGTGACCAGTTGCTCCGGTGAAATTATATTATCTACCGGCATATCATGGTTGTGAAATAATTGCTGGCGATAACGGGTGTATTGATGTGAGCGAATTCGGGCTATTTTATTAGGGGTATGATACAAAGTGTAAGCAACCTGACAGGCGACCATATTGGTTTCATCACTGTTGGTTACTGCAACCAATAAATCAGCATCTTCGGCACCGGCGCGGCGTAATACATCTGGGTGGCTCGCATGACCAACAATTACCTGAATATCAAACTTATCTTGCAACTCATGAAGCCTAGCTGCGTCGTTATCAACCAGTGTAATATCGTTTTTACTTTTGTGTTCGCCCACTAAGTTTTCAGCGAGTGTTGCACCAACCTGACCTGCACCTAAGATGATTATTTTCATAGCTATATCTAATCTTTATTATTTTGGCTGTTTGATTAAACGTGCGTAATAAAAGCCGTCCATATTTTGGTTGCCCGGTAAAATCTGCCAGCCCGGATCATCACTGGTTTCACTGTCAAATATTGGATCGAGTTTAGCATCCGGCTGCGATTTTAAAAATTGTATGATTTGCTGTTTGTTTTCTTCCGGTAAAACAGAGCATGTTGCATACAGCAGTGTGCCGCCCGGTTTAAGCATTGACCACATATTTTTTAATATTTGTGACTGGAGCTGGCTTAAAGCATTAATGTCTTCATCTTTACGCAAATACAAAATATCTGGGTGGCGACGAATAACTCCGGTTGCAGAGCAAGGCGCATCTAATAAAATGCGGTCATATAATTGTCCGCTCCACCAGTCTTGCTTGCTGGCATCACCCAGTAAAATATTGCAGCTTAAATTGAGCCTTTGCATGGCTTGGCTTACGCGGTTTAATCTGGTTTCTTCTATATCCAGCGCATCACAGTTAGCGGTTTGGGCTATTTCTAAAATATGCGCGGTTTTTCCGCCCGGTGCGGCGCAGGCATCCAAAATATATTCACCATTTTGCGCACCGAGTAAACGGGCTGCCTGCTGAGCTGCTTTATCTTGTACCGAGCAAGCGCCTTCAAAAAACTCTGGTAATAAATCAACTGGGGTTGGTTGAGCTAATAAAATGGTTTCTGCTTGTTTGTCTTCACTAAATGCTATATCAGCTGCGCTAAGCATTTTTTTATAGTCTGCTGCGCTTTGTTTATTTTGATTGATTCGTAACCAAAAGGGCGGTTTTGCTAAATTTTGTTTAACAATTTTTTTCCAGCCTTTAGGATAAGCGGCTTTTAACCTGCGAATCAGCCAGTCGGGATGTGAACTGCTAACTTGAGCCGGTGCGGCGGCTAATTTTTGTTGAAGGCTATGTTGTTCCCTTTGATAACTACGCAAAAGAGCGTTAACTAAACTGGAAAAACCTTCCATCTCCAATTGTTTGCAAGCTTCAACCGTTTCACCTACCGCAGCATGATCGGCGACTCTTTCTTGTTCTAGTTGATATATGCCGACTGCAATTAAATAACGAACTAAATTAAAATCCGGTTTGATTTTGGTATGGGTTAACTGATTAATAAAGTAGTTGTATTGGCTATAATGTCTGAGTACACCATAAACAAAGTCCTGACACTGACCGCGTTGACTCGGGGTTAAACTGTGGCTGTACTGCTCAAAACATTGTCCAAGAGACTGTTGTTTGTCTAATACGGCATAAATGATTTGGGCGCTAATTGCGCGTGTATTTAAGCTCAAAGTTGAGCTCCTTCAATAAACCAGTCTTGACGGGCATTTAAAATATCGCTTACAGGCATCGCTTTTTTACCCGGAATTTGTAGTTGGGTAATATTTAATGCTTGCTCTGCGGTTTGTACTAAAATACCATTTTTATTGGCGGCTAAAATAGTGCCTGGCTTGGCATTGTTTTGACCCGGCATAACTTGTGCCTGATGTACTTTTATTGCTTTATCATCCAATTCAAAATAAGCAACTGGCCAAGGGTTAAACGCTCGAATATTGCGCTCTAGTTGTGCTGCACTATGATTCCAGTCAATTAAAGCTTCTTCTTTGGTTAATTTTTTCGCGTAATTAGCTTGGCTGTCATCTTGTTTAACTGCTGTGCTCGTTTTATTGGCAATTTGAGCAAGTGATTCAAGTAACGCTTGTGGGCCGATTTGCGCTAATTTTTCATATAAACTGGCGGATGTATCATCGCTTTCAATCTCAACTGCTTTAATTAGCAGCATATCGCCGGTATCTAACCCTTCGTCCATTTGCATGATAGTTATGCCGGTTTGTTGATCGCCTGCCCAAATTGAGCGCTGAATAGGTGCTGCTCCACGCCATTTAGGTAATAAAGAACCATGCACATTAATACACCCTAATTTTGGCGTATCTAAAACTGTTTTTGGGAGTAATAAACCGTAAGCAACTACAACCATAATATCTGCATTTAACTCTGCTAACTCTGTTTGAGCTTGCTCTGTTTTAAAATTTTCGGGCTGAAAAACCGGAATATTATGCTCTAACGCGATTTGTTTTACTGCGGATGCCTGTAATTTTTTGCCACGACCGGCTGGTCTGTCCGGCTGGCTATATACAGCAATAACATTATGTTCAGATGAGATAAGTGCAGCCAGATGTCTAGCTGCAAAGTCAGGTGTACCTGCAAAAACGATATTCAGTGACAAAAGCTTTACCTATATTTAATGGGACTTAGCGAGCTAGTTTGGCTTCTTTTTCCAATTTTTTACGGATCATTTGGCGTTTTAATGGCGATAAATAATCTACAAATAATTTGCCGTTTAAATGATCAAGCTCGTGCTGAATACAAATGGCTAATAACCCGTCTGCATCCATAGTGAATTCTTCACCATTTTTATCCAAAGCTTTTACTGTTACTTCGTCTGCTCGCTCTACTTTAGCGTAGACGCCCGGAAAAGATAAACAGCCTTCTTCGTGAACTCTTTCACCGCGCTTTTCAACAATTTCAGGGTTAATAAATACCAAAGGTTCATTTTGTTCTTCACTGCAATCTGCAACAAAAATACGTTCAATTACATCAACCTGAGTAGACGCTAAACCAACACCTTGTGATTCGTACATGGTTTCAATCATGTTTTCACAAATTTGTTTAACAGCATCATTTACGTCAGTTACTTCTTTTGCAACTGTGCGGAGTCTTTCATCCGGATATTTTAAAACTTGATAAATCGCCATAATTTTCTATATGTTTCTATACGTTAATAACTTTTAGCTTATGCTTAACTAAAGCACATTTTAACCTTTTTATTATTGATATGGCTAATAAATCGTATTACAAGGAAGCCAAATGCCTCAGTTAATCCGTATTTTTTGCTTTACTTTAAGCATTATCGGCTTTGCCAGCTTTGCTGATGTTCTAAAATTAAAAGCAGATGCACCAGCTAATTATGTAGTTAAAAAAGGTGATACCTTGTGGGATATTTCTGCGATTTATTTAAATTCCCCTTGGAACTGGCCAAAACTTTGGGGAAATAATTTACAAATTAAAGATCCTCACTGGATCTATCCCGGTGATGTTTTATCTCTGGTATTTGATGTCGAAGGTAATCCTAGATTGGTTGTAAATCAAAATAAAAATAAAAAGCAGGTTAAACTTTCCCCCGAAAAAAGAATTGTTCATAAAAACTTATCTGCTATCGCTACTTTGCCTCTTAATACGATTAAGCCTTATTTAACTAATCATCGGTTAGTGTCTGTAGGTGAATATAATAATGCCGCTATTTTATTGGGCGGTGATAACAAGAATAAAATAAAAATAGAAGGGGATTTGTTATATAGCCAAGGTCAGCTAATTGCCAATGAGTTATATGGTATTTATCGTTTGAGTGCGAACAAGAGTTTACTCGCAGGGCATGATGAGATCCTTGAGGTCGAATTAACAGGAATGGCTCGGGTAATTCATTCTGAAAACTCAATGAGTCGGCTAAAATTGCTCAATAATTTAAAAGAAGTTTTGCAAGGCGATATTTTATTACCGCTCTCAGATGATAAAGCGTTACCGGTTTTGTTTCATTTGAGCGCACCCAAACAAAATGTTGACGCCAAAATTATCGCATCTGCTTCTGAATTTCGCGAATTCAGTAAGCTGGAAGTTGTAGTGATTAATGCTGGTGTAAATCAATTATTAGAAACGGGTAATGTGCTGGGAATATTTCGGCAAAGCCCAAGTATTGCAGTTAAAAATGGTCAGCCCGTTTATTATGAAGATGCCGGATATTTTACTCAGTTATTTTCTAAAGAGCAGACAATGCCGCTTGAAAAAGTCGGTGATTTAGTTGTATTTAAAGTGTATCAAGATGCTAGTTACGCCCTTATTACAGATGCAAATAGACCTCTTAAAATAGGTGATTTAGTCGCCCAACCAGAATAGATAATGATATGAGCAAAGGACTGCAAAACTTAACAGAACATTGGCTGGCATTTAAACAAGTGAAAGGACTTAGGGTTTCACAAATTTTACGTTTGCTGGAATTTAGCTCGCTTGAAAAAATTTATCAAAGCGATAAAACAAGTTTAGCTGGATTAGGGTTTAAGCCGGAGCAAATTCAGCAAATCCAAAATACCGACTTTGAACAACTTCAGCTTTTATTAGACTGGCAGGCAAGTAACCCGCAGCATCATATTATTCATTATCAAAGTGAATTGTATCCTGAACTATTAAAGCAGATTAGTTCGCCTCCACTTATTTTATATGCAATTGGTGATATCACCCTGCTAAACCAGCCACAAATTGCTTTAGTAGGCAGTCGTCATGCTTCTCATTATGGTCAGGACAATGCTTTTCAGTTTGCGAAAGCGCTAGCTCGGCATAATTTGGTGGTAACCAGTGGTTTTGCTGCTGGGATTGATGGCCATGCACACCGAGGTGCGCTCGATGGTGACGGGAAAACCATTGCGGTACTCGGAACTGGCCCTGATGTGATTTACCCAAAACGTAATCAAGCTTTGTATCAGCAAATTTTAGAACAAGGTTTGATGATTTCTGAGTTTATGCCGGGTACTCAGGCTAGAGCACAGCATTTTCCAAGGCGAAACCGGATTATTAGTGGTTTAAGTTATGGTGTGCTGGTGGTTGAGGCTGCATTGCAAAGTGGCTCGTTAATTACAGCTAAATATGCTCTGGAGCAAAATCGGGAGGTTTTTGCTATTCCGGGTAGTATTCATGATCCACGCAGTAAAGGGTGTCATCAGTTAATCCAACAAGGCGCAAAACTCGTACAAGTTATAGATGATTTAATTGAGGAGTTACCTCAGGTCGCTAAAACTATGAATTTCTCACTTTTTTCGCAAAATATTGAAAAAAATACAAAAGAAAACTTCACAAGTCATGAATTGTTGGTTAACTTAGATTATGAGGTGACTTCGATTGATGAGTTGGTCGAAAGGACACAGCAACCCGTCGATTTGGTTTTATCTCAACTTCTGGATCTTGAATTGCAAGGTCTTATTGCAGCTACTTCGGGTGGTTACATTCGATTGAGGAGGGAATAGATATGTTTGATATCCTCATGTATTTGTTTGAGAACTATATTCACAGCGAAACTGAAGTTATGGTTGATCATGACCAGTTAACTGATGAATTGTTGAAAGCTGGCTTTGAGGTCGATGAGATTTATAAAGCACTTAACTGGCTTGAAAAACTCGCAGACTTACAAAACTCTGACACCATTCCCTATTTAACTAAACCATGCCTTAGCCCTTCAGTGCGTATTTATACTGCCGAAGAGCAAACTCGACTCGATCCAAAAAGTCAGGGATTTATTATGTTTTTAGAGCAAATTAATGTGCTTGACATTGAAACCCGTGAAATGGTTATCGACAGGGTGATGGCGCTGGAAACACCTGAATTTTTATTAGATGACCTTAAATGGGTTATTTTAATGGTTCTGTTTAATGTGCCTGGTCATGAAACTGCATATAACCAAATGGAAGAGTTAGTTTTTGACGAACCTGATGGTTTATTACATTAAGCAAACTTGTGGTGTGATTTTGATGATGTTAGTTTGTAAATATGTCGGATAAAACACCTGAATTATTTTCTAATAAAGCTCACGCACTCGATAAAGAGTTTCATACTTGTCCTGAGTGCGGTGGCGAGCTTGTTTTTCGCTCCGGTAAAAAAGGCCCTTTTTTAGGCTGTAGTCAGTATCCCAGTTGTGATTACATTAAACCTTTGTATCAGGAGCAAGCTGAAACCAATAAAATTATTGAAGGTTCTGAGTGTCCTAAATGCCAGCACGAGCTTGCGGTTAAACATGGGCGCTATGGTATTTTTATTGGTTGTACAAATTTCCCTGCCTGTGATTTTGTTGATCATACTGATCAGGAACAAACTCAAAATACGAATATTCAGTGTCCCAAATGCAATAAAGGCGAGTTAACTCAAAGGCAAAACCGATTTGGTAAACTGTTTTATGCCTGTTCTGCTTATCCTGATTGCAACTATGCTTTAAACTTTAAGCCGGTGGCTCATTCTTGTCCTGAATGTGATTGGCCTGTGATGATGGAAAAAACATTGAGAGGGCAAAGTAAGTTGGTTTGCCCGCAAAAAAAATGTGGCCACAAAATCGATCGAGAATAAATTTTAGTTTCAGTAAAGTAACCTGCAAAATCTGTTTGCTTAAGGGTATAATCCCGATACCTTAGTTATCATTGTATTGTATTGTGTTATGTCTGAAAATATCTATTTGCAAGCGGTCGAAGCTTTGAATCAAGGTGGTGTGATTGCTTATCCAACTGAATCTTGTTTTGGACTGGGTTGTGATCCTGATAATCAGCAAGCGGTTAATAAAATTCTTGAACTCAAACAAAGACCGGTTGATAAAGGCGTCATTTTAATTGCCAGTGATTATTCTCAATTAACGCGTTATGTGGATGATAACGCTATTCCGCAGGATAAGCGCTATCATGTTTTTTCACATTGGCCGGGGCCTTTCACCTTGTTATTACCTGTTAAAAAAGGCGTATCTGAATTATTAACTGGTCAATTTAATACTTTGGCGGTTAGGGTAACTGCTCACCCGATTGCTCGTGAATTATGTCGTCAATTTGGTAAACCTATTGTTTCTACCAGCGCTAATTTATCTGGGCAGGACTCACTTAAATCTGCTAATGCGGTTAAATCTGTTTTTCAGTCGCAGGTAGATTATATTTTGGATGGCGCATTAGGTGAGTCCGATAAACCAAGTACAATTATTAACCCGTTAACTCAACAAGTATTTAGATCATGAGCCAAGTAAATATTGAAGACGTAAAAACATTTTTATTAGCCTTACAAGATTCAATTTGTAACGCCTTAGAAAAAGCAGACGGTAGCGCTAAATTTGTCGAAGATGCTTGGGATAGAGCAGAAGGTGGCGGTGGCCGAACCCGAGTATTAACTAACGGCAATGTAATTGAGCAAGGCGGGGTTAATTTCTCTCATGTCTATGGTGATAAAATGCCACCATCGGCAACGGCTCATCGGCCAGAATTAGCTGGACGAAGCTGGCAAGCTTGTGGTGTTTCTCTGGTTATTCATCCAAAAAATCCGCATATACCAACCTCACACGCTAATGTTCGTTTTTTTATTGCTGAAAAAGAGGGTGAAGCACCCGTTTGGTGGTTTGGTGGTGGTTTTGATTTAACTCCTTTTTATCCAGTTGAGGAAGATGTTGTGCATTGGCATCAGACTGCTTTGGATTTATCTAAACCTTTTGGTGATGATGTATACCCTAAATATAAAACATGGTGTGATGAATATTTTTATTTAAAACATAGAGATGAAACCCGAGGCGTAGGTGGACTATTTTTTGATGATTTAAACCAATGGCCGTTTGAAACCTGTTTTGATTATATAAAAGCGGTCGGTTTAGGTTTTATTGATGCTTATATACCAATTATTGAAAAGCGTAAAAATACACAATACACAGAACATCAGCGACAATTCCAGCTTTATCGTCGAGGACGGTATGTTGAGTTTAATCTGGTATTTGATCGCGGCACTTTGTTTGGGTTACAAAGTGGTGGCAGAACAGAATCTATTTTAATGTCTATGCCGCCACTGGCGAGGTGGGAATATAATTATCAACCCGCCGAAGATAGTGCTGAAGCTAAGTTATATGAGCGATACTTAAAACCTCAAAATTGGCTTAATCTGAATTAATCATATGAGTTGCAAGCTGGTAGAAACTTTTTTGCAACTCTTTTTTTAAAGCCGGGTGAGAGACAACTTCGTCTAAAGCTTGGTTCATACATAACATCCACAAGTCACGCTGATGCGGTGTGACTTTAAAAGGCAGATGTCTGGCACGTAATCTTGGGTGTCCATACTTTTCAACAAATAAATCAGGCCCACCTAACCAGCCAGATAAAAATTCAAAAAAGCGCTGCCTGATAGAATCCATAGGTTGCGGATGAATGGCTAATAACTCGGCTGCGTGTGGATCGTTTTCCATAATATCGTAAAAGCGATTCGCTAATTTATTAACCTGACTTTCTCCACCAATTAAGGTATAGGGGGTATTTTGCTGCATATCTGACTTGTTTTTTCGCGTAAATATCTTTTTAATGCCAAACAAAGTTATTTCTCAATTTAAAGATTAGGATTTTCATGGATCAATACAAAGTATATGGTAACCCAATTAAACAAAGTAAATCACCTTTGATTCATGCCGAGTTTGCCAGACAAACTGAGCAAGCTATAGAGTATACCGCACAATTTTCTGAACTTGATGAGTTTGAACAGGACATTGCTAACTTTATAAAAGCCGGTGGCAAAGGTTGTAATGTAACCGTGCCTTTTAAAGAAAGAGCATTTAAATTGGCAGATAAAGTGACTAATAGAGCACAACTAGCTCAGGCTGCTAATACATTAAAATTTTTAGCTGACGGTACAATCGAAGCGGATACGACAGATGGCGCTGGTTTAGTAAATGATTTATTGGCAAATCAAATTCCATTAACGGGCAAATCCATTTTATTAATTGGTGCCGGTGGCGCTGCAAGTGGTGTTATTGAACCTTTATTGGAGCAAGCGCCTGCTCAATTGGTGGTTGCAAACCGAACATTAAATAAAGCTCAACAACTTGCAGATCGGTTTTTGGATAAAGGTAATATCAGTGCGCTTGGGTTTGATGAGTTAAACCAACGTTATGATTTGGTCATTAATTCAACATCGGCAAGTTTATCGAATGAGTTGCCAGATATACCGGCTACAGTATTTACAAAAAGTGGTTTTGCTTATGACATGGTTTATGGTGATAAACCAACCGTATTTGTTGAATGGGCTCGTCAAAATGATGTAAAGCTAGCATTAGATGGTTTAGGTATGCTGGTTGGTCAAGCTGCTGAAAGCTTTTGTATCTGGCGAGGGGTTAAGCCAGAAATTTTATCTGTAGTTGATAAATTACGAAATGGTGAGTTAACAAAGTAACATTTGAATGCAAGCGAGTTAAAAGATGATTACTAAAGGTAATCATCTTTTAACTCAACATAGTTGAGCGCTGACTGTTTTAAAAAGTCAATTTCAGCTTGAGTTAACTTTCTGGCTTGTTTAGCAGGGCTGCCCATATATAAATAACCTGATTCGAGCTTTTTATTGGGAGATACCAAAGAGCCTGCTGCTAACATGACATCGTCTTCTATAATTGCGCCATCTAATACAATCGCCCCCATACCAATTAATACACGGTTACCAATATAACAGCCATGCAGCATTGCTTTATGACCAATTGTTACATCGTCACCAATAATTAATGGGTATCCATCGGGATTTGAACTGGTTTGACGGGTTACATGCAAAATACTCCCGTCTTGAATATTAGTACGTTGGCCTACTTTTATATAATTAACATCGCCTCTGGCTGCCACTAAAGGCCAAACACTGGAATCCTGATCAATAACAATATCACCAATTAAAACTGCACTTTCATCTATGTATGCAGTATTGGCAATTGTCGGAGATATTTTTTTATATGCTCTATGGGTTTTCATATGTTTTAAATATGTAGGGAAAAGGTAGTTATAAGTTAGACACAAAGCCAATAAATAAGCAAGTTGTAGCTTAATTAACCGAACGATTAAAAAAAAGAAATAAATTCAAAAAAAGCGTTGACGGGGTTTGTTTTGTCCCTATAATGCGCCCCCACAACGCAGCGACACGCAG